>JANMTS010000107.1:0-53247 GCA_031390755.1 Holophagales bacterium
AATAACATGTACCTGATCCATTCTCAGCATCCTTCCTCCAGATCGCCTAAGTCCTTGCAAACTCAGGCTACTGGATCTGGGGCTCGGGGTGGATCAATTCCTCAGCGTTGGGTGGCTCAACTTCCGAGCGGCGCGTCCACGCGGATTCCTCTTCGCTGACGAGGATGGCCTGGTACCGGCGGCCCCAGACGTGCTCGGGCCAGTCGACGAGGCGCTTGACCTCTCGTGCCAGGTTCGAGCCCACGTACTCCATGAAGCGGGCGAGCTGGTTGGCGTCGTCCACGCTCAGGAGAAGGTGGTAGTGATTGGACAGGAAGACCGCGGCGTGGCAGCGGACCGGATGGAGACGCTGGGCTCGGCCCAGGACGCCTCCGATGACTTCGTTGAGAGAAGAGCTCGGCCGCAGGAGGAACCGGGATTGGATGGTCCGGACCGTCACCTCGACGAGCGAGCCCTCGGAAGGTATGAAGCGTACACGTCTCCCCATATCCCCGTTAAGGAGACGGAAAACGCATCTCGAATGTCACTTCAGAATAGGCTTCAGAATGGAGTGGACCTTCGGCGGTCAGGGCTGTTGGAGCTTACACCAGATCCTGGCGGTTGGGCTTGGCGGAAGGAGCCCATCTTGCGGGAGCAGACCGGCTTCTGAGATACCCTCTTTCTATGGAATCGACTTCCGAGGCCTTTACCTTCCGCCCGATCGGCACCGTTCATTCTCCCTATTCGGCAACTCGCGACATTCCCAAGGGGTTGGGAGCGGAGCATCTGGCGGAGGGGACGATCGAGATTCTTCCCGAGTACGAGGCCGGCCTCCAGGACATCGAGGGGTTCTCACACCTCTACGTGATCTGGGTGTTCGACCGCGCCGGGGCTCCTCCGGAGTCGTGGACCGGCACGCCGCCGACGGACGACCGGCCGCACGGCGTCTTCGCCACCCGTTCGCCGCGCCGGCCGAATCCGCTGGCGCTGACGGTCGTCGAGCTGATGGGGCGCGAGGGCCGGATCCTCACCGTCCGCGGAGTCGACATGCTCGACGGCACTCCGGTGCTCGACCTCAAGCCGTACCTTTCGAGCGTCCCGGCGGAATCGCTCCGCCGCGGCTGGCTCGCGGAGGCCGAGGCGCGGCGGAAGAGTTGAAGAATCGCCGTCCCGGGAAAGGACGACCCAGGGCATGACCCCGGAGAGCCTGGACAGGAGGCGACTAATCGAGCGGCTTCACGCGGCGGCCGGTGACGGTATCGGTGGCGATGGGATCGCCGGTATCGGTGCTGGGATCGAGCGGGTCTTCTCCGGTGGTGAACTCGCGAACTTCCAGCGAGCCGGCGATGTTGTTGCAACCTCCACCCACGGTGTGCAGAGAGACATCCACGCGGCTGACGTTGAGAAGCTCGTTGTTCTCATCGAACACGAGAGCGAGGAGCACTCCCTTGAGACCGGAGCTTCCGTTCTTCTCCCAACTCCCCGGCTGGTCGGAAAAATTCAGAAGCGGCTGAAGCGAGCTGGTGGCGAAAAAGGTTCCATCGGCCTCGACCGTCCAGAGGGACGTCGCGCCGCCGGCTTCGGCCATCAGATAGGTGCCGGAGCAGTTGCCGGAGAAGCCGCGGGCACGCAGGGAGGTGGACGAGGCACCGAGCAAGCAGACAAAAAGCAGGGCGTAGACGAGCTTTGTTTTCATGAAGGGACTCTCCTGTTCAGATTGGCGGTAACGAAATGGGATCGAGTCTAGCGCAAGGCGCGATAGACTGCATGGCCAGGAGCGCCACCTGACCGTACACGTCTCCCCAAATCCCCTTTAAGGAGACGGAAAACGCATCGCAAATGTCACCCTCGCCTGCCTGCTCTGATCTCTCAAGGAATCAGTTAACGCGTGGGCTCGCGCATCCGGGCTGGTGCCGCGTACGCTTCGTCCAGGGCCAGGATCGCCGCTTCGGAGGCTCCGAAGTCGAGACCGTCTTTGAGCGTCTGGCTTGCCAATTCGAGATCCGCGGCGACCACGGCGCCGCTTCCCTTGGCTGTCGCGCTCTCCAGGGCGAGATCGACCTGAGCCTCGACTCGGGCCAGGTCGCTGTTCACCTGCCGCAGGGTCGCCTCGCACTGCTCCAGGTTCCGGAGCCGCTGGCGAAGGATTTCGAGAGTGGCCTCCCGGGATTTGCGAAGGGCGGCGGGATCATTGCCTGAGGACGCGACCTCGGTCTCCAGTTGCCCGATCTTACCCTTCAGGCCAGAGCTTCCGGCATGGTCGAGCGAGGATTCCAGGTGTTGCCGGGCCACCAGGAGCTTGAGGTGGATCCAGGAAAGCCGACCGAGCGCTTCCCGGGCGCTCTCCACCTCGAACGCGCCGGCGCCGGACTCGCGCGCCAGGCGCGCGACCCGCTCGTGCTTCTGCTCCATGGCGGTAAACCGCTCCAGGTTCTCGCCGCTCAGCCCCTGGACCAGCTCCTGTCGCAGAGGTGCCGCATCCGGCACCGCCGCTATTGCCGCCCTCTGGGCCTGCCGGTCCACCCAGCGCTGGAATCGGGAGTCGGTCGCCACCATGGCGAGGTAGCCGGCTTCGAGCCCCAGGCCCAGAAGCCAGAACGCTGGGTGGCCGACACCCAGGATGCTGCAACCGAGCGTCGCCAGGGCATTGACCGGTACCCGGCCGAGGCCCGTAACGGTCGGACCTGCCCAGAAAGCTTTCTTCAGATAGTCGAGCACGGTAATTTCGACGGTTGTCGATCGGTTGTCCGATCGGTTGTCGATCGGTCGGGCGGCGGCGACGGGCTACTGCCCGCCGTGCGCGCGCTCCCAGCCGGCAAGGAGGTTGTTGATCACTTCGGCTTTCGGTGTCTCGCACATGGTGCCCAGGTCGAGGCTCAGGCCGAAGCGCTGATAGGTCACGAAGGGGCTGCCTGCGAAGCGCACCGGGACCGCCGGATTCCCTGGGCGGAAGCCATGGCGTAGCGAGGTCTTCTGTACCGGCTCGGACAGGAGGAAGTCGAGGAACGCTCCCGCCGCCGTGCGCTGCTCCGCGCTGCTCCACGGGACATCCAGGATGTAGTAGGGGTTTTCGTTCCAGGCGTTGTGGGACGGATAGACCACCCTCAGCTCGCCCCACCGGCCCTGCGCATTCTGAAGATAATCGATCGACACGTTCTCGTAGACGATCACGGCGTCGTAGGCCGAGGGTCCCTTCAGGACCATCTCGCGCATCAGCGTGCCGGTGCTGTGGGAGAGCCCGCTCACACCGCGTTCGAAATCGCGAAGCCAGGTCACGAAGCCGGGATCGAGGATGTCCTGCAGCGTGAGGCCCCGACTCTTCTGATGATGGTCGTAAGCCATCAGGATCAAGGTCATCAGACCGCTGTTCGACTGGTTCGGATGAGTGTGGCCAAGCTTGAACAGACCCCATTCCGGCCGGCCGGCGATCTTCTGCCAGCCCGAAGGCTCCGCCAGAGCCTGGCCGAGGGTGCGGAACGACACCTCACCGTAGGCCTTGTGGAAGGCTTCGTAGCGCTCGGCCCACATCACGAACACCATGGGGCTGAGGGCCAGATTCTCCTCTCTCACGATCGGGTTGGCGCCGCTCTGCCGGACCTGCCACTCCTGGAGGAAGACGTCCTTGTAGAGGGCGCTCGCCGGGCTCCAGACCTGGATGCGCTCGTCGCCCGCCAGCACCGCCTGGGCTCCTTCGAGCGATCCCATCGGGATCAGATCCACCTGGATGCCCTTTCCCTGGTCCGTCTTGGCGAACTCCTCGGCGGCTCCGCGCAGCCAGCGCTCCTTCTCGGTGCCATAGGCGATCCCGATCCGGACCTTCCCCTGAGATTCGCCTCCCTGAGATTCGCCGTCGCGGTCCGTGGCCGACGTGGACCCGGCCGTATCCGGCGGCGCGGCGGGGCGGTGGAGGAACAGCCGGTATGCGCCATACAGACAGGCCGCGACGAAGAGGAGGACGAAGATCCTTCCGGCGGCGGTCAGACGAGGGGAGTTCGGCTCGCTCATGGTGTCTCAGAAGTCAGAAGTCAGAAGTCAGAAGAAGGTCGAGATTTCCCGGAACACCGTCCGGATGTTGGTCGGGTTTCCTTCGTACGACCGCCCTCCGGTGGCGTCCGCAATGGAATTGAGGATGCCCTGCTTCGCACCGCTGCCGTAGCCGATCGTGAACACACGGATGCCCCGGCTCTCGGTGTCCGAACGGATCGACTGCATCAGTTCATCGAGGTCGATCTGGCTGTTCCGGTCCTCGCCGTCGCTCAGGACCACGATCGCCGAGATGCGGTCCGCCTTCGGTCTCCTGCGCAGGTCGTCATAGGCCTGGGCGACGGCGTCGTAGAGAGCCGTGCCCCCTTCCGCGAACAGCCCGCGGACGGTGCCGACCGCCGCACCGCGTCCCGCCGAGAGCGGCTGATTCTGAAGAGCCCACCGAGTGGAATCGTTGAACACCAGGAGAGAGAACGAGTCCCGATCGTCGAGCATCGCGAGGAGCTGCTCGGCCCCGGCCTTGGCCGCGGTCATCTTGCCATCCTCCTCCATGCTTCCCGACACGTCGAGGACGAGCGTGACCTCCGAGCGCTTCTTCACGTCCTGCCAGAGACCGAGGACCGCGTCGATCACCTCGACAGGGGGCACTTCGAGGGTGGTCTGCGGCTCCTTGGGGTCGACGCCATGCGCGGCGTCGAACGGAGCCCCCAGGGGGATGCTCACGTCCGCGGGCCGGAAGCCGAGCCGGAGCGCCTTCTCCTGCTGCGGCTTCGCGAGGAGGTACTCGATGTAGGCCTGAGCCGCCTCGCGATGCTCGGGAGTCACCCACTCCCGCTCCACGATCCCGACCGGATGATCGCTCCAGAAGGTTCCTTCCCGGGGGTAGATCGCCACCACGGGGAAGGGAAGCTTGTAGTCCGGCGACGTCGACTCGATCACCATGTTCTCGTACAGCACCGCCGCCGAAAGATAGCGGGGGCCAGCCGTGAACAGGCGCTTGCCGAAGAAGCCGGTGGAGCTGCCATAGTGGACGATCGAGCCCTCGATTCCGGAAACGAAGCTGGCGGTCTCGGGCCTGCGCGCGTCCTCCACCGTCAGCCCGGACACCTTGCCGGTCGCGGCATACGTTTCGGCCAGGAGGGAGATCAGGCCGCTGTTGCTGTACTGGGGATGGGTGTGTCCGAGCTTGAAGGCCCCCCATTCCGGGTGGCCGTAGGCCGACCATCCTGCCGGATTGCGGGCGATCTCCAGGATCTCCTTCCACCCCACCGGCGTGCGCCCCCAGCCGATCGCCTCGGCCATGGGCTTCCACATGGCGATCACCACGGGAGAGACGACGAGGCTCTGCGTCTCGCCGACGAGATCCTTGCCGGTTCGCGCCCTGGACTGGGAGTTTCCCAGGCGGATGAACGCCGCGGACGCCGGGCTCGTCAGGTGGGCCTTCCTCGTCCCGGTCAACAGGTCGTCGATCGCTTCGCCCGAGCCCTGGGCCACGGCCTCCACCTGAATCGTCTTGCCAGAGGCCGTCTTGACGCCGGAGCCGTTGAACTTCGTGGTGAGCTCTTCGATCCAGCCCTGCTTCTCGGAGCCGTACGTGAAGAGAAGCTGCACCGTTCGCGCCGGATCCAGGGCAGGCGTCTCCGGGCTCGGTGGTGGCTCGGTGTGCCCGCCGCACGCCAGGGCGGCGAGCGCCAGGCCGAGAAGAATCCAGTTTGATCGCCCCATTCTCGTTTCCTCCGAGCCCTGCTACGTCAAGGCCGGCGGCGAGTTTACCGATTGGGTGGCGGCGCGGCTCCCTTTCACAGTCCTATCGCAGTTCTGTCACAGGTTCGTCACTTCTCGGAGAGACCGTGGCGGCGCCGTAGTCGCTCCACATGGCGTTGATGAACAGAGAGATGGTGCCCTGAACGGCTCCTGGCGGGGGCAGATCCGATAGACTGTCCTCGCCAGGAGCGCCGCCGGACCCGCATCGACGCGACGCCCTCCCGACAACCACCATGAAGATCGTCCACACCAGCGACTGGCATGTCGGCCGCCGATGGAAGGGCATCCAGCGTCTCGACGAGCTGGAGGCCGTGCTCGACCATCTCGCGGCGTTCATCGAGACGCAATCCATCGACCTCGTCCTCCATACGGGGGACGTTTTCGAGAGCCGGAATCCCCCTGCCGAAGCGGAGCGGCTGGTGAACCGCTTCCTGGTCCGCGTGGGACGGAGCGGAGCGCATATGCTGGTCATCGCCGGCAACCACGACGATCCGTTTCGTCTGGATGCCCGCTCGCTGCTCACCGAGCTCGTCAACGTACAGATCCTCGGCCGTCCGCGCCCCGCCTCCCAGGGAGGAGCGCGGGTGATAGAGACTCGGAGTGGAGAGACGGCCGTGGTCGCGGCTCTTCCGTTCGCATCTCCCGGAGCGTGGGTGTCGGCGCTGGATCTCGCCGGGGAGGAGGCGAGCGCCCGGATCAAATACGCTCAGATGTTCGAGCGCGCGGTCCAGGATCTCTGCGGCGCCTTTCGGGAAGACGCCGTCAACCTTCTCATGGCGCACACGCACATCGAGGGCGCCATCTTTGGTGAATCAGAGCGCCGCGTGCATCTCGGCGAGGACTGGGCCGCCTTGCCGGAAGCTCTGCCCTCCACGGCGAGCTACATCGCTCTCGGGCACATCCACAGGCCGCAGAAGATCGAGGGGCCGGTGCCCGCCTGGTATGCCGGATCGCTCCTGCAGATGGACTTCGGCGAGGCCGGGGAAGAAAAAACCTTTGTTGTGGTGACCGCCTCGGCGGCGTCGCCGGGAGAGCCCGCCACCGTGGAGCATGTCCCCTACGAGGGAGGGCAGCCGCTCGTCGACCTTCGTGTCTCGCTCTCGGAACTGGAAGAGACAGCGGATGAGCATCGGAAGGGCTGGCTGCGGGTGACAGTCCCCTTGACCAGGAAAGATCCCGATCTCAATCGACGGGTTCGCGAGCTGCTCCCCAATGCGCTCGTCGTGCGCGCCGAGCTTCCCGAGGCCGAGGAGCAGCCGGATCGACGGCTGGAGGCCGGGCTCTCGCCGGTGGAACACTACGATGCCTACCATCGCAGCGTGCACCAGGAGGAGGCGGACCCGGCCGTCCTGAAGGCCTTTCAGGATCTCTATACCCAGGCCGCGTTCGAGGATTGACGGTTGCGGCCCGTCCATCTCACCGTCGAGGGCCTTGCCTGCTTCACGAAGAAGCAGGAGATCAACTTCCGCACGCTGGAGCTGTTCGCCATCTCGGGGCCGACGGGAGCCGGCAAGTCGACGCTGCTGGACGCGATCATCTTCGCGCTCTACGGCGAGATTCCCCGGGTCAACATTCACAATCGAACCGAAATGATTTCGGCGGGTCAGAACCGGGTCAGCGTGGTTCTGGATTTCGAGGTCGGTCCGAGCCGCTACCGCATCGCGCGGACTCTCCGGCGCAACGGCAATCAATCGGTTCGATTGGAAGAGCGCGACGAGAGCGGCTCCTTCCGGAGTCTGGCCGATCAGGTTCGCACCGCGACCGACCGGGTGGTGATGATCCTTGGGCTGGAGGCGCCTGCGTTCATGCAGGCCGTGGTGCTGCCGCAAGGCGACTTCGCCAGGTTCCTCAAGGCACAGCCGAGAGACCGGCGCAGCATGCTTCGCACCCTGCTGCGGCTCGACGTCTACGAGCGGATGCGGGAACGGGCTCAGCGTTCGGCGGCTGAGAAGAAGGGCGCCGTGGATTCCCTTCAGAAGCTCCTGTCCGACGAGTATGCCGGCGTCCACGAGGCCGCGGTCGCGGAGCTGGAAGCGGAGCATGCCCGGGTCGTCGAATCGCTCGAAGCCTGGAGGAAGGAGCGGGGAGGCATCCAGGTCAAGCTCGACCGGCTGCGCGGCCAGCACGCGAAAACCCGGGAGCTTCGGCAGGTCGAAGAGAGGCAATCCGCCCTGCGGATGCAGGCTGAGCAGGTGAGCCGCGACCGGGCGAGGATCGAGGCGGCGGCCCGGGCGGTGCCGCTCCTGCCCTTGCTCCAGGAGGCCGCCCGAGCCTCCGCTTCTGCGAACGCGGTGAAGAAGGCGGCGGACGAAGCCGCGGTGCGCCATGAAGCGGCCGAGAAGGATTGGAAGAAGAAGGCCGGTGTCTTGAAGTCGGCGGAGAAGGCCGCCGAGGCGATCCCCGCGATTCGCGAACGGGTGGCGCGGCTCCATCAGGTGCTCGGACGCCTTCCCGAACAAGAGCAGCTCACGTCGGCCCTGGAGCGGCAGACGCGGGGCCTGACGGAGCTGGAGGAGGAGCTGGCCTCGCTCGCCGCGACGGTTGACGCGGCGAAGGCCGTGCAGGCGCAGCAGCAGACGGCGTTCGACGAGGCTCGGCAAGCCGCGGAGGCCTCCGGCTACGACCCGGATCTGGACGAGCTGCTGCAGAGCGTCCGCGACCGCGCCGTCGAGCTGGGCGCTGCTCGAAGAGGCGCGGCGGAGCGCCTGGCTGAGCTTGCCCGGAAGCGCAAAGCCGTGGCCGAGACGGCGGAGGAGACCGAGCGGCTGAAGGCGGCGGCCGAGTCGGCCAGGAGGTCGGCGGAGGAGGCGCGGCGCGGTTTCGACGCGGCCGAGGAGGCGTTGCATCTCGCAGTCAGCGTGAACGAGGCCAACCACCTCCGCGAGGAGCTGGTTCCCGGTCAACCCTGCCCGGTGTGCGAGCAGATCGTCAACGCGCCCCCTTCGGCCGAACCGGCGCCCGGGCTCGAGGCCGCCAGGGCCGCGCTCCAGAGCGCGCGGGAGATGCGGCGAGACGCCGACGCGCTCGCCCAGCAGCAGGAGGCTTCGCTCACGGGAGAGCAGGCAAGGCTCAACGCCGCCCGTCAAAGCCTCACCGAGCTGGAATTGCGCCATACCGAGCTGCAAGCCAGCGTGGCGGCCAGTGAGGAGGAGGTCGGCCGGGCGCTCGGCGACCGCGCACCGGAAGCCGCCGCCGTGGCTGGAAGGATTGAGGCCTGGATCGAAACCCGGATCAAGTCGCTCGCCGCGAGCCGCAAGGCGAATGAAGATGCCAAGGCTCGACTGGCCGCGGCGGATCGAACCCTGGAGAGGGCGAGGGCCGACGAAGCGACCGCGCGGGATCGACTCGGCGAGAGGGAGGCGTTGCGAACGCGGTTGGTGGAGGAGCGCAGCGCGAGCGCGGTACGGCTTTCGGCGTTGCAGTCCGAGATCCGTGCCGTCACCGAGTCGGACGACCCGGCCGCCGAGGCGGCATCCCTGGAGGAGCAGATCCGCCAGCTGGAAGCCAACCTCAAAGCGGCCTCCGAAGAGACGGCAAGCGCCCAGAGCCAACGGATGACGGCCAGGGAGGCGCAGCGGCTCCAGGCCGAAGCCGCCGAAGCCGCTCTCCAGGACGCCGCCCGGAGAGCGGAAAGCCGGGACACGGAGATCGCCCGCGCCGGCTTTGACGACGAGACCGCGGTCCAGGAGGCTCTTCTCGACGACGCCACCGCCTCCCGGATCAAGGAGCAGGTTCAGCGCCATGGGCAGGACAGCCACGCCGCCGAGGAGCGGGCCGCCATGCTCAAAACTGAGCTGGGGGAGGAGCGCGTCTCCGACGAACAGCTGGCCTCTGTAGAGACTCTCGCCGCGGCGATGACCACCGAAGTGGAGAAGGCGCTCGGCAAGGAAAAGCAGCTAGAAGAGCAGATCGGGCGCATGAAGCAGCGGCTCCAGCGCTCGCAAGAGCTGCGTGGAGAGCTGGAAGTCGAGGAGGCGGCTCTGCGCGTGGTCGATCTCCTGGCCGGCGACCTGCGGAGCGACCGGTTCCAGGCCTACATCCTGGAAGAGGTGTTCACCGAGCTGGTTCAGGGGGCGTCCGTCCGGCTCCTGACGCTGACCGGCGACCGCTACTCCCTCCAGTTCGAGAACGAGGAGATCCGGGTCGTCGATCACGACAACGCGGACGAAACGAGGATCAGCGACACGCTCAGCGGAGGAGAGACCTTCCTGGCCTCGCTGGCGCTGGCCCTGGAGCTCAGCGACCAGGTGCAGCGCGCCGTGGGCGCGGTGAACCTCGACAGCCTGTTCATCGACGAAGGCTTCGGCACCCTCGATCCCGAAACCCTCGCCCTGGTCTCCGAGACCCTCCAGGGGCTGCGGGTCGGGGGCCGGATGGTCGGCATCATCACCCACATCCCGGAGCTGCGGGACGAGTTCGATCAGCAGGTGATCGTGACGAAGCATCAGGGCTTCTCGACGGTGGAGGTCCACGGGGTTGGGGAGATGGGGTGATTCGAGTAGACTCCGCGCGTTCTCATTGAAGGAGTCGAATCGATGTATAGAGCCTCGAAGCCCGTCCTGCCGCTCCTGCCGCTCCTGCCGCTCCTGCCGCTCCTGGTTGCCGCCTTCCTGACCGCCGGCCTGATTGCGTCCCGCCCCGCCGCCGGCCAGGGGTGAGTGCTCATCCGTCAAACTGCGCCCGTGTTTGGCGCGGCAAGCAAGTTGGTTCCCGAGAAGGGCGAATGGCAGGTGAGCCTCGCCTATCGTGGGCTCCGGTCCGACGACCACTACAGCGGAACGGAGCACCAGCGCATCCGCGACCGCGCCGGCACCTATGTCGTCAACACCCAGCAGGCGCTGGACTTCGGCGTCTCCTACGCGGCGACCGACCGGTTTGGGCTCACGCTGGGCATCCCGGTCGTGAAGTCGTCCTGGGCCGTGCCCACGCCGATCAGCCCGGTGCCCGGGCCGCGGGCGAAGCAGGAGGGGAAGGGTCTGGGTGACGTGAGCCTGACCGGGCGCTACTGGATGCTCGCTCCCGAGAGCCGGCACAACGTCGCCGTCGGCCTGGGGATCAAGGCCCCGACCGGGGACTACAACGTCACCCAGGTGTACCCCAACATCAACGGCACCAACGCCTCGCGCAAGGCCGTCGACCAGTCGGTGCAGCCGGGCGACGGCGGCTGGGGCATCCTGTTCGACGTCCAGGCGTTCCAGCAGTTCGAGAAGGCGACCCTGTTCGCGTCCGGCTCCTATCTCGCGAACCCGCGGGACACGAACGGAACTCCGTCGATCATCGTCGGCCTGGGCCTCGCGAATGCTCCGGGCTATCGCGAGGAGGGTCTGCTGGTCAATTCGGTTCCCGATCAGTTCCTGGTGCGGCTGGGGGCCATCGCGCCGATCGGCAAGACCGGGCTCGGCGTCAGCCTCGCCTACCGGCTGGAAGGGTTGCCGCGCTACGACCTGATCGGCGACAGCCACGGCTGGCGGCGGCCGGGACACGAGATGTTCGCCGAGCCGGGCCTCGCCTACTCGAAGGGCAAGTCGACCTGGTCGCTCAACGTGCCGATCGGCTTCTACCGCAACCGCGAGCCCAACCCCTACAGCGGCCGCGAGGGGGACGCGACGTTCCCCAAGTACATCCTGCTCGCAGGCGTCTCACACCGGTTCTGATAGCTTCCTCCGGGCCTCTCGAAGAGGCCCGGCGTTTCAGCCGCCCCTCAACCGGAAAACCGGCGGTAGAGCTCCACGTACTCGCGCCCCTGCACATCCCAGGAGTAGTCCTGCACCATGCCGTTGTGCATCAACCGCGCCCAGGAGCCCCGGTCCTCGTAGGCGTCGAGCGCGGTGTCCAGCGCCCAGCGCAGACCCTCCGAATCGAAGTGGTCGAAGACGAAGCCCGTGCCCTGGCCGGTCCCCGCGTTCCAGGGCTCCACCGTGTCGGCGAGGCCCCCGGTGCGGCGCACGATCGGCGGCGTGCCGTATCGCAGGCTATAGAGCTGGTTCAAACCGCAGGGCTCGAACTTCGAGGGCATGAGGAAGAGGTCGGCTCCGGCTTCGATCCAGTGGGCCAGCGGGTTGTTGAAGCCGCGGTAGAACCAGACGCGGCCCGCGAACCGCCACTGCAGCCACTGGAAGAAGTCCTCGTAGCGCGGCTCGCCGCTGCCGAGGGCGACCAGCCGGAAGTCGCGCCGCGCGAGCACGGCGGGCAGCGCCTCGAACGCGAGATCGAAACCTTTCTGAGCGGTCAGACGGGAGACGATCCCGATGACCGGCACCTCCAGATCCATCTCGCCGATCCCGGTCTCCTGAAGCAGGGTCCGTTTCATCGCCCGCTTGTTGGAAGGGTCTTCCGCGGAGTACGGATAGGGGAGGTGAGGATCTCGGGAAGGATCCCACTCGCCGTAGTCCACGCCGTTGATGATCCCGAAGAAGCGGTCCGACCGGGCGCGCAGCAGCCAGTCGAGGCCGAAGCCCTGCTCCGGTCCCTGGATCTCGCGGGCGTAGGTCCGGCTCACCGCGGTGATCGCGTCCGCATGCAGCAACCCGTGCTTGAGGATGTTGAACACGCCGGACTTCAGGTCCGAGCCGTCCAGCATCCAGGTGCGCTCGCCGAGGCCCAGATCGTGGATGGCGCTCGCAGGCAGGTAGCCCTGGTAGGCCATGTTGTGGATCGTCAACACGGTCCGGGTCCGGTCGAACAGCCGGTCCCAGTCGTAGAGCGCTTTGAGATAGACCGGCGTCAGGGCCGTGTGCCAGTCGTGGCAGTGGAGGATGTCCGGCGCCCAGCCCATGCGCTGGCAGAGCTCCAGCGCGGCCCGGGTGAGCACGCCGAAGCGGAGGCCGTCCTCGCGGTCGCCCTGATAGATCCCTTCCTGGCCGTAGAGCTCGGGGCAGGAGACGAAGTAGACGTCCACGTCGCTGCCCGGCAGCTTGCAGGTGAGGGCCGAGACGTGGAAGTGCCGGGAGCCCATCTTGATCGGAATGTCCCGGATGAAATCGACCGGCACGAAGTGATCGGGCCGGCGCGTGAGCTGGCCGTAGAAAGGCATCACGATCCGCACGTCGTGCCCCGAGCGCCCGAGGTAGGACGAGAGGCCGCCGACCACGTCGCCGAGGCCTCCGGTCTTCGCGAACGGCGTGACTTCGGCGGCGATCTGGCAGATGCGCATCAGATCACCGTGCCCGGCGGCAGCACGGCGTTCTTCATGACCACGATGATGCCGTCCCGGATCGCGTAGCTCTCGTGGTCGGCGTTCTGGATGCCGGCCTCGTTGAGCAGCCGGCAGCCGTCGCCGATCCGGACGTTGAAGTCCAGGATGGCGTTGCGGATGTGGCAGTCCCGGCCGATTCCGAGGGGGATCTGCGAGCTGTGGACCGGCAGCGTCTCCCACATGTTGGCGCCCATCACCACCGTGCGTTCGATGATCGCGCCCTCGCGCACCACGGCGCGGACGCCGATGATCGAGTCCGCCACCCGGCTGCCCGAAAGGATGCTCCCCTCGCTCAGGATCGAGCAGTGCACGAAGCACTCGTTGACCTTGGTGCCCGGCAGGAAGCGGGGGTGGGTGAAGACGCGCAGCTCCGGATCGTAGAGGTTGAGCGGCGGCAGCGGCAGGGTCAGGTCCAGATTCGCCCGGTGGAAGCTCGGGATGGTGCCGATGTCCGTCCAGTAGCCTTCATAGGGATAGGCCACGACCTTGTACGTGCTCAAGGATTGGGGAATCACCTCGCGGCCGAAGTCGACCGTCGTGCTGCCGACCAGCAGATCGGTCAGCACCTCCGGGCGGAAGACGTAGATGCCCATGCTCGCCAGGTAGGAGCCCTGAGGAGCGGGAAATCCGAGCGCCGCCTGCGTCTGCTCGTCGAGGGCAAGCTCGTCGAGCACGGCCGGATCGGTGGGTTTCTCCACGAACTCGATGATCCGGCCCGACGGATCGAGACGCAGGATGCCGAACGCCGACGCCTCCTCGCGGCTCACCGGCTTGACCGCGATGGTCAGGTCGGCCTCGCGCGAGCGGTGGGTGTGGATGAACTCCCCGATGTTCATCATGTAGAGCTGGTCGCCGGAGAGGATCAGCACCTCGGGCGGGTTCGGCTCCAGCAGCCGCGGCAGGCACTGCCGCACGGCGTCGGCCGTGCCCTGGTACCAGTCCTGCCGCTCGATCGTCAGCTCCGCGGCCAGGATGTTCACGAAGCCGAGCGAGAAGGCGCTGAAGCGGTAGGTCTGGGAGATGTGGCGATGCAGGCTGGCGCTGTTGAACTGGGTGATGACGAAGATGCGGTCGATGCCGGCGTGCAGGCTGTTGCTGATGGGGATGTCGATCAGCCGGAACTTGCCGCCGATGGGCACGGCCGGCTTGGCTCGGTCGCGGGTCAGGGGCCAGAGCCGGCTTCCTTGCCCTCCCCCCAGGATCGCGGTGACGATCTTTTCCATTCCACTCCCCCCGTGACGTGCGGCGTATCTTACAGTAGCGGCGTGATGTTCGCGGCTGCCTCGTGCCATACAATGCAGGCCGTATGCCGATCCCCTCGCGCCCTCTTCACTGGACCTGGCTCGGCCGCGTGCCCTACCGGGAGGCCGAGACGCTCCAGCACGCCGTGCGCGATGCCTTGCGCCAGGGGGAAGGACCGGAGCGGCTCCTTCTGCTGGAGCATCCGCACGTCTACACGCTCGGCCGCAATGCCGATGCTTCGGATGTGCTCGCGAGCTCGGGAGGGCGGGGGATGGAGAAGGTCGACGTGGTGGAGTGCAACCG
Source organism: Holophagales bacterium (assembly GCA_031390755.1). Taxonomy (GTDB): domain Bacteria; phylum Acidobacteriota; class Thermoanaerobaculia; order Multivoradales; family UBA5704; genus DATMER01. Next base: position 14,468 of record JANMTS010000107.1, read on the forward strand.
CGGCGGGCAGGTGACCTACCACGGCCCCGGGCAGCTCGTCGGCTATCCGATCGTCAACCTGAGCCCGGACCGGCGGGACATCCGCCGCTACGTCCGCGATCTCCAGACGGCGCTCATCCGCACCCTCGCGGACTTCGGCATCGCGGGACGCCCCGGTGAGGAAGCCGCGTTCATCGGCGTCTGGGCGGGAGACCGGAAGATCGCCTCGATCGGCGTCCATCTCTCCCGGTGGATCACCACCCACGGCTTCGCGCTCAACGTCTCGACCGACCTGTCCTACTTCTCGGGGATCATCCCCTGCGGTCTGCGCCAGGTGCAGATGACCTCGATCGAGCAGGAGACCGGGAACGCTCCGGCGCTCCCAGACATTGCGGCCGTCGCCGCGCGCCACCTCTCGGAGATCCTCGGCCGCGAGGCGGTCTCCGACCTTCGCCAGGACTGGGAGCCATGCCGATCCGCGTCGATCTCGGCCTGAACGCCGTGATCGTGGCGGTGACGGACGAGGTTCCCCGGATTCTCACGATCCGGCGGACGTCGCCTTTCGGCGGGCCGTCCGAGGACGCGCTCCCGTTCGGCCCGCTGGAGCCCGACCGCGACCAGACGCTCGACCGCGGCCTGCGCCGGTGGGTCACGGAGCAGACCGGCCTTCCCCTGGGCTATGTGGAGCAGCTCTACACGTTCGGCGACCGGAACCGGGATCCCGTCGAGAGCCATGGCGGGCCGCGGCTGGTGTCCGTCGCCTATCTCGCCCTGGTGCGGGAGGCCAAGGTGACGGGGGAGGCGCGGTGGCGCGACGCCTATGAGTTCTTCCCCTGGGAGGACCGCCGCAATGTTTCCGAGGGTTCTCCTCCGAGACTCGGCGAGGATCTCGTTCCCGCCCTGGAGGCCTGGATCGCCGCGGCGCCCGACGCGCCTCACCAGCGGGAGCGGCGCGAGCGCGCCGACATCGCCTTCGGGCTCGGCGGCGCCCAGTGGGACGGCGAGCGCGTCCTCGAGCGGTACGAGCTGCTCTACGAGGCGCTGCTCGTTCCCGAAGCCCGGCGCGAGCGGGGAGAGTCCGCGGACGGCCGCCTGCCCGGTCACCTGCCCGGGCGTCTGATGATGGCCGACCACCGGCGCATCCTGGCCACCGCGCTCGGCCGCCTGCGCGGCAAGATCAAGTATCGGCCGGTCGTCTTCGAGCTGCTGCCGCCGACCTTCACCCTGCTGCAACTCCAGAGGGTCGTGGAAGCTCTCACCGGCTTTCCGCTCCACAAGCAGAACTTCCGGCGGCTGGTGGAGCACGGCGGGCTGGTTGAAGGCACCGGCCAGCACGACATCCAGACCGGCGGCCGGCCCGCGGAGCTGTTCCGCTTCCGCCGCGAGGTGCTCCGGGAGCGTCCGGCTCCGGGAGTGGGACTTCCCGGCGTGCGGCGATAGCCGCCGACCCCCTCATGGCCGACCTCAGCCGGCAGTCGCCCCAGTCGCCTTATATTCGCCGCCTCTTCGCCTATCTGGCGGAGCGCTTTCCACTTGCCGGTCACGGCATCCTGATCTTCGCCTACTACTCGTCCAGCCAGTTCCTGGCCCGCACCCTCACCGAGCCGGGCCGGCCCATGCATTACGACCTGTCGTCGCTTCTCGGCGGCCTCACCCTGTTCTGTTTCTTCTTTCACCTGCGGGTGTTCGACGAGCACAAGGACTACGCCGAGGACTGCCTTCACTACCCGCACCGGATCCTCCAGAGCGGCGTGGTCACGCTGCGCGACCTCAAGATCCTCGGCGGTATTGCCATCGCTCTGCAGATCGCGTTCTGCGCGTGGCGAGGCCTGCCGGTGCTGGCGGCATGGTCCCTGGCGTTCGTCTTTTCTCTCCTGATGCTGAAGGAGTTTTTCCTCCGGGACTGGCTGAAGGACCACTTCCTGATCTACACCACGAGCCACATGCTCGTGATGCCGCTGCTGTCGCTGCTGGTCTTCAGCTTCGCCACCGGCCGCTGGCCCTGGGAGGCGCCGCCCTGGTACTGGATGTACGCCTGGGTCGGCTTCTTCGTCACCTTCAACTGGGAGGTGTCGCGCAAGATCCGGGCGCCGGAGGACGAGATCGAGGGGGTCGAGACCTACACCCGAATCTTCGGTACCTACGGTGCCGCCTGGGTCGTCCTGTTGATCCGGGTGATCGACACCGCGCTCGTCTCGCTGGTGGGCTGGCACCTCGGGCTGTCGCCCTGGTTCTACGCCGCGCTGGTGGCGCTCTTCGCGGTCTCGCTGATCGGCTTCTTCCAGTTCCGGTTTCACACCAGCCGCAAGACGGCCAAGAGGATGGAGACCTACGCCGGCATGTACATCATCGCCTTCGATCTCATCCTAGCGATCGAGATCACCCGCAAGCTCGGGATTGATCTATGACCCTCGTCGTCGCTGATCCCGGAGAGGCGCTGGACAACCCGCTGATTCCGGGAGGTATTCTGGGAGGTAAGGCCGCCAACCTCGCGCGTCTCGAAGCCCTCGGCCTGCCGGTGCCGCCCTGGTATGCGATCACCACCCGCGCCTTCGAGGAAGGTGAGATCACTCCCGAGCTCGAACAGGCGATCCGCGGCGCCCATGCCCTTCGCATTCCGGAAGGTGCTTTCGTCGCCGTCCGCTCCTCGGCCGTCGGCGAGGACGCCGCGGGAGAGTCGTTTGCCGGGCTCCATGACAGCTTCCTGTATATCAAGGGATGGGACCGCCTGTTCGACGCCATTCGCCGCGTCTGGGCCTCGGCCTGGAACGAGCGCGCCCTGGCGTACCGCCGCGCCAAGGGGATTCCGGAGGATCGCATCTCCATGGCAGTCGTCGTCCAGCAGATGGTCGACGCGCGATCCGCCGGAGTCCTGTTCACCGCGAACCCGAACGACGGCAACGTCCATGAAGTCGTGATCAGCACGCTCTGGGGAGCCGGCGAGGGGCTGGTCAGCGCCGGCCTGGACGCCGACACCTTCACCGTGGACAAGGAGACGCTGCCGGTCGCCGAGCAGATCGCCGAGCAGATCGCCGTCAAGTCGGAGCAACTGGTTCTCGACGAAGCCGCGGGAGGCGGGCTCAAGCGCGTGGACGTTCCTGCCGACCTGCGCGACAAGCCGAGCCTCACTCCCGATCAGATCCGCGAGTTGACCCGGCTGGGCCTCGCCGTCGAGCGGCACTATGGCTGTCCGCAGGACATCGAGCTGGCGGTGGACGACGCCGGCAAGATCTTCCTGCTCCAGGCCCGCCCCATCACCACGGTCGAGGAGGTCGGCCCCGCCGCGGGCAACCGCCTGCTCTGGGACAATTCCAACATCATCGAGAGCTACTCCGGCGTCACCTCGCCGATGACCTTCAGCTTCATCCGGCGGGCCTACGCCATCGTCTATCACTGTTTCGCCGAGGTCATGGGAATCGGCGCGCCCACGGTGCGGGCGAACCGGGACGTCTTCGACAACATGCTCGGCCTGTTCCGCGGTCAGGTCTATTACAACCTTTTCAACTGGTACCGCCTCGTCCGCCTGTTCCCGGGCTTCAACTACAACAAGTCCTTCATGGAATCGATGATGGGTGTGCGGGAGGGGCTCGGCGACGAGGACCAGCCGGTGCCCGTGACCGGAATCCGGCGCTACACGCAGGAGCTGCCCGCGCTGCTCAAGCTCGTGGGGCGGTCCGGCCTCAACTTCCTGCGCATCCGCCGGATCGTCAGCGACTTTCAGGCCCACTTCCGCGAGCGCTACGAGCGCTGGTCCGCGCTCGACTTCCGCGCCATGGCCCCGCACGAGCTGGGCGCCCTCTACCGGCAGATGGAGGAGGAGCTTCTCTGGCAGTGGAAGGCGCCGATCATCAACGATTTCTTCGTGATGGTCTTCTACGGCACGCTCAAGAAGCTCTGCGCCTCCTGGTGCGGCGACGAGGCCGGCTCGCTCCAGAACGACCTGATCGTGGGGGAGGGCGGGATCGAGAGCACCGAGCCCACCCGCGTGCTGCTGCGCCTCGCCGCCCAGGCGCGGGAGCGGCCGGAGCTGCGGCAGCTTCTTCTCGAACGCACTCCTGAAGAGCTGGTGAAGGAAGCCCCGGCGCGCTTCCCGGACTTCGGCGCCGAGATCCGCAAGTACCTGGATCTCTACGGCTTCCGCGGTGTCAACGAGCTGAAGCTGGAGGAGCCCTCGGTCAAGGACCGGCCGGCCTTCGTCTACCAGATCCTCCGCAACTACCTGACCGGAGATCCGGCGGCGCTGGACCTCTCCGCCCATGGGGAGAGGGAGCAGCGCATCCGCCGGGACGCCGAAGCCCGGGCCTTCGCGGCTCTGAGGGCGAAGGGGGGGCTCTTCCCGCGCGCCTGGATCTTCCGCCGGGTGCTGGCCAACGCCCGCCTGGGCGTGAAGAACCGGGAGAACCTCCGCTTCGCCCGCACCCGGATCTACGGCCTGCTCCGCGAGATGCTCCACGCCGTCGGAGAGCGCTTCGAAGCCGAAGGCCTCCTCGACCGGGCGCACGACCTCTTCTACCTGACGCTCGACGAGGTCTGGGACTACACCCGGGGCCGGGCCGTGACCACGGATCTTCGCAGCCTGGCCAACCTCCGCCGGCAGGAATTCGAAGCCTTCCGCAGCGAGCAGGACCGCCAACCCGCCGACCGCTTCGAGACCTGGGGCCTGCCCTATCACCGCAACCGCCTCCAGGGCCGGCCCCGGCGCGCCGCTGAAGGGGAAGGCACCACAGACGGCCTCCTTCGCGGGATCGGCTGCTCGCCCGGGGTGGTGACGAAGCCCGTCAAGGTCATCCGCACGCCGTCCGAGGACGCCCGCCTGGAAGGCGAGATCCTCGTGGCCGAGCGCACCGATCCCGGCTGGGTGCCCCTCTATCCGTCCGTCTCCGGTCTCCTCATCGAGAGGGGGAGCATCCTCTCGCACTCCGCCATCGTGGCGCGGGAGATGGGCATTCCCACGATCGTGGGCATCCTCGGGCTGACCGCGGCCCTCCGGACGGGCCAGGTGGTGACCATGGACGGCGCCGCGGGGACGGTCAACCTGGGGGAGACGGGGACGACGGGGGAGCCAGCCGACTGAAAACCGGGCAGATTCAAAGTCCAACTTTCAATCTGCCCATCTGATACCCTCTCCGGGATGATCGAGCGGCTCCTTCAGCCTCGTCTCCTCGACCTGGCCACGCGGTATCCGGTCGTGACCCTGACCGGGCCTCGGCAGTCGGGCAAGACGACTCTCAGCCGGATGGCCTTTCCTGGGCTTCCCTACACCTCGCTGGAAAACCCGGCCCAGCGTGAGTTCGCCCAGGAGGACCCCGTCGCCTTCCTGGCCCGCTATCGCGACGGCGCCGTCATCGACGAGGTTCAGCGGGTGCCGCAGATTCTCTCGTACCTGCAGGGGATGGTCGACGAAGACCCCCGCCCCGGCCGGTTCCTGCTGACCGGCTCCCAGAACCTGGCCCTGGTGAATGCCGTGACGCAGTCCCTCGCCGGCCGCACGACCCTGACCGAGCTGCTGCCGCTGTCCCTGGAGGAGATCCGGCGCTTTCCGGCTCCGGCACCCGATCTCGACGCGCTGTTGTGGCAGGGCGGCTATCCGCGGATCTATGAGAGGAACCTGCCTGCCCAGGAGTGGCTGGCCGATTACACGGCCACGTACGTCGAGCGCGACGTGCGGCAGCTCGTGAACGTCGGCGACCTGCTGGTCTTTCAGACCTTCCTCCGCCTGTGCGCCAGCCGCACCGGCCAGATTCTCAATCTCGCCTCCCTGGCCAACGACTGCGGCATCTCCCAGCCCACGGCCCGTTCCTGGCTCTCGGTGCTGGAGGCGAGCTACATCGTCTTCCGGCTGCCGCCGTTCTTCGCGAACCTGGGCAAGCGGCTCATCAAGTCGCCCAAGCTCTACTTCTACGACACGGGGCTGGCCGCAAGCCTCCTCAACATCGAGAGCCCGAAGCAGCTCGAGACCCACCCCTTGCGGGGAGCGCTTTTCGAGACCTGGGTCGTGGCCGAGATCGCCAAGGCTCACCTCCACCGGGGCCGGCGCCCGCGGCTCTCCTTCTACCGGGACCGCGGCGGTCTGGAGATCGACCTCCTCCTCGAAAGGGGAGCGGACCTCGTGCCGGTAGAGATCAAATCCGGCAGGACTCCGAGCAGCAAGGCCTTTGCCGCCATCGACCGCTTCGCCGAAGTCCTCTCCGATCAAGGTCCGCGGCTCCTGGACCGCATCGTCGTCTACGGAGGCGACGAGACCCAGATCCGCAGCGCGGGCCGGCTGCTTTCGTGGCAGAGCCTCGACGCCTACGACTGGGAGACGAACGCTGCATGAGGTTGGCGCTCCCTGTCGATTCCGGGGAGCCTCGTTCGTCAAGCCGGTAGGCACAGAGCCTCACAACCCATCTGATCCAGGGAGAGCCCGACATGTCCGCGATGTACGAAGAAGACTTTGCAGACCGCCAGATCGTCACCATCCGCGTCATCGACGCTCCGCGCGAGGCCGTGTTCAAGGCCTGGGCCGATCCCGAGAAACTCGCACGGTGGTGGGGGCCGGAAGGCTTCACGAACACGTTCCAGGAGTTCGACCTGAAGCCGGGCGGCAATTGGCGCTTTGTGATGAAGGCGCCCGACGGCACCGAGTATCCGAACGAAAGCATCTTCGAGGAGATCGTCGAGCCCGAGCGGTTCGTGTTTCGCCATCTGGAGCCGGTCCATGAGTTTCTGTCGACCTCCCTCTTCGAGGATGTGGACGGCAAGACCCGGCTCACGTGGACGATGCGCTTCCAGACCGCCGACGAGGTGGCGCGGGTGGGGCAATACATTGTCCAGGCGAACGAGCAGAACCTGGACCGCCTCGAATCCGTCCTGGGCCTGTAGGAGAGGGATGGGGTGACGGCGCCCTTCCTATCCTGAAACACTCCCGCCGTCCGCGGCGTAGGGGAGTGCCACTGGACGAGGGAGGGCGACGGCTTGCTGACCATCAAGGGACTCTCGAAAACCTACGGAAACGGTGTCCGCGCGCTCGACGGGGTGAACCTCTCGATCGGGCGCGGACTCTTCGGGCTTCTCGGACCCAACGGGGCGGGGAAGTCGACGTTGATGCGCACGATCGCGGCGTTGCAGGAGCCGGACGCGGGATCGATCGCGCTTGACGGGCTCGACGTGCTGGCCGAGCCGCAGGATCTGCGGCGGCGCCTCGGCTATCTGCCGCAGGATTTCGGCGTCTACCCCGGCGTCTCGGCGCTGGCTCTTCTCGATCACATCGCGGTCCTCAAGGGCATCGGCGACAAACGGGCGCGGCGGGAGCAGGTGAGCTCGCTGCTCGAATTGACCAATCTCCACGACGTGCGCAACAAGGCCGTGAGCACGTTCTCCGGCGGCATGAAGCAGCGCTTCGGCATCGCCCAGGCGCTGCTCGGAGCGCCGAGTCTGATCATCGTCGACGAGCCGACCGCGGGCCTCGATCCGGAAGAGCGCAACCGCTTCCACAATCTGCTCAGCGAGATCGGCGAGGACGCGGTGGTCCTCTTGTCCACGCACATCGTCGAGGACGTGAGCGATCTCTGTCCCAGGATGGCCATCCTGGCCGGGGGACGCGTCGTGCTCGAAGGCGAGCCTGCCCGGCTGATCGCCGAGCTGGACGGAAGGCTCTGGCGAAAGACCGTGCCGAAGTCCGCGGTGGAGGCGTACCGCAAGTCTCACGACGTGATCGCCACGCGGCTCTTCGGCGGACGGACGCAGATCCACGTGCTGTCCGACGGTCTTCCGGAGCCGGGCTTCGAGCCGGCGGCGCCGGATCTGGAGGATGTCTACTTCTCTGTCCTCTCCTCTCTTTCGAAGCGTGAGGAGCGCGTCGCATGCTGAGCGAGATTCTCCGTTTCGAATGGCGCTATCAGTCCCGGCAGGTCGTCTTCCTCGCCACGGCCGTGCTCTTCTTTCTTCTCGGATTTGCGCTCAGCATCACGCAGTTCGGCCCCGACAACGTCGCCGTCAACTCGCCCTATCTGGTGATGGAAGGATTTGCGCTCCTGTCGCTGGTCGCGCTCGTCGCCGCGGGCATCTTCGCCGCCAGCGCGGTGCTGCGCGACGACGACTACCGGATGAGCGAGATCATCCACACGACGCCCGTCGGACGGTTCCGTTATGTGATTGGAAGGTTCGGGGGAGCGTTCCTGGCGACGCTGACCGTGGCCGCGCTCTCGGGGCTGGGGATGGCCGTCGGAGCGCTCATGCCCTGGCTTGCGCCGGAGCGGGTCGCAGCGTTTGACCTCCGTGCCTACCTCGCGGCGTTCGCCGTCGTCACCGTGCCCAACATCCTTTTCGTCTCGGCCCTGCTGTTCGCCGTGGCCGTGCTGACTCGAAGCTCCATCGCCACCTATGCCGCGGCGATCGGGCTCTACGTCCTCTACTTCGTGAGCGCCGCGCTGACCGGCTCGCCGCTCATGGCTGGCTCGAAGCCGGGCGGGGGAGGGGGGACGCTTCCGTCGTTGCTCGATCCCTTCGCCCTGACGAGCTTCTTCGACCTGACGCGCTACTGGACCGCGGCCGAGAAGGGCTCCCGATTCATTCCGCTCGAAGGCACGCTTCTCGTCAATCGGTTGATCTGGATCGCGGCGGCGCTGATCGTCCTGACGATCGTCTACCGCAGGTTCACATTCCGGATGCGGAAGGTATCCAAGCCTTCGAAGCTCGAAGTGAGCCCGCTCAGGGAGCCCTCCCGGGGCGGCCGGGTGTCGGTGCGGCCCACGGGCACTTCGTGGATCGCGGCGTACCGGTCCTGCACGGCGATCGAGCTGCGCACGCTCTGGACGAAGAGCACCGCGTTCCTCCTGATCCTCTGGCTGGGCTGGGCGATCTCGGAGATCTACGGCGCCGTCTTCACGGGCGAGTACAACTCGATCTCCTATCCCGCGACGGGCCTCGTGGTCGAGGCGCTTCAGACTCCGGCGACAATCCTCGGCACGATCCTCATCCTCTTCTACGGTGCGGAGCTGTTCTGGCGCGAGCAGCGGGTCCGCATGGCGTCCGTCGTGGACAGCACGCCGGTCTCCGGGTCGGTCATGATCGCGTCGAAGTGGACCGCTCTCGCGGCCCTGATCGGGACGACGCTACTCAGCGGAGCCCTGGCAGGCGTGGCGATCCAGGTTGCGAAAGGCTATTTCGAGATCGAGCCTGGGCTCTATCTTTCGCTTTTCTACTTCACCGGCCTGCCGCTTCTACTCTATGCCGCCGCGGCGCTGTTTCTTCATGCCCTGAGCCCCGGCAAGTACGCGGGGATGATCGCCTTCGTCGTCTTCATGATCGTGGCGCGCCGGGCCGCCTCGTTCGGGTTGGAGCACGACCTCTGGCGCTTCGGCGCCGCGCCGCCAGTCTCCTACTCGGACCTCAACGGTTTCGGCCAGTACGCGGCGCCGTTCAGTGGATTCATGCTGCACTGGACGGTGCTGGCGCTGCTGCTGGCGACGCTCTCCGCCGGGCTCTGGCGACGGATCGGCGCGCCGGTGCTGGAGCGGCTGCGTCTTCTGATCCGTCCCACGCGAGCGGTGGTCGCGTTGGCGGGCATCTTCGTCCTGACCGGCGGCTGGATCTTCTACAACACGAACGTGGCCAACGCCTACGTGACCGGCGACGAGATGGCCGACTGGCGGGCCGATTACGAGAAGACCTACAAGGCCATCGAGACGGCGCCGCGTCCGCGGATTCTCAAGGTCGACGGCCAGGTCGATCTCTATCCCTCGGAGCAGCGCTTCCGTGTGGCCGGTTGCTACGCGCTCGTCAACGAGTCCGCTCAGCCGATCTCCAGCGTCTTCGTCGCCGTTCGCCGGGAAGGGAAGGTGGCCGAGCTGTCGATCCCCTCGGCCCGGCTGGTAGAGAAGGACGACCGCTTCGGCATGGTCCGCTTCGACTTTGCGTCCCCGTTGGCTCCTGGCGCCCGCGCGGAGCTGCGCTTCGATCTTTCGTTCGACCTCGGCGGCTTCGGCAGCGGCCAGCAGGATGACGCCGTGGTCGGGAACGGTACATACCTGCTGAACCTGCGCGGCTTTCCGACGTTCGGATACCGCGAGAGCTACGAGCTGGCCGACGCGCGCGCGCGCCGCAAGCGGGGACTGACCGGCACGAACGCTGCCGCCCTCGACGACGATGGAGCCCATGGTGGAGTCGACGGCTCGGTAGACGATTGGATCGATCTCGATCTCACCGTGTCCACGGCCGGCGATCAGATCGCCGTGGCTCCGGGCCCGTTGGAGCGCTCCTGGCAGAAGGATGGACGCAGCTGGTTCCACTACCGCACGGACGCTCCGATCCTCAACCGCTTCGCGATCACTTCCGGCCGCTATGCGGTGGCGAAACGTCAGCAGGGGCCGGTCGGCATCGAGCTCTACCACCATCCGGCCCACGGCGCGAACGTCGAGCGCATGCTCGACGCCGCCGCGGCTTCTCTCGACGTGATGCAGAGCCGCTTCGAGCCCTATCCGCACCGCGAGCTGAGGATCGTCGAGATCCCGTCCTACTGGCCGATGGCGGGTTTTGCGCTGCCGGAAACCATCTACCTCCGCGAGGATCGGGGTTTCCTGACCGATGCCCGCGACCCGGATCGGCCCGATCTCATCGCCCGCCGCGTGGCCCACGAGGTCGCCCACCAGTGGTTCGGCCATCGCGTCCAGGTGGCGAACGTGGAGGGCGCATCGGTCATCGTCGAGTCGCTGACCAAGTACTCGGAGCTGCTGATCGTCGAGCGTCTTCGCGGCCGCGAGCACGTCCGGCAACTCCTGGAAATCGAGCTGGACCGGTATCTGGCCGGCCGGGCCGCGGCCACGTATGCAGAAGCTCCGCTCTACAAGGCCGACAGCCAGCCGTACCTCTATTACAACAAGGCCGCGGTCGTGCTGCTCGGCATCCGCGACCTGCTCGGTCAGGACACCCTGGACCGGGCCATCCGCGCGCTCATGCAGGAGCGCCGGCCGACGAGCCTGGATCTCGTGCGCCATCTGAACGCGGTGGCGGATGCGGGGCAGCGGGCGCTGATCGATCAGTGGATGAAGGAGATCGTCCTCTACAACCTGCGCGTCGAGACGGCCCGGGCGAGCCGCCGCGCCGACGGCCGCTATGACGTGGTGGTCCGGATCGACGCGGGAAAGGTTCGCACGGACGCCCGGGGCGTCGAGACGCCCGTCGCGTTGGACGAGCCGATCGAAATCGCCTTCGCCTCGGACGCGAGGGTGCTGGATTCGCGCCGGCACCGGCTTCGGAGCGGCGTCAACGAGATCCGGCTCGTTCTGGACGCGCAGCCGGAGCTCGTGACCGTGGACCCCTGGATCACGCGGATCGACCGGAGCCCGCCGGCGCGCGAGATGCGCTTTGGAGAGGCTCGCTTGCCTCCTGGGTAAGGTTACCCGGCCTCCGGGTAACCTTACCTCGTGGCGGAGCGGCCCACTGGCCGCTGGAGCGACCCACTTCGCGGCCGAGTAAGCCTACCTCGCGGCTGAGGAAACTCACCTCGCGTCCGAGTCAACCCACCTCACGGCGAGGGAAGCTGACTTGCTCGCCCGGTCTCTTTCCGCAACGCCAGGTAACTTTGCCCAACGCCAGGGAATCTTCCTCAGCCCCTGAGTAACCTTGCGCTGCGGCGAGGGAGACGACTCTGTCCTGAAGCGAGCTCACCTCGTGGCGAAGTGACGTGGCGGGACCACGGGGAACTTTACCCCGCAACGCGGTAACGTTGCCCAGCCGCAGAGTCGCCCGACCCGGCGGCGAGGTGAAGGCACGCGGCGCCCGGGTGATCTCCTCTGGCGGCGCGCAACGTTACCCGGTCGCTGGGTAAGCCCCCTGCTCCCGAGGTAACCTTACTTTGTCGCGAGGGGACCTTCCCTCGTGGCAAGGTGAATCTCTAGCGAGGTCGAATCGATGTCTGATCCCGTCCGTCTCACGCAATTGGCCAAGCGCGCGGGTTGCGCCGCCAAGCAGCCGCCCGGCTATCTGTTCCCGGTCCTCAAGTCGCTCCCGGCGATCACCGATCCCAACGTCCTGATCGGCTCTTCGACGGCCGACGACGCGGCGGTGTACAAGCTGAGCGACGAGCTGGCCCTCGTTCTGACCACCGACTTCTTCACGCCGGTCGTCGACGGCCCCTACGACTTCGGGGCCGTGGCCGCGGCGAACGCGCTGAGCGATGTCTACGCCATGGGCGGCAAGCCGCTGACGGCGCTCAGCATCGTCGGCTTTCCCGACGCGCTCCTGCCTCCGGAAGTCCTGGTCGAGATCCTGCGCGGCGCGTCCGACAAGGCGGCCGAGGCCGGCATCGCGATCGTCGGCGGCCACACCATCAAGTCGGAGGAGCCGATCTTCGGGCTCGCCGTGACCGGTACCATCGCGCCGGACCGCGTGCTGGCCAACGACAAGGCCCGGCCCGGCGACGTGTTGATCCTGACCAAGCCGATCGGCGTCGGCATCATCACCACGGCGGCCAAGAACGGCGAGGACAGTCTGGGAGCGATCGGCGAGGCGATCCGGATCATGACCACGCTCAACCGCGCCAGCTCCGAGGTGTTCGTCCGCCTCGGCGCCAACGCGCTCACGGACGTGACCGGCTTCGGCCTGCTCGGGCATCTGCGCAACATCCTGGTGGCGAGCCGGGTCGGCGCCCGCATCTTCCTCGATCGGGTGCCGGTCCTGGCCGCGGCCCGGCAGTACGTCGAGGCGGGAATCACTCCGGGCGGCACGCACGCGAACCACCGTTTCCTGGCGGACTGGGTCACCTACGCGCCGGATCTGAGCCGGGAGGACCAGCTGCTCCTCTGCGACGCCCAGACCTCCGGAGGCCTGCTCGCCGCCGTCGCTCCCGATCGGGCGGACGAGGTTGTGAAGGCACTACAGGAAGCCGGGGCGCCTGAGACTGCTGCCATCGGAGTAATCGGAGCCAGCGAGTCCGCCCCCGCAGGCCGGGCGGAGATCTTTCGTTCCGGAGCCGTAAAGTGAGCGCCACCGCCGCAGAGTTCACCGAGCGGCTGCAAGAGCTCCAGTCGCCGGAAGAGCTGAAGAAGATCCAGCGCGTCTTCAAGTCCGGCGCCGCGAGCATCATGGACAAGCAGGGCCGGAGCAACAAGACCCCCGAAAGCCGAAGGAAAGAGCTGTTCGATCTCTACCTGAGGCGTTCGGACCGGATCAACAACTGGGACCTGGTGGACCTCGCAGCGCCCTTCGTCGTGGGCCGGTATTGGCGGGATCGACTGAGGACTGATCCCGCTGTCTTTCAAGCATCCCCGGCGGCTCAGTGATGCTGGCTGTCGCCTGAGTCGCCCTTGTGGTTCAGACTTTCAAAGATGAGTTGCAGCCAGCGGTCGCTGTTGATGAAGCCGCTGCCCCAATCCTTCCACTTGTCGGGTAGCCCTTCGGCCTGGATCGCCTTGAGATCCTTGCCCGCCGCCATGCGGTCGCGCACGATCCCCGTGGTCTCTTCGAGCATGCCGAGGAAGGCGCGCAGGTCGGTCTTGGTGGACAGCGGGCCGTGCCCGGGGATGATCTTCGCGTCGTCGGGGATCTCGCCGAGGAGCGTCTTGATGTTCTCCGCCAGACCTGTGACGCTGCCGCCGCTGCTCAGGTCCACGAACGGGAACCGCCCGGCGAAGAAATCGTCGCCCATGTGAACCACGTTCGAGCCGGTGAAGAAGATCACGCTGTCACCGTCCGTGTGGCCGTGCGGGAAGTGGATGACCTTGATCTCCTCGCCGTTGAAGTGGATGGAGACGGACTCGCCGAACGTGATGACCGGCAGCGCCTTCGTCGGCGAGGCGGGAATCTTTTCGCCGAATAGATCCTGCTCCGTGGACATCCGCTTGCGAACGTTCTCGTGAGCGATGATCGTGGCCTCGCGGCCGAGGGCCTCGTTGCCGCCCGTGTGGTCGCCGTGCCAGTGGGTGTTGAGAATGAACGCGAGCTTGCCTTCGCCGAGCCCCTTGAGGGCGGCGCGGATCTTGTCGGCCAGGGGAGCAAACTGGTCGTCGACGATCAGGATGCCGTCGGATCCCACCGAGGCGCCGATGTTGCCGCCGGCGCCTTCCAGCATGTAGATCTTGCCCGCGACGAGCGTCGACTTGATCTGGACCTTCGAGAAGTCCTGGTTCTGCGCCACCGCCGGCATGGCGGTCAGCGCGAGCCCCACGAGAGCGGCTGAAAACGAAGCCTTCCGAGCATCCCTCATTGCAGAACCTCCCGCGGGTTGATACCGCCGAAATCTGGCGCGGACTCTAGCACGGACGGGCTATTTCTTGCCCGCAGGCCGCGAGTGGCCATTGCAGGCACCCGCTCCCGGCTCTCAGTGCCCCGGCCCGTCGCCCTCAACCCCAACCACCAGGTTGAACGTCGAAGCCGAGATCCTCAGCGTCACGACCTGGCCGGAGAGAAACTCCAGGCGGTCTGACTCGATGCCGTCGGCGAAGACGACGCCCCCTTCTCCCATTTCCGAGGACAGCACGAGCGTCTCTCCCGGCCCCAGGCTGCCGTTCTGCAGGCCGGTCTGGGTGAAGACGGACGGGAACGGCTCGCGCACGAACCAGCCGAGCTTCGGCTCGTCCGGGCGGGGGAGGATGGCCGGGTCCCAGGTCTGCTCGCAGATCGAGCGCGCCCAGCCGGTGGCGCCGGTGCCGGTGGAGCAGACGACGCCGGAGGAGGAGTGCCTTTCTTCCTGCACAGGGTCGACAGGCTCGACGCGGAGGCGGTAGCGCGCCGACTGGTGGCTCTGGTGGCCGGCGAAGATCTCGTTGAGAGCGAGCAGTCGCTGGCCGTCCTCGCGGGCGGCCTCCGCCATGGTGCGCCGTTCGATCCGGAACGCCGGGCCTCGCGGGTCCAGAGTCCAGAGAAGGAGGCGGGACATGGCGTGCGGAGAGTGCCGGCAGAGCACGCCGTCGTAGCGCTCCGGGTCCGGATTGATGCCGATCGTGAGCTGGCCCGAAAGATACTTGGCGACGTTCGGCACCAGGCCGTCCTGGCCGACGATGACGACGAGGTCGTCCGGTGCGAAGAGGAACCGGTCGAGCTGCGTGCGGTCGATGCGCACCCGCCTCTGGTCCGGCGGAATGGCGTGCAGAACCTCCGCGAGGCCCGACTCGAAACGTTCGTGCGCCTCCTGGGAGGGCGCGATGTCCTGGTCTCGCGATTCGAGATAGAAACGGGCCTGGCCGAGCGTCCCGTGGTGTTCGAGGAGAAGCTCGAACAGCGTCTTGCGCGTCACCAGAACGATGCGCGGCAGGTTGGAAAAGGTTTTCACCTGGCGCTAGGAGTCGGAGGCTTTCCGCAGCCACTTCTGGACCACGTCGCCCACCAGGTCCGGAGTCAGGTTGAGGTGCTCGATCGTCTGGATCTTGCCGCCGAGCTCGCGCAGGGCCAGGCCGAAGACGACGGGGGAGGGGAGATCCTTCCAGGCGGCGACGCGCAACGCCTCGTTCTCGGCGTCGATCTGCCCGAGCTGGCGCCGGGCCGCGGCCTCGGCGTCGGTGCGCAGCCGGGTCTCCTGGGCCGCGCCTTCCGCGGCCACGAGCCGGCGGCCGACCTCGGCCTCGACCTTCGCTTTTTCCGCATCGGCCTCGCGGCGGATCTCCTCCAGGCGGTTGGCGCCCTGCTGGCGGATCAGCTCTTCCTGCCGCTTCGCCAGCTCGATCTCGGTGTTCAGCTCGTTTTCCTTGATCGCCCGCTCTTTCTCGACCGCCATGGCGCGGCGCAGGAACGTGGCCTCGTCGGCCTTCTGCTGCATGGCCTCGCGGGTCGGCGTCTGCAGCGCTTTTTCGAGATCCGCCGAAGGTGCGACGCGGTTGACGAGGAGGCTGACCAGGGCGAGGCCTCCGGCGGCGATCTCCGGATCGGAGCGCAGCGCCTCCTCCATGGCGGTCTGGATGACCTGGGCGCCGGACTGCACGGCCTCGACCAGCGGCACGCGCAGGATGTAGGCGCGCGCCGGCTGCTGGGCCCGCTGGCTCCAGAGGCTGGCGAGCCTCTCCAGCGGCTCTTCGAGCCAGATGCCGCGGTCGAGCGCGATCGCGAAGTTCACGCGCGCCGCCGCCTTCTGCGGATCGGCACAGCGATAGCGTAGCGAGCACTGGACGGTGATCTCCTGGAAGTCCTGGGACAGCTCCTTGAAGACGAAGGTGGTCTCGATGTCCTCTCCGGGAACCTGGGCCACCGCCGCCGAAAGCGGGCTGAACCAGTAGGCGAGCCCGGCGCCGCTACGCACGAGCTTGCCGTTCTGGAAGTGGAGGATGTACTGGTTCGGCTCGGCCCGAAGGTGACAGACGAAGGGATAGCGGCGGATGTAGGCCATGTCGAAGGCTCCGGAAGCGCGATGCTTGGAAAGGCTACTTCAACGTCTCCACCAGGATCGCATTCACCAGCTTCGGGCTCGGCTTGACGCCCTGCTGGCCCGCCCGCTTCATCACCTGCGCCAGAAGAAAGCCGAGGACGCCGGTCTTGCCGGACCGGTAGCGTTCCACTTCCACCGGGTGCGCGGCGAGCACGGCCGGGACGATGCTCTGAAGCTCGGTCCGCAGCGTCTCCAGCTGTGCCAGCTCTTCCGGCGTCAGGGGAGCCGGCGCCTTTTCCTCCTCTTCCGTCTTCTCCTGCCTGGGCTCCTTCGCCGGCTTCGCGGGCGCCGGGGTCTGCTTCTTCACCTCCTGCGCCCAGGAGTCCTTGAGGGAGACGATCCGGTTGAAGACCAGGCGGTCCGGGGTCGAATCCACGGGATCGCGGAAGAAGTAGGCCTGGCGTTCGAACTGGAGGCGGTCGCCGAGCGCGGGGTCCGCGGCGGCCGGCTCGATGCGGCTCTCCTTCAGGATTTCGAGCGCGTCCGGATTGAGGTGGTCCTCGAAGCTCCCTTCCGCCAGGTCCGGACGCTCGATCTTGAAGAGCCGGTCGTAGAGGCGGACCTCGACCGGGATCGAGTGCTCGGCGGAGACCCAGTGGAGCGTGCCCGGAACCTTGCGGCCGTCGGGCGCCGAGCCGCCCCGGGTCTCGGGATCGTAGGTGCAGTGAACCTCGGTGATCTGACCGTCCGCGTCCTTCACCACGCTCTCGCAGCGCACGAGATAGGCGGAGCGCAGCCGCACCTCGCGGCCGGGCGAGAGGCGGTGGAAGCCCTTCGGGGGATCCTCGGCGAAGTCGTCGCGCTCGATGTAGAGGACGCGCGAGAAGGGGAGCTTGCGCTCGCCCTCCCGGGACGGGTCCTGCGGGAAGAGCGGCGCGGTCATCTCCTCCGTCTGGCCCTCGGGGTAGTTGTCGATCACCACCTTGAGCGGCCGCAGCACGCACATCACGCGGGGGACCACGGGATTCAGGTTCTCGCGCTGGCAGTGCTCGAGGAGCGTGACGTCGACCGTGCTGTTGGCCTTGGCCACGCCGATGCGGTCGCAGAAGTCGCGGATCGCCTCGGGCGTGAAGCCGCGGCGGCGGAAGCCGGCGAGCGTGGGCATGCGCGGATCGTCCCAACCCGAGACGAGCTTGCGCTCGACGAGCTCCAGGAGCTTGCGCTTGCTCATCAGCGTGTAGGTGAGGTTCAGGCGCGCGAACTCGGTCTGCCGCGGCGGGTCGGGAAACTCCAGGGTGTCGACGAGCCAGTCGTAGATATCCCGGTTGTTCTCGAACTCCAGGGTGCAGAGCGAGTGGGTGATGCGCTCGATCGCGTCCGACAGCGGGTGCGCGTAGTCGTACATCGGATAGATCGGCCAGGCGTCGCCCCGGTGGTAGTGGGTCGCATGCTTGATGCGGTAGAGCAGCGGGTCGCGCATCTTCATGTTGGCCGCGGCCATGTCGATCTTGCCGCGCAGCACGCAAGAGCCGTCCGGGAGCTCGCCGGCCCGCATGCGGCGGAAGAGGTCGAGGTTTTCCTCGACCGTCCGGTCGCGGTAGGGGCTGTTGCGGCCGGGCTCGGTGACGGTGCCGCGGTACTCGCGGATCTCGTCCTCGTTCAGGCTGCACACGTAGGCCTTGCCACGCCGGATCAGATCCTCGGCGAAGGCGTAGAGCTGCTCGAAGTAGTCCGAGGCGTGGAAGAAATTCTCGCCCCAGTCGAAGCCGAGCCAGCGCACGTACTCCTGGATCGCGTCGACGTACTCCCGGTCCTCGGTCTCGGGGTTTGTGTCGTCGAGCCGGAGGTGGCACGTGCCGCCGAATTCCTGGGCGAGCCCGAAGTTGAGGCAGATCGACTTGGCGTGGCCGATATGAAGGTAGCCGTTCGGCTCCGGGGGGAAACGGGTGACCACCCGGCCGCCGTGCTTGCCGGCGGCGAGGTCGCGCGCGACCATCTCGCGGATGAAGTCGCGGGGAGCACTGGAGGTAGCGTTGTCGGACATGAGAGATCCTCGAAAGTTCTCCCCGAAGGTATCACAGGGTGCGGCGCCCTCCCGCCCGATCCCGGAGCCCTCCTACTCGAAGTACCCGCTCACATCCACGATCGCGTCGACCGTACCGCCGCCGGACACGAAAGGAGTGAGAGTGAGGGTGCCGGTGCCGTCCAGGGCAAGGGAGAGCATCGCGTTGTTGGCGCGGGTGATCCCGGCGCTGAAGTTGATCGTGCTGGTGGCCGGCGCGGCCAGGTCGCCCGGATGGAGCGTCAGGCGTCCCGGGCCGGTGGCCTGGAGGGCCGTGACGTTGGCCACCACGGCCCGCGCCGTGGCCGGGAGGCCGCAGGATCCAGCAACGGTCACCGTCCGCGCGGTCCCGGACGTCAGCGTCGGCGTCTGCTGGCGGGTGTCCAGGATCCGGCACGGCGCGACGGTGAAGAAGTCCCTTCCAGGGAGCGGGTTGGCGTACAGGAAGGCGTCGGCAGCACCGTTGCGGTCGCCGGCCACCAGGTCCGGGGCGGAGCTGGAGAACGCGACCCAGGCGCCGTCCGCGCTGATCTTCGGCAACTCGTCGTCGAAGACGGAGGCGTACGCCAGGGCCGTGCTGGTCGCTTCGGAGGAAGGGATGTGCGAGATCAGGGCCGTGGAGCCGGCCTCCCGGTTGAAGAGAAACGTGTCGGCACCCCCGTTCTGATCGATCTGGCCTGGAACGAGATTGCTGGCCCGGCTGCGGAAGGCCACGAAGCGGCCGTCGGCGCTCAGGGTCGGCTCGTAGGAGCTCTGGTTCCCCGTCCGGGTTGGCGAAACCGCCGACCGGCTCACGAGAGTCACGATTCCGGACTCCGCGTCGAACAGGAAGATGTTTGCGACGTCATTGCCCGTCTGCCTGGCGATCAGGTTGCTGGCAAAGCTGTAGAAGACGAGCCAGCGGCCATCGGCGCTGATCGCGGAGGGCCTCGCCGAGATCGTGCCGAGGTACGAGAGACTGTTGCCGGTCGTGGTGGCCGATCCCGGCACGTGGCTGACGAGCCGGGTCGAGCCCGTGACGCGGTCCCAGAGGAAGACGTCCGTAGTGGAGTTCCCGTCAACCTGGCCGGGTACGACGTCGGTGGCGCTGCTGGTGAAGACGACCCTGTGCCCGTTGGCGCTGATCACCGGATACCAGTCGTACGAGGAGCTCACGCGGACCGTGGTTCCGGCGTTCCGGTCGTACAGGAAGATGCCGGGGCCCGGCTGGCCGGGCACGAGGTCGGTGGCGTTGCTGTGGAAGGCGACGTATCGCCCGTCGGCGCTGATCGAGAGGCCGTTCGAAAGAGCGTCGGCGGCCTGGGTCGGGGAGGAGCTGGCGTGACTGATCAGGGTGGTGGTTCCCGTGGAGCGGTCGTAGAGAAAGATGTCGCCGCTGCCGTTGGAATCGCTCTGGCCCGCGATCAGGTCGGAGGCGGCGTCGTTGAACGCGATCCAGCGCCCATCGCCGCTGACGTCGTAGTTGCCCAGATCCCGGATTCCGCCGTTGCCGGAGGAGGACGGAGAGGCGGAGGAGTGGGTCACCAGGGTGGCCTGCCCGAGGCTCCGGTCCCAGACGTAGAGCTGGCGCGTGGCTCCGGCGGTCTGGCCGGGCGCCAGGTTGGAGGCGTCGCTCTCGAAGACCACGACACTGCCGTCGGCGCTCACCAGGGGCTGCCGGGAAGCGGCGTCGGCCGCCACGATCGGCGAGGAGCCGGCATGGCTCACCAGGAGGGTCGAGCCGGTGAGCCGGTCACGGAGGAAGACGTCGGAGGCGTTGTTGCCGTCCGTGATTCCGGGGATGAGGTTGGGGGCGTTGCTGGTGAAGGCGATATAGCGGCCGTCGTGGCTCAGGGAGGCCCCGGTCGCATAGGCGATGGAGCCGCCCGCCGTCTCCGAGATCGCTCCGCCGCGAACGGTCACGAGGCTGTGGTGATCGACGGCCCGCTCGTAGAGGAACACGTCGTCCAGCGCGTTCAGGTCTTCGACGTCCGGGTCCAGGGTCTCGGAGCTGCTGGTCAGGGCGATCCAGGCGCCGTCGCCGCTGATGAGGAAAGTGCTCGGAAAGAAACCGCCGGAGCTCCCCTGGCCGGAGGTCGCCGGCGAGCCCGCCGCGTGGGTGACCAGCGTGGTGGTGCCGGAGGATCTTGTCCACAGGAAGAGGTCGTTGCTCAGGGCGGCCGTGTCGGCCTGTCCGGTCACCAGGTCGGTGCCGTCGCTCCGAAAGACCACGAAGGAGCCGTCGGCCGCGACCTGCGGAACCAGGGAGAGCCCGTTCGAAGGCGTCCCCGGTGAGGAGCTCGACCGGCTGACCAGGGTGTTGGCGCCGGTGTTCCAGTCATAGAGGAAGGCGTCGTACTGCGAGTTGACGTCGCCCGGCACCAGATTCGAGGAGAGGCTGGAGTAGGCCGCGAAGCGGCCGTCGGCGCTCAGGGAAAGCTCCCGCAAGAGAGAGATCTGCTGGGAGTTGCCGGCCGTCGTGGGAGAGTCCGAGGCGTGGCTGGCGAGGACATTGCTGTCGGTGGCACGGTCGAAGAGGAAGATGTCGCTCACGTTGTTGAGGTCCGATTGCCCGGCCATCAGGTCGTCGGCGTTGGAGAAATAGGCGATCCGGCTGCCGTCGGCACTGATCTCTCCCAGGGTCGAGTGTCCATGGGCCATGGTCGTGGCCGACCCCGCTTGGTGGCTCACCAGGGCGGTCGTGGAAAGCGCCCGGTCGAAGAGAAAGACGTTGAAGGCGGCAGAGCCGGTCTGTCCGGCCACCAGATTGCTGGCATCGCTGTCGAAGGCGATCCAGCCCCCGTCGGCGCTGATCACGGCCTTGAGGACCCCTCCCGCGGCGGTGGTGGCCGAGGCGCTGGTATGCGAGAGCAGGATCGTGCTGCCGCTGGAGCGGTCGTAGAGGAAGGCGTCCGCGCTGTAGTCGCCGTCGTCGGTCTGGCCGGCGATGAGATTCGAGGCCGAGCTGACGAACACGAGCCGGGCGCCGTCGGCGCTGAGGGCGGGATCTGACCAGCACCTGCCGGTTGCGGCCAGGGGGAAACCCGGTTCGTGGCTGACCAGGATGGAGGTGCCGAGAGCCCGGTCCCAGAGGAAGAGGTCGGTCGTCATAGGCTCGTCGACCTGTCCGGAAATCAGGTTCGTGGCGCCGCTGCCGAAGGCCACGTAACGGCCGTCGGCGCTGAGCGTTGCGTCATAGGTGGCGCCGTCGGCGGCCGTGGCCGGGTCCAGGGCCGCGTGGCTGATCAGGGTGATGGTGCCGGCCACCCGGTCGTGGAGGAAGAGGTCGTCGCCGTTGTTGGCGTCGGTCACCCCGGGGAGGAGATTGGTGGCGTTGGAAAGGAAGAGCGTATAGCGGCCGTCCGAGCTCACCCCGGCCACGCGGGACGCCCCTCCGGCGGTGCCGGAGGGGTTCGCCGGGTCGGCCTTGGAGAGAAGAGTCACCGGGCCGGCGAACGACGGGCGGCCGCAGAGGATGAAAGCGAGCAGGACGAGGGCGCTGGATCGTGGCATGGGTATCTCCGATAAGGACAGCACTGTCCCGGAGTGCTCGCCGGTCGCAAAAGATTTCAGAGGGGAGATGCCCGGGCCGGCGCGAAGGAGTAGAGTTGCGCCTCCAATCCCCGTGGAGGAGAGCGAGCCATGTCCAATCTGATCCCCCGTTTCAACGCGCAGGGCTACTCGGCCGAAGGCCTCACCGCCCGGCGCCGCTGGATCGAGGAGCGGACCGGCCAGGCCCTGGAGCAGGTCGGCGCCTTCAGCATCGAGGCGGAGGAGATGCGCGGCAACGTCGAGAATCCGATCGGCGCGGCGCAGGTGCCGCTCGGCGTCGCCGGACCCCTGCTGGTTCATGGGGAGCACGCGGACGGCATCTTCTTCGTGCCCATGGCCACGACCGAGGGCGCCCTGGTGCGCTCCTACGAACGGGGCTCGGCGGCGATCACGCGGGCCGGCGGCGTGAGCGTCCGGCTGTTCGTGGACGAGAACCGGATCACGCCCGTTTTCCTGTTCGAGGGGGTGGCCGAGGCGGCCGAGTTCGTGCGTGAGCTTCCGGGCCGCTTCGAGGCGTTGCGCGCCGAGGCCGAGGCGACCACCCGCCACGGCCGGCTGCTGCGGGTCGAGCCGCTGCCGATCGGCGCCCAGGTGATGATCCACTTCTGTTTCTCCACCGGCGATGCCGGCGGCATGAACATGATCGCCAAGGCCACGGACCGCGCCTGCCGCTGGCTGGTCGAGAACAGCTCGGCCCAGCGGTTCTATCTCTTCAGCGCCCTCGACTCGGAGAAGCACGCGAGCTCCTCGCTCTTCCTCGGCGGCAAGGGGAAGAAGGCGGTGGCCGGCGTGCGGCTGCCGGCGCGGATCGTGCGCTCCTATCTGGGCACCACCCCCGATCGCATCCTCGAGCTCTGGCACGCCAACGTGATGGCGCAGTTCCATGCCGGCGCGACCACCTGCAACGCCCATCTCGCCAACGGGCTGGCCGCCCTGTTCATCGCCTGCGGGCAGGATGTCGCCAACATCACCAACGCCGCGGTCGGCCTCCTGCAATTCAACCTCACGGAGGAGGGAGACCTGTTCGCGAGCCTCACCTTGCCGTCGCTGACCGTGGGCACGGTCGGCGGCGGGACCGGTCTCGGAACGGCGCGCGAGTGCCTGGGGATGCTCGGCTGCGTGGGCACGGGCAAGGCGGCACGGTTCGCGGAGATCACGGCTGCGTTCCTGCTGGCGGGCGAGATCTCGCTCATGGCGGCCCTGGCGGCCGGCGAGCTGGTCGGCGCGCACGAGTCCTATGGCCGCAACCGGCCTGGAGACGAAGAGACGAAGTAGACGTGGAGAAGGGAGCCGGACCGGAGGGAGACCTCCGGCCCGGTCGGACACGCCAGCGATCAGTTGGCGGCGGCCTCCAGCCGGGCGGCGGCTTCCAGGCTGGCCGCGGCGCTCAGCAGGTTCGCGTCGGCGAAGGGCTTCGCCGTCATCCGGGCGAGCGGCCAGGGGCGGGTGACGTAGGCGTTCTCCACCAGGTCGCTCAGCGCGTTCGGCATGCCGCCTGCGGTCGTGAGGGCCACGGTGCCCAGGCGGTACGGCCCCTCCGCCTTGCGGTCGTGGAACATCAGGCCGTAGAACGTCAGATCGATCGATCGGCGGCCCGGCTGAAGCTCGGCCGCGGCCTGGGCCGTGCCCACCGGCTCGCCGGTCTTCGAGTAGAGCGTGCCGGAGAGGTGGAAGCGGCCGGCGCGGACCACGTTCACCTCCGCGGCGATCACCAGGCTGCCGTCCCGCAGCTCGTCCTGGTAGCGGCCGGTCAGCCGGGCGCCGGGGTTGCTGTAGAGGAAGCCGCCGATCGTCTCGCGCACGTCGCCGTCTGCAAGCCGCGAGCGGACCTTGACCATGTAGCTCGCGGCCAGCTCGGGCTCCGTCCCGGCCGGCATGCGGAAGCGGGTGGTCCAGATGCCGTCGCCGGCCTGGCGGTCGGCGCCCTTGCCGTCGTCGCGATAGCTCAGGTGGGCGACCAGATCGCCGGCCTCGCCGACGATATCCGCCGAGACTTCCAGCGCGGAGCCGGTCTCGACCGTGGCGAAGAGGGTGATCGGGCGTCCGACCTCATAGCTGACGGCGCCGGACCAGACGGCGAGCGCCGCGCCCTTGCCTTCGGGGCCGCGGCTGGTCTGGCGGGTGGCGGTGCGCTTCTCCTTGACGGGGTCGGCGTCGCCGGCCTGGAGAGCGCGCGAGCTCTCGGGGAAGCGGGCGCGCTCGCGGTAGTCCTTGGCGGTCTCCTTCGCGATCCAGAGCTTCTGGGATTCCTGAGTATCGGGGGCGAGCTGGGCGAGCGACGGCGCGGCCCAGGCGGTCATCATCAGCACGAAGATCATCGGTCTGCGCATGGCGTGTCTCCTGGCTTCAATAGAGAAGCGTGATGTAGCGGGCCGTGGTCATGGCGGACTGGACGGTCGTGTTCGCCGCGCAGCGCACGCTGCCGCAGTACCAGTTGCCGTCCGGAATGGCCTTGCGCACGTCGGAGTCGCTGTCGTCGCGCTCGTCGCTGTGATTCTCATGGGCGGCGTCGAGGTTCTTGAAGCCGGACGCCTCCTGCTTGTTCGAGTTGTTGCAGACGTTCGTGTTGTCGTAGCTCGCCGTGGCGCTGCCGCCGCAGGCGAAGATGGAGGCGTACTGCACGACGCCGTCGTCCTCGCCCGACAGGCAGGCGCTGGCGCCGAAGATCGCCTCGTAGCCGCCGGTCAGCCAGACCGTCTTCGCCGGGGCGTTGGCGTAGGTGCGGACCTGGACGTCGTCGGCGCTGCGCAGCCAGTAGGTGGCGTCGTCGCAGCTCTGGATGAACGCCGCGATGAAGTTGCAGAACAGGTTGTTGTTGCCGCAGACCGCATCCGCCCCCTGGGAGCCGCGGTGCGCGCCGCCGACCGAGATGACCATGCTGATGCGCGCCGCCACCTGGTCGTAGGGGCCGTTGTAGTTGAAGTTCGGATCGGAGGCGTCGTTGTTGCCGAGGATGTAGTCCATGACCGTGTTGCCCATGCTGTGGGCGACGATCCAGAACGTCCCGCCCTGGGCGAAGGTCTTGGCGCAGCGCTTGCCGCCGGCATCGGCGCCGCCGTTGGTGGCGTTGACGATCTCGTTGGCCACCTCGCCGGCCGACTGCGACTCCCAGTAGGGCCGGGTGCCGTTGTAGCCGACGACGTAGTAGGGGGTGGCGAGCTGCTTCGTGGCCGTGCGGATGAAGTCCGCGGAGCCGTTCACCCAGTAGTTCCGGGCCGAGGTGTAGCTGGTGTAGGTGTTGGTGTCGGTCGATTTGCCATGCACGAAGATCAGACAGGGCTGCGCGACAGCCTGTCCGGCCATGGCAAACAGGGCCAACCCCAAAGCGGCGGCCGCAAGCGCGAGACGGCGACTTCTCATCAGTGTCCTCCTTAAGGTTCTACGGATTCAGGGTGTGCCGGAGGGGAGAAGGTGAGCCGCTCCGAGGGTTGCCCCGGAGTTGTCGGCGCCTTGCCGTCTGGAGGGAAAGGAGCTTTCCCCGCTACAGGGGGGACGGGAACGGTGACCAGCCGGGTACGGGGGACCCTTCCCCAACCCGGCTACACGCCGGCTCTCTGGAGGCCGGGAGGCGCCCTCTCCCGCGCGTCAGCGCGGGGGAGGGAAGGGGAGGGGGCGTTTTCGGCTCAAGCTCGAAGACCCCTCCCCGACCACCATGTCTGGCATGGGAAGAGGAGACCCGGCCGGCCGAGAGAAGGGCGGAGGCGGTTGTCCGAAGTTCGCGCATCTGCTAACCTCGGAACAGGTGCGATACTCCGTCGAGTACTTCCATCCTCGCGTCCTGGCCGAAGTCGAGGACTGGCCGGTTGGCATCCTCGCCGACTATACGCGGCTCGTGGAGCTTCTGATGGAGTTCGGGCCGGACTTGCGAATGCCGCACTCGCGCGCGATGGGCAAGGGGCTCTTTGAATTGCGGCCTCACGGACGTGAGGGCATCGGGCGCGCGCTTTACTGTTACGTCAAGGATGCGCGCGTGATCGTCCTTCATGCCTTCGTGAAGAAGGAGCGGACGACTCCCGAGCGCGACCTTGCAATCGCTCGTCAAAGGATGAAGGAGGTGCAGAATGGCTGATCTCGTCTACAAACCCGTCCTCCACGACCATGAGAAGTTCCTTGAGAAGGCCAGGAAACGCCAGGGGTTCGGCGAAGCGTATTCCGCCCTTGCCGATGAGCACACCCTTGCTCATGAGCTACTCGCGGCCCGTGCGAGAGCAGGCTTGACGCAGGAGGAAGTGGCGGATTCGATGGGCACGACGAAGAGCGCCGTGTCGAGGCTCGAATCTGCCGGCAAGCACTCCCCCTCGGTGACGACGCTCAAGAAGTACGCCCGGGCTGTCGGCTGCGAGGTCGAGATCCGCCTCGTTCCGATGGATCGCAAAGGGGGCCGGACAAAAACGATCCGTTGAAGGCCGCCCCCGTTTCTCCTGGAGGCACCGGCCTCGCACCGCTGCGGGCCCGGGCCGAGAGGGAAGGCAGGTGGATGGAGGTCAGGCTGAAGACCTCACGCTGTCCGAGGGAACAGCCGCGACACCCTGATCGTTTCGCCAGCGGCGAACAGCGGAGAGATCTCGTCTCCGAGTCCGAGGACGGTTCGCTTGCCATAGCCATTGCCGCTCGGATCCCGGTGGACTTCCAACTGCCAGGAGACCAGGTTGAGAATCCAGTATTCGGGGATTCCGGCTTGGGCGTACGCCCGGACCTTGACGGCCCGGTCGTATCGCAGGGATGAGTCCGCGATTTCGACCACGAGCACGGCCATGGTGGGGTGGGCGCTTACGTAATAGTCGCCGGCCGGATCTGGAGGGACGACCGCGAGGTCCGGCTCGGGCAGCGAGTCTCCGGGTACCGCCAGTGGGGAGTGGTGGCGGATCAGGTGCTCTCCGGGATCGATCTCCGTGAGCACGCCTGAGATCTTGGCGGTCAGGCCGGCATGACGGCTCGTCTGAGGGGTCATGTCGTAGAGAGTTCCGTCGATGAGCTCGACGTTCCAGCCTTCGAACCCGCCCGTCTCCACGATTCGCTCATACTCCTCCCGGGTCCAACGGTGGATCTCTGATGTCGCCGTCACCATGGCGGGAATTATAGCGCAGGCTTTCGTTGGTTCGGGCATGGGAAGAGGAGACCCGGTCGGCCATCGAGAGAACGGCCCGGGCCGGAGGTGATCGCCTCCGGCCCACAACAGGAACTCGAGAAAACGGCTTTCGCCTACGGATCGATGATGTTGTGGTGGGAGAAGATGTCGCGGAACCGGTCCGCGGTGGGGAGACCTTCCTCGACCCAGAGGGCCAGGGTCATCATCTCGAAGAACTGCTCATAGCTCTGGAAGTTGGAGACGCTCTCGGCGAGCAGGAGCGCGGTCATGAAGCTGTCGGGATCGGCGGTCACCGAGCTGCAGCGGAAGGGCGAGGTCGTCGCGCAGTTCTTGCCCCAGAGATACTCCCAGGTGGCCTGCTGGATCGAGCGGATCCGATAGCCATTGTTGTAGTTGCAGGCGTTGATGTTGCTGGCCGAAGGGCGGTCGACCTGGAAGTTGCCGACGCCGTTGACGGCCGGTGTGCAGGCGCCGCCGTGAATCGCGGACGTGCCGCGGCCGAGGCTGGAGAAGCTGCACGGGGTCGGCGTCGTCGAGACGTCGAAAGGCATCGCCGGATAGAGCTTCCTGGAGAAGTAGAGCGCGGTGAGGTCGGCGACGGTCTCGCGCAGAGGGAGCGACTCGTCGGTGGTGTCCCAGTGGCAGGTGTTGGACGCCAGGCCCGTGCCGAGCGCGTTGAAGGTGCTGTGCATGTCGTAGTAGTGCCCGAGCTCGTGGAAGAGGACGGATTCGTCCTGGCTGCAAAGGGCGATCGCGGCGCTCGAGAAGGTGTTGCTGATGAAGGGGTGCTCGACCGGGGCCCAGGTGTTGTTGAACGTGAGGAAGCTCGCCCAGCCGAGGGCACCGTCGCAGGTGTCGGGCTCGTTGCCTTCCGGGCTGCTGTCGATGTTGGTGAAGACGGAGACCGGCGGCGCCGTGAACAGGCCGAAGGGGGCGTTCGGATGGTGGTCCCAGCCCGCGCCGCCCTTGGCGGCATCGCCCACGGCGAGGGCCGCCGCCATCTTCTGGAAGACGTTCTGGGTCTTGAACCGGAAGGTGGTGTCGTTGTTCTCCGAGAACCAGCCCCAGGGGATCAGCTGGTTGGGATGCGGCTGGAACTCGATCGTGGTCCAGATTGTGGGCGCCGTGTTGTTGGACTGCTCGAAGTCATAGACGGCCGCGCGCTCATTGCCCATGCGCAGGGTGCAGCCGATGCTCGGCGGCGCCGGCAGGCAGCCGGCGCCGAAGGTCGATCCCGGCTGGTTGAAGAAGGAGGTGACGGCCGTGGTGGCCGGATTGTTGACCATCTGATAGGCGAGGACGTTGACCGGCTTGTGAACGAAGGCGCTCTCGTGGCGGAGGTTGTCGATGCCGAGCACGGCGCCGTCGACGGCGCTGACGGTCACGGCTCCCACGACCTGCTCGTCCGAGAGAATCTCGCCGCGGTAGCCGAGCGTGCGGCGCTCCGGCACGGCGACGAGGAGGGTCTCGCCGACTCCCGGCTGTCCGGACGGGTTCGCGGCCTCCCAGGCGGCGAGGATGGCCGACGCCGCGGCCGACTCGCCGATCCGCCGGTCGAGGCCGGCGTACTCGACGCCGGCGTCGACGACGGTGCCGGCGTAGGTGAGGACGCGGCCCTGCGAGTCGGCGAGGAGCCGGATGCGCTCCGCCGGGCCGACGACGGGGTAGCCGCGGTAGGTCTGGACGAACGGGTGAAGGAGGATCGGTCCTCCGGAGGTGACGGTCTCGCGCTCGCGGGCGATCCCGATCAGAGGAGAGTCGTCGGACATGGGCGCCAGGCGCAGGAGAGAGGTCTGCGAGCGGACCCACTGCTTGAAGGAGGCCAGGACGTCTCCGCCCGGGGTGAAGAGCGCGCCGCCCTCCGGCGCCAGGACGCCGTGGACGCTGCCGTCCGAGTTGAGGAAGAGGCGCGGCGCGGGCGCCGTCTGGGCCTGAATGGATGGGACGAGGGCGACGGAGAAGAGAGCCGCAAGAGCGGCCCCCCGGAGAAGGGAGCGGTGCCGGTTGGCGTGGGTTTCGTGTCTCATGGAGGCAGGAACGAACGCCGGCCGGAAGATGCTCACGGCGGCCCGCAAATCGGCGTGATATCGTCGCGTCCCGCTTTTGGCCCCTGGGACGGAGACCGCACGATGCAGCCTGAGACCCCGGTCGACTTACAGCATGACAATCCCCTGGACGAAACCGCCGTCCTCTGGCGCGCGTCGGACGTGCTCCGCGCCTCGGGCCGCGATCCGGCCCGGCTCGAAGGCGAGGAGTCGCTGCGCCGCTACGCCGCGCGGCTGCGCATGCTCAACGAGGTCCACCAGGCGCTCGGCCGGTCGATCGGCCTCGACGAGCTGCTCGGGCTGATCCTCGACCGCGTCTTCGACCACCTGAAGCCGGAGCGCGGCGCGATCTTCCTGAAGACGCCGGGCGGCGAGCTGCGGCGGGCCGCCAACCGGTCCGGCCGGGGCCTGGGCGAGGAGCTGCCCTGCTCGCGCAGCCTGGTCCGCGAGGTGGTGGAGAAGGAGATGGCGGCGCTCGTCCTCGACGTGGAGTCGGACCAGCGCTTCTCGGGCGCGATGAGCCTGAAGATCTCCGGCGTGCGCAGCCTGCTGGCCGCGCCGCTGCTCGGTCCGGACGGCTCGCTCGGCATGATCGTGCTCGACTCGCGGCTCCAGATCCGGCAGTTCACGGAAGAGGATCTCGACCTGCTCATCTCGCTGGCCTCGGTCGCGGCGCTCCACCTGCGCAATGCGGCGCTGGCGCTCGAAGCCGCCGAGCGGCGGCGCCTGGAGGCCGAGGTGACGCTGGCGCGCCGCATCCAGCTGGCGCTGCTGCCCGCGCACCTGCCCGCGATTGCGGGATACGAGCTGCAAGGCGGCACGATCCCCTCGCGCGGCGTCTCCGGCGACTACTTCCAGGTGGTGGAGCGCAAGGACGGCAAGGAGTGCTTCCTGCTGGTGGCCGATGTCTCCGGGAAGGGCATGGCGGCGTCGCTGCTCACCGCGAGCCTGGAGGCTCTCGCCGCCGGTCCGATCGAGGACGGCCTGCGCGCCGACGAGATCTGCGACCGGCTCTCGCGCCAGCTCTTCCGCCGCACGCCGCCGGAGAAGTACGCCACCGCCTTCCTGGCCGTGCTCGACGTGGAGACCGGAGTCCTGCGCTACACCAACGCCGGCCACAATCCGCCGCTCGTCGTGCGCGCGACCGGCGAGGTGGAGAGGCTCGGTCCGACCGGCGTTCCGCTCGCGCTGATCGCCAACGCGACCTATCAATTGGGGGAGATCGCGCTCGCGCCCGGCGACACCCTGGTGATGTACACCGACGGCATCGTCGAGGCCTGCGATCCGGA
Source organism: Holophagales bacterium (assembly GCA_031390755.1). Lineage (GTDB taxonomy): Bacteria > Acidobacteriota > Thermoanaerobaculia > Multivoradales > UBA5704 > DATMER01. Next base: position 44,739 of record JANMTS010000107.1, read on the forward strand.
CGACCAGGAGTACGAGCTGGAGCGTTTCGAGTCCATCTGTCTGCGGCACCACGCGGACGGCTGCGATGCCCTGCAGAAGGCGGCGGCGGTCGATCTGGATTCGTTCGCCCGCGGTATCCCGTTCGCCGACGACCGGACGCTGCTTCTCGTCCGGCGCGCGCCCCTTGGAGAGTAGACGATGCTCAAGAGAGCCGCCGTCTGTGACTTTCTGGACGGCGAGAATTACGCCACCCCCAGGAGCCTGCGCGGCAGTAGCACATGACTCTGAACGCGCCAAATTGATGACTGTAGGGGCAACCACAAGGGTTGCCCCTACAGCGTTCTGCCGCGCAGGCTCCTAGCGCGTCATCACGCCGGGCGAGACCGGCGCCGCGCTCTTCGCGGCTTCGACCGCCTTGACCACCTGGTCGCGCAGGTTTCTCTCCACGCCGCGGCTGGTGCCGACCACGGTCTGGAGGACGTAGCCCTCGTGGCTCACCAGGATGTAGGTGGGGAACCGGCTGACGTTCGACTGGCGGGAGAACACGGCACTCGGATCCCACACCTGCGGCCAGTCCATCCTGTTCTTCTTCACGAAACCCCGCACGGGCGCGTCGTTCTCCTCGACGGCGATGCTCACCAGCACGAAGGGCTCGCCCTTCAGCGACTGATTCAGCTCCCGCAACGAGGGCACGGCGGAGACGCAGGGCGGGCACCACGTGCCCCAGAAGTCCAGCAGGACCACCTTGCCGCGGAGAGCGGGGGACGACAGACGCTCCCCCTCCAGCGTCTTCAGGTCGAACTTCGGGAACAGCTTCTTCGCCGGCTCCGCGGGAGCGCCGGCCGGCAGGGCCAGGAGCGCGACGCTGGCGAGGCTGGCGAGGCAGGCGATCGCAGCGAGGCGGAGAAGGCGGAGTCGTGGTCTCATGGAAGGATCATACCCTTTCGCTGGATGTCTTCGATCACTCGGATCGCTCTGATCCGGCGGGATCGTTCCGCGTCCGTGAGCCGGTTCTCGGGAACGGCTTCGAAGTAAGCCCGGGCCTCGTTGCTCAGGGGCCCCATCAGCTCGAGGCGGTCCTCGGCGTCGAGCCTGGGGCTCAGGTCGTCGAGCATGAAGACGATCAGATCCTCGGCCTGCGCCCGGCGGCGCTCGGCGTCCTCGCGGGCGCGGCGCGCCTCGATCGCGAGCCAGGAGACGACCGCCAGCACCGTGATCAGCACCAGGAAGGTCGCGACCGCACCGGAGACGATCAGCCGCCGGCGCTGCTGGCGCTGGGGCTGGTCGAGGAGCCAGCGCAGGCGCTCGGCCGCCTCCTCGGCGGTCGGCCGGCGCCGCGGATCGAGCCTCTGCAGATCCTCGATGAGCAGGGTGAGATCCTTGTCGAGGCCGGTGATCGGGCGCGTCTCGGCCCGCATGACCTGGGCGAGGACGGCCACGGGGTGCTCTGCCTCGTAGGCCGGCGCGCCGGTGAACAGCTCCTGCATCAGGATGCCCAGGGAGTAGAGATCGCTCGCGATGGTCACGCGGCCGCCCCGCGCCTGCTCCGGGCTCATGGCCTTGGCGGTGCCGATCAGATCGCCGAGCCTGGTCAGCTCCGGAGCCGGCGTCGCTCCGGAGCCTGTCCCGTCCGCGCTCCCGCCAACTCCACCGGCCGTCCGCTCTCCCGTGATGTCCATGCCGGGCCGCGAGCCGGACTCGGCCACGGAGCGGGCGATGCCGAAGTCGAGCACCTTGACCTCGCCGCGCGGCGTGACCATGACGTTGTCGGCCTTGAGGTCGCGGTGGACGATCCGCTCGCGGTGGGCGGCGGCGAGGGCGGTGGCGATCAGCTCGCAGAGGCGGAGCCGGCGCTCGGCGCTCAGGCCCGAAGCGCTCAGCTCCTTGAGCGTCCTGCCCTCCACGTATTCGAGCACCAGAAAGTCGGCCTCGGGGGTCTCGATCAGGTCGTAGACCTGGCAGATGCCGGGGTGGCCGAGCTTGGAGAGGAGGCGGGCTTCGCGCAGGAAGCGGGCCTTCACCTCGCCGCTCAGGCGATGATCGGCGCGGATGGTCTTGACCGCCACCCGGCGCTCCAGGCGCTCATGGAAGCCGCGGTAGACCTCTCCCATGCCGCCGATGCCGATGCGGTCCTCGATGCGGATGGGTCCGATGGTGGAGCCGACGAAGCTCAAGAAACGTCCTTCCTCCAATGGGAAGGCGCCAGGGTATCACCACGAGGGAAGCAGGCGGGGAAGCAAGAAAGGGGCGCCGCGATCCGGCGCCCCCAGTGCTTCCGAGGGAGACTACTTCTCCAGGACGACGGCGCCGGTGGGGTTGCCGTCCGTGCCGTTGCCGGCCACCCGGTTGTTGCCCCAGGACAGGATCTGTCCGCCGGTAAGGGGGTTCAGGCCAGTCGAGTTTGAGGTGATGAGGGTTTCCGAGATGCGGACTGATGCGAGCCCCGAGCTCTCGGCCTGCACACCGGTGGTGTTGTTCGACAGCACCACGCGCTCCAGGATGATCGAAGCTGCGCCGGGACCGGGCGTGATCGCATGGACGCCGAAGGTGGCGTTGCCGGACGCCGTGCTGTCCGTCATCGTCGCGCGGGCGTTGTTCTCCACGCGCAGGCCGAACGTGTTCTGGTCGAGGTGCGAGCCCGCGATCAGGGCGCTGGCGGCACCCGTGAGGGTGGGGCGCAGAAGGATGGCGCCGCTGTTGCCGGCCGGCGTCGAGGCACCGTTCATGGTGTGGATCGACGAGTTGCTGACGTAGAGGTTGACGTTGTTCGCCGTGTTCTCGACGATGATGCCGCGGTTGATGAAGCCCTTGATGACGCAGTTCTCGATGTGGACTTCCTTGGCGGCCAGGATGCGGATGCCGTTCAGGCCGGTGCCGGCGCCTTCGATGCTCAGGTTGCGGATCGTGACGATGTCGGTGGACAGCGCGTTGATGATGATGCCGTTCGTGCCGGCCCCGAGGATGCTGGCCATCGTTCCGGCACCGTCGATCGTGATCGACTTGGTGATGGTGACGGCGCCGAAGCCGCCCGGATCGATCGCGTCGATCTCGCCCTTGGCGGCGGTCTTCGAGATCGCGCCCGCGAACGTCTTGCAGGGAGCGGTGCGGCTGCACGGGTTGACGTCGTCGCCGACACCGGAGACCCAGGTGCGGGTTGCCTGGGCGTGGGCGGCGGAGCCGGCGAGAAGGGCGACGGACAGCAGGCTGGCGGTCAGGGACACTTTTCTGAGATTCATTGCGGTAATCTCCTCCTGGATAGGACAAGGCGTTCAAGGAAGGAAAACGTTACAACTCTAGCACGAGCTGCGCTGGCCCGGTCCTCAGTCCTTCGCGGAGATCCTGAACGGCCGCGCGGTGATCGCCTGGAAGACAACTGCCTGCGCGCGGATCTGGCGCCCGAGCCGCAGCTCCAGCAGGTAGTTGCCGGGCACGAGCGTGCCGGCGTCGAGCCGGCCCACGACCATGTCGGGCTCGCCCGAATCTCCGGCCGTGACCCCGAGCCACTCGACCCCCCCTCCCGCCGCCGTCCGGCCCGCGGCGTCGAGGATGCGTCCGCGCAGCAGGGCCTCGTCTCCCGCCAGCCCGCGGCCGACGACCAGGAGCTGCGCGTTGCCGGACGCCGGGATCGCCGCCTGCGCCGCCGGCAGGATCGACCGGCCGTGCAGGTCGAAGGCGGACTTCTCGCCCGGGAGAACCAGCAGCCAGGGGTCCTCGGCGGGCGGCAGGAAGACGGCGTCGATGCGGGCCTCGGGCGCGGTGTTCGCCGCCGTCGCCGCCGTCGCCGCCCCCTCAATACTGAGCGGCAGGGTGAGGAGCGAGGTGCGTCCGTCGTGCCGGTCGCGGACCAGCACCCGCAGCCGGTGCCGGCCCGGCGGCAGGTCGAGCTGGCCGAGCACCCGCACGCCGCCGCGGCTCAGGCGTCCGCCGACCTTCGCCGAGTCCATGTCCACCGACTGGGCGAAGAAGTCGTTGCTGCTGCCGGCGTCGTCGAGCGCGTAGCCGTAGACCTCCAGGTGGATGTCGGGCGAGCCCGCGGAGACGAGACGGGAGCCGGGGATCTCGACCAGCACGGCCACGGGGGTCGTCTCCGGGCCCGGCCGCAGCGGCATGGCCAGCGCCTGGATTCCCAGGTCGTCGCGCTCGGCGTCCCCGCCCACCAGGCGGGCGGCGTCGGCCAGCTTCCGGACGTCGTCCTGGTTCGCGAAGGGCAGCGGCGCGTAGTAGCCGCCGCGGTGGTGCAGGCGGACGCCGCGCTGGGGCGTGCGCAGGCGCACCTCGAGCTTGTGGTACGCGCCGTCGAGCGGCACGTCGTCGGCCTGCACGCTGATCAGATAGCCGTGCGCGCTGCGGCGCATGGCCGCGCCCAGGCCGGCCGCGAGATCGTTCGTCCCCTCGACGAGCGTGCCGCCGGTCTGGTCGGCGAGAAAGAAGAGGCCTTCGGCGGCGAACGCCATCGCGCCCCGGATGTTCACGGAATGGAGCACCCAGCCGGAACGCTTCAGCTCCGCCAGCGTCTCTGCGAGGTTGGCGAGCACCTGGGCGCCGTCGGTGTTGACCCGGTCGACGCGCTCCGGGGTGGAGGCGAGGATGTCCATGGAGAAGCCCTCGCTGAACAGGGCGAGGTACTTCCTCCCGGTCACCGGGCGCAGCGCGGCGGCGAGGCCGTCCATGGCCGCGGCCATGGCGGTGACGTGGCCGCGCATGGCGGCGTCGACGTTCGACTGGTGGACGACGGAGGAGTGGTGGAGCACGTTGTGCTGGAGGAAGCTCCCCCAGGTGCCGTCCGTGGCTCCCAGGCTGTCGAGCATGTCGCTGGAGAAGTTGCGCTCGTCGACCCGCCAGACCTGCTGGAGGAGCGTGCGGGCGTCCATGCCGGTGAGCCGCAGCGGGTCGGTATCACCCGGCTTGCCGGTCTTGCCGGGCTTGCCGGGCTCGCCGATGAGGTCGGCTCTCTCCAGCTTGCCGGTCAGCAGGCCTTCCAGGCCGGCCAGGGTGCGCTCGGCGGCCGAGCGGTCGGTGGTGAAGCTGAGCAGCAGCTGCAGCTCGCCCTTCGGCATGTAGAGGCCGACCGCCACCAGGTCGCGAGGGTCGAGCCCCTTGGCGATCATCTCCCGGGCGGCCGAGAGCCCCTCGGCGAGCCTCTGGGGCCGGCTGAAGGCGAAGTCGAAGAGCAGCAGGAGATGGCGGCGGGCGGCGGGCGGCGGAGGCGGCGCTCCCGGCGCGGCCGCCGCTTCGAGGTCGATGGGCTCGAACGCGACGATGGGAAGCGCGCGCTTGCCTTCGAGCACCTCGAAGTCCGCGGCGGTGAGCCCGGTGATCGGGGTGTCGCCGCGGTTGACCTCGACCGGCACCTCGACCAGGGTCACCGAAATGCCCGACGAGACCTCGGGCTTGTCCCTCTGGGCTTGCGCGGCTGGGCCGGCCGCCAGCGCCAGGCCGGGGAGGACTGCCAGGAGGGTGAGCCTCTTCAACTGGAGACGGACTGCGCTCATGCGAGCCTCTCTTTCTCAGAGTGCACCTGCAAAACGTTTGGCTGATCGCCCCTGCAAGAGCTGAACCGGGCCGCCGGCCCGGCCGATCCGCCTGGGCGCCGCCGCCCCCGTGCCATCTGCGGAGGACGCCGATGTCCCCCCATTCTTCCAGCCGATCCGGCCGGTCCGGCCGCCGCCCTCCTGTGGTAGGGTTTCTCCGTCATCGACCAAAGCGCATTCGAACCATAGGAGACAGCGCATGGGCAAGAGAGTCCTGCTCTTTCTATTGACCAACCTCGCCATCATGGTGGTGCTGTCCGTGGTCCTGAGCCTCCTGGGCTTCGGGGGCTACCTCGGGCCGGACGGACAGCTGCTGATCGGACCGCTGATGGTCTTCTCGCTGGTCTGGGGCATGGGCGGCGCCTTCATCTCGCTCCTGATCTCGCGCTGGGTCGCGAAGCGGGCGATGGGCGTCCAGCTCGTGGACGGCAGGACCGGCAACGAGCAGCTCGACTGGCTGTACGAGACCGTCGCGAACCTGACCCGCCAGTCCAACCTGCCGATGCCCGAGGTCGGCTTCTACAACTCGGCCGAGGTCAACGCCTTCGCCACCGGCCCGAGCAAGAAGCGGAGTCTCGTGGCGGTGTCGAGCGGCCTGCTGCAGACCATGAAGCGGGAGGAGACCGCGGCCATCCTGGGGCACGAGATCGGCCACATCGCCAACGGCGACATGGTGACGATGACGCTCGTCCAGGGCGTGGTCAACGCGTTCGTCCTCTTCTTCGCGCGGCTGATCGCGTTCGGCGTGCGCTCGTTCGTCCACGAGAAGATCTCGTGGATGGTCTCCTTCGTGGTCCGGATCGCCCTGGAGATCGTCCTCGGCATCCTCGGCTCGCTGGTCACGGCCTGGTACTCGCGCAAGCGGGAGTTCCACGCCGACGCGGCGGGCGCCAACCTGGCCGGCCGGGAGAACATGGTCTCGGCGCTGGAGCGGCTGCGCACCACCCGGGAGCTGATCGACACCGGACACCCGGCTCTCGCGACGCTGAAGATCTCCGGCAAGTCGGCCTGGCTCCAGGCGTTCTCGACCCACCCGCCGCTCGAAGAGCGCATCGCCGCTCTGCGCGCCGGCCGCTGAAGCCTGCCCCGGTTTTTCCCGAATCGTCCGCGCGGGCTGCCGGAGACGGTGGCCCGCGCCGGGCAGGGAGACGATAGACTCTCCCGCGAATGAGAACCTCGAAGAGATCCCTCGCCCTGGCGCTGCTCCTCGCCGGATGCCTGGCGTGCGGCGGTGAGTCCGCATCCAAGGACGAGAAGCCGGCGCCGTCGGCCGATCCGACCGTGGAGGCCGGCACCCTTCCGAAGCCCACCCGCGGCTACATCCTGATCTCGATCGACACCCTGCGGGCCGATCACCTCGGCTTCCACGGTTACTCCAAGCCGACGAGCCCCTTCCTGGACTCGCTGGCGGCGCGCGGCACCGTCTTCGAAGAGGTCTACTCGCAGTATCCGAGCACCCTGGTCTCCCACATGTCGATGCTCACCGGCCTTCATCCGCGCGAGCACGGCGTCTACCCGCCAAACTCGGTGCTGGCGCCGGAGGTCGAGATCCTGCCCGAGGTTTTCCAGAAGGCCGGATTCAAGACCGGCGCGTTCACCGAGGGCGGCTTCCTGCGCGCCCGCTTCGGGTTCCGCCGCGGCTTCGACGTGTTCAGCGCCCAGGACCGGCAGGGCGCGCGCAAGCTCCGCCACACGTTCCAGCGCAGCGTCCGCTTCCTGGAGAAGCTTGGGCCCAACGACCGGTTCTTCCTCTTCGTCCACACCTACGCCGTCCACACGCCGTACGACGCGCCGCCGCGCTACGTGGAGCCGTTCTGGCCTTCCGGTACGGTGCCGGCCGGGGCGATCCCGCCGACCGGCCCGGGGCTGACCCGCCACAACGCGACCGGCGATCTGCTGCCGCAGCCGGCCGTGGACTGGCTCACCGCGCTCTACGATGCGGGCATCCGCCAGACCGACGAGGTGGTGCGCGACTTCTTCGGGGATCTCGAACGCCTCGGCCTCGCCGACGACGTGACGGTGATCGTGACCTCCGACCACGGCGAGGAGCTTCAGGACCACGGCAAGCTCAGCCACACGCGGCTCTACCGCGAGACCCTGCATGTGCCGCTGCTGGTGATCCACCCGGACCAGCGGGAGGCCGTGCGCCACCGCGGAGTCGTCCAGCTCCTGGACGTCACTCCCACCCTCTACGAGCTGGCGGGGCTCAAGGCCCGGGACCGGCTGAGCGGCCTGAGCCGCGCGCGGATGCTCGGGGATCCTGGGGACGCGCTTCCGTCCACGGCCTGGGCCGAGGTCGCGGGCGGGGAGCGCGCCGTCTACCGGGGGGAGGGCAAGGCGCTGGAGAGCCTGCTGTTCTTCGATCCGCCGCTGGACGACTGGTTCGCCCGGCGGGTGGCGTTCGATGCGGTGGGAGGAGAGCTGGCGTTCGAGGCCCGCTCCTTCGAGGTGCCGCGCCGGCTGCACATCTGGCAGGGAGACAAGCAGGGAGACCGGAGCCTGGCCGACGTGGCGCTGACCCCGGAGTGGTCGCGGGTGAAGATCGCCGCCACGCCTGGACGGGTCGACCTGGAGTCCGACGGCTGCGTGCTGGAGGAGCCCCGGAACAACCAGGGAGAGTTCCGCTGCCGCGGCTTTCAGATCCGCGGCCTCCGGCCGTCGCGGGTCGAGCTGTACGACGTGAGCCGGGATCCCGGCCAGAGGAAGGATCTGGCGCGCGAGCGCAGCCGGTCCACCCGGGTGCTGCTCCGCGACCTGCTGGCGTTCAAGCCCCGGCCGATGGCCTCCGCGGCTCCGGCGCCGCCGCTCGACCCGGAGACGGAGGCCAGTCTCCGGGCGCTCGGGTATCTTCAGTAGTCAGCCTCAGTCGAGGTCTCCGTGGCGGGCCGAGAGGGCTTCGCGTTGAGTCCTCACCCCCCGACCCCCTCTCCCGGGGGGAGAGGGGGCGCCACCACCCAAAAACCTGGGAAGCCGACGGGCGGGGGTTCCCCCTCTCCCC
>JANMTS010000112.1:0-101709 GCA_031390755.1 Holophagales bacterium
GATAGGCGAGATAAGAAACGGGCCGCGCAACGCCTCGTCAAGCGCCTTCAAAGCCTCGGCTATTCGGTCACCCTGGAACAAGCCGCCTGACTCACGATACGCATGCACTAACGAAGGAGGCAGCACGAGTTTTTTCAGAGATCTTTTCCCCACAGCCAGCTGCTCCGCGAAGAGTGCGCATCATGCCTCGCCTCGGAGCCGGCGTCAAGGACCAAAAAGTCCAGATTCTGGACGGCTCTCCAGGAGAGGCGACCTGAATGTGTAGGAAATCCACATTTTGCCCTCTTGACTCGCGCGAAATGGCCTCTATAGTACCGCTCCTCCTCGAACGGGAGCCGCAGGCGCCGCAGAGAACCTTTCCCTGCGGCAAATAAGGTCTCCGGGCGAGCGGGAAACCTTTCCGCGCGACCGGGAAGGGTTTCCCGGCTCCAGGGAAAGGTTCGCAGCCGCCGGGAAACGTTGCCGCGGCTCCGGGAAAAGTTCGCGGGCGCCGGGAGAACCTTCCCGGAGACCGGACAAGCTTCCCGGCCGCCAGAGAACCTTTCCCTGCGGCCAAAGAAGGTTTCCCGACGGCCGGAGAACCTTCCGGTCGTCGGGGAAGGCTCTTCGGGCGACCGGGAAAACTTTCCGGACAAGGCGGAGAGGTTTCCGGACGACGCGGAGAGGTTCCCGGACGAGAGTCAGCCCCAGGCTGACGAGGTGTTCCTTGATAACTGAATAAGGAGCGGCGGCTGCCGAGTCCAAGGCCACCGCCGTTCCGACCCCCAGGAGGGCCACCTGACCGGGGAGGGGGTGGTAAAGGCGGAAGTGTGCGCATCCGAGGGCCGCGTGCGCTTCCAAGGGCCGGGGTGCCTCCGTGAGGGTTTGGACCTCCCCGGTTTTTTCGCGCAAGGTTGACTTACCCTGCCTTGCGGCGTTCGGTTCGATGACGGGGAAGCTTGCCCTCGACACTGGCGCTTTTATTGCAACTTGCCAGAGGCGAAGGAGGAGTTGAATGTCGAATCAAAAGCGTGTTCTGGTGGAGGTCGCGGTTGTCATGCTCCTGGTCGTGGCCTGCTTTGCCGTTTGGAGTCTTTCGCAGCGTCGGAGCGACCGGATGGCCGTAGAGCAGAGGGATGAGAGCCAGAAGGCGATTCATCAGCTACGGCAGGAGTGTGACGCCCGCGCCGCGCAGCTTGCGGAAGACCAGGCGAAAGCCGTGTTCCGCGCCTTTGCAGCGGGCATCCAGGGGAGCGCCATCGCGCAGCAGAAGGGAGTGCTGGACATGGCGAAGGGGGGCCTTCTTCAGATGCCCGGCATCGCGTTCGTCCACGTCCTTACCGCGGATGGCAGGGTCTTGATGAGCAGCGATGAGAAGTACGAGGTCTCCGGAAGGGCAGATGGCCGCGCCTCGTGGGCACTCCAGGCGGCGGACCTGACGACCAGGGCTGGCGACCTGCCGGGAACGACCGAGCTTGCGGCGCCATTCAAGGGCGGTACGGACGGCAGCGCCGTGCTATGGATGGGCTACAAGACGGAAGAGCTGCAGGCTGCGGCCTCAATGTAAGGGCGCTTTGCAGGGCGGCGTCGCTTTCGGAGTCCGCCTATCGGATCCCCACCTCCAACGCTCGCCGAGAAGGATGGCCACGATGGCAGAGGTGTCCAGCACCATCAGCGGAACGCGCCCTTGTCGTCGTATCCGAGGATCTCGTCGACAGTCCGGGTGTCGAGGTCGGGCAAAGAGCTGCAACGCCGGCTGATCGCCATGAGAGTCTCGGCGAGGTCGGGCGCCGTCCGTCTGCCTTTGAGCCGTTCGAGACGTTCCTCCAAGGCATGGATGATTGCGTCCGTCATCGTCTCCCCGGACTCGGCGGCTACCTGCCGGGCGAGCTTCTCGGCTCTGTCATTCTTCAGGCTGATACCCATCGACCGCTCCAATCTATCGGATCCCCACCTCGAGCGTGTAGCTCGCCGTCCCCTTCGTGGAGAGCACAAAGAGCCGATAGTTGCCGGAGGCGGGCAGCTCCCCGGTCCATTCTGTGGTGCGGCAGGTGACCGTGTAGTCGTCGATCATGATCTCGAAGACCGCGTTCTTGTCTGGCGAGGCCAGATGAACAGTCATCGTCTGGCCTTCCCGGGCCCCCAGGGCAAATTCGTCGACGCCGGCGGTCTTGCCGGTGACGGTGCCGGACGACTTGCCCTTGTCGAAGCGGATGGGCTTTCCGGGCTTGTCCGTGGCGAGGACGCGCTGGGAGGGACGGCCGGACTCCTCGAAGCGGCCCGCTTGAAGTTTCCAGGTCTCGGTGTCCACGAAGTCGATGCCCCGCGCCGCGCCGGTCTCGTTGCCGACCCGCTCGACCTTGAGGGCGCCGCCCTCGAAGCGGACGCAGCGGACTCCTCCCGAGGCCCGGTCGCCTCCGGGGATGCGGCCGAGCAGGGCGGGCTTGCCGTCCTTCATGCCGTAGACGAAGCCCTCGTCGAAGCGGCCGGTGCCGCCGGTGCTGCACATCGTCTGGACCACGGCTTCGTCCCGGCCGTCGCCGTTGAGGTCGCCGTAAAGGACATCCAGAACCTCGAAGTAGGTCCCTTCGAAGTCGGTGCCGGGCTTGCCTTCGAACGTGCCTCCCGTCACCTGGAGGGGGACGTTCGGCTCGCTCGACTCGAAGTCCGCGCAGCCGGGGCGGTAGGTGAAGTGGCGGAAATCCACCTTGTGGATGTCGGCGGCGGGCATGGCGCCTGCCAGAAGCAGGGCCAGGAGTGAAGCGTTGAGCATTGTGCAGCCCTTTGGATCTCTTGAATCAGGAACGGGGTTTGTAGGATCGGAGCCGAGGATCTCCAGTTTCTCGCGCTCACGAGGCGATTGTATGTAATCCTTCGTCCCGAAAACCACAGGAAGGGGGCCCCATGTCCACGTTTGTCTCCGATCTGGAACCCACCGCGCTCTGGCAGCGCTTCGATGAGATCCTCGCCATCCCCCGGCCGTCCCTGAAAGAGGAGGCGGCCCGCAAGTACGTCCTCGGGCTGGCCGCCAAGAAGGGCCTGAGCCATCGCCAGGACGCCACCGGCAACCTGGTCGTCGAGAAGCCGGCCTCCGCCGGTCTCGAGAAAGCGCCCGGCGTCGTCCTGCAGGGCCACCTCGACATGGTGACCGAGAAGAACGCGGGGGTCGAGCACGACTTCGACCGCGATCCGATCAAGCCCCGGCCGGAGGACGGCTGGGTGAAGGCCACCGGCACGACCCTGGGCGCGGACAACGGCATCGGCGTCGCGGCCATTCTCGCCGTGATGATGGCCGACGACCTCACCCATGGCCCCCTGGAGATGCTGTTCACGGTGGATGAGGAGACGGGGCTCACCGGCGCGGTCGGCCTCGATCCCGAGGCGATCGGCCTGCGCGGCCGGCTGCTCGTGAACCTGGATTCGGAGGAAGAGGGGACGGTGACCATCGGCTGTGCGGGCGGCGCCGTGACCCGGCTCGTGGTGCCGCTGGAGACCGGTCCGGCGCCGGAGGGCGAGGCGATCGACCTGCGGCTCGCGGGTCTCAAGGGCGGACATTCCGGCCTGGAGATCAACCTTCAGCGCGGCAATGCCGTGCAGCTCCTGGCCCGAGCGATCTTCGCCGGGGTCGCCGGGGTCACCGCGGCCGGCAGTGGAACGGTCCGACTGGCTTCGTTCCGCGGCGGTAACAAGCACAACGCGCTGGCCCGCGAAGCGGTCGCCCAGGTGATCGTCTCCGACCGGTCGGCGTTCATGAAGGCCTTCGAGCGCGAGGGCCAGGGCATCCGCGACGAGTACCGGCACACGGAGCCCGAGCTGGCGTTCGAGGCGACCGAGGGCAGCGTCTCCGGACCGGTCTGGAGCGAGGCGCTCGGCCGGAAAGTCCTGGATCTGCTGAACGGCCTGCCGCACGGCGTGCTGGCCATGAGCCACGACATCGAGGGTCTGGTGGAGACGAGCGTGAACCTGGCCGCCGTCGCCGAGGATGCGTCGAGCGTCGGCATCCTGCTGAGCGTGCGCAGCTCCGTGGCCTCGGCGCTGCTCGCGAACCGCCGCCGGCTGCGCGCCTTCGCGGATCTCGTGGGCGGCAGGGTCGAGGAGAACCAAGGGTATCCGGCCTGGCAGCCGAATCCGGAGTCCGCGCTTCTCGCCCGGTTCCAGCAGGTCCACAAGCGGGTCGAAGGGAAGGAGGCCGAGCTGAGGGCCGTGCATGCCGGTCTGGAGTGCGGCGTCATCGGCGAGAAGTTCGCCGGCATGGACATGATCTCCTTCGGCCCGCAGATCGAAGGCGCCCACTCGCCGGACGAACGGGTCAAGGTCGCCACGGTGGCGCCGTTCTACCGGCTGCTCACCGAGACGCTCGAGGAGCTGGCGAAGGGGTGACACCTCCTCACCTGGCCTGGACGCGCGGGGTGCTCCTGGTGCTTTTGTGCGCCGGGCTCGCCCTGCTCGCGTCGTCCGACGCTCTGTACGGCGCCCTGGTCGGCGTCCTTGCTGTCGCCGCAAGGCTCATCGAGGGCCACCCGGTGCTGGGCGCCGTGCTGTTCGTCGTCCTCTCGGGCTTCTCGGCCATGCTGGCGTTCGTCAGCAGCTCGATCCTGGTTCCGGTCGCGCTGGTCGCCTGGGGACGGACGGCCTGCATGGTTCTGCTCTGGCTCGGCTGGATTCTGGGCGGAGCGGCGGCCTACGGCATCGGCCGGCACCTGGGCCGGCCGGTGGTCGCGGCCTTCCTGGCGCCGGAAGTCCTGGCCCGCTACGAGAGCCGCATCCCCGAGCGGCCCCCGTTCGGTTTTCTGGTGCTGCTCCAGCTCGCGATGCCATCGGAGGTGCCCGGCTACCTGATGGGCCTGGCGCGGCAGCCGTTCCGGAGATATCTGGCAGCTCTCGCCATTGCGGAAGCGCCCTACGCCGTGGGCACGGTCTATCTCGGAGAGACCTTCCTCGACCGTCAGCTCGTGCTTCTCGTGGGGCTCGGCGCCGTCGGCGCGCTCGTCATGGCTCTGGCCGTGCGGGCGCTGCACCGGCGGCTGGCGGAGTGATGGCCATCCCCGGCGCCTCGTGAGCGAGGAGGGAGTACAGGAGAGAGTCCTGCCATTCCCCGCGAACGCACGTGTCCTGCCGGAGGAGGCCTTCCCGTTGGAATCCGTGCCTGGTCAGCACGCGGGTGGAAGGCTCGTTGTCGGGAGCGACCCGGCCGACGATCCGGTGGGCGGAGAGCTCGCCGAAAGCGAAGCCCAGCAGACCGCCGACGATCTCCGTCGCGATGCCTCGCCCCCACCACTCGCGGTTCAGCACGTAGCCGATCTCAAAGATCCGGTCTCCCCGTCCGAGCAGCACGCAGCCGCCCACCAGCGCGGCCGAGGCGCGCTCGATCACCGCCAGCGAGTAGTTGGCCCGGGGTTTCTGGGAGGGCTCCGCGGTGGCGGCGCCGAGGAACGTGAGCGTCTCCTCCTCGGTGTTCGGTCCGAACGAGGTATAGCGCGTCACCAGGGGATCGGAGGCGTAGGCGTGGACGCCGGGGAAGTCGTCCAGCCGGAAGTCTCGAAGCTCCAGCCGGGGAGTCAGGATGGGCAGGCTCATGGGAGCACCAGGATAGCCGGTCCCTGGCGAGCTTTGGTCGCTTCGGTCGTCAACCCTCCGGAGCCCCGAACGTTCCTTCTTCTACACCGGATCCGACGATCATGCGCAGGGCGCGGGGGACGGCTTCGAACAGGGCCGGCCCTTCTCCCACGATCTCGCCGTCCACGTTGAAGGTCATCGGCGGGTCGCTCTCGATCTCGATGCGGGTGACCTTGCGGAAGAGGAGGAGATCGTTGCCGACGTGCCGGCCCAGGAGCACCGTGGGGACCAGCACGGCGAGCTGTGGGAGCGTGGTGGCGGGCGCGATCATCACGTCGAGAAGGCCGTCGTCCAGCACCGCCTGCGGGGCGGCCGGGATGCCCGAGGCGACGTAGCGGCCGTTCGAGATCACGAGATTGTAGGTGTCCAGCTCCAGCCTTTCGCCGCTGTTCAGGACGATCCGGGTCAGAAATCCCTTCAGCTCCGGCAGCGCCCCGACCGCGGCCCGCATGTAGGCGAGCGGCCCCCATTTCTCCTTGGCGTCGCTGGCCCGCTCGCTGACCTCGCCGCTGAAGCCGCCGGCCGCCGCGTTGAGGAACCAGCGGCACTGGCCGTTCAACTCGGAGCGGGCGACGTCCACGGAGCGCTCCCGACCCTCGACCAGGATGGCGAGCGCGGCGTCCAGATCGCTTGGGACGCCGATGCTGCGCGCGAAGTCGTTGCCGGTTCCCAGCGGAAGAAGACCGAGCGCGGCGCGGCCGAAGTCGGCCGAGAGACCGTTGACGACCTCGTTGAGGGTGCCGTCGCCTCCCGCGGCGACGACCAGGTCCACCCCGGTTTCGACCGCCTCCCGGGCGAGCCGCGTGGCGTCCCCGGCCTGCTCCGTGAGTTTCAGGGAAGCGCCGGGCAGCCGGGCTGTCGCGGCTTCCAGATTGGCCAGCTCGTCTCCGCTGCCGGCGTTCGGGTTGGCGATGACCCAGGCCGTCATCGTCCGGGCCTGGGAACGAACTCGTTCGGTTTCACCTCGACGGTCTCGATCACGTTCGGATCGTAGGCCCGGCCGAGCTTGAACGCGCGGGCCGCCATCCAGGCGATGGTGAGAGTGGGGATGGGGCCGGTGATCGGAATCAGGGCCTCGATCGCGGCGGTGTTGCGCAGCGCCTGCAAACCCACGCGGTTCAGGATCGTCCAGATGATCGGGGCCGAGAAGATGTCGAGGGCGAAGTCCAGGAGGTCGAGGCCCACGACGAGAGACAGCGGGACCGCACGGATCGCGGTGAAGAAATCGGCGTCCGCCGGAACGCGGATGCGCCGGAGCTTGCGGATCGCCAGGGTGAGCACTCCCGCCGCCAGGATCAGGGCGATGAGGGCCAACACGGCGAAGATCTTGAGCAGATCGGTCAGTTCCATGGCTTGCCTTTCAGGCCGGAGGCTCCAACGTTCGCCGGTCCCTGGACGTACACCATGCAAGAAGCGTGTGCGGTCCACGCCTTGCCACGAGGCGGCGGGCCGGCCCCGATCCTGCAGGGAGGGGCTATGACACAACGAGGATGGTAAAGCATGGAATCAAAGCCCACGACGCAGTCTCAGCACGCCTCCACCTTTTCCCCCACCCTCTCCAGACACCGCCGGACTGGCATCCTCCAGGCCGGTTTGGCGACGTTGGTGCTCTCGCTGGGGTTCATTCCAGGGGGGCCCGGGGGGACGACTGTCTTCGCGGCTTCATCCGCTCCCAGCAGCCAGAGCCCGGCGCTCGCCGTCCGGGAATCCCGCTACCTGGAGCTGGCGGTCGACCAGATCCGCCGGATGGAGAGCAAGCAGGGCCGCCTCGGTCCCCAGTTCCAGCAGTCGCTCGCCGCGGGCGCCCTGGCCTCGGCGGCGCTCGCCGCGCAAGGCCGGCCGGATGCGGCGGAGCGCCGGCAGGATGCGGTGCGCTGGGGCACGGGCGCCCTTGACGCCTGTGCCAGCCGGTGGGGCAACGGCAAGTGCGCCCGGGCCCAGCTCCCGTTGCAGCGCATCGTGCTCCAGTACCCCTCGGTGCTGCCGGCCGAGCTGCTCGGCCGGATGCGCAAGGAGGTCTCGGCCGCGGTCCCTGCGCCGAACGCCGAAGCGGTGAGCAACCCCTGGTCGTTCAAGGAGACCGAGAACCAGCGCATGGTCACCATGGCGAGGAGCCTGGTCGCCCAGACGGTGGCGGGCCAGCCGGGATCGCCGGCCGCGAAAGGCTGGGGCGACTATGCCAAGGCATTCCTGCTCGCCCACGACCGTCAAGGCTGGTACGAAAACGAGAGCCCCGGCTATATGGCGCTGTCGATCACGGCTCTCCTCCAACTCGCCGACCACGCGCCCCAGGCCGAGATTCGCAGCCTGGCCGCCCGGCAGCTCGACCTGATCTTCTCGGAATGGGCGCAGGAACAGATCGGCGGATATCCCGCGGGTCCCAAGAGCCGGACGTACAGCTTCTGGGCGCTGAGCGACCGCAGCACTCCGTGGGCCGCCTGGGCCTGGATGGCCGCCGGCATCGGCGACCCCACAGAGATCAATTTCATGGACCGGCCGGAGTTTCCGGTGAGCGGCTACGAGCTGTCGCCGAACCTGGTGAAGCTGCTGACGGAGAGGCGGCAGCAGCCGTCCTACGAGGTCAAGGCCCGGCGGAAGATCGCGCTCGGCAAGCGGAAGGATCTCGACACCTCCCTCTACAGCTATGCGACGCCGGACTACATCCTGGGCACCGCGCAGTCGGTCGGCGGGATGACCCTGGAGGTCTCGGGCGGTCAGGAGATCGTCGCCACGCTGTTCGCGGATTGCGGCAAGTTCGCACCCGTCTATCTCTGGAGCCGCACGAGCAACGACGAGTCCGACAGGTGGAAGAGCTGGATGGGGCAGGACCGGGCGGTCGGGCATCGCAACCTCGTGGTGGCGCGGCTCGGCGCGGGCGAGGCGCTCGGGCACGCCTATCTGTCGCCGGCGTGGTCCCGCCCGGAGATCGTGGGGGAGCGCGGAGAGGTGGCGGTGTCCCGCTGCGGCGACGCCTATGTGGCGCTGGTGAGCCCCGGAGGCTGGGAGATCGCTCCGGCCCAGGAGAGGTTTGCCAGGTATTACGGTCCGAGCCGCCTGCTCAAGGGCTCCTGGGTCGCGGTGCCGCGCCGCCAGCCGGCCACGGTAGGGCTCGAAGCCGGGCGCCGTGCCGAGCATGGCGACTTCGAGGCCTGGAAGAAGCGGTCCGCGTCCGCGACGCTGGCGGTGGCGGAGGGGGAGATCCGCTTTGCCGGAGGGGACGGGACGCGTCTCGGCTTCGTTCCCGGCGAGCGGGCGTCGGTCGCCGGCCAGGCGTTGCAGCCGCAGAACTGGCCTCTTCTCCAGGGGCCGTTCCTCTCGGGTGACGGATCGGGCCAGTGGACGTTCACGTTCGGGGGAGCGAGCCGGCGGTTCGAGAGGCTGGGACCGGCAGTGCCTGCCCGGTGAAACGAAAACGGGGGCGCCGAAGCGCCCCCGTTTCCTTCCTGCGCGATCAGACCTCGATCAGAAGTGGAACCGCACGCCGACCTGGGCCAGGCGCTGCTCGCCCTGGAGCGGGTCGCCGGCATAGGCGTTGGCCTCGCCGAAGCGGTTGAAGAGGGAGGGGTTCTTCTCGTTGAAGATGTTGAAGACCTCGGCGATCAGCTCGACGCCGTACTCGCTGGCGAAGGTGAAGTCCTTCGACACGCGCATGTCGAGCTGGGAGAAGGAGTGACCGCGCTGGCCGTTGACGCCTTCACGGCCCGGGAAGTCGTAGGCGTAGCCGTCGCCGTTCAGGTCGGCGGCGGTGAACCGGGTGTAGGGCAGGGCCGAACGGTACCGGAACATGCCGGACAGATTGATCCCGAGCGGAGCGCGGTAGACGCCGCTCAGCGTGACCTTGTGGCGGGAGTCGGTGTTGAGCGGTCCGACGCAGCGCTCGCAAAGCGGATCGAGCGGGTTGGCGGACACGTCGCGGCGGGCGCCGCCCATGTCGGCCTGGTGGCCGGCGTCGGTGACACGGAACTCGTCGGCACCCGCGAGCACGTTGCCGCTGGCCTCGGAGTAGGTGTAGAAGCCCTGCAACTCGAAGGAGTCGTTCAGGCGCGCGCGGGCGCTGAGGTTGACGCCGCTGTAGTCAGCCTGGCCGTTGCCGTACCACATCCGGAAGTTGCCGAACTGCGGGAAGCGCCGGGTCTCGCCGTTGTCGACGGTGCCGTTGCGGTTGGCGTCCACGAAGGGGTTGGCCCGGAAGCGGAACGGAATGTCGCGATAGTTGATGCGCACGGCCTCGAAATTCAGGCCGAGCCAGTTGTTCACCTGCCAGGAGTATCCGAGGGAGCCCTGGGCGGCGTAGGGGGTGGCGAGCGTCGGCGAAGCCACTTCGTTCGGCGGCGGGATGGCGGCGCCCGGAAGCTGGTTCGCGGGCAGCGGCTGGCCCGGCTGATAGAAGGAGCCGTCGGCGTTGCGGATGCCGTCGTCGTTGTGGTGGTTGTAGACCACGCCGTAGTTCGACTGCACGGCCGCGGACGGGAAGAGGATCGTGGCGTTGGTGTAGGGGAAGTCGTAGTAGATGCCCCAACCGCCGCGCAGGAGCTGCGTGCCGTCGCCCTTCACGTCGAACGTGAAGCCGAGACGGGGAGCGATGTTGTCGTCGTCGTTCTCCAGCTGGCCGCCCTTGCCGCCCTGGAAGTCGCGCAGATACTCCTCGGAGAACCGGGTCTGCGTCGAGAGGGCCCGCCAGATCGGGTTGCTGGTCTGGTTGAGGTCGAAGCCATCCCAGTAGTCGTAACGCAGGCCGGCGTTGATGGTCAGCCGGTCGTTCACGAAGATGTCGTCCTGAAGGTAGACGCTGTACTGATCGACCGGGGTCGAATCGCCGAAGAAGCCGCCGAAGAAGGTGATGTCCGTCACCGGCGAGCCGAGACGGTCTTCCTTGAGGGCGAACTGGCCGTTGAGGCCGGTCGAGAAGTTGCCGCCAAGCTCGGGCTCGTGAATGTAGTTCACGCCGGCCTTGAACTGGTGGGTGCGCCCGCCGAGGCTGCGCGAGAAGCTCAGGTCGTCGCGATACTGATACTTGAGCTGGCTCGTGGTCTGCGGGGTGTTGATGTTCTGGCCGAAGTGGACGCCCGACGGGAAATAGATCGTCGGGTTGTCCGAGTCGGCGGAGATCAGGTTGTCGAACTTCGTGTACTGGAACACGAACTCGTTCAGCGTGTCGCTGCCGAACTGCAGGGTGTGGCCGGCGAGGATGGAGCTGTACTCGTTGCTCACCGTGCCGAGCGCGTCCGGGGCGGCCAGCGGGCTCGCGCCGTACTTGTCGCTGTTCTCCTGGAAGCCATAGCGGACCTGGAGATACTGCTTCGGGGAGATGTCGAAGGTCACCTTGGCGGTGCCGAGCTCGTCCTTGAACGGAATGGCGAAGGAGTCGCCGTCCAGATCCGGGAGGATGCCGTCGGTGACGACCGTGTAGGCCGTCTCGCGGTCGGTCTTCTCATAGGTCGCGAAGAAGTGGATGCGGTCCTGGACGATCGGGCCGCCCAGCGCCGCGCCGTACTGCTTCCGCTCGTAGGCCTGCTTGTCGATGCCGGCCAGCTTCTCGCTCTCGGTCTTGGTGGCGAGGCTGTCGTCGCGGAAGAAGCCCCAGACTGCGCCCTCGAAGTTGTTGGTGCCGGTCTTGGTCACCACGGTGAGCACGCCGCCGGTGGAGCGGCCGTACTCGGCCTTGTACTGCTGCGTCTGGATGTTGAACTCCGCGACGCTCTCGAGGTTGAAGTTCTGCAGCGCGCCGCCGATCGTGTCGTCGGTGTTGTCGCCGCCGTCGATGATGTAGTTGACGTTGCGGCCGATGCCGCCGTTCAGGGCGACGGTGAGCTGGCCCGGCTTGGTCGGGTCCGAGTTGTAGGACAGGCCGGTGCCCGGGGCCAGGATGGCGAGGTTCGCGAACTGCCGGCCGTTGAGCGGCAGGTTCTCGAGCTGCTCCTCGCTGACCACCGTGCCGATGCTCGCCCCGGTCTGCACCAGGGGAGCCTCGTCGACGACCGTGATCTGCTCTTCCACCGACGCGTTGCTCATGTCGATCTCGAGCGTGCGGGTGGTGGCGACGTTGAGGCGCACCGCCTCGACGGTCACCGTGGCGAAGCCGGAAAGCTCGGCCTTGACGTCGTAGCTGCCGACGGGCAGGGACGGCAGGGTGAAGGTGCCCTCCGCGTCCGTGACCGTCGAGCGGTCGAGACCGGTCTCGGCATTGGTGGCGCTGACGGTGACGCCCGGAAGGGGGCCGCCGTCCTGGTCCTTCACATGGCCGATCAGGGAGGCGCCGGACGTCTGGGCGCTCGCCGCAGGGGCAAGGGCCACGACGCACGCCAGGGCCAGCACGGCGAAGACGAGGCGATGGAACGCCTTGGTTTTGTTGAAACTCATACTCTCGACCTCCTTATTGGAGTCCTCTGGATTGAAATGAAAAGAACTATATTCCTACGCTTCCTGAAACATCAAGTTACGCTGCCATCCAACCGGTTCGGGGTCCCTATCACCTCCTTCCATTCGGCGCGAGGCCCGTCGCGCGGTTGGAGAGCCGGGCGAGTAGCTGTTGCGCGGCACGGCGCTGTTCCGAAAACAGGGGATTTCGCTCCGTCGCGGCCAGGAACTCCCGGTAGGCCGCGGCGGCCGCGTCCGGCTGCCCTGCGAGGTCATAGGCGATGGCCCGGTTGAGACGGACCTCATGGTACCCCGGGGCGAGCTGGAGCGCCTGCTCAAAATAGGAGAGTGCGGCAGAGGGCCGATCCCGCTCCACCTCCAGCGTGCCGAGGCCGTTCCAGGCCTCCGCGTAGCGCGGAGCGGCGCTCACGGCGCGCTTGTAGGCATCCTCGGCTTCGGGCAGCCGGCCCTGGCCCTTGAGGACGTTGCCGAGGTTGTTCAGGGCGTGCGCGTTGCGCGGATCGAGCTGCACCGCGAGCTCCAGCTCCTGCCGCGCCGCGTCGGGCTGGCCCTCGGCGATGTGGACGATCGCCAGCGTGTTGTGGGCTTCCGGGCGGGCCGGATCGAGGTGCATGGCCTTCTGGAGAGCCTGCCGGGCCTCGTCCATGCGGCCGGCGGTCTGGAGCGCGGTGGCCAGATTGTACCAGGCCTCGGGATCGTCCGGCGCGTCCCCGGCCGCCTGGCGGTAGAGCGGGATGGCGCGATCGATCTGCCCGCTCTCCTTCCAGGCCTGCGCGAGCTTGCCGCGGAAGACGGAGTTCTTCGGGTCCGCGGTCACCAGCGCCTGAAGCTCGTCGAGCGCTGCGCGAGCGTCCTCGGGATGGCCGGGCCGCGCGGCACCGAGCTGGTTGTGGGCGCGCTCGAATCTCTGGAAGAGGTCGACCTTGCCCACCGGGCTCGGCCGGCTTTCCGTCCCCGCCGCGGGTCTGGCGGCGGGAGTGGAGCCGCCGACATAGCCGAGGCTCGCCAGCCGGGAGCGCGTCTCGGCGTCGGCCGGCATCCGCGGCGTCTCGACCGCGCCGGACTCGATCTCGGCGAGCCGGCCGGAAAAGCCCTGAACGGTCTGGGGAGCCGCGGTGGCGACGAGGTTGCTCGCCTCCTTCGGATCGCGGCTCAGGTCGTACAGCTCCGGCTGGGAAGACCCGATGTACTTGAGGTCGCGCCGACGCAACGCCGACAGCGGGCTCCAGCCGAAGATCGCCGGATACTGGGTCTCGGCGTAGACGTCGGCCGGCGCCGGCTCGTTCCCCTCGCGGAGCGTCGCGGAAAGATCGCGGCCGTCGACTCCGGCAAGCGACTTTCCGGCGAGCCCTGCGAGCGTCGGCCCCAGGTCGACGAGGCTGATGGGAGTCTCCAGCACCTTGCCGGCGGGCAGGCCGGGGCCGCGCATCAGCAGCGGCACGTGGAGCGTCGGCTCATAGAGAAGAAGGCCGTGGGTCAGCTCGCCGTGCTCGCCGAGCGACTCGCCATGGTCCGCGGCGACCGCGATGGCCGTGCTGCCGGCCAGGCCGCGGCGTTCCAGCTCCTGGAGCAACCGGCCGATCTGCTCGTCCACGGCCGCGATCTCGCCGTCATAGGGCCGGCCGGCGTGGCGCTCGCGCTGCGGGGAGGGAGGAGCGTACGGAGCATGAGCGTCGTAGAGGTGGACCCAGAGGAAGAACGGCCGCTTGTCGTCCTTGCCCAGCCAGGCGAGGGCCCGGTCCATCACCACGCGGCCGGGGCGCTCGGCCTCCAGGACCACCGTGTCGCCCGGAGCGCGCTCGATCTCGTCGTCGTAGACCTCGAACCCGCGGGAGAGTCCGAACCGCCGGTCGAGCACGAAGGCGCCGACGAAGGCGCCCGTCCGGTAGCCCTGGCCGGAGAACAACGTGGCCAGGGTGGCCTTGTCGACCGGAAACGAGCCCGCGCCGTTATTGCGCAATCCATGGTGCGGCGGAAGCAGGCCGGACAGGATCGTGGAGTGGGACGGCAGGGTCAGCGGCACCGGCGCGGAGGCCTGGGTGAAGCGCACCCCCTCCCGGGCGAGGCGGTCCAGCCACGGGGTCTCGGCCTCCTTGTAGCCATAGGAGCCCAGGTGATCGGCCCGCACCGTATCCAGGGTGATCAGGATCACGTTTGACGCCGTCCGGACCGAGCCCTTCCCTTCCGGCTTGGAGCAGCCGGTGAGAAGCCCCAGGGCCAGGAGACTGACCAGGGGGAACGGGAGGAGCACAAAGCGTCGCTTCAGCAGGGGACACGACCTTGAAAGATTTTCAGCCCCCGAAGGATAAACAAATCGGCTGCCTGCGGGAAGAGGTAAAAAGGCTCCAATTCTTTGAATCACAAGGGCCTGAGGCGCTTGGGGCAGTTCGGGATCGCGGATCGCTATGGGAGCGTTTGCCGACAATCTGGCGGGACTACCGCCATAAATGCACTCAATCTGGCGACAACCGCTCCAACATCTCTGCGGGCGGCGGGTGATCTGCCAGCTCTCTCCTGACTTGCCGCTCTGGTAGGATGATCCCCATGGAAGCTGCGATGACAGCGATCGAGACGACAGGCATGATTGACGAGGATCACCGGCTGAGGCTGGATGAAGCCTTGCCGATTGACGGCCCCATGCGGGTCCGGGTCATCGTCCTCTATCCCGTGCTCGAGGAAGGTGAGGAAGTCAGTGAGGCCGACTGGCTGCGAGCCGCAGCCGGCAACTCTGCGTTCCACGGCCTCGAGGCGCCCGAGGAGGACATCTATTCTCTCGAGGACGGTCAGCCCTTCCGTGACCCGGCATAAGGTTGTCCTCGTCCCCTTTCCCTTCGACGACCTGACGAGCGCCAAGGTTCGCCCGGCTGTCTGTCTGACGGAGCCGATCGGACCTCACCGCCACGTCGTGCTCGCCTTCATCACGAGTCAGATTCCGAGCCAGCCTCTCGCCACGGACCTTGTCCTGAGCTCGCGAGACGAAGGATTTCCGGCGACCGGCCTGCGGGTCTCCTCGACCCTTCAACTGCATCGGCTGATGACAGCATCGACGAGCCTGATCCGTCGCCAGCTCGGGGAGCTTTCACTGGAGCTGCAAGCCCGGGTCGGAGAGCGCCTTGTCAGTCTCTTCGAGCTGGAACGCCGGCTGGCCCCTTGACGCCCGACTCCGCATCCCACCGGCAACCCCTGTCCTGATCCCTTGACTTGCCGCTCTGGTAGGATTGCGGCATCCAGGAGGCATGCGTATGACAAACGGCTATGAAGAGGCCCGGGGACAGCGGAACATCCTCGAACGCCTGATGGACAAGATCCCCGGTTTCAAGGGGTTTCAGGACCGTGAGCTGCGCCGCGACGTGGACAAGATGCAGCGCGAGCACCTCTCCGCGGAGCTGGGCCGTGTGAAGGCCGCGGTCCGCGACCAGGCCCGGCACTACACGGACGCCGGCAAGATCGGCTCCTTGAGCGGCTTCGACCGCCTCGACCGGCAGCTCGACGGGCTTTCCCAGGCCGTCCGGTTCGCCGACTACGGCCAGAGCGGCTTCTTCGACCCGGTGAAGATCGGCGACGAGCAGCTTCAGCGTCTCTACCAGTTCGACCTCTCCGTGCTGGACGACCTGTCCGCCCTCGAAGCGGACCTCGGCACGGTGCCGGCCCCCGGCCAGACCGATCCCGCGGAGGCTCTCGAGCGGGTGGGACAGCGGGCTCGCGCCCTCGGCGAGAAGTGGAAGCAGCGCGACCTCGTGATCAGCAACATCGTCCAGACAGGCACGGGCGCCTGAACCGGAAGGAGATCCAACCATGGAAGTGATCCAGCACCAGGACCCGTCCGGCCGGATGATGGTCGCCCGCTTTCCCGCCGACGGCACCAAGGCGATCCGCCTCGGCAGCCAGCTCATCGTGGAGGAGAGCCAGCAGGCGGTGTTCTTCCGCGACGGCAAGGCCCTCGACACGTTCGGCCCGGGCCGCCACACCCTCGCAACCCAGAACGTCCCGATCCTGGCCAGCGTCTTCGGCCTGCCGTTCGGCGGCGATTCGCCGTTCCAGGCGGCAGTGGTCTTCGTCTCCACCAAGACCTTCCTCGACCTCAAGTGGGGCACGAAGGAGCCGGTGGCGTTCCGCGACCAGGAGCTCGCCATGGTCCGCCTGCGGGCCTTCGGCAAGTATGCGGTCCGGATCGTCAACGCCCAGGTCTTCGTCAACACCGTGGTGGGCACGCTCGGCACCTACAGCACCGAGCGGCTGGAGGACTGGTTCCGGGACGTGATCGTCGCCCGGCTGACCGACGTCCTCGGCGAGAACCTCACGTCGATCTTCGACCTTCCCAAGCTCTACGACGAGCTGGCCATGGGCCTCAAGTCCCGGGTGGCCGAGGACTTCACGAAGTACGGTGTCGAGCTGGTCGACCTCTACATGGGGGCGGTGACGGCTCCGGAAGAGGTGCAGAAGCTGATCGACGAGCGCAGCGGCATGGGGGCGCTCGGCGACATGAACACCTATCTGAAGTTCAAGACGGCGCGGGCGATCGGCGATGCGGCCCAGGCGTCGGGCGGCGACGGCGGCGGCGTGTCCGCGGGCCTGGGCGTCGGCATGGGCGCCGGGCTCGGCATGATGCTGCCGCAGATGATGCGCGAGGCCATGCAGGGCGGGGGGGGTGGTGCGGCGGGTCCGGCTCCGGCAGGCGGCGGGGCGCCGGCGGCTCCTCCGATCGGCGGTGCGGGTGCGGCGACTGCGGCAGTTTCGGCGGGGGTCGGCGGTGAGCCTGGTGCCGGTCCGGCGTTCTGCTCGAACTGCGGCCAGAAGCTCGCGCCCGGCACGAAGTTCTGCCCGGCGTGTGGCACCAAGGTCGCATAGACCTCTCTTCACGATACGGAGGGTGCGGCTCTTGCGCCGCGCCCTCCGCACGATCTTCCCCGAACAGGGCCCGAACAGACTCCGAACAGGCCCACGGGTCCATCGGAGTTAGAATAGGAAGCAGATCCCAATTTGGAGGTGTCGGCGTTGTCCAGCTTGCGGGAGCCAGGGGCCATCTTCGATGGCAAGTACGAGATCGTCCAGCGCCTGGGCAGCGGCGGCATGGGCGAGGTCTATCTCGTGCGCCACGTCCACCTCCAGGAGCTGCGCGTGGTCAAGATCCTGCGCCAGGATCTCCAGACCGATCCGGCAGCCCAGAAGCGGTTCGTGCGCGAGGCCCGGCTCGCCACCCAGATCAAGCATCCGAACGTCGCGATCCTCTACGACTTCTCGACGCTGGAGGGCGACTCCAGCTTCTACATGGTCTGGGAGCACATCCAGGGCCAGGACGTGGGCGACTGGATCCGGCGCAACGGTCCGTTCGCGGTGCCGCTCGCCATCCGCCTGGCCATCCAGGCCCTGCGCGGGCTGGAGGCGATCCATGCCACGGGGGTGATCCACCGCGATCTGTCCCCCGACAACCTCATGATCACCGAGGACAAGCAGGGGCAGAAGCGGGTCAAGATCATCGACCTCGGCCTCGCCCGCACGCTGGAAAAGGACGCCAACCACGAGATCACCCAGGTCGGCATGTTCATGGGCAAGCTCCAGTACTGCTCCCCCGAGCAGGCGAGCCCGTCGAGCACCGAGGGTCTCGACCGGCGGAGCGACCTCTATTCGTTCGGTCTCGTCCTCTACGAGATGATCACCGGGCTGCCGCCGTTCGAGTCGGAGAGCCAGGCCGGGTTCATCTTCAAGCGGCTGTCCGAGGATCCCCTGCCGCTGACGGGGAGAAACCCCAAGGTGAGCGTCCCGCCCGAGCTGGACCGGGTCGTGCGCCGCGCTCTGGAGCGGGACCGCGAGAAGCGGTATTCGGACGCGATCAGCCTCATCGAGGCGCTGGAGCGGGTCGAGCAGTCGATGGCCGCGCTGGAGACGCGCGAGATCCAGATCCCGTCGTTCATCCGCGAGGGCTGGGCGCCGCCGGTATCGGGAGCCCAGGGAGCCCAGCCGGTCTCGCCGCTCGCGTCGGCTCCGGGCCCGGGCCCGCAGACGCAGATCCTGCCGCGCGAGCGCAGCTCCAGCGAGCTCACCCGGTCCGAGCGGGAGGATCTTCTGGCTCAGATCGACCGTGCCGCGCGCCGCGTCCAGGAGACGGCCGTGGACCTGAGCCGCGTCGAGGCCGCCCTGGCCGCGGGGCAGCTGGACGAGGCGCAGCAGCTTCTGGTCCAGGCCGAGACCGCGTTTCCCCGCGCCCAGGGCCTCCAGCAGCTCAAGGACCGGGTGCTCGAAGAGAAGGAGCGCGTCGAGCGCCGCCGCCGGATCGTCGAGACCGAGCAGGTGCTCGCCAACTACATCCAGCGCAAGCAGCTCCCGCTCGCCCGGCTGGCGCTGGAGACGCTCGCCGAGCTCGATCCCCGCAGCCCGAAGCGCGCCGAGCACGAGGCCGCCCTCGCCCGCCTGTCCCAGGAGCTGGAGCAGGACAAGGTCGCCGCGACCGCGCTCGGCACCGGCCGCGAGGCCCTGGCGCGCCGGGATCTCTCGGCGGTCCGCCGGGAGCTGGAGACCCTGACGCGCAACGACTCCTCGGGCAAGCGCACCGCGTCGCTGCGCACCGACCTGGAGGCCGCCGAGCGCGAGGCGCGCACCGGCGTCGAGCTGGACGAGCACCGTCGGCGCTTCGAGGAGCGCCTCGCCGACCGCCGGGTTCGCGATGCGGAGGACGAGTACAACGCCCTCGCCCAGCTCGACATCCCGCGGGTGACGCTGGCCTTCTACCGCGACCGCCTGGACGAGGTGAAGGGGCTGGTCGCGCGGGAGGAGAAGGTCTCCTTCCTGGAGATGCGCTACCGCAAGAACCTGGAGGATCGGAACTGGTTCGCGGCCCGCGACGACGCCCAGGAGATGGCTGGGACCCTGCCCGCGAGCCCGCGGCCGGCCGAGATGTTCGCCCACGTCGAGCGTTTGGAAACAGAGCACCGCAAGCTCCAGGCCGTGGAGCAGGGCGTGCGGCAGATCGAGGAGCTCATCCAGAAGGGCGACGCCGCGAAGGCCGAGATGGGGCTCCGGATCCTGGCCCAGATGGACCCCGAGAACCGCCACCGCAAGCGGTTGGAGAAGCAGGTCAAGGGGATGAAATAAGGAGCTGATGCGGGTGAGGTAAGATCCCACCCCGGTTGATCCCATCCCCCCTCTCCCCGGCCCTCTCCCCCGTGCCGGGGGAGAGGGAGTAAACTCCCACCCCATGACGATTCACTCTCCCCTTCAGGCCCCTGCCGTCCCCTCGACGGCTCCGCAGGACGCCACCGCGCGCCGCCTGCGATATGCGTACATGAAGCTCACCCGGGACTTCGACGCCCGGTTCGAAGCCCTGCTGCTGACCGGCCGGGTCTCCAAGTGGTACAGCGAGGTCGGCAACGAGGCGACCACGATCCCCGCCGGTCTCGCGATCGGCGCGGGCGACGCGCTCTGCACGCTGCACCGCGACCTTGGCGCGATCCTCGCCCGCTATCTCGACCCCGCCCGCACGTTCCCCGGTTTCGGCTTCGGCGAGCCGGACGGCCTCCGTCCCGAGCCCGAGCCGCTGCTGCGCCGCCTGGCCTGCCAGCTCCTGGGCAAGGGCGAGGGCTTCTCGCAGGGCGTGGAGCGTTCGTTCCACTACGGCTATCTGGCTCCGGAGCACGGCATCCTGCACGTCGGCATGATCAGCCACCTCGGCTCGATGATCCCGGTCGCCGCGGGCTGCGGCTTCGCGTTCCGGCAGGCCGGGACGGACCGCGTCGCCGTCAACTTCATCGGCGAGGGCGCCACCTCGACCGGCGACTTCCATGAGGGGCTCAACCTGGCCGCGGTCTGGAAGCTGCCGCTGATCCTGGTGATCGAGAACAACCACTACGCGTTCTCGACCCCGGCCAGCCTCCAGTACGCCGCGAAGCAGCTCAGCGACCGCGGCCCGGGCTACGGCGTCCCCGCCGAGACGGTGGACGGCAACGACCCCGACGCCATGGCCGAGGCCTTCGCCCGCGCCGTGGCCCGCGCCCGGGCCGGCGAGGGGCCGACGCTGATCGAGGCGATGCTCGGCCGCATGCGCGGCCACAGCGAGGGCGACGACTCGCTCAAGGTCGTGCCGCCCGACGAGCTGGCCGCCTACCGCGCCGCCGATCCGGTCCCCGCCTACGCGAAGCGGCTGGAGGAGGACGGAGTCCTCGACGCCGAGTCCCGCGGCCGGCTGGAGGCCCGCATCGCCGAGCTGGTCGAAAACGCGATCATGTCCGCCATTGACGCCGCGCCGCCCGAAGCCGCCACGGCGTTCCGGCCCGTGTTTGCCCCAGGACCGGAAGCGCCCGCGATCATCTCGTCCCGCAGTATTGGGCAGGGGGGCCCCGAAATCACCTACGTCGACGCCATCAACCAGGCGCTCCGCGAGGAGATGGAGCGCGACGAGTCCGTCGTGCTGATGGGCCAGGACATCGGCGTCTTCGAGGGCGCGTTCCGGACGACCAAGGGGCTGCACGCCCGCTGGCCGCACCGGGTGTTCGACACGCCCATCGCCGAGAGCGGCACGATCGGTCTCGCGATCGGTGCGGCGCTGCTCGGCTACCGCTCGGTGATCGAGATGCAGTTCGGCGACTTCATCTCCTGCGGCTTCAACCAGCTGGTGAACGTGGCCGCGAAGCTCTTCTACCGCTGGCAGGTGCCCTGCCCGATCGTGATCCGCCTGCCCACCGGCGGCGGCGTGGGCGCGGGGCCGTTCCACTCCCAGAACCCGGAGGGCTGGTTCGCGCACACGGCCGGCATCAAGGTGGTCTGTCCGGCCACGGCGGCGGACGCGCGAGGCCTGCTCAAGGCGGCGATCCGCGATCCCAACCCGGTGATGATGTTCGAGCACAAGTTCCTCTACCGGCGGATCAAGGAGGCCATGCCCGAGGGAGAAGGCGTGGCGCGCCTCGGCGAGGCGCGGGTGATGCGCTCCGGCAGGCACCTGACGCTGGTGGCCTACTCGGCGTCGACCTGGGTCTGCATGGAGGCGGCGGAGGAGCTGGCGAAGGAGGGCATCGAGGCCGAGGTGGTGGACCTGCGCACGCTCATCCCCTACGACGAGGAGACCGTGCTCGCTTCGGTGAAGCGGACCGGCCGCGCCCTGGTGGTCTACGAGGCCCAACAGACGCTCGGCTTCGGAGCCGAGGTGGCCGCGCGCCTGGCCGACACCGCCTTCCCCTGGCTGGACGCCCCGATCCGCCGGGTCGCCTATCCGGACCGGCCGGTGCCGTATTCGCGGGTGCTGGAGGGGGCGCTGATGCCGGACAAGGCGAAGGTGGTGGCGGCGGCACGGGAGCTGGTGAAGTATTGATCCCATTCTCCCCTCCCCGACCCTCCCCTCGCGCGGCGAGGGGAGGGAGAGATTGATCCCATTCTCCCCTCCCCAGCCCTCCCCTCGCGCGGCGAGGGGAGGGAGCCCCGCCGGGCGCGCCCGATGGTATCCTTTCGGCGCCATGTTCATCGGACATTTCGCAGTGGGCTTTGCCGCAAAGCGGGCGGTGCCGACGGTGTCGCTCGGCTCTCTTTTCCTGGCCTGTCAACTCGCGGATCTTCTGTGGCCGAACTTCGTGTTGCTGGGGCTTGAGAAGGTCGAGATCGATCCCGGCAACACGGCGTTCACGCCGCTCAGCTTCGTGAGTTATCCCTACTCGCACAGTCTGCTGGCGCTCCTGGGTTGGGGGCTGGCGTTCGCGGTGCTGTGCAAGGTGGTGCGGCGCAGAGCCTGGAGCACCGTGGCAGCGCTCACAGCGGTCGTGCTGAGTCACTGGGTGCTCGACGTCGTATCCCATCGTCCGGACATGCCGGTCACGCTTTCCGGTCCGGAGCGGCTCGGGCTGGGTCTCTGGAATTCAGTGCCGGCGACGGTCGCCGTCGAGATGGCGCTGCTGGCTGTCGGGGTTTTCCTCTACACCCGGGCGACGGTCGCGCGGGACCGGACCGGCACGGTTGCGCTCTGGTTGCTGGTGGGCTTCCTGCTGGCGATCAACTTCGCGAATCTGTTCGGCCCGCCGCCTCCGAGCGATACGGCCGTGGCCTGGACGGCCCAGGCCATGTGGCTGCTCGTCGCCTGGGGCTACTGGATCGACCGGCACCGCCAGCCCCGCCAGCCCAGAACGGCCTGAATTCGTGCTGCTCAGCGTAGGATTCGCTCCGATCCGCCGCCCTCGCCGCCGTCGCCGCCCTCGCCGAGGTCGAGAACCAGATAGAACGGGTCGGCGAAGGCCACCGAGGCCTGGCCCGACTTGAGGAGCCGGGTGGCGAGCGCCTTGTGCGCGGGAAACCTCCAGACCGTCACCCAGCGGGCGCCGAACTGCTCACGAATGACTCGCGCTGAATCGATTTCCCTACCTTGCACGGTGTCGGCATAAAGGCGGAACCGGTCCGGATCGGCAATCAGGAAAAATGTGGGATCGAGGGCGACGAGCGACTGCAATTGCGGCGCGGCGTAGAAGAGCGGCGCCGAGTCCGCCCAGTTCGCGGTGAAGACTCGCTCTCCGGGGCGGCCGTTCCCGGCGAGCCACTCCGCCATTCCCTTCGCCGGCGCGAACTCGCCGGAGCGGTACTGGGTGCGCAGCCGGTTGAAGGTGAACAGGCTGCCCGCGAGGATCAATACCAGGGCCGCTACCAGCGGAGCGCGCATGAACACCGTCGGCTTCCGCCGTGCCGAATCTTCGGGAGCAGGGCCGGGAACACGGGCGGGAGCATGGCCGGGAGCACGGCTTCCCACGGCGATGGCGAGCAGGGTGAACGGCGCGGCCAGCTCGAAGAATCGCAGCCACAGGAACAGCCCGGTGACGAGCGCGAGCATCGCGAGCCCCGCGATGAGCAGCACCTGGGGCCTCCTCCAGGCGGGGCGGGTTGCGATCAGAACCAGGAGCACGGCGGCGGCCAGCAGCACCGGCCACTGATCGGGCACCAGCCGGCCCTCCATGGGCCGCAGCTCCGAGCCGATCTGCGACCGCAGCGCCTGCCCTCCCGCCGCCGCCTTGCTGAGCACCGTGACGTTCTGAATCCACAACAGGCGCAGGTTTTCGGGGAATGCCGGATGCAGGCACTGGCCCGCGGCCCATCCGAGACTGGTGGCGGCGACATCCAGCCATCTCCTTCGCTGGGGGGCGGCGGGGTCGAAGCGGGCGACGACAAGCCACAGCACCGCGAAGGCGATCGGCAGCCAGCCGCTGGCGTGGAACAGTCCGAAGACGGCCGCGACCGCGGCAAGCGCGAGCGGCGGGGACTCCAGAAGCAGCAGACCGAGGAAGAGGATGGAGAAGCCGATCTCGCCGTGGTGCGGCCGGCACATGGCCATGCGCGAGACGAAGGTCACCCCCATGGCGGTGAGCGCGAGAAGGTAGACCGGCGCATAGGCCACCCGCAGACGCCAGAGCACCCAGGCGAAGGCGCCCACGACGAGGAGCTGGCCGAGCATCGCTCCGGCCAGCGTCGCCCACTCGATCGGCAGCCCCGTGAACGGCATGAGCAGGACATGGAAGAGCAGCTCCTTGTCCGCGAACCGCTCGAAGGCCACCGAGAAAGGGGTCCAGCGGAAGGATGCCGGCATTCCGCTGTAGAGCTCGCGGGCGAGCCCGACGTGGAAGTACTCGTCATAGTCCCAGGGATTGGGAGCCAACACGCGCAGCAGGGTGAAGTACCCGATCGTCGCCAAGGCGGCGGCGAGGATCCAGGGCCAGCGGCGAGGAGTCGCCGTCTCGTGCCTGGGAGACTCTTGCAGAGAAGGCTGCCGACCGCCTTGCGATCGGCCAGCGCGCCGTGGTTTCGCCACTCGTCAGCCTCGCAATGATTCAGAACCTGAGGATCTGGCGAGTCTACGGCCGGCCGGTGGAGCTGTCAATGTCAGCCGAGGCCCCTCGGAAACCCTGGCGGTGGTGCTCGTCGTGTGGAACCTGGCATGCCCCTTGCGAAGAGACTGATTTGGATGCAGCGACCTTTTTCAAGGTCCGGTATTAACTTCAGGCGACAGCAGGCATGCCGCAGTAACAAGCCAGAAAGGAACCACGCTATGGCGACCCTTGAGAATCCGTACGGCGGTTACCGCCCCGGATCAAACCCAGGTTCCAGCCATCCCGACGCTCAGGCGTCCAACCGGAACACTGACAACGTTGAGAGCTTCGCGCAGCAGGCAAAGGAGCAGGTCCGTCACCTGGCCGACGAGGCGAAGGAAGAAACTTCCCGCGTGGCCAGCCAGGCCGGCGACATGGTCCAGGGCCTCATCGGCAAGCAGAAGGATCAGGCGGTCGAGAAGCTGGACGGCGTCGCTGGCGCCCTCCGCGAGGTCGGCAACCGCCTCCAGCAGGAGGACGGCGCGGGCTTCGGACGGTATGCGGTACGCGCCGCGGATCAGGTGGGCCGGTTCTCCGGCTACCTGCAGGACCGCGACCTCAAGACCTTCGTCCGCGACACCGAGGGCTTCGCCCGCCGTCACCCGGATGTCTTTCTGGGCGGCACGTTCATCGCGGGGCTGCTCCTGGCGCGGTTTCTCAAGAGCTCCTCGTCGAACCTCGACGACAGTGGCAATGGGAGCAGCTACGGGGCCAACTATGGGGCCAACAATGGGGACAACTACCAGGGCAACTATGCGCCGGAGAGGCGCAATGGAGGCGGCGCGCCGTACGGCGGCGTGAATCCGCAGGCCTATGCCTCGCTCCCCGGGGAGCGCTTCGGCCGCGGCGCAGAGCTCGGCGGTCTGCCGGAGCCGTCCCGCAGCGTGGATCGGACCGGACCGTATGGCAGCACCACCGGCGTCCGCTACCCTGACACGCCGGAAGGAGCCTAGGCATGCAGCCGGCACGCGAAGATCGTTCGCTGGGTCAGATCCTCCGCGATCTCCGTGACGAGACGAGCGACCTCCTCCGCCAGGAGGTGGATCTGGCGAAGACCGAGATGTCCGAGAAGATCTCCAGCGCCGGACGCAATCTCGGCTCCCTGGCGATGGGCGGATCGGTGGCCTTTGCCGGCGCTCTGACGCTGCTCGCCGCGTTGACCCTGGGTCTGATTTCCCTGATGTCGCAGTTCGTCTCCCGGGACGTTGCCATGTGGCTCGCGCCGCTCCTCGTGGGCGGAATCCTCGCGGCCGCCGGCTACTCCCAGGTCATGAAAGCCCTCCAGGCCCTCAAGCAGGAAGGCATTGCTCCCACGAGAACCACCCAAAGCTTGAAGGAGAACAAGGAATGGCTAGCCTCGAAAATCAAGTGACGGGCCAAACGGGCTCGAACCCATACGTTACGGCTACGGATGACGACGGCCCGAGCTCGCGCGAGATCCGCCGCGAGATCGAGCGCACCCGCAGCCAGATGGACCGCAACCTCGACGCGCTCGAGCAGAAGCTCACGCCGTCGCAACTCGCGGTGGAGGCCTGGAGCCTCTTCCGCGGCGGCTCGACCGCGGGCGCCGGACGCCTCTGGCGGATGGCCAAGGAGCATCCGGGACCGGCCGCGGTGATCGGCGTCGGTCTCGCCTGGTTGATGACGGATTCGTCCAAGAGCAGCAACGGGCGTGACGGACGGTCCAACGGAGGACAGCTCTACCAGGGTTACCAGGGCGGCGGCTACGGCTACACCGGCCGGGGTAACGGCCAGGGCCGGGACCACGAGGGCCGCATCAGCTCGGCCCTCCACGGTGCCAAGGAGACGCTCTCGGATGCGGCCGGCACGGCGAAGCATGCGGTGTCCGACGCAGCCAGCTCCGCGAAAGAGGCGGTGGTCGACGCGGCCGGCTCGGCGCGGGAAGCGGTTTCGGATGCCCGGGACCGGGTGATGGAAGCCACCGGCTCGATGCGCGACCGGGCTTCGGAGCTGGGCTCGGAGGCCCGCTCACAGGTGAGTCAACAGGCTCGCCGGGCGCAGCTGGGCTTCTGGCAGGGCATGGAGGAGCGCCCCCTGGCGATCGGCGCCGCGGCGCTGGCGCTGGGTGTGGTGGCCGGCCTCCTGGTGCCGTCCACCCGCAAGGAGGACGAGCTGATGGGCGAGACCCGCGACCAGCTCATGGATCGGGCGCGCGAGCTCGGCGAAGAGGCCCTGGACAAGGGCAAGCAGGTCGCCTCGGTGGCGGTGGATACCCTCAAGGAAGAGGCCGAGCGTCAGGAGTTGACGCCCGGGAAGCTCGCCGAGAAGGTCCGCAACGTCGCCAAGGAAGCGGTCAGCACGGTGAAGGAGGAGGGGCAGAAGCAGGCCTCGGAGCTCAAGGAAAGCGTGACCGCGAGCTGATCCGGGCTGTGCCATCCGGCAGACGGATCCTGCCCCCGACGAGCATGCCTGCCGTCGGGGGCATTTCTTTGGATACGCTCTCGAACGCTAGAGGCGCGCGTCGATCCAGCTCTGGATGTGCTCAGCCGGGAGGCTGGAGATCCTTGCGCGGGCTGATCTCGATCCCCGACGTGCAGAGCACCCGGCTGTTGTCCGGGACGTCCTGCGCCACGATGGCGTTGACGCCGACGAAGACATTGTCCCCGATCCTGATGTTTCCGATGATCCTGGCGCCGGCTCCCAGGAAGACATTGTCTCCGATCACCGGCATCTTTTCGACCTTGCTGGGGCTGGGGGAGCCGACGGTGACCTGGTGGAGGAGGAGCGCGTTGCGGCCGATCGAGGCATAGCCGCCGATCACGATGCCGTTGCCGTGAGCGATGCGCAGGCCGGGTCCGATCCGGGCTCCCGGCCCGATGTCGACGCCGGTCCAGTGCTGATTCATCCGGGCCACGAGAGGGCCGAGGACCGGGATGCCGTTGCGCTTGAACCAGTGAGCCAGGCGGTGGAGAACCACGGCCTGATAGCCGGCCTCGAAGAGCAGCGATTCGATCACGTACCAGGGGAAGGCCTTGGTCTTGATCTCCCGCAGGCGGCGGGTGTCCTCGCGCAGGTTATCGAGCATCGGCGGGCGTTTCCGTCAGTGGGGGCACGATCCGGACCTCCCGGCGGAAGGTGTTGCCGCCGTTCTTCTCCGAGAACCAGGACACGGTTTCGAACACGGGGTCCAGCTCCAGGATGTAGGTGCCCGGCTCGGCGGGCGCCGTGACCCGTTGCTCGACGCTGACCCGGCCTCCCGGCGGAACCGGCGCGGCGAGATCGGTCCGATCTCCTTCGCGCACCAGCTCGCGGTTGTCCAGCGAGCGCCAATGATACGAGAGGCTCACCCGTGCGCCGCTGGTCACCGGCCAGGTCACGCGGCTGCGGTTGAACAGCCGGGTGAGGACGGTGAAGGTCTCGCCGGCCCTGGCCTCTTCGGGCACGATCGTCTCGCCCCAGCGGACATCGTAGAGGTCGGCGTCCAGCACTTCGCCGTTGCCCAGGTAGACCAGCTCGGCGCCGACGAAGAAATTCTCCTCCACCTTGTCGCTGGCCGTGAAGTAGGTGCAGGACTCCGGCGGCAGATCGCGCGTCCAGTGGCGGATGCGGCCGGTCCGTGTCCGGACGACCATGCGATAGGCGTAGTTGATGCCGGCCGTCGTCGACCAGACACGGGTCGGCTCGCCGGGGCTCAGCTCGATGCGGCGGGCCTCGTCGACGCCCAGCTCCAGGGTCTCCTCGGTGTCGCCCAGCTCGATCCCGATCCGGTTGTCCGGGGCGACGCTGGTCACCAGGAAGACCAGCGTCTTCAAGGGGGCTCCGGCCACCAGGTACAGCTCCACGGAGTCGGCGCCCCTCAGCCAGAGCGGCTCGCCTTGGGGGAGGAACTGGTCCTTCCGGCCGATGACCCGGAAGTCTCCCTGGGGGATGCGGTGGTAGCCGGGCACGTTGCGCAGCGTCAGCTCCAGCGGGAACCAGCGGTACGGGCGGTTGCGCACGTGGGCCTGAAGCGTGGGCTCCGGGCCGGGATCGCCGAAGGGCGTGAAGATCAGTGGCGCGAGGAAGAGGCCGGCCCAGGCGTAGCCGGCGGGGACCGTCCAGCGCGGCCGGATGCGCGTCACCAGGAACAGGAAGGCCGGGTAGACGTTGACGAAGTAGCGGTTGCCGACGAACCCGCCGCCGCCCTGCCAGTTCCAGGCGATCTGAAGCAGGAAGAACAGCGCGACCGCGGCCAACGCGGCCAGGATCAGCCAGCGCTCCACGGTCTTCCGGCGCTCGAACAGGAAGAGCAGCGCGGACAGGACGGCGAACGGCAGGTAGAGGATCAGGCCCGCGTGGCGTCCCCAGAGGAAGTAGCCGACGTTGTCGGCGAGCTCGCTCCAGTGGGTGTCCGGCATCCGGACCAGCCAGGTCATGGCGTTGCCGGTGGGGGAGGCGGCGGCAGCGGCGGCGCTCCTGGTGCCGGTCGACTGAGCGATGTCGGGTTTGGCTCCTCCGGGGGCCTCTGCAGGTTGCACCGGCTCCACCGGCATCTTGCCAGGCTCGCACACGGTGAACCCGCCGCGCTGAGCCCCGAGGTACGAGGTCGGCGTGCCGGTCAGGGCCAGCGAGATCCCGGCGACCACGATCCCGCAGGTCGCCGCGCCCGCGATCCAGGCTCCGGCCGCCTTCCAGTCCTTCCGCCGGAAGTAGACCCACATCGGCGCGATGCCGAGGGCTCCGATCATCGGCTTGTTGTAGACAGCCAGGAGCAGCGCCGCGCCGGAGACGGCGGCCAGGACGAGCGCTCGGCGGCGATTGTCCGGTTCAGGGGCGGGTACGGCGGCAGTCTCGGGGGAAGTCTCGTCGCGCGGGAGCCCGAAGTACAGGCAGGCGGTCACGGCCGCCATGTTGAACACCTCGGGCTGGATCCAGAAGATGTAGGCGAACCCGGAGCTGAGCAGCACGAAGCCCACGGAGTAGAGCGCGGCGAGACCGTCCGGATTGAAGCGGGCGAGGTAGGACGCGCCCATCCAGATCATCGCCACGGTCAGCAGCATGTTGAAGAACAGCAGACCGTCGGCGCCGCCGAACATCCGGGAGAACGGCGCGGCGAACAGAGAATAGATGTAGGGCTTGCCGTAGTGGACCGTCTTCCAGCCGTCCCGGGTCATCAGGATCAGGTTGTTGACCGGCTGGTACGGGAACTCCTGGAACAGGCGGTCGACGTCCTTCACCTCCAGACGCAGATCCGCGTCGTGGGCGAGGCTCAGGGACATCAGGTAGTACGCAGCCTCGTCCGCCTTCAGGTGGGTCGGCAGCCCCGGTTTCCCCAGGGCAAGCGGGAAGGCGAGAAGGAAGAGGGAGAGCGCGGCCAGGGAGAACCGGACGGAGGAGCTCACGGTCCGGGAGTGTACCAGGGAGACCGGCCCAAGGCCTGGGCCGGCTTCACTCCTCCGTTCCGCCGTCCGCCGCGGGCGTCGGAGCCGGGGTCTCCACCCCCGCAGGTGTAGCGGGCGTCTTTTCGGCCGGATCGAGCACGCCGAGGATGTAGCGGTCCCGGGTCAGGTAGCGCCGGGCGGCGTCGCGCACGCTGTCCGAGGTCATGCCCTGGAGCAGCTCTTCGAAGCGGGGAAGCTCGCGCAGGTCGAGCCCCTCGGTATCGTAGACTTCCAGCGCCGAAAGCCAGAACTCGTTGGTCCGCTGGTCGGTCTCGCGCTCCCGCTTCTCCGACTCCCGCACCTGGGCCAGCAGGCGCTCGCCGGCGCCCTTCTCCTGGATGGCCGCGATCTCCTTGAAGACCGCGTCGATCAGCGGCTTCACCTGCTCGGGCGCGCAGCCGAAGCCGATGATGAAGTTGAACCGCTGGCGGGGCCGGCGGTCGAGGCCGCCCGAGACGTGGACGCCGTAGATGGCCCCCATGTCCTCGCGGAGCACCTCGCGCAGGCGGACCTCGAGCAGGTCGGCGAGCGCGGAGATGGAGTGGCGCGACACGCGGCTGTACTCGGCGTCTCCGGTGAATACGATCTGCACCCGGCTCTGCGGCTCCAGCCCGCGTTCGACCTTGATCTCGACGACTCCGGCGGGCGGCTTGACGCCGACGTCCTTCCAGGCCTCCTTGCGGCCGGTCGTGGGAAGGCCGCCGAGCCAGGTCTCCACCAGGGGGCGAATTGCGTCGAGCTGGAAGCTGCCGACGAGGACGAAGGTGAAGTCCCCGGCGTCGGCGAAGCGGTCCTTGTAGATCCGCAGTGCGGTCTCCGGATTCACCTTGGCGATCAGCTCGGGCGAGATCGGCTTCCAGCGGAGATGGCCGCTCGTGAGAGCCCGGGTCACGGCGTCCGAGAACACCTGCGTCGGATCGGCGAGGCGGTTCTCCGAATAGGCCGTCATCTTGGCGAGGAACGACTGGAAGGCCGCCTCGTCCTTCCGGGGCGCGGTGAGGGTCAGGTAGACGAGCTGGAACAGCGTCTCGGCGTCGCGCACCGAGGAGCCGCCCTCGACGCCCTCTTCGAGCTGGCTGATGTAGGGGCCGAGCTGGACCGACTTGCCGGCCAGAGCCTTCTCCAGGGAGATCGAGTCGAAGTTCCCGTAGCCGGCCTCGCCCACGAGAGACGTGGCGAACAGGGCCGAGGGGAAGTCCTGGTCCGCGACGAGAGAGTGGCCGCCCGGGCTGTAGGCGGTCAGGAGGATCTCGTCGTTCTTGAAGTCGGTCGGCTTGAGGAGGACGCGCACGCCGTTCGAGAGGCGCCACTGCGTGACCCCTACTTCGGCGATCCTGGTCTCCTCCACGATCTTGCCGGGCTTCGGCGGCTCGGGCACGAGCGGACCGGCGACCGCATGGTCGACATAGGCCGGCACGTCGTGTTTGGCGGCCTCGGCGATCACGGCCTGGAGCTCGGCCTCGGAGGGCGGCTTCGTGCCTTCCTTCCGGGGAGCGTTGACGGTCACGATCCGGCTGGCACCGTTCAACCATTCGCCGGCCAGGGCGTTGGCCTCGCTCAGCTCGATTCCGGGGAGGAAGCGGCGGACCAGCTCCAGCTCCGCGGGGATGCCCGGGACGGACTCGCCCTGGGTGAAGGCGCGGACGAACTCCTCGGCAAAGGTGGAGGACTCGATCTTGCCGCGCTCCCGGTAGGCCTGCTCGTAACCGAGGAGCCACTCCTTCTTCGCGCGGTCGAGCTCGCCGGCCGTGAAGCCGTGGCGGCGCACCCGCTCCACTTCGGTGAGCAAGGCGGTCAAGCCCCGGCCGACCTCGCCGTCCTTGACCCCCGCGGCCATGGACGTCACCTCGGCGCTGCGCACGAAACGTCCGGCGCTCGATCCCGCCCAGAGGAACGGGGGATCGGGGGTCTGGGAGACCTCGCTCAGACGCGCGTTGAGCATCTCGTGATAGAGGCCCTCGACGATGGAGCGGCGGTAGTCGCCGACCCGGTCCTCCTGGCGCTTGGGCTGCTTCCAGTAGAGGGCGACGCTGGTGTCGGTGGCCTCCGGATCGGTGGCGACCGCGAACAGCGTTTCCGCGTGGGCGGGCACGGGATAGACCTCGCGGGGCCGGGGAGACGCCGGGTTCTTGAGCGTCCCGAACTGCTGGCGGATCTTGGCGACGACCACGGCGGGGTCGAAGTCGCCCACGGCCACGACGGCCATGAGGTCCGGCCGGTACCAATCCTGATAGAAGCGGCGGAGCGCCTCGGTCGAGGCCTTGTCGAGAACCTCCTTCTTGCCGATGGGCAGGCGTTCCGCATAGCGCGAGCCCTTGAAGAGGACGGGAAACTGCTCGTCCTCCATGCGCGCCCCGGCACCGCGGCCGAGCCGCCACTCCTCGATCACCACGCCCTTCTCCTTGGCCACCTCGGCGGGCGCGAAGGTGATGCCGTCGGCCCAGGCGCCCAGGATGCGGAGCGACTGGTCGATCAGCTCGGGCCGGTCGGTGGGGACGGTCAGGGTGTAGATCGTCTCGTCGAAGCTGGTGGAGGCGTTGACATCCGCGCCGAACCGCATGCCGATCGATTCGAGGTAATGCACGAGATCCTGCCGCTCGAAGCCGCGGGACCCGTTGAACGCCATGTGCTCCACGAGATGGGCGAGACCGCGCTGATCCTCGTCCTCCAGGACCGATCCGGCGTTGACGGCGAGCCAGATCTCCGCCCGGTGCTCGGGAAAGGCATTGCGCCGGACGTAGTAGGTCAGGCCGTTCGGCAGCGTACCGGTGACGGCCTCCGGGTCCAGCGGGAGCTTCGCCGAGAGATCGGCGGGGACCGCGGCGAAGGCCGGGGCGAGCGGGGCGAGCGAGCCGGCCGAGAGGAAGGCCAGGAGGAACGCGAGCTTCGTTGCGGGTTTCTTCATGACGGGTTCAGGCGAGCGCCTGCTTGTAGCGCTCGTGGCGGCGGGCGAAGGCGTCCACGAACCAGCAAGACGCCTGGAAGCGCAGGCCGCGCTCCAACGTTTCGTCGAGCGCGTGCTCCACGAGCTTGTCGGCGATCCCTCGGCCCCGCTGTTCCGGGGGCACGTAGGTGTGAGTGAAATCGATCACGCCGTCGCTTACCGGTTGATAGGTGAGCAGCCCCACCTCCTGGCCGCCCTCCGCCGCCGTGTAGCGGCATCCCTGCTCGTCGTGCCGGATGTCCAGTCCCATGGTTGCGTCTCCTCTCGCTTGAATCCTTTCAATCGTTGTGCCAGCGCCGGGGCTTTCGATCGAGGAGCCACGGCGCGAGGGCCAGCGCGGCGAGGGCGGCGATGCCGAAGACGTACCGCATCCGGTTGGTGTAGGCCACCCGCGGGGAGCTTCCGACGAGCACGAAGCCGGCCCACTGGTCGGGCCGCCGCCACCGCGGATCGTCGCGGAGATGCTGCCTGGTCCGGCGCAGGGCGTCGGCAGGCCGGCGGCCGTCGCCTAGCTCGGCGTAGAGCTGCTTCAGGAACGCGGCGCGGGCGCCGTCTTCCACGTCCCACAGCGAGACCAGGACGGCCGGCGACCCGGCGGCGAGGAAGGAGCCGGTGAGCGCGTTGAGGGCGTCCCCGCTCCTCGCGCCAGGCAGGGGAAGGATGTGGAAGTGGGGGAGAATCGACAGGTCCGCCCGGTAGGTCATCTCGGCGATCTCCTCGGGATAGAGGAGACCGTTGTCCTCGTCCGCGGGAGTGAACAGGATCGCCGCCCCCTGGCCGGGCCGGTCGTCGACCACGGCGTGCGAGGCGAAGTGGGCGATGCGGATGCCGTTGTAGATCACCTGCCGCAGCTCGCTCTCCGTATCCTGCGGGCCCAGGAGCACCACGTGCCGGCCAGGGAGTTGCTTCGTGAGGGACTGCAGCTCCGATCCCGCCTCGGACAGGGGCGGCAGCCGGTAGGCCGCCGCGAAGTCGCCTGCCTGGGTGCCCGGCGGCACCACGGGCGCGCCCACACCGGCCAGCGTGTAGACCGGCATGCTGTCGTCGAGATGGCGGAGCCAGCCCAGGGCCGACCCGGCCGGCAGCGACGAGGTCGAGGCGGCCTCAATGACCGGGGTGCCCGACGAATCGGTCAGGAGATCGAACGGCAGGTAGCGCAGCTCGCCGTCGGCCGCGATCTTCACGTCGCCTCGGAGCTTTCCGGCAGGGCCGAGGAGAGTGGCGGACAGGCGGGCGAGGCGAGCCGGATCCGGCTCCTGCGAGCGGGCCAGCGCCGCGTGGACGGCCAGCGCATCGTCCAGGATCGGGCGGGCCGGTCCGAGGTCCGCCAGCGTCACGCTCTTCTCGCGGACCACCCAGAGCAGGAGATTTCGGCCGCCCGCGAAGTATTCGAGAAGAACGCCATCGCCGACCTGGTCGCGGAGCTGGCCGGCATCCAGCGCGGCGACCGTGCCGGCCCCGCCGAGGGTCTCCTGAAGCTCCCGGACCTTGAGCTCCTGCAGGACGGTGAGTGCCGTTTCCGCATACCCCGCGCCTTGCTGGCGCGCTTCGAGCCGGACCAGCAGCTCGATCGCCGCGATGTAGGCGGACCGCTTCTCGCCGAAGGCGAAGGGCTGGAGCGCGCTTCGACGGAGCGTCCCGCGCGAGGCCTCGATCGCGGCCATGGCCTCGTCCAGGAGCTTGAGCGCCTTGTCGTCCTCGCCCCGGACGGCGGCGAGGCGGGCCAGGCCTCCGAGCGCCGACCACACGCCTTCCGGAGAGCCGCTCGCGCGGGCAGCTTCGAGCCCGCGCCGGAAGGCGGCTTCGGCCTCGCCCGCACGCCCCTGATCCAGGTAGAGCTGTCCGAGGTCGTAGAGGCTCTCGCTCGCCTCCGCCGGGTCGCCGCTCTCGACCGCGAGGCGAAGCGCGGTCCGATAGGCTTCCTCCGCGGCCCGCGGCTCTTTCGGTTGATGAACCAGGCCGGTGTCGAGCCAGGCCCGGGCCATCCCGGCCTTGTCGCCTTGACTCTCATAGAGGGCGAGCGCGGCGCGGAGATTCTCCAGGGCCTTCTCCGGATTGCCGAGGTTGCGATGCACGATCCCCGCGTCCACCCGCAGCGCGGCGCGGCGGCGCGGGTCGAGCCGGTCTTCCTGGTCGAGAACCGGCTGGAGCAGCGCCAGCGCGGTGGGCCAGTCGCCCATCTTCTCCCGCACGATCCCCTGGTTGATCTGAGAGAGGAGCACCTGGGGCTCGGCCCAGGGCTCCGCGATGTGCTTGAAGGCGAGCGCGGACGCCCCGGTGTGGCGCTCCAGGGCGCGGTGATAGCGGCCCTGGGAAGTGGCCACGAGGCCGAGGTTCGAGAGGTTGGCGACCTGGCCCTCGGCGTCGCCGCGCAGGCGGCTCACCTCCAGCGCCTCCCGGAAGCGCGCCTCGGCCTCGCCGAATTCGCCGAGGGAGTGGAGGCAGAGTCCGGTGTTGCTCAGCGTCCGCGCGATCCGGGGTGGATCGTTCAGGGCGCGCCGGATGCGGAGCGCCGCCTCGCACTCGACCAGGGCCGCCTTGAAGTCCCCCATCTCGTTGAGCAGCACGCAGGCGTTGTTCCTGGCGGTGGCGACCGTGGACGGATCGGTCACGGCGGCAGTATCGGCGGCATCGGCCACGGCCCGGTAGGTCTGCAGCGCCTCCGTCCACCGTCCCTCGGCCTGCAGGGCGCGGGCCCGATCCAGAGAGGGGATGGCGGGCGGCGCGGCGAGCAAGGCGGCCAGGAGCA
Organism: Holophagales bacterium; assembly: GCA_031390755.1. Classification (GTDB taxonomy): domain Bacteria; phylum Acidobacteriota; class Thermoanaerobaculia; order Multivoradales; family UBA5704; genus DATMER01. The sequence goes on from JANMTS010000112.1 coordinate 34,873, forward strand.
GGGCGGCTGGCAAGCGTGTCTTCCTTTCAGGGGTTGGGACGGCTGAACGGCAGTATATCGGGGGATTCTGAAGCCCGCGTCAGGCTCGCCGTCCCGGCTTCATCGCACGGTCTCTCATTCGTAGCGTCCGTCGCAACGCAGACTCTCGTACTCCTCCGGCGTGTCCACGTCGTGGACCGCTCCGGGGTCGTCCACCTCGATCTCCAGGACGGCGCCGGCGTGCCGGGCGAGCAGCTCCTTGAGTCCGATGCCCGGGTCGAGCGTCTCGATCTCCGGGATCAGTCGGGGGGCGATGAGCAACGGATGACCGCGGCGGCCCTGAAAGGTCGGGACAAGGAGGGGAAACTCATCCATCTCGGCTATCGCAGCGTGGCGCAGGATTTCAGCCACGGTAGACGGACGCAGAGCCGGAAGATCGGCGGGGGAGACGGCGAGATGCGCACCCCTCCGGGACAAGGCCTCCGCGCCGCCCAGATGGTCGATTCCGGCCAGAAGGGTCGAGAGCATGCCTCTCTCCGGATCGGGATTGACCGCCATCCGGACCTGGGCGGCGGCTCCCCAGGCCTGGAGCGCGGCATCCGCGGGAGCGGTCACGAGCACGATCTCGGACACTCCGCCCTCGCGCAGGGCTCGGACGAGCGCACCGACCACGGTCGTGTCCCGGAAGGGCAGCAGAAGCTTCGGGCGGCCCATGCGTCGGGACGCGCCCGCCGCGGGAAGGATGGCGATGGCCACTCCCTCATGATACCTGGAGTGGCCGATGGTCCTGTCAGGCTTCCCGGGTTTCGGCCGGCGGTGCGCTCGCGCCGGCGCGGTAGAGGAGCGCCGAGATGCCCAGCACCAGCGCCAGGCCCAGGACGGTCGCGGTCGTGCCCTCCATCCAGGTGAAGCCCCGCTCGCCGAAGTGCAACGACGCGGGGAGCGCGATCCACTCGCGGTCCTGAGCCACGCGCAAGGCCGCGATGGCCACGCCGGCAAGACCCTCTCCGGCGATCATGCCCGACGCCGCGAGGATGCCGGGATCGCCTTCCCGGGGTCCGCCCGCCCGGCGCGCTTCGACGACCCGCCTCACGAGGCCGCCGACGAAGATGGGGGTCAGGCTCGCCAGGGGCAGATAGATGCCCACGGCGAACGCGAGACCCGGCAGGCCCGCCAGCATGGCGGAAAGCGAGAAGGCGGCGCCGGTGCCGACCAGGCCCCAGGGGAGCGAGCCGGAGAGGACGCCGTCGATGACCGTCTTCATGAGGGTGGCCTGGGGCGCGGGCAGCTCCGGCGAGCCGAACGTGTACGCGCTGCCGAGGAAGAGCACCGTGCCGGCCACCGCCCAGCAGGCGAAGGCGGCGCCGAGGAACTGTCCGGCCTGCTGGCGCGCGGGCGTGGCGCCCACGAGGAAGCCGGTCTTGAGATCCTGCGAGATGTCGCCGGCCTTGGAGGCGGCGATGCACACCACCGTTCCCACGGTCAGGATCGCGGCGCGGGCCGAAGGATCGGTCCAGCCGCAGAGCACGAAGACCAGCGCGGTTCCAAGAAGAGTGACGAGAGTCATGCCGGACGTGGGATTCGACGAGACGCCGATCAGTCCCACGATGCGCGACGAGACCACCACGAACACCACGCCGAAGATGCCGACGCCGAGCGCCGAGGCGAGCCGTGGGAAGAAGCTCATGTTGCCCGCCAGCAGGCCGGGGACGGCCACCAGGAGGAGCACGACGAGCGCCGGCCCGGCGAGCACCACCCAGCCGGGCAGGTCGCGGTCCGTGCGCGGGACCACGGCGCTCCCCTCGGCCGCGAGCCCATCCGAGCGGACCCCCTTGAGGACCGCCTTGAACGACGTGATCATCGTGGGGAGCGCCTTCGCCACGGTAACGATGCCGGCCGCGGCCACGGCGCCGGCGCCGATGTAGCGCACGTACCGGCCCCAGATATGGCCGGCGGACAGGTCGCGGATGGGGGTCGTGGTCTCGGGGAAGAGAGGCGTGGTCAGGCCGTCGCCGACGATGGCGATCAGCGGGGTGAGCACGAGGGCGGAGATCAGGCTGCCGGACACCATGATCGCCGACTGCTTGTAGCCCAGGATGTAGCCCACCGCGAGCAGGGCGGGCGCGATCTCCAGGGCCAGCTCGGCCTTCGGGATCGCGGCCAGGTGCGTGCTCAGCTCCGAGGGGATCAGAACCGCGGCGCCGAGGGCGATCTTGATGAGCGCGCCTACGATCAAACCGATGAAGATCCACTTGCCGCCGGACGACTCGGCCGCGGTGGCGCCGAGCACCTCGGCGCAGGCGGTTCCTTCCGGGTAGGGAAGCTCGTCCGCGCTCTTGACGATCAGCAGCCGCCGCAGCGGGATCATGGCGCAGATGCCGAGGATCGCGCCGAGCAGCGCGAGCATCGCCACCTGCCAGAACGGAGGCGCCATGCCCCACAGGAAGAGCGCCGGGATGGTGAAGATCGTGCCGGAGGCGAGCGACGAGCTGGCCGACCCGATCGTCTGGGACATGTTCGCCTCGAGGATGAGCCCCCCGCGCCTGCCCCCCATGGCCCGGAACAACGCCACCGTGAGCACGGCGATGGGGATCGACGTCGAGACCGTGAGCCCCACCCGAAGCCCGAGGTACGCGTTGGCGGCGCCGAACAGCACGCCGAAGACGATCCCGGCGACGGCCGCGCGGAGCGTGAATTCGACGACCGACTCGTTTCTAGACGACGGCGGCGGCTGCATGCTCTCCCCCTTCCGCGAAAGTCGCGGGGAGGGTAGCACAGAAGGCGGCTGCTGTTCTGCGGTCCAAGGAGCTCTGCCCGTCGAGCGAACGAACGATGTGCCGGAAACCTTTCCCGGTTCCAAAAGAACGTCTCCCTGCGGCCGGGAAGACTTTCCCGCTCGTCGGGAAACCTTTCCCGTTGACCGGGAAACCCTTCCCGATGCCCGGGAGACCTTTCCCGCTGACCGGGAAACCTTTCCCGCTGACCGGGAGACCTCTCCCGTTGACCGGGAAACCTCTCCCGACGCCCGGGAGACCTTTCCCGAGGCCTGGGAGACCTTCCCGGCGCCCGGGAAAGCTTGCCCGCTGATCGGGAAACCTTCCCGACGCCCAGGAGACCTTTCCCGTTGACCGGGAAGTCTTTCCCGAGGCCTGGGAGACCTTTCCCGACGCCCGGGAAAACCTTCCCGCTGACTGGGAAACCTTCTTGGCCGCGCGGCTACAGCTCGAACGGCTCGCCCTGGGGCACCGGGCGGCGACGCAGGATCTCCTGGAGATTGGGGATCTGATCCACGATTGTCTGAAGCTGCTCGAACGTCAACGAGCCGGGCCGGTTCTCCCGTAGAAAGTGAACGTCCTCTGGGGCGGTCGGGATGTCCCGCGCGAGATCGAGGAGGTCAGAGGGTTTTTTCGAGATCATCGAACCGATCCTTCAAGTCCTGACGTACAAAGTAGTCCTCGATCTGCTTCCGGTCAACACCAGGGACGGTCAGGAGGAAGCGGATGTCGGCCAGATCCTGGAACAGCCTTGTGGGATCGTTCTTCATCGCGGTCACCTTGAGCGCGGCGAGGTGCTCTGGACTCGGAACGGCGACCTCGCGGCCTCCAGGACCCGGCAGGAGACGACACTCGGAGAAGAGCTTGAGGCCGGTCTCTCCGCCTACGTAGACGAAATCGAGTCGCCCCAAATCGGCGTCAGGATGGGAGTGCGTCGAGTAACCCTTGGATCGACCAAGGGTCTCGTATCCATGAGCTTCCAGGAAGGCGATCAGATCGTCCTGAGCTATGGACTCGACGACAAGATCAAGGTCCACGGTCGTCCTTGGCAGGCCATAGCTGATCAGCGCGACGCCGCCGATCACGGCGTACCGGCAGCCCTTCTCATCGAGAAAGGCGGACACCACGCCGAGGACGATCCCGAAGTTCAAAGATCACCAGAGGGAAGGGTAGTTCTGCGTGTGACCGAGAAGATTCAATCGACGAGAGATTCCCAGAGTTCGGGCAGCGGTTCGTCGAAATCCGCGGCGATCTCGATTGGGAGCTCACGGAGCGAAGGAGCTTTCTTCGTAGCGTCAGTCTGTACCGGCACCGGCTCGGGCAGATCGTCCCTAAGAGAGGGGCGGTGCTGGCGGGCCTCGGGAAGATCGAATTGCTTCATTGCATGCAGGTTAGTCCCGGGGCACTGCACTGTCAATCGGCCTCATCCATGCTTCGGAGCCAGCCGCTCCACCGGCAGGCCGGCGGCTTCGCGCAGCGCGGCCTCGGTGTACTTGACCACCATCGCGCCGCGCCACTGCGCCTGGAAATCGGTGTTGTCCATGGGGTAGGCCGGCTTGCGGGCCAGGCGGGCCGCTTCGGCAATCGTTTCGGCGGTCAGGGGCTTGCCGGTCAGGAAGGCCGCGGATTCTTCCGCTGCGACCGGGTGCGAGTCCACGGCGCCCAGGTAGATCCTGGCCTTCTCGACCACGCCGGCGCCGTCCGTCCAGATCGCCACGGCGGAGGAGACCACCGCGAAGTCGATGCTGCCACGGCGGCGGAGCTTCCAGAAGGCCGAGCGGCAGTGGGCCGCGTCCGACTCCTCGGAGAGGACGACCCCGCCAACGATCTCCTCGGGCCGCTTGGCCAGGTAGACGATGCCGTCGTCCTGATACAGGCCCTCGACGGGGATCATCCGCTCGCCGTCCTTCGAGACCAGCTTCACCTCGGCGCCCAGGGCGCAGAGCATCGGTGCGGAATCGGAGGCCGAGTGGGCGAGGCAGCGGGGCGAGCTGGTGGCGACCCAGCAGGTGTGGCCGTCCTCTTTCATGCAGTAGTCGATCGAGCGGCGCCAGTCCTCGGTCTGGTTGTAGTACGTGCAGCGCGTGTCGACGCACAGATTGCCGCCGATCGTCCCCATGTGCCGCAACGGGGGAGAGGAGATCGAGGCCACGGCGCGCGCGAAGGCCGGATAGCGCTCGCGCACGGCCGCGTCCCGGACGATGTCCTCCAGGATAGTCGTGGCGCCGATGCGGACGACGCCGTTCGCCTGGATGCCCTGGAGGTCCGGAATGCGCATCAGGCTCACGATCGTCTTCGCCTTCTGGTGACGGCGCTTCATGTTGGGCCAGAGGTCCGTGCCGCCGGCGACGAGGCGGACGTTGTCCTCGTGCTCGGCCGCGCCCTCGCTGACGAGCACGTCCGCGGCTTCGGAGAGGGTCTTCGCAACGTGGAACTGGAAGGACGGCAGACGCAGCATGGCTATCTCGCCCCCTCGGGCCCCGTGGTCAGGACCGCGACCTTCTTCTGCTTGAGCGCCTCCTCGCGGCTCATCATCGTGCCCGAGGCCGAGCGCATGCCGGAGCGGAGCTTGTCCTTGTAGTCGTTGATCGCCCGGCCGTCGCCGCCCTGGGCGGGCGTGGGGACGAGCAGGGTCTCCTCGAAGTCTACCTCCGGGAAGACCTTCGGGCCGACGCGCGGCTCCTCGCCCTTCGCCTTGGACTGGAGCGCCTTGAGGATCATGTGCGGATGCACCGGGCACTGGTCGATGCGCACGCCCACGGCGTCGTGGATCGCGTTCACGACCGCCGGCATGATCGGCAGGAGCGGGCCCTGGCCCACCTCCTTGGCGCCGAAGGGGCCTTCCGGGTCCGGGTCCTCGATCAGATAGGTGGTGACCGGCGGCATCTCCAGGAAGGTCGGGCTCTTGTACTCCAGCATCGACGGGAACTTGTGGACCAGGGCTCCCGAGAGATGCTTGGGCAGGCGGCGGAAGACCTGCTCTTCCATCATCACCTCGCCGAGGCCCATGTAGACGCTGCCCTCCACCTGGCCCATGACCAGCGCCGGATTCAAGCTGCGGCCGATGTCGTGCGCCATCCAGACGTGGACCGGATTCCAGAGACCCGTCTCGGAGTCGACCTCGACCTCGATCACCGCCGCCGAGTACGAATAGGCGGGGGACGGCCCCACGCCCGCGCCCCGGTACTTGCCCGGCGAGCGCGGCGGAATGTAGCTGCCCGCCGTGGCGAGCGTGCCGAAGCGCGCCTCGGCCACGATCACGGCATCCTGGAAGGCGAGGCCCTTGTCCGGGTTCTCCGCGTCGAAGACCTGCCGGTCCGCGAAGACCAGGCGCGCGGCCGGGATCTCCAATTGCTCGGAAACGGCCTTGGCGATCATCTCCCGCGCCCGCTCGGCGGCCTGCACTGCGGCGTTGCCCATCATCAGGGTCACGCGGGAGGAGTAGCTCCCCAGGTCCACCGGCGTCAGGTCCGTGTCCGCCACGCAGAGCCGGATGTCGGAGAGCGAGATCCCCAGCACCTCGGCCACCATGGCCGCGAGCACCGAGTCCGACCCCTGGCCGATCTCGGACTCGCCGCAGAACACCGCCACGCCGCCGGAACGATCGAGCTTGAGCATCACGCCCGACTGCGGCATGTGGTTCCAGTAGATCGGCAGGCCCGCGCCGCAGAGATAGGAGCCGCAGGCTATTCCCAGGCCCCGGCCCTCGGGCATCCGGCCCCAGCGCTCGCGGAAGTGGCTGCCCTCGACCACGGCCTCGATGCACCGGCGCAGCCCCATGGAGCCGATGCGCAGCCAGTTCGCCGTCACCGTGCCGGGCTTCGCCAGCATGCCGAGCCGCAGGTCGGCGGGGTTGACGCCGAGCTTGACCGCGATCTTGTCCAGATGCAGCTCGAACGCGAAGCGCGGCTGCGGCGTGCCGTGGCCCCGCTTGGGGCCGCACGGCGGCTTGTTGGTGAACGTGCGCACGCCGTCGAACCGGTAGGCGGGCATGTCGTAGGTCACGGTCTGGAGCGCGCCCGTGTAGTAGGTCGACGCCACGCCGTAGCTGCCGTAGGCGCCGCCGTCGAGCGCGGTCTTGAGGTGCTGGGCCGTGATCTGCCAGGCGCCCTTTCCGTCCTTCTTGAGACCGGTGCGGACGTGCATCAGCACGGGATGCCGGCCACGGTGGCAGAGGAAGACCTCCTCGCGCGTGAGCGTCACCTTGACCGGGCGGCCGAGCTTGAGCGCCATCTTCGCGGCCACGATCTCGTGGTTGAACGGATCGCTCTTGCCGCCGAAGCCGCCGCCGTTCGAGCAGCCCACGACCCGCACCCGCGATGCCGGCAGCTCCAGCACCTTGGCCACGGCGCGATGGAGATAGTGCGGCGTCTGGGTGGAGGAGTAGACGGTGACCCGGTCGTCGTCCTCCGGCACCGCGACGGTGGCGTGCTGCTCCATGGGCAGATGGGTGTTGCCCTCGTAGAAGACCGTGTCCTCGAAAATCTCGTCCGCCGCCGCGAAGCCGCCGTCCAGATCGCCGAACGCCATCGAGACCGACTTGTGGACGTTGCCGTGGTCGCCGTACTCGTGGATGCGCGGCTCCGGAGTGTCGAGCGCCTCCTGGATCGACGCGATCGTCGCCAGCGGCTCGTACTCGACCCGCACCTTGAACGCCGCTTCCCACGCCGCGTCCTCGCTGACCGCGGCCACGGCGACGACCGGATCGCCGACGAAGCGCACCTTGTCCGGACAGAGCGCATGCTCGTCCTGGGAGACCGGCAGGATGCCGAACGGAACGGGGAAGTCCGCGCCGGTCAGGAAACCGAGCACACCCGGCACCGCCGCCGCTTCGGACGTGTCGATCGACACGATCCGGGCGTGCGGCACCGTGGAGCGCACCAGGCGCATGAACACCATGCGCGGGAAGGTCAGGTCGTCGGCGAAGCGGGTCGCACCCGTGACCTTGGCGCGGCCGTCCACCCGGCGGAACGGCTTGCCGACGATGTTGAAGTCCCGCTCAGGCTCCGGGTCCGGCTGACGAAGAGGCTCGGCCATCACTGCCTCTCCCCGTAGAAGACTTCGTCGGGCGGCGTCCAGTCCACGCCGCGCATCTTCGCCGCGCCCCACTCCACCGCCTGGAGGATCTTGTGGTACCCCGTGCAGCGGCACAGGTTCCCGGCGAGCGCCTCCTGGATCTCGGGCGTGGTGGGCTTGGGATTGCCGGCGAGCAGCGCCTTGGCGGTCATCAGGATGCCCGGCGTGCAGTAGCCGCACTGGGCCGCGCCGAGGTCCGCGAAGGTGGCCTGCAGGGGATGGAGGTCGTTGCCATTCTGAAGCCCCTCGACCGTCTCGATCTCCTTGCCTTCCATCTCGGCGGCCAGGGCGAGGCAGGAGAGGATGGGACGGCCGTCGGCCAGCACTGCGCAGGTGCCGCACTCGCCGAGCTCGCAGCCGTGCTTGGTGCCGGTCAGCGCCAGCTCCTCGCGCAGCACCTCCAGCAGAGTATGGTGGACGGGCACCACGGCGAAGCGGTCCTCGCCGTTGACCCGCAGCTTCAGGGTGATCATGCCGTCGTTTCCTCCATGTTCTCTCGTCCCGGCTGTTGTTCCGGCTGTTGGCCCGACGGCTGGGCCGCCTTCAGGCTCTCCGCGGCGTCGGCGGGCGGCGCCAGCGCCTCGACGCCCGGCGCGAGCAGGCCGCGCACCAGGGTCTCGGCGGCTTCGTTGCCGATCTGCCGCGCGCTCTTGCCGCCCTCCGGACGGAACCACTTGACCGTCCAGTTCACCGCGCCGAGCAGGGCCAGGGCCGCCACCTTGGCGTCAACCGGACGGAACACCGTCCGGTCCATCCCTTCCTCGATCAGCCGGCGGAGAATCCTCTCGTACTCGTCGCGCTGGGCCAGGACCGCGGCGCGCCGCGTCTCGCCCAGGGCCTCGACCTCCAGATGGGCGAGCGAGCCCGGCGTGCCCTCCTCCGGATCGTTCAGCCGCACCACGTGCTCCTGGAGCAGCAGCCAGACCTTCTGGTCGACCCGCAGGTCCAGGCTCCGCACCCGCGCCGCGCCGTCGAGCAGATCCGACAGCGCGTTCTCCTGGACGAAGGCGAGCAGCTCTTCCTTGTCCTTGAAATAGTAGTAGAGGTTGCCAACCGCCATCCCCAGCTCCGCCGCGATGTCCCGCATGCCCGCGGCGTGCAGGCCCCGGGCGCGGAACACCCGCGAAGCCGCCTTCAGGATCTCGCGCTTCCTCTCGCGGATCTTGTCGTAGCCCCGCGGCGCAGTGCCTGGTGGACCACCGCCGGAGCGGCGGCCCGGCTGGCGGGCATTTTTGAGATCAACCATGGAAATTTGAACCATCGTTCAAAATGATAGCCGTTCGCCTGGGGTATCGTAAAGCCGTGAACGGAATCGAATCCCGCCCGCGTCGTCTGCGGCTCCCTGGAGCCCTGTCCTTCCTGGTGCTTCTCGCGCCGATTTTGAGCTGCGGGGAGCCGCCGCCCGGTCCGCCGCCTCCGGTGAAGGAGTCCGAGGTGGAGCAGGCTGCCGGCGTCGGCCGGGTGGTGGTCGACTGGCAGCGCTCGCGCAACCCGCCGATCCGGGTGCTGCTCGGCGTCGGCGGCATCGCCACGGGACCCTCGCACGGCCCGTTCCTCTCCCACCTGTACCCGGAGCCCGGGCTGGCGGCCGCCTCCCACCTGTTCTCGCGGACCTACGCCCCGTTCCGGGTGCGGCTGCTCCAGGGCGAGATGGCCTTCCGGGGCCGTGGGGCGGCGGCGGCCGGGCCGGTGGAGCAGCGCATGATCGTGGAGTGGGCGCGCGGCGCCACCGCCTCGCTGGCCGGCGGTGAGAGCGGCTCCTACGGGCTGGCGCTCTCGTGGCACCGCGGCGGATCGGTGGGGAGCTGCGAGAGCATCTCGGTCTTCGTCAGCGGCGAGGCTGCGGCCGAGGCCTGCGCCTGGGGGGCCGAGAGGGTGACGGGCCGGCTGCAGCCCACCGCGCTCGGCCGGGTGTATGCCTGGTTCGACGCGCTCGGGCCGTTCCAGGACGGCCAGGAAGGCAGTCCCGGAGAGGTCGAGCCCGCGCGGCTCATCTTCGCCGGACGCGGAACCCGGGGGCCCACGCCCGAGGAGACGGCGGAGATCGAAGCCTTTGCCGCGTCGCTCCTGCGCGAGCTGGCGGCCCGCCGGGGAGGCGGGGCTCCCGTTCCCGCCGCGGAGGCCGATCCACCGCTCCGCCTGCTCGTGCCTCAGGAGACGCCGTCGGCCGCGCCACCGCTGGCCCGGCTCGCTCCGGCCGTGCCCCCTTCGCCTCCCGCGCCCGTCAAGACTGGCAGTACCGGAGGGGGTGGCGGGGGCGGCGGGAGCGGCAACGGGTCGACGCGGCGCTCCGGCACCAGCCAGCCCTTGCGCTGAAAGTAGATCACCAGCAGCATCGCCACGGCGGCCATCAGGCTCAGCGCGAACGGATAGCCGAACCTCCAGTCGAGCTCCGGCATGTTGAGCGGCTTGTCGGTGTGGAAGTTCATGCCGTAGACGCCCGCGATGAAGTTCAGCGGAATGAAGATGGTCGAGATGATCGTCAGCACCTTCATGATCTCGTTCATCTTGTTGCTGACACTCGACAGATAGATGTCGAGCATGCCGGCCGCGAGGTCGCGGTAGGTCTCGATCATGTCGATGATCTGGATCGTGTGGTCGTAGCAGTCGCGCAGGTAGACCTGCGTCTCGTGCTGGATGACGTCCGACTCCTCGCGCTGCATGGCGCTGATCACGTCGCGCTCCGGCCAGGCCGTGCGCCGCAGCATCAACAGCTCCCGCTTGATGCGGTGGACTTCCTGGATCGTCCGGTTCGTCGGCTTGACCAGCAGCTCGGCTTCCAGGGTTTCGATCTGCTCGCCGTACTGCTCCAGGACCGGGAAGAACTCGTCCACCAGGGCATCCACCAGGGCGTAGGTGAGATAGTCGGGCCCCGCCTTCCGGATCAATCCCTTGCCGCGCCGGATGCGCTCCCGCACCGCCTCGAACGAGTCCCCGGGCACCTCCTGCAGGGTGATCACGTAGTTGCCCGCGAGGAAGAAGCTGATCTGCTCGGTCTCGAGCGTGGCGCCGTGGATCAGCGACTTCATGATCATGAAGTGATGCGTGGCGTAGTCCTCGAGCTTCGGCCGCTGGCCGCAGTTGAGCACGTCCTCCAGGGCCAGGGCGTGGAAGCCGAAGTGCTTGCCGAGCGCCTCGATCAGCGCCACGTCGTGGAGCCCTTCGATGTTGATCCAGGTCACCGTCGGGCTGTCCCGGTACCGGAACAGATCCTCGACGCGGGTGACCGTCTTCTCCTCCAGGTGCTCCGGGCCGTAGTCGATGACCGTGACCCGCACCTGATCGGTCCTCTTCTCCAGCGCCCGCAGCGTCCCCGGGGCCGTGCCCGGCTTGTGGTAGCGCTTCCCGACCCCGCTCCGGCGATGGCTTCGCCCCATTCCATACCTCCCGGCGGACGTCCGCACGAAGCCTGTATTATGGGCCTGTCTTATGGGAAGCTCACGGAGAAGACCACGTAGGAGAACTTGCGAATGAAATCGTTCCTTCGGCTCTCCGCGCTCGGCCTGCTGCTGCTGGCCCCGGCGGCGCGCGCGGCCACCGTCCAGGTCACCGTGCAGGACTTCGACTTCGATCCCTCCGTCGTGAACATCCAGGTCGGAGACACCGTGATCTGGACCAACGTCAGCGGCTTCCACAACGTGGAGAGCGAAGACGGCACCACGTTCTCCAACGCGCTGGCGTCCGCCCCCTGGACCTTCTCCCACACCTTCACCGCCGCGGGGACCTTCCCCTACGTGTGCGTGGTCCACGCGTCGTTCATGACGGGGACGATCAACGTCGCCAGCACCGGCCTGCCCACGGTGCCGGCCAATCTCCAGGCCCATGCCCACTCGACCACGGACATCATGCTGACCTGGACCGATTCGAGCGGCGAGACCGGCTACCTCGTCGAGCGGCGGACGCTCGCCGGCACCTTCCAGCAGGTGGCGACCGCCGGCCAGAACGAGACCGGCCTCGTCCTCGGCGGGCACACGCAGGCCACGGGCTACGTCTTCCGCATCCGCGCCACGAACGGCGCCGGCAATTCCGCCTACTCCAACGAGGCGAAGGCGGCCACGGACGCGCCGATCGCGCCCTGCGTGCCGTCCTCCACGACGCTCTGCGTCAACGACTCCCGCTTCCAGGTCCGGATCGCCTGGCTCACCGCCGCCCAGAACGGCGCCGGCACGGCCGTGCCGGTCGAGTCCGCGCCCGACTCCGGGCTGTTCTACTTCTTCGGCCCGACCAACATCGAGATGCTGGTCAAGGTGCTCGACGCCTGCGTGCCGGCGCTCGGCAACAAGTACTGGGTCTTCTACGCCGCGACCACCAACGTCGAGATCACGATGACCGTGACCGACACCCAGACCGGCAAGGTCCAGGTCTACTTCAACCCGCTCGGCACCGCGGCCCTGCCGGTGCAGGACACCAAGGCCTTCGACACCTGCCCTTGACGGGGTAGACAGGCACATCTTTCGCAGACGGAACGGTCATGGAGCCGTTCCGTCTGCGCGTCCTTTCCTACAACATCCACGGCCGGGCCCACCGGCTGAGCGGCCGGTACCTCCACCGCATCGCCCGGGCCATCCAGCACGCCGAGCCCGACGTCGTCGGTCTCCAGGAGGTCCACCGCGGCGCCTGGGTCTCCCGCGGCGAGGACCAGGCTGCGATCCTCGCGGAGCTGACCGGGATGCAGGTGCGGTTCGGCCGCAGCTTCGGCCGCAGCTTGGACGGGAAAGAGGAGGACTACGGCAACGCCGTCCTCGCCCGCGGCGAGATCCGCGCCTCCGAGGTTGTTCCCCTGGCTGGCCCCCTCGCCGGACCCGGCGAGCCGCGGACGCTCCTTCACACGCGCATCGCTTTTTCGACTGGTCCCGAGATCGACTTCTTCGTCACCCACCTCGCCGCGGGCTTCCGCTCCAGCCGTCCGGCACGGACCGTGCAGGCCGAGAGTCTTCTCGAACGGCTCCGTCAGTCCAGCGGACCCTTCGTCCTCGTCGGGGACTTCAACGCCCCGCCCGAGGCACCCGAGCTCAAGGAGCTCATGGCGGCCGAAATCTTCCGGCTGTGCGGCGAGAAGGCGGGCTGCACCCATCGCATCCTGAGGCAGCGGATCGACTGGGTCCTGGCCGATCCGGGCTGGACGACCGACGCGACCACCGTCGTCCGCGTCGGTCCGTCCGACCACTGGCCCGTTCTCGTCGAGCTGCACCGGACCAATCCGCAGTAAGAAGTAGCCGAGAGGAGGGGATCGATGGATGTGCCGATCTGGGTGCTGGTCGTTCTGGGGATGGCGATCGGCCTGGTGGGCCTGATGCTGTGGACCAACCTGCGCGAGCGCTCCTTCAAGGTCGAAGTCCCGGACCTGGACGACTTCGAGGAGGCCCTGCCGTCGATCGCCGGCATGACGCGGGCCATCATCCTGGAAGGCAACAACGCCGAGATCCTGCAGAACGGCGACGGCTATTTCTCCCGGCTCTTCGCCGACTTCGCCGCGGCCCGGGAGGCGATCCACTACGAGACCTTCGTCTGGGAGAAGGGCGAGATCTGCGACAGCATGGAGAAAGCGCTGTCCGCCCGCGCCCGCGACGGCATCGCCGTCCGCCTCATGGTCGACGCCATGGGCTCCAACAAGAGCGATCCCCAGCAGTTCGAGCGCATGAAGGAGGCCGGCGTCAAGGTCGCCTTCTACCACCCCGTGCGCCTGCGCGACATCGGCCAGCTCAACAAGCGGACCCACCGCAAGCTCGCCATCATCGACGGCAAGATCGGCTACGTCTGCGGCCACGGCATCGCGCCGCAGTGGACCGGCGACGGCCAGGACAAGGAGCACTGGCGCGACACCGGCGTGCGCGTGACCGGCCCGATCGTCAACCCTCTCCAGTCGGTCTTCGCGCAGCACTGGGTGGAAGAGACCGAGGAGGTGCTGTGCGGCGAGGCCCACTTCCCGCACCTGGAGCCGACGGGCGACGCGCGCATGCACGTCCTCTCCGGCGCCTCCCTGGCGAGCTTCTCGGACCTCGAGCTGATGTTCAAGATGGCCCTGGCCACGGCGCAGAAGGAGATCTACATCCAGAACCCCTACTTCATCCCGGACGGCGAGACGCTCGGCCTGGTGAAGCGGGCGGTGAAGCGGGGCGTCGAGGTCCACATCATGGTGCCCGGGCCGGTCACGGACAGCCCGGTCGTGTCGCACGCCGGGCACCGCTATTTCGACGAGCTGCTCGACTGCGGCGTCCGCCTCTACGAGCACCAGAAGACGCTCATCCACCAGAAGATCCTGGTCATCGACGGGCTCTGGAGCCACGTCGGGTCGAGCAACTTCGACGACCGCTCCTTCGACATCAACGAGGAGGCCGGGCTCGGGATCATCGATCCCGCCTGCGCCCGCGACCTCAAGAAAGCCTTCACCCAGGATCTCGAAAGCTGCATCGAGGTCACGCGGGAGACCTGGACGAAGCGCTGCACCTTCCGCCACCGGATGATCGACCGCGCCTGCTACCTGCTGAGCGGGCAGCTCTGAGAGGGGGAGACCGGGGATGATCCACGTTCCGATCTGGGTGCTGGCGTCGATGGGGCTGGTCCTCGGGCTACTCGGCCTGATGCTGTGGAACAACCTGCGCGAGCGGGAGTTCCGGGTCCGGGTGCCGGACGTCGCCGACTTCGAGGAGGCGCTCCTGTCGATCGCGGGCATGACGCGGTCCGTCGTCCTGGAGGGCAACCACGGAGAGATCTTCCAGAACGGCGACGGGTTCTTCCCGCTCCTCCTCGAGGAGATCGCCGCCGCGAAGCAGTGCATCCACTACGAGACTTACATCTGGTGGCGCGGCGACATCTGCCATGAGGTGGCAGCTGCGCTCTCGGCCAAGGCCCGCGAGGGCGTCGAGGTGCGGCTGATGCTGGACGCCGTCGGCTCCCTCAAGATGAACCGGAAGCTGATCAAGCAGATGAAGCAGGCCGGCTGCAAGATCAAGCGCTACCACCCGCTGCGGCTGCGCGACATCGGCCAGCTCAACAAGCGAACCCACCGCAAGCTCGCCGTCTTCGACGGGCACACCGCCATCGTCTGCGGCCACGGCGTGGCCCACCAGTGGACGGGGCAGGGCGAGGACAAGAAGCACTGGCGCGACACCGGCGTCCGCCTGAAGGGCCCGATCGTCAACGCGGTCCAGTCGGTCTTCGCCCAGCACTGGACCGAGGAGGTCGGCGAGGTGCTGGTGGGGGAGTCCTACTTCCCGCACATTGAGGCCGAAGGCACGATGCGGATGCACATGATGTCCGGCGCCCCGCTCGGCGGCATCTCGGACCTGGAGCTGATGTTCAAGATGGTCATCGCCGCGGCGCAGAAGGAGCTGCTGATCCAGAACCCCTACTTCATCCCGGACGAGGAGTCCTGCGAGCTGCTGAAAAAGACGGTCGAGCGCGGGGTGGACGTGCGGGTCATGGTCCCGGGCCCGGTGAGCGACAGCCCGCTCGTCTCGCACGCGGCGCACCATCACTACGAGGATCTGCTGCGCTACGGGGTCCGGCTCTACGAGCACCAGACGACGCTCATCCACCAGAAGATCATGATCGTCGACGGCACCTGGTCGCACGTCGGCTCGACGAACCTGGACGACCGCTCCTTCGACATCAACGAGGAGGCCGGAGTCGGCATCGTCGACGACGGCATCGCGGCCGAGCTCAAGAAGGCCTTCGAGCGCGACCTGAAGAGCTGCGTCGAGATCAAGCTGGAGACCTGGACCAAGCGCTCGTCCCTGCACCGGGCGCTCGACGGCGTCTGTTATCTCATCAGCGGCCAGCTTTGAGGGAAGGGAAGCTCCCTCACCCCCCGGCCCCCTCTCCCGGTCCGCCCGAGTCCACCCGCCCCGGGAGAGGGGGGGGCGAGCCGTTCGGCGGTCTTCCCATCCTTCCCGCTGCGTCCTCGCTGGGAGCGCCGGCTTCCAGCCGGCACCGAAGCGGCATCAAATGGGGCCAGCGTCGAGCGTCGCCCCTCCCCCCTCTCCCGGGGGGCCGGGCGTGCGGCTGGGAGTGCGGCCGGTGGTGAGGGCCGGATGTGGGATCAGCCGTGCCTCTGCACTAGAATCCCCCGCATGATGAGGGTGGGAATGCTCCAGACGACGTTTTCGCAGGGTGTCCGGTGATCCGGACCGCGCTCCTCACCCTCCTGTTGATCGCGGTCGGCGTCGGGCTGGCCCTGCCGTCCACCGGCCCCTGGCTCGGTGACGTCGACACCTATCTGAAGGTCGTCCTCTGGGGGATCCCCGCCTCCGCGCTGATCCTCTCCCTGCTGCTCAAGCCCCGCCTGCCGCGCCCCGGCCCGGAGGACCAGCCGCCGGGCCCGCTGCCGCGCCGCCTCGTCCTGATCGCCGTCGCGGCGCTCGCCTTCGCCGCGGACCAGAGCTTTCTGGGCGTGAGCGACTGGACCGGCTGGGCCACCTTTACCTCCAGCTCCCAGGACCAGAGCCTCGCGAAGATCGGCCTCACCGCGGCCTGGGCCCTGCCGCTCTGCCTGATCCTGAGCATCTGGGGCTGGGAGCGCGCCCTCCGGGGAGCCCTCTACACCGGCTGGCGCCGCTTCTTCCCGCGCCCGGCGGCCATCGCCGTCTCCGCGCTGGTGGGCCTCGTCCTCTCGCTGCCGCCGGTCATCCCCGGAGAGGTCCGCAGCTTCGCCTTCGTGGGAGCGGCCCTCGTCACCATCCTCTGCCGGGAGATCTCCCTGGCCCTCCTCTTCAGCCGCGGCGGAGGCCTCCTCGTCGCCGGCCTCTACCGGGGGGCGCTCTTCTTCGTGGAAGCCTTCCTCGTCCACGACTGGTACAGCCTCTACTTTCCCGCCTACAGCTACGTGACCAGCGGCACCCCCTTCTACGTGGTGCGGGCCGCCTCGGCCGTCCTCAGTCTCGTCGTGGTCGCCGCCCTGGCCCGGCCGCCCCGGCCGAGCCAGAATCTCGACTCCGGCCCGCCGGCCTGAAGCCCCTTTCCAGCCTCTCCGCGCGGCCGTTTTGTCGGCCACGCCTGCATTTGGACGATCCAACCCGTCCGATGAGCCGTCCGTCCCATGGGACGAGCGGTAGCGGCATGGGGACGAACCTTCCGTCCCACAGTGCGAGCGATAGCGGCACGGGGACGGGCCGTCCGTCCCACGGGCCGAGCGATAGCGGCATGGGGACGAGCCGTCCGTCCCGCGGGGTGAGCGATAGCGGCACGGGGATGAGTCGTTCCTCCCCAAGGCGGAGCCTCTCGTCCCACGGGACGGATCGTCCACAGATCGGGAGGAACGATCCACGGAAAGCTCCAGACGATCTGCGAACAGGTTGGGAACGGCGGTGGGAGGGGAGGGAGAGGCCGTAAACGTCAACGAGCCGCCCATGGGTCTTGGGGGGAGATCTGGAGGCGGAGAGAGGTGATCGGCGCGACTCTGGCGGCCGTTCGCAGCCCGGGAGCGGAGACCGCGAGGCACAACTCGGCAGGCAATGCTGATACAGTAATCCAGTGAGCGCGCTGAGACTCGCCTCAGGCAGATCTTAGACTTTCTAAGCCCCAGGATTCAGGAAACTTGCGCTGCCCGGAGGCGAAAGGGCAGAGTGCTTGGCCGCTTCACTCAAACGTCAGGCGTCAAATTGGAGACAGATCATGAGGGGATTCTTCTTGGTTGGTTCGATATGCTTCTTTCTCGCCGGTGTTTTAGCCGCAACGCGCAGCGAGCTCACCGGAGAGAATTTACTGGTTGTGATCCCTGGAGGGTATGAGCTGGCTTACAATCAGAAGACGGACCAAGGAGAAATCAACGAATTTGTACCAAAGGGTGAGACCGTGGAGGCGTGGAGTGAAATGATAACAATCCAATTGCTCCCCGCCCGAAACGATAATGCTACTTTCTATGCGACATTCGACTCCCTGGCCAAGCAAGCCTGTACCGATGGATCCACGCACGTGGTTGCTACGACGACGGAGAACGGGTATCCCATCAAGGTCTTTCAGTTGATGTGTCCTACAAATCTGCAGACCGGCATGGGCGAAGTGACGTTCATAAAAACTATTGAAGGTAACGACAAATTCTATGTCGTGCAAAAGGCATGGCGTACTGAGAAGTATCAGCAGGAGCTACTCCCGATAACAAGCGAAGAGGTCGTGGAGTGGACTCAGTATCTGCGATCGGTATCGGTGTGCGACAGCCGAATCAAGGAAAGGAAGTGCCCGTAGCCTAAGCTGTCTGAAAGGCGGTTCTTGCGGCTGTGCGCCCAGCCCTGCGCTCAAGCGGACGCGCTGGCACCAGGGGATTGGGCCTGGGACGGTACGACAGCAGCGGCCAGCGCCCGGATCCCAGAATCGCCTTGACAACCCAAGAGGTGCCTGGGCCGACAGCCTCCGCGGTTACGAACGGGAGGCCTGGCGGAAATGAGCCCAGAGGGAAGGGGGACCTTCGGTCCCCGGCTCTCATGGGCCTCATCCCCGATGTCCGAGCGGCCATCCCAGAAGGGATGGGCCTCATCCCCGATGCCCGAGATGGAATGAGGGTCCGTCCGGACTCCTTTGCAGTCGCCGACAGTCCCGTGCGAACGGAAAATCCCGGTAGGATGTCCGCACCGCGTCCATGAACGTTACGCGGGGGACGCGACCAGGGAATTCAGCCTGAGGGGAGCTCGCAATGACAGAGGTTGTGGGCGTCATCGGCGCAGGATCGATCGGTCAAGCCATCGCGCGGCCGGTTGGCTCGAACGTCAGGCGTCTCTCGGGCCACCCATGGTAGGCGTGGCCATTCACAGACCCGGAGCGGTTGTTCGCCCCGGGTGTATCGATGCCATGCCGTGCGACGGCTCAGGCGAGATCACGGTCATCAACGATCGGCTCTCCGACTTCGCGCGACTCGTCGCACCCGCTCGGCATCGCATCTCCCGGCAGCGGTGGATCCTGAACTGCCCTGACCACCACCTTCCCTTCCCGGACGACTGGTGCGAGCAGACGGACCCGGCCACGGGTGAATTGCTCGACCCGAGGGTTCTTGCTACCGAGGCTCTGGTGCTTGCGCGTCATGAAAACTGGAAGTACGTGGAAGGCAAGTATCTCGACACCCTCGCAGACACGTTGGTCGACGACTGGTGGGACTTCTTCGCCGTCCGGTCAGACGTAGGCGATCTCTCGGCCTGGGTCGCCGGCTTCTGGGCCGCCAACGACTGCGGTCAACTCGAGAGCTACATCTCCTCCAGAGTCACCCTCTTCGTTGCCGGTAGCGATGGCGTTCGCTGGGACTTTTTCTCGACGGACCCTGCGCCGATCTCGGCAATCCACTCGCAGGCTCGGTGCCTCTCCGGCTTTGTCGTGCGACCTACGACTCTGCGGGAGTACTTGAGCGTTTTTTACGGCGGTTCTCAGCTGCAATGAAGCAAGGTGTCCTTGGGTCAAGGACACCTTGGGAGAAGTGCGGCCCTCGGGTGAGGCCACCTCATTGAGCTCTGGCACCGGTCACCGTCGAGACAGGCGCCCGGGATGAGCTCTCAATCCGGTCTCCTTTCTAGAGCGGAGCCGGAGAGACCGTCCGGACTCACATGGATGACGTCACCGCTGAGGGCGTCGACGGGCTGTCCGTCGGAGAGGCTGAAAGCTTCGATCTCCAAGGATCCGCTCCCAAACCCCAATTCCTGCCGGAGGTTCACCGTAGACACCCCATGGCCGGCAACAGAGAAGGTCTGCTGCCTGGGCTCTTCCGCCAGGCCTGAGTAGGTGACCCGAACCTTGATCTCGTCAGCCAACTCGTTCCGGATGGCGATGTAGGTGTTGACCGCGGCATCCAACTGGAAGGAGCGGAGGATCAGAGCGTGCGCGCCGATGCGCCCGGGCTGGCGGCAGTAACCAGGGATTTTGACCTCGGCCCCGGCTCTGGAGTGGATGGCTGCCACATTGCCCACGAGTCTCCCGCCTTCGAGCCCCTTCCTGAACGTCCACTCGATGGAGCCGGAGCGCGCGAGCAACGAGAGAGTGGGGCGCCGGAAATCTTCCGTGCTGGACGCGACCGAGACCATTTGCACGAAGTCTCCGGCCTCCGTGAAGACTCTGCCGACAGCGGCCACGCCACCGGGAGGGTCCGGAACAAAGAAGAGCAGGTCGGTACTCGTGTTCGCGGGCTGCCCGCGAAGAAAGCGGACGCTCCAACTCGTGCAGAGCTCGGTGCTCCTCGACGTCTTCACGACGGGGATCTCTACGGAAGCCTTGTTGTTGTCTGGGTAGGTGTCGGCCTGAACGATGTCGGCTGTCGCGAGCAGAAGGCCGCTCGCTTCGGGGCTCACCTCGACCGTCAACTGACGGGTCTCCGAGGCGCCAGGACCAAGCGGGCCAAACCTGCAACAATCCTGCGGTGTGACCGACACCTCCTGCGAGAACTGGATGGCGACATCGGTCCCTTCGGTGGTGCTGAATCCCTGATTCGAAAGGGTTAGCTGGTAGGTGAGCGGCCTGCCTGCGACAGCGGCATCGGCGTCGACGCTCAGGGCCAGGGCGAGGTCGGAATCGTCCTCGTTGGCGACGGTGGTGGCGGTTGCAGCCGAGTTGTTTTCCTCGTGCGGATCGAACGTGTCGGCATGGACGTGAGCGCTGACATTCACCACGCCGCGCTCGTTGGGAGCGACGACCTTGACGACGCGGTGCTCGACAGCGCCGGCTGCCAGGCCGCCCAGCTCGATGGAGGTGCCATCAACATCGACGGAGACGGCAGAGGCATTCGAAGGCCCTTCGTTCCTCACGCTGACCGTATACGTCAAGTCAGCTCCGGGACGCACGGCGTCGGGCGAATCGATCAACGTCAACGCCAGGTCCGCCTCCGTCCCGACCTGGGTGGCGGTGTCCTCCTCACAGTTGTTTCCATCCTGCGGATCGTGCTCTGCGATCTGGCTGTCGATACAAACCTCGTTGTTGACAGGTCCGGACTTCGAGGGTGCGATCCCCACCACGAACCGGCGGATGGTCTCCTCGCCTGCCTTCAGGACAGGCACGGGGCAACTGACCGTGCGGTGGGTCGAGAAGCAGCCATCTGGTGAGGAAACGAAGGAGAGACCGGCGTCGGATAGATCGTCGTGGAGGAATCCACCGCGGGAGTCAGACGGTCCACCGTTGGCAATTCTGACGGTATAGAGGAGATTCTCGCCCGCCTTGACAGGGCCCGGGGGGGAGCTGAGGGACCAGGGAATTCTGTCCACGGACAGGATCTGCGCCAGCATGTCGGCCTTGACGAAGACATCCGTCTGGACTGAGGATTCGTTGTTGCCCGTGTCGGTATCCTCGTCCCTGGCGAGGACCGTCGCCGTCCTGGCCAGGGTTTGGGGATCCAGGTCGGAACGGATCAGCGCCCCGAGATTCACCGTCCTGACAGCCCCGTTCTGGAGGGGACCGAGCTCGCAGGAATCCCCGGCGGGAGTCCGATCGCAGCCTTGCCACGAGCTCGACGTCATCCCTGAAGGCAGGAGGCTCTTGATGGTCGCCCCCTTGGAATGGGAAGGGCCTCTGTTCTTGACCCGGATCTGATAGGAGACCTCCCGTCCTGCGGCCTGCCTCGAAGGGCTCAGGCTGATCATGTCGATGGACAGATTGGTCTGGCGGACCGCCGTCGTCCTGACCGTCGTCCTGTTGTTGGTTGCGGGAGAGGGATCATGCTCCGCGGCGGCGACAACGGCGTCGTGAGAGATCGCGCCGTCCGCCGCGGGCTTGACTCCGGCGGTTATGACCAGCGTGGTGCTGGAATGGGCTGGGATTCGATTGACCCTGCAGATCAACTGACCGCCTTGCATCCCGCAACCGGACCCGGATGCGGAGTCAAGGCCGGAATGCAAGGGGTCCGTCACCACAACCTTGGTGGCGTCAGAGGGACCATCATTCTTGAGCGTCAAGGTGTAGCGCGTGGGCAGCCCCGCGACCGAGATGGCAGAGGAGGAGCTCGCGATGGAGAGGTCGCTCCGGGCCTGCACCAGAGTCCTGACGGAGGCTTCGTTCGGGCTCGTCGGGTCTCCCTCATTTGCAGTGGCCACCGCCTGAGCCGCGAGCTGATTCCGCGTGGAAGGATCGACGGTCACGGTGACAGTGCGGGAAGGGGGCGGGGAATCCTTGAGGCCGATGCGATCGACCTTGCAAAGAACCTGATTTCCCTGGAGCGTGCATTTGTCGCTGGCCCGTCTGTAGGTGACTCCGGCGGGGAGTGTCAGGATCATCTGAACGCCGGTTGCGTCGAGCGTGCCTCGGTTGGCCGTTGTGAGGGTGTAGGTCAATTCCTCTCCGGCCACGACAGAGGCCTGTGCCTTGAGGTCGAGTTGAAGATCGGGGACGGGGTTCACGCCCGTGACGCTGAGCGAGTACGAAGGGCACGAGCTTGCGGACAGCGAATCAATGTAGAGGTAGTAGGTTCCTTCCGGATAGGACTCAGGCTTGATGGTTTCGACGCCGCCTCTGAAATTCCCTGGAGAGTTGCTCAGGCAGCTGTTGCCCGTGCCGCAGGTCTTGACCAGCGCCATCACCAGCTGGCACGTCTCAGCGAACCTCAGCTCGAAGCCGACACGGTTGCCAGGGTGCAGGATGACCTTGTAGACGCCTTCCGGACCAGGAAACGAGATCCGAGGAAGGGAACACACCTTGGAGCTGTAGGAGCTGACGCGATTCACGAAACCGAGAGTGCTTCCTCTGTCGGCAAAGTTCAGAACCTCGATCGTCGGAGTGGAAAGCTTTGGACAGACATCGAAAGGCTCGGCACCCGAGGCCGGACTGGTCCAGACCAGTGCGACCAGGAGCGCAGCCGCCGAAGCTCCGCGTGCCCGCTTTGTTGAGCGCATTTTGAATTTCTCCCTAGTGCCGAAGACCCATGGATAGAGAAACGACGCCCGCGCCCGGCGGCCATCGCCGTCTCCGCGCTGGTGGGCCTCGTCCTCTCGCTGCCGCCGATCATCCCCGGCGAGGTCCGCAGCTTCGCCTTCGTGGGAGCGGCCCTCGTCACCATCCTCTGCCGGGAGATCTCCCTGGCCCTCCTCTTCAGCCGCGGCGGAGGCCTGCTCGTCGCCGGCCTCTACCGGGGAGCGCTCTTCTTCGTGGAAGCCTTCCTCGTCCACGACTGGTACAGCCTCTACTTTCCCGCCTACAGCTACGTGACCAGCGGCACCCCCTTCTACGCCGTCCGGGCGGCCTCCGCCGTCCTCGGCCTCGTCGTCGTCGCCGCTCTGGCCCGCCCGCCGCGGCCCAGCCTGGATTTCGGCTCCGGTCCGTTGGCCTGAAGTCGTTCCCATCATCCATTCCGTCACTCCTCCAGCGGCGGCTCCTCGTCGCGGCAAGCGCCCGGGATGAGCACGGAGTATTTCCCTCCAGGCCCCTCACCCGAGAGAAGCATGGCGACAAAGCCCTTCCTGTCGTCGACGTTCTGTTCGTCGTCCATATCGAAGTTCCACTCAACCGAGCCGCTCCCATTCAGGCCGAGGTCGGAAGCGGAGACCAGGAAACTCCTGGCGTTGGTGTTCGGGGGAGTGACATCCAGCAAATCGCCACCGTCGTTGTACGCAGTGACCGCGGGAGGAGCTCCCTGCTCTTCGACGTAGACGAGGAACCGGGTGGCCTTCGAGTCTTCGATGTCCTGCACGAATCGAGTGTCCCACCTGCTGCAGAGTCCGGCCGGCCTTTCGACGAGGGCCGATCCGGCCAGTCCGCCGGGGCCGATCCGGATGAAGTCGCCGCTGAGGGCTTCGACGGGCAACTTGTTCCCGGTGTCGTCCTGGAGGCGGAAAGCCTCAATCTCCAGGAACCCTGTCTCGACAGAAAGGTAGCTCCGGAGGTTCGCCGTCCATACGGCATGGCGGGCGATAGAGATCGTCTTCGTCTTCCTCTCGCCTTCCTCGTCCAAGTAGGAGAGGTCAACCGCGACCTCCTCGTCCGTCTCATTGCGGACAGCGACGTAAGTGTTGGTCGCGGCATCCGCCTGGAAGAAGGGAAGGATCAAGGACTGGGCGCCGGGATGTCCGGGTCTGCGGCAGAAGCCGGGGACGGCGACTTCATCTCCGGCTCTGAACCTGTGTATGGCTGTGATGCTTCCCACGAGCCCCGGAGTGAAGGTCCATTCGATAGAGCCGGAGCCTTCCGGTACGTCCATGAGACGGTATGAGTATGCCTCCCGGCCGAATGTGACTGTAACGTCCTTCACGAAAGCGCCGGACTCGGTGAGGACCCTGCCGGTAGCGACCTGACCGCCGGGATTGTCCGGAACGAAGAAGAGCAACTCGGTACTGGAGTCTGCCGGCTGACCATTGAGGAAGCGGACGCTCCAACGTTCGCACAGATCGGTGGCCGTCGAGATCAGGCGCTCGCCGCTGGCGGTTCCCTCCGCCGAATCGACCCGGGTGAAATCGCCGGACGGCGAACCGCTCTCCGGCGAGATCTCCACATGTCCGGTCAAGAGCCCCTTTCCTTCGAGCCCGTCAAGCCCGAGCAGGTCGACGGTCGCCGTCGCCCTGGCAGGAAGGTCGAGCAGCGACCCCGGGATGGGGTCCGCCGAATGATCCGTCGCAGGATCCGTGAAGAACACGTTGTAGTTAATGTCAAGGGTATCCGTCTCCGAAGGGTTCTTCAATGTGAAGATCGTCGTGGGATGAGCGGCGTCGGCGTTCACCTCGACAAAGGGCACTACCAGCGGAGCCGCCCGTTGCGTGAAGACTTTCGATTCGTTGTTTCTGGTATTGGGATCGCTTTGGTTGGACGACACCGTGGCCGTGGTCTCTAGGATGGGACCGTCGGCGATGACCCTTGCGGTGAAGGTGGTGCTCCGTTCGGCTGTGCGTTCCAGGGCATCGGGGGTGTAGAGGAATGTTTGTACACAGGGCTCCTCCGAGCCGAGGCACAGCCCATCTGGCAGTGTGACCTGGGCCTTGACGCCCTCGGCTGTTGCAATACCCTGGTTGAGCACCCGAAGCGAGAACATTAGAATATCGCCCACCGACACGGCCTCCTTGTTGGCCATCATGGTCAGGACGAGATCGGCATCGCCTTCCGTGGCCACGGTTGTGGTGTTCGCAGCCATGTTGTTCCCGGATGAGTTGGGGTCACAGGAGCCAGTAAGCAGTGTTGCCTCCGCCTTAATTTCACCGGTTCCGGCGGGGGCGTGCGCGCAGATCGACCTGGCCTCTCCGGGTCCGTCCGTCTCGATGTCGCCGAGATTCAGGGTGCATGGAGAAGCACATGTGTCGCAGCCTTCGCGCGGTTCCGAAGTCACCCCGACCGGCAGCTTCAACTTCACCTTGACGTCGGCAGCTTTCGAGGGTCCATGATTGGTCACCTCGACCGTATAGGTAAAGTCCTGGCCCGGTATCAAGGGAGCATCCGAAGCCCGCAGTACGACCCCCAGGTCCGAGGTCGGAACAACAGTTGTAACCTTGGGGATCGCGTCGCTGCCCGGATGATTCTCACCCTGGGCCGATATCGTATTCTTCACGGTTCCCGTCCTGGTGGCAGCGGCCCGGAATTGGATCGGTTTGTCATCTCCCTTTGCCAGGTCTCCTACCGCGCAGGTAACGGTATGGTTGCTGGAGTCCTCGCTGCAATCATCGGGAGATGCGACTAAAGAAAGGCCGTCGAGCACGCCGGTGATGGTTCCAGCGGAAGAGTCGGAGGGACCTTCGTTGAGAACCGTCATGGTGTAGAGGAAGTTGTTGCCTTCGCACACCGAATCGGTGAGCTCGACGGCCATGATGCGAAGGTCGGCTTCGACCACGATCTCGGTGTCGAAAGGCTTGCTGTTGTCGTGGACAGGATCCGTCTCCCTGGCTGCCACTTCCGCTTCGCGGCGGAAGCTTTTACTCCCGAGCCCGGGAGAGGTTTCAAGCGAGAATTTGACAGTCTTTTCGTCTCCGGCGTCAATCAGCAGAGTGTCGCACGTGACGAGTAGGGAGTGATTCTCGGGGTCTATTGCCTGCAAGCAGAGGCTTGTCGATCCGCGGAACGTCAGATACTCCGGGAGACTGAGCGTCACTGTTCCTCCCGACGAATCCGAAGGGCCGGCATTCCTGACCTTGATGGCATACGCGAAGTGAGCCCCGGCGGCGATCGGTCCGGATTGCTCCGGATCCTCTCGGGATGCTGTTACGCTAACGATGAGGAGATCAGTCTCACGCGACACGAGCGTGTCGAGGCGGGCTTCGTTGTCCCCTGGTTTGGGATCGGGCTTGCTGCCTTCCGGAACACGGATTGTCGCCCGGTTGGAGAGGGCGGTAGCGGATGACCTCACGAGGACGGTGAACTTTCTGGTCTCTGTGCTTTTTGCCTTCAGATCCACCGTGCAGACGACATTCCGGTTCTCCTCGACGCAGTCTTCTCCCTGCTTGAACTGCTCCTTGTCGTCGAGCGTGTCGACCACTTTCGCAGCCTTCGCATCGGAGGGGCCATCGTTTTTCAGCGTCAGGGTATAGGTCCGGATCTTCCCCGCGATTGCTTCATTAGCAGCCATGTGAATCGAAAGATCATGAACATGGTCGATGACTGTGGTGGCTTTGGCCACAGCCGGGCGACCTTCGGCTGCGCTGACAGTCGCCGAGCTTGTGATGCGTCCCTCGGCCTGGGCCGGAACCTCGACGGTGACGCTGACAGTCCAGGGGAACGGGTCGCTATCCTGTTTCTTGCATACGACTTTTTCCGGGCTTTCAACAGAGCAGCCGTCGCTGTAGGATTTCGCCTTTGTCCCGGAAGGAAGGCTATGCTCCAGGACGACGCGACTTGCCTGCCCGCCTCTGTTCCCGACCGTGAAATTATAAGTGAATGGGGTACCGGCCTTTGCGCGCAGGCTGCCGGTGTTCATCTCGAGGTCAAACTTTGGCGTCGGATTGGTCCCGAAGACGCTGAGCTGGTAATCGCCACAAGGACCTGCGGAGTCGACGTTGAGGTAATAGACGCCCGGGGTGTATTTCACCGCGGAGATCTCTTCGGGATCGGGACCGATGAAATCGGCCGAGTTGCTGGCGCACGAGGTTCCGTCGCCGCAGGTGTTGAGAACCGCCAAAACCAGGTCGGGTATTATTACCTTGCCATCGACCACCGTCTCAAGGGGTGTGACAAGGAAAGAGACCTGATTGCCTTCGTGCAGCCGGAGCTCGTAGACCGTTTCGGCGGCTCTGTAGGCATCTCCTGGGAGAAGGCAGCTCGGCGACTGGTAGCCAAGGACATTGCTCTCGCCGGAACCGCAGTTGTTCCCCTTGTTGAAGTACGGAAGCTCTTCGATCACCTTCATGTCAACGGGGCAGTCCTGACCCCACGCCGAAAACGGAACGCCCAAAGCCATCAGGGTTGCTACCAAGGTTTGTCTGAACATGACCGTTCTCCTAGTGGCGGAAGCCTGCCGAGAGGCAGAAGACGCTCGACCGCTCGGAATGATCGACAGCGACGTCGAGTTGGATTCTTCGCAGGGCGAGGCCCGCGCCGGCCGTGTAGTGCATCTGGTCGCCCCGGTGCCGGAATACGGCGCGAAAGCCGTCGTTATTGCCGTCGAACGTCAGGATGTGCTCCGGCTCGTGCCAGGCGCCTGCACGCAAGGTGAGGACAGGCCAGTGCTGAAGCAGGGCGTACTCGATGCCGAGGTGGGTTTCGCCCGTGTCCTTGATGATGAAATGATCGAGCTCCGCGGAGGCGCCCGGAGATAGGGTAGCGAGATCGAAAATGTCGACGAGGTCGTCGTTGAGTTGGGAGTAGAGAATCCGGTCGTAGTCGAGCGCCAGCCGCAGGGCGTCTGTGGGGCGGTACGCAAGGCCGACACCGTAGACATCCGGCACGTGGAAGGCGGCCTCCTGCTCTCTCGGTTCGAAGTCGAGTAGAGCCCCGTCTCCTGGCTCGCTCCGCGCCTGGAACGTGAAATCGGGCCCCTGCCGATAGACGCCTCCGACGCTCCAGGTCTTCTCGCGACTCTCCCAGAGGAATCCGGCCGCGACGCCCCAGTCCGTGTCGTCACCCTGTTGCGTTTGAACGTTTACGAGCGGATCGTTGGTGAAATCAGGAATGGACGTGAGGTTGACCGGCAGGAAGCGATCGGCCCGCGTGTCAATGGCGAAATCGTAGTAAGAAAGAGTTGCGCCAACGGAAAGGCCGCTGTGGCCCAGGCGGTAGGCGACCGCAGTGCCGTAGGCAGCGATATCCACCTCCATATGGTTACGCAGGGAGGCAAGCCGGCCGTCGAGCGTCCCGGGGACGCCGAGAGGGCTGCGGCCTCGCGTCCGTTTGAGATAGGCGCCGAAAGTCGAGAAGTTGGCTTCAAAATTGACGAGCTCGTGACGATAGACGGCGAAGGACCAATCGCGCCTGGGATAGACATAGGCGACGTAGGAAAGCCCGGTGACCTGGTCGTCTGCCTGGCCGTCGCGGAGGCCCGAGATGTTGTCCGGGCCATCCATGCTTGGCGCCACACCATCGAGCCTGCCGTGATCGGTGAACACGTGGGTGTAGCTCCAGTGTCGTGCCTCGATCAGGGATTCGGGCTGAACGATCGTAGTGAGCCCGGCCGGGTTCGTATAGGCGGCGCTGGCGTCGAAGGCCAGCGCCAGGAAGGCGCCGCCGAGCGCCATGTTGCCGGCTCCCGGCGTGGAGAAGTTGAACTGCACGCCGGCGTTGGTCTCGAGATTCGTCTGGGCGGCGAGGGGGAGCGCGAGGTTTACCCACAGCGCCACGATCACGGTTTGTCTCTTGCTCATCGTGCCGATCCTTTCTGTTGGAGCCAGCACCGCCAGCGTTCGCAGACTGGAGAGTTGCGGTAGGGCTCGCGTCTCTTCTGGGCGCACAGGGGGGTGAGCTCGGCGAGTCTCTGCCGCTCTTTTTCGACTCTCTTGCCGGTCATGTTTCCGAGCAGCGATCGGTCAAGCTGCTCGCAGGCCTCGCGCTCGCATCCGAGCTTGAACAGAGCTTCGGCAAGCTGGTACCGGGGGAGGTAGGAGTCCGGCCACCGGCCCGTCGTGAAGGTTGTCCCTCCGTCCTCGTCCCAGACCTGGAGCGCGTTCCACATCCTCTCGGCCGCCTGCTCCCATCTCTCGTGATCGAGCGCTGTGTAGCCCTCTCCGAAATCCAGATGCTTGTCGGGCCGCCGGGGGCTGGCGAGCTCGTTGCGGCACTGGCGGGTTAGCGAATCGATATCGCCTCGAAAGTCGTCGTCCCGGGAGCGTTCACCAAAGCAGGCGGAAAGATAGAGGTTGCGTAGCGCGCTGGGCTTATCCTGGACGCGGTAATAGGCCTTGCCGAGGAAGTAGAACGGCAGGAAGGGATACTCTCCGAAGCCATGGACGGGGACGGCCCACGGCCCGCCGGGCCTGGGGCAGAACCGCGCGGCGTCGGAAAGATCGGGGATCGCCTCCTGATAGCGGCTGCGGCTGTAATCCTTCATGCCGGTTGAGAAAGCCTCCTCGGCAGGGGCCTTCTGACAGAGCGGGCCGGGCGGCGGAGCGGCGGCTCGACCGCTCGTCGCCACCAGGATGAAGGCGAGATTGCACACGGTCGTCCTGAGAACCCTCATGGCTTCACCCTCCAAAGAACTTGATCGAGCTTGTGATGGTGGTTGCGATGAGCGTCGCGAGACCGACGAGCCTGGTCACCAGGTCGAAGATCGTCGCCACCTTGGCGGCGGCTTCTTTCAGAGTGCTGTCTTCGCCGGATGTCACCTTGCTCTTGGATTTCGGGGCCCAGCGGCTGCGCAGCGCCTTGCCGAGCAGAGCGGCGATGGTGAAGGTCGAGGGCTGCGCGAGCACGAAGACGAACAGGGCCCACGCCCAGCGGAACCGGAGATCCTCGAAACTGCTCATGATGAACCAGACGCAGAGGAAATCCAGAATTCCGAGCGCGAGGCCGGATGAAAGATAGTTTCTCCAGCTCCGATCCCCCCACCAGGTCGTCCCCGCTGCCAATCCGAGGACGACGGGTGGGAGGACGACCGACAGAACCTTGGACAGCACGGTCTCGGGAAGGGGAGGCGCCAGGCTCAGAAAGAGATAGCCGGAGGTCAGGACGAAGCCGAGCATCACCGAGAGGAACGCCACGGAGCGGAACGAGGGCACCTCGGCGGAGACCGGCCGAGCGGATGCGTCGCTGAGGGACGCGAGATCCTTCTCCAGGCTGATCACGCGGAGGAGCAGCGGCTTGACGAAGCTGAAGTCGTGGCCGCAGTGGCGGCAGACCACCGCCTCGTCCTTGATCTCTTCGGCGCAGTAGGGGCAGTTCATGGCACGAGCTATCCCACACGTAATGCACGGGTTCGAGACGCGCCCGCAGAAGCTAACGGGCGACGAGACGGCCGGCAGATAAAACAGGTACTTTTAAAGCTTACTGCAGTACAGGACTTGCGTCAAGTCGATTGCGCGACAGGCCAACGACTCACCCCAAGGAACGAACCAAGGGTTGAGAATCCCTCAGCTCTGGAGGAGGTCCGGCCGACGGGAGCGTGGTGTTCCAGCCCGGCCAAGAGACTGAGGACGCGATCCTGAAGAGGGTAGAGACGCTCGAAGTAGAACTCTTTATCCATCGAGTCTCGGGGCCTTGGGTTCGACCAGCAGCTCCGGGTGATGGAGCGGAATCCACTCGGCGATGAAGTCGAAGCCCCGCTTCCGGGTCTCCGATCGGATCCGCCCCCGCCAACGGGGCCAGCCTTCGATCAGGTCTCGAAATCCAAGGATTTGGCGGATCTCCGGGTAGGATGCGTACTCGAGCAGCCGGACTGCGGCCCAGTCGCGGTCGATCCGCCCGATTCTGGTCCTACCGGCGAGAATGTCCCGGAAGGTCGCTTCAGTAAGGTCGTGGTCCCACAATAGGCTGGTCTCATCGGGGTCTCACCAGGAGAATCATGGCAGCGGCGTTCCTGGGGGCACCTATTCGGCCCTGCGTGACCAGCGGTACCCCCGTTCTACGCCGTCCGGGCCGCCTCCGCCCTCCTCGGCCTCGTCGTGGTCGCCGCCCTGGCCAGCCCGCCCCGCCCAGCCTGGACCTCGAACCCGGCCCGCTCGCCTGAAGCCGCTTTCAGCCTCTGCGTGCAGCCGTTTCGTCGGCCGCGCCCGCCGGATGGGGCCTTCCCCCCGATCTCCGGACGACCGCCACGCAGCTCCGGACGACCGCCACACTCGTAGCGGTGACCGCCAGACAGCTGGCGGTGACCGCCGCACTCGTAGCGTTGACCGCCAGACAGCTGGCGGCGACCGCCACACACGTAGCGCTGACCGCCACGCACGTAGCGCTGACCGCCACGCAGCTGGCGGTGACCGCCACACACGTAGCGTTGACCGCCAGACAGCTGGCGGTGACCGCCACACGCGTAGCGGTGACTGCCAGACAGCTGGCGGTGACCGCCACACTCGTAGCGGTGACCGCCACCAAGAGCGCGGTCGTCCAGAGATCGGGGGGAACAGCCCAGACGAGGCTCGGGACGACCTGGAGACCGGATGGCAACGGCGGCAGAAGGGGCGGGGCGGGCCGAGCCGGTCAGGGGATGAACCCCGTGTCTTCGGCGATCGACTGGAATACGATGGCGGTGCTCGCCGCGGGCGCCCGGGTCGCCGAAGGACGCGCCGACTCCTGCAGCGGAGGCCTTGACGAAAAAGGACTCTCCCGTTTCTTGGGTCAACCCGAAGCCGCCGCCGACTAGAACCGATACCCGAAGCTGACTCCGGCCGAAACGAAGAATCCTGGATCGGGGTAGGCCTCTTCCCCTTCGTCGAAAGAGTAGAAGGGCGTCAAGCCCACGCGAAAGAGATAGCCGCTGTCCCGGGGTTGAGCTCGGTATCCCACAATGGCTGACACGCTACGAAACGAGAAGTCTCTCGGGTTGTCGGAGGATCGGTCCAGCGTTGCGTTGCCGAACGTGACGCCTCCTCCGAGCTCCAGCTTCCGGTCTCCCGAACCCAGGAGGTAGCTCAGCGTCACGGGGACGGTCTGGTATCGATCCGGGGGCGACCCTTGAAAGAAGAGCGGGCTGGTCCAGGTGGCGAATCCGACTCGGAGCCCGAGGTGGTCGGTCAACAGCCGCTCAAAGTTGAGGGAGTAGAGGCCCCCGTTGCCCAGCAGCTCCACGAAAACCGCATTGCGGCGAGGTTCGGGAGCGGCAGGAGCCTGGGCGAAGCAAGGGCATCCAACCGCGAGGAAGGCGATCGCCAAGAGGGTGGAAAGCTGTCTTCTCATGAAGACTGAAGAATACCAGAGTCAGCGTGCCGCGTGGTTTCCGGGGACTCGCCCATTCTAGAATGAGCCGAGATATGGCAATGAAGAGGCGCCTGATGCCGCTGACGTTCCGCCTTGCGGTGCCCGCCGACGTTCCCGCGTGCGTGATTTTGCGGGGTCAAACCCGCCGGCACCGAGCCGCCGTTCGAAACGATACGGTCCCAGGTCGCCGGGAACTTCGGCATCTTCAGTTTCAGTCATAGACTTGGCGGCATGGTATCGCCAAGCGTCCCGGGCGGCAGATCCCGGGAGACTTCCGCATGAACACCGAGCTGCTCTCCACGACTATCCTGGTCGCTCACTGGCTGATCGTGATCGGACTGTCGCTGCGCGTGATCACCCGCCGCTCGCCGGTCGGCGTCTCCGTCGCCTGGATCGCGGTGATGCTCAGCGTGCCTTTCTTCGGCGCCGCGGTGTACCTGCTGTTCGGCGAGAATCGTCTCGGCCGGCGCCGGGTGGCGAGGACCGCGGCGAGCCTGGAGGCCGTGAGGGAGTGGCAGATGAGCCTGCGGCGGCCGCACGAGGCGGGTGCCGCACAGGAGGTAGATACCACGGCGCCTCTCGATCGCCTGGCCGAGCGGGTCCTCGGTTTCCCGACCCTCACCGGGAACGGGATCGAGCTGCTCGACCACTTCCAGGGGATCTTCGATGCGATCGTGGCCGACATCGACCGCGCCGAGAAAACGTGCCATCTCTCCTTCTACATCTGGCACGAGGGCGGGCGCATGCTCGACGTCGTGAACGCTCTGCTGCGCGCGGCCCGGCGCGGCGTGCAGTGCCGGGCGCTCGCCGACGCGGTGGGAAGCCAGCGCTTTCTGAGGGGAGATCTCGCCGGCCGGCTGCGCGAAGGAGGAGTCGACGTCCGCGCGGTCCTGGCCACCGGCCCCCTGCGGGCGTTCTTCTCGCGGGCCGACCTGCGCTACCACCGCAAGATCGTGGTCGTCGACGGCCGCGTGGCCTACACCGGCAGCCAGAACCTCGTCGATCCGCGGTTCTTCAAGCAGGAGTCCGGCGCCGGAGAGTGGGTCGACGCCATGGTGCGCGTCACCGGCCCGGCGGTCGCGGCTCTCGACGGTGTCTTCGCGCTCGACTGGGCAGTGGAGAGCGGCAGCGTCTTCGCGCCGCCCGCCGGGAGCGCGAGCGTCCCGGAGGAGCTGCCAGGCCTGGCGGTCCAGGTGGTGCCCTCCGGTCCGGACCGGGGACCGGCCGCCATCCAGCGGCTGCTGCTGACGGCGATCTACGCGGCCCGGCGGGATCTGGTCATGACGACGCCGTACTTCGTCCCCGACGACTCGATGCTCACCGCGCTGATCTCGGCCGGCCTGCGCGGCGTCGACGTGACGCTGATCGTTCCGGCCCGCAACAACTCGCTCCTGGTCCGCTACGCGAGCGCCGCCAACTTCGACGACCTGCTCTCCGCCGGCGTCCGCATCGCCCTGTTCAAGGGCGGCCTGCTCCACACCAAGAGCCTCGCCATCGACGGGGAGACGAGCATCTTCGGATCGGTAAACCTCGACATGCGCAGCCTCTGGCTGAACTCCGAGATCTCGCTCTTCGTCTACGACGCCGGCTTCACGGGCCGCCTGCGCGCGCTCCAGGACCGATATCTCGCCGACTCGGACCTGCTCGACCTCGCCTCCTGGCGCCGCCGGCCCAGGTGGCGCCGGCTCACGGAAGATACGTTCCGGCTGCTGGGGCCGCTTCTCTGATCAGCGCTCTCCGTCCTCCTGTAGGATTCCCGCCATGGAGCCCGTCGAGGAGTACCGCGAACGCCAGCGAGTCTTTGTCCCCACCCGGTCGGCACTTCCGCTTGTACCGCCGCCCCCACCGTCCATGCTCTCTCCGGCCGGGGCGCAGAACAGCCGCTGGTCGTCGGACCACCCGTGGCGGCCGCAGGGGCAGAGGCCGGACTACCTACAGGAGCCCAACCACCATTGGCCGGTGCGGATCGCCATCCTCGCGGTGATCGTGGCGCTCAACTTTTTCCTCTCCACAGGAGTGCTCTTCCTGGTCAACGGAGTGGGATTGATCGTCCTGCTCGACTCACTCAACAAGGTCTGGTTCGGGCTGCGGGGCCGCCTGCCGCGATTGCGCTGGACGACCTTCCCGGCTTTCACGGGCGGCCGGCTGGAAGGCGTGCTCGTGGCCCGGCCGTCGCCCGAGGTGATCGGGCCGGTGCAGGCGGTGCTGCGCTGCGTCCACGACGAGAGGGTGGAGGAGGGGGGAGAGGTCTGCTACGAGCCGACGGCGATCTACCGGCAGATCCAGGAGCTGCCGGTGGAGGGGGAGCGCCTCCGGGACGTCGCCTTCAAGTTCGACATCCCCGACGACCTGCCCGGCACGGACCTGAAGCGCCCGGACGCCGTCTACTGGCAGCTCGCCTTGCGCATCCCCGTGATCGGCCCGGACCAGGAGCTGGTCTACCTGGTCCCGATCTACAGCCAGACCCAGGACTGAACCGAACGCGCCACGTTGATGACTGTAGGGGCAGGCCTTGTGCCTGCCCTCAGCGGTGGGGCAACCACAAGGGTTGCCCCTACAGCGTTCTGGCGCGCAGGCTCCTAAAGCGACAGCCGGTCGGCCCGCGGGTCGCCGCCGTCGAGCAGGATCTCGGCGCCCTGGAGCGCGCTGCGGTCGGGGCATCCCGTCAGGTCGAGATTGCCGAAGCCCTCGTACGTGTCCTGGAGCAGCTCGTTGCTGCGCAGCCAGCGGAAGAAGTGCGACGCCGACGAGGAGCGGCTCGGCGAGGCCGGGTTCACCAGGTTCCAGCCGAGCACGTAGGCCGGAGGCTCGCAGAGGACGCTATCGGGATTGCGGGGGTCACGGATCGTGACCCGCAACGTCTGGGGCTCGGGCCGCTCCACCGCGCGGCGCAGGAAGGTGGCGACGAGACCCCGGTTCGACGCCGGATTCACCGCGAGCAGCACCGGCAGCGGCGGCTCGGCGATGTAGCCCTGGACCTCGGCGCGGTCCGCTTCGGTCACGCGGCTCACCTGCTGGCTCCAGGCTTCCGTGTCCGGCTTCGTCCGGGTGGGAGGCTCGACGAGGCGCGGGCTGCCGGTGAAGGCGTAGTTGACGGGCACGGCGAGCCCGGCTCCACTGGCGCGGTTCGGCGCGGCGGCCACGATGCCCACGACGCGGCCGAGACTGTCGAGGATCGGGCCGCCCTCGCTTTCGCGCGCAGCTGTTGGAGGCGTGGGAGGCTCGACCCGCTCGACTCGAAGATAGCCGACCCCGAAGACGCTGGCGGTGGTGCTGACGATGCGCCCTTCGCGGGCCTCAATGCGGCCGCCGGGGCCGCCGAAGACCACGACCCGGTCGCCTTCCCGCACGCCCGAGGCGTCGCCGAGAGCGAGCGGCTCGGTGCCCGAGCTGGGGATCTTGACCACGGCGAGACCCAGCGCGTCGTCGCGGCGCACGATCTGGCCGCGCATCTCCGAGCCGTCCGCGAGCACGACGCGCGGTCCTTCCACGGCGCAGAGCGAGCCCGTGCTGGTCATCACGAGGTCCGGGGCCACGAAGAACCCCGTGCCGATCGACGAGCGGCAGCGGATTCCCACGAGACCGGCCCGCGAGCGTTTCGCGATCGCGTCCAGGTCCAGCGGCGCCATGCGCGCGGCGGTCGCGGCCCGCGCCGTCCGCTCGGCCCGCGCCCCGGCCGGCTTCACCGTCTCGGTTCCGGGGTTGCGCAGGCGCCACGTCCAGGCGTAGAGGGCGAAGGAGACGACGCCGATCAGCAGGAGGGTGATGACGAAGTTCGTGAAGCTCGCGGGCTCTTCCTCGACGCTCTCCGTCGTTTCGAGGTGCGGCGCCATCGTGGCCCGGCCGCCGTGCTCCTTGACCGTGCTGGCGAGCCTGCGGCCGACCTCGCGCGTCACGCCGTCCATGAGGACGGAGTGGGGGATGCCGACCGCGCCCTGGGCGGCGGAGAACGTGGGGGCCGGCGCTTCGAGCTGGGAGAGCGCCTTGGCCAGGGCGTAGCGGTCGCGCTCGGCGGCCGGCGCCGAGTCCACGACGACGTCCACCAGCACGCTGGCGCGGCAGTGAGGGCAGCGGCGCGCAGCCGGATCCACCGGCTTCTTGCACCGCGGGCAGTTGTCCCGCGAAGTGGTTTCGCTCATGTGCGTGTGGCATTGTAACCCGAGTCGACCCGGGGAGGGACAGTGGCTCTCCACGAGGCGCCGCCCGGCGCCGCCCAGGCCCTGTGATAAAGTGCCGACGACCGTACTTGTTTCCATCCAAAGGGATTCCAGGCCATGAGCACCCTCTATGTCGACTCCCCGATGAACGACGAGCAGCGCCGCAAGGCGTTGTATCAGGGCCACGTCTTCGTCTACACGCCCCGCCCGAGCACGCGCGCCCTGACCGAGCACGCGCGCGACATGATCGCGGAGGCCTTCCATCCTCTCGACCCGGTCCACGCCCAGGACACCCTGTCCGTGGAGCGCTTCGTCGAGATCGTCGCCCCGCTCAAGCCGCGGTTCATCCACCATCCCAGGACCAAGGAGCTGCTGCTCGCGCTGCTGGCGGATCTCGGGGCGGATCTCGACAAGACCTACTTCGACGTGCCCCGCATGCGCGTGGCCACGAGCGGCGGCTACCTGAACGCGGGTGTCGCGTACGTCCTCCATCCGCACCGGGACATCTGGTACTCCTCGCCGATGTGCCAGCTCAACTGGTGGCTGCCGGTGTACGAGTTCGAGTCCGAGAGCTCGTTCGCGTTCCATCCGCGCTACTGGGATCAGCCGGTGAAGAACAGCTCGAACGAGTACAACCACTACGAGTGGAACCGGGTGGGCCGCGCCCAGTCGTCCTCGCAGGTCAAGGCCGACACGCGCAATCAGCCGCGGCCGCTCGAAGACATCGAGCTGGAGCCCGGCTTCCGGGTCGTCTGCCCGCCGGGCGGCCTGATCCTCTTCTCCGGTGCGCACCTGCACTCGACCGTGCCCAACACCTCCGGCCGCACCCGCTTCAGCATCGACTTCCGGACCGCGCACCTCGACGAGCTGGCCACCCAGGGCGGCGCGCCGAACCTGGACCGGGAATGCACCGGCACCACGCTCTTCGAGCTGCGGCGCGCCTCGGACCTCTCGCCGGTCCCCGAGGAGATCATCCGGATCTACGATCCGAATCCGCCGGAGGACCGGGAAGGGCTGGTCTTCAAGCCGCCCGCGGACGTGCTTGCCGCCGCCAAGTGAGCAGGCGAGAAGCCGTGACCGGGAGCGGTGAGGGGCTTCTCCCCTACGAGATCGAGCTTGGCGCCGGGGCGGCCCCTCGCGCCAGGGAGCTGGTCAAGGACGTGCTCTCCGCGAGCGCCCGCCCCCTCGGCAGCCTGATCCGCGTCGCCACCCGCGAGCCGGCGATCGCGCTGACCTTCGACGACGGTCCGCATCCCGACGACACGCCCCCCCTGCTGGACATCCTGGAGCGCCATGGCGCGCGCGCGACCTTCTTCATGGTCGGCCGGAGCGCCCGCCGCTGGCCCGAGCTGGTCGCCCGGGTCGCGGCCGGCGGCCACACCGTCGCCAACCACACGCTCGACCACCTCTCGCTGCCGCTCCTCACCGGGAAGTACCGCCGCAAGCAGATCGAGTGGTGCGACGAGGCGCTCGCACCGCACGGCGCACCGCTCTTCCGGCCCCCGTACGGCGAGCTGATGCCGGGCTCGCGCCTCGACGCGCTGCGCACCGGCCACCGCGTGGTCTTCTGGGATGTCGTGGCCGAGGACTGGCGGGACGACTCCGCGGACGTGATCCTGAAGCGGATCTACCGGCGGCTCCGGCGGGGGAGCATCGTGCTGCTCCACGACACCCTCTACACCACGGTGGAGGAGCGCTTCCGGGACCGCGCGCCGATGCGCGAGGCCGTGGATCGCCTCCTGACCGACCTCGCCGGCCGCTTCCGCTTCGTAACCGTCCCCGAGCTGCTGGCGCTGGGCCGGCCGTACAACTGGCACAAGTACCACCCGGCCCGGCTGGAGTGGTTGCGCCAGATCTAGCATCCGTCGTCAACCCGGAAGCGTCCGGCGTCGCCCCGGGAGCTTCCGCCGTCGCGCCGACAACTCGCCGCCGGCTCACCTTTGGCGCTCTGCCGCACTCTCTGGAGTGCCGGGGCTCTTCCCTACGCTGGGCCCGCCTTCCTAACCCGGGCCCCCGGTTCATTTCACCCGCGGCGGGAGTCATTTCCCAAGCCTGGGAGATCGTCTCCCAGCCGACTGGAGAGCCGTCCCAACGCTGGGAGACGGCCTCCCAACGCTGGGAAGCGACCTCCCAGGCGGGTGTTGCGGCGTCCCAGAGCTGGGAGACGGCGCGCGAGGCCTGGGAGGTGACACCCCAGCGCTGGGAAGTAACACCGCAGCTCAGGAAAATGACACCGCAGGCGCGGGAAATGTACCAACCCGCGGGTTGATTCATTTCCCGCGCCTGGGAAGACGTCGCGAATGGCATCGGGAGGGGCTGTTCTCGTCTCAATCCAATACTTCAGGTGTCACTTCAAGGTGGCCCGCTCCTGCACGGTAACCCCCCTGGGACCGCCGGCGCCCCGCCGGCGGTTTTTTAGAACAAGTAAGCCCCGCCGGCGAGGCGCCGACGGTCCCGGGACTGGGATACGATTCCCTGCGATCCTGAGCAAACGCTCATGCACGGCCGGGGGGTGTCGCACCATGGGAGACCTTCGCGTTCTTTTCGATGTCGAGACCGACGAGAGCTACCGCGCCCGGCTTACCGATGCCGGCGGAACGGCTCTTGGCGTCGAGGTTCCATTCAAGCCGTTCCTCTCCGACGAGGATTACGAGGGGCTGCGCTGGTATCTCGAAGACTACATGGACCTTCCGGACGGCGGAGCGATCGTCCGGGCGCGCCGCATGGAAGAGGAATTCCAGCGCTGGGGCCGCCAACTCCATGGCGCCTTGTTCGCGGCGCCCGAGAATCGCGCTCTCCTGGAAGGGCTTCTCGCCCGTCCCGAGCCCCGGACGCTGACCCTCGCCACGCAGGAGCCTGCCTTGCTTCGGCTGCCCTGGGAGCTTCTGGCGGACGACGCCGGCAAGCTCGCTCAACGGTTGTCGGTGCGCCGGCAACTGGCGGAGGTGGAGACGGGTACGGCGCGGGCGGTGGAGCTTCCGCTTCGCATCCTCTATATCGTCAGCCGTCCGGCCGACACCGGCTTCATCGATCCGCGGCAGACGTCCAAGGCGCTGTTCGACGCCATCGATCCGCTCGGCGCCAGCGTCCGGGTGGATTTCTGCCGGCCTCCCACTCTGGCGCGCATGGAGGAGCTGCTGCGCGAAGGACAGGCGGCCGGCGATCCGTTCGATCTCGTCCACTTCGACGGCCACGGCACCTTCATACCGGAAGCGCAGCTCGGGGCGCTGTGCTTCGAGAAGCCGGACGACGGCTCCGGCGATTCCAAAACCGATCTCGTGCCGGCCGATCGTCTCGGCGATCTGCTGGCGAGCCACTCCATTCCCCTGGTCGTGCTCGAAGCCTGCCGCAGCGGCACGGTGGGCCGGTCGGCCGTCTTTCGCTCCGTGGCGCCGCGCCTGATCCAGGCAGGCGTGGGCAGCGTCCTCTCCATGGGCCACGCCGTGCATGTCGAGGCCGCGCGGCTGCTGCTCGACCGCTTCTACCGCGAGCTGGTGCGCGGCGCGACCATCGGCAAGGCTGTGGCCGAGGCCCGGAAGGCACTTCGTTCGACTCCGGCGCGGTGGATCGAGTATGGCCCCGGCGGGCGTACGGTCGATCTGGAAGACTGGTTCCTGCCGCATCTCTACCAGCGCGCGGCGGACGATGCTCTCATCCCGCTCGGCTCCGTTCGAGAGCAGCCGGTGCGGCAGTTCGATCTTTTCCTCAGCCACAACCACAACGACGCCGTCCGCGTGGAGGCGCTCGCTCTACAACTCACGGGGAAGCACGGCCTGCGCGTGTGGCTGGACAAATGGGAGTGCGGGGCGGGCAAGTTGGAGCCCCAATGCGAGACGGGTATCCGGAACAGCCGGTTCACCGTCGTCGCCGGTTCTCAAGCCGCGTTGGACTCGAAGTGGGTCCGCTGGGAGATCGACAAGCACAACGAGCTCAATCCCGAGGGGAAGTTGATCCCGGTCAAGTTCGAGCCGCTCGACTTTCCCCCGGATTTGAACGAGGTGCTCTGGGTCGACGCCACCGATCCCGCCAAGGACGCCGAAGTCGCCGCCCAAGTTGCCCGGCTCATCCGCGCCACCGACACCGAAGACGCCCGCCGCCGCCGCGGGTTCCGCGGTCCGGCTCAGCGCGACGAGTCCGGTCCCTTCCCGCCTGCGCCGCAGTACGGCTTCCAGGGCCGGGCGCGGGAGCTTCATGAGCTGGAGCGCCGATTCCGGTCCCATCGCGGCATCGTGCTCCACGCCATGGGCGGCATGGGAAAGACCGCGCTCGCCACCGAGGCCGCAGGCTGGTGGACGCGCAGCGGCCTCTTCCGCGACGGTGCCTGCTTTTTGAGCTTCGAGCAGTTCGCAAGCGCCGACCGCGCGGTGCAGGTTCTCGGCACGTATCTCAATGGACTGAGGTTCGAGCAGCTTCCCGCCGTCGAGCAACGCCGCCGCGTCGTCGAGATGTTCCGTCAGAAGGACGTGCTCTTCGTCTGGGACAACTTCGAAAGCGCCCTGCCGCAGTTCAACGACGGCGCCGCCGATCACGGCAGCCCGTACACCGACGATGAGCGCCACCGTCTCGCCGAGCTATTCCGCGATCTCACCACCGGTCCGGGAAGAGGCTGTCTGCTCGTCACGTGCCGTCCCGGAGAGACCCACCTGCCGGGCGCGCAACGGTACGAGCTTCAAGGCCTGGCCCGCGCCGACAGCCTGTGGTTGCTCTCGCGTATCCTGAAGCGCCATGGAATCGACCTCAACGGTCCGCGACTGAGCCGCGCAAAGCTTGAGCCGCTGCTGCGTGATCTGGCCGATCATCCCCTCTCGCTGGAGCTTATTGGCCCCCATTTGCGCAACGTCACCCCGGAAGCCATCCGCGCGGACTTTGGCAAGCTCCTCGCGAAGCTTAAGCAGGAGGCTCCTGAAGGAAGGAACCAATCGCTTCTCGCTTCGCTGGAATTCTCTCGTCGCCACCTGAGCCCCGCTGCTCGTGAGGCTCTGCCGTGGCTCGGCCTCTTCATCGGCGGAGTGTTCGAGGCTCTACTGCTAGACGTAAGTCAGCTGGCTCCGGAAACTTGGGAACCCATCCGACAAGAGCTTGAAGGAATCGCGCTGTTGCGCGTTGAAGGTGACCTACAGATCGGTGACCGTCCATTTCTGCACTTCCACCCAACCCTCGCTGTCGCTGCTGTCGATCCCGCCCTCGCGCAGAATCGGGAGATCCAGCAACGCTTCCTTGACATCTACCTTGGCCTCATGCAGGTGCTGGATAAGGCATTGCAAGGCTCGCAGTCGCGTGCTGCGCTAGAAGTCCTGAACCGCGAGGAGGCGAACTACCGAACCGCCGTCGAATGGGCAGTTGCCGATAAGAAGGTCTCGGCTGCTGCGGCGTTGGGGCATACGTTTCGCGACTATTTAGAAAGGGCAGGCCGGCTCCGTGAGCGTGACATCTGGGTGGAGAGGCTGAAGGAAGCGGTGGGCAAACAGGGCTTCACGCCGGAAGCGGCCGCTTACGAGCGGCGCCACGCGTGGACGCGATTAACCCAGGGCGATCCGAAGGGCGCAGTGGAGCAGTTGCAGGCCCTCATCGAGCGCCTTCGCAATACCACTGAGTTCGATCCTGCGTTTCAGTTGGCATTGGCAGTCAGAAACCTGGGCAAAGTGCTGCACATGACTGGCGCCTCCGCGCAAGCACTCCCCATCTTGCGGGAGGCCGTCAGCCGCTGGGAGGCGCTGGTGGAGAAAGCAGGCGGCCTGCCGTGGGAAGGGCTTCTTGCCTCGCTCGACCATGCGAGGGCTTCGACGCAACTTGGCAATCTCTCTGCCGCGATGGGTGATCTGGGCAATGCGCTGTGCGGGGTCGGCCAGTACGACGAGGCTCTCGCTGTGGCGGAGGAAGGCCTCGGGATAGATAAGAAGCTCGGAAATCAGCAGGCAGCTGCCACGGGGCATGTCCAATGCGCCCAGATTCTCATGGCAGCAGGCCGCTACGACGAGGCGGATGCCCGCTACGACCTGGCCCTCGCCGCTACCCGCCAAGCTGGGGACAGAGAGTTGGAGGGAATTTGCCTGCAAAACCAGGGGCTCCTTGCCAACAATCGCAATCACCTTGAGCGCGCTGCCCGACTCTACCAACAGGCGCTCCAGCGATTTCAGGAGGCGGGTGATCACCCGAGTGTGATGCGAACCTACAGCCTTCTTGGCGTGGCCGAACAGAAGGCTGGTCGGCTTGTCGAGGCGCGATCATGGTACGAAAAATCGCGTGAGCTGGCCGTGCAATTGAACTATCAGGTCG
Organism: Holophagales bacterium; assembly: GCA_031390755.1. Taxonomy (GTDB): domain Bacteria; phylum Acidobacteriota; class Thermoanaerobaculia; order Multivoradales; family UBA5704; genus DATMER01. Next base: position 77,279 of record JANMTS010000112.1, read on the forward strand.
GACTGGCGAGTGCTGCGCAGAACATAGGCATCAGCTGGCAACTGGAAGGTGAAGCCGCCCGAGAGCGTGGTGACGAGCCTGACGCCCTGAGGTGCTTCGAGGCGGCTCGCTGCTCGTTAGAGGAAGGTCTGAAGATCAAGCAGGCCCTAGGCAACAAGCCAAGTGAAGCCGGCTCATGGGGACAACTTGCAAGGATTCACCTCCGCCTAGGTGACCTTACCGCGGCCGAGCGACACGCTCAAGAAGCCCGTCAGATCCACGAGGCGCTCGGCCTGAAGGAAGCCTTCATGGACTATCACACCCTCTCCGAGATCGCCGAAGCTCGCGGCGACCTTGACGTTGCCGCCGATTGGGCCAAGAAGCGCGATGATCTGCTTGCGGAGCTTGAACGGCGGGCGCGGGGTGACGGGGTGTGAGGCGGGCCCTCACCCCCGACCCCTCTCCCGGTCCGCCCGAGTCCACCCGCCCCGGGAGAGGGGCGCCACCTCCCGCCCGAAGGACAGGATAACGAAGCCGTTTCGTGGGCTTTCGCTGGTGGCTCGCCGTCCTATCGAGTCCCTTGGCTGGGCTTTGGCCAAAGCTCCGGGTTGCGTGCCGTATGCAGCACCCGGAGAACCACGGTGCGCGCCGGCTCGATGAGATAGAAGACAGCGAACGGAAATCGCGACACGATGGCGCGGCGAACCTCGCCGTGAACCGAGGCGAAGAGCTCGGGATGTAGCTCGATGGACTTGAACGTCGACTGAACCGAGGCGATGAAATCGTCGCCGAGCCCAGGCCGCTGATCCTCGTACCAATCAACGGCAGCGCGCAGATCATTCCTGACGCGATACCGAAACGCGATCGGCAGCGCCATCGAGCTTAGTGGGCCTTCGGGAGTACTTCTGCCAGGGTCAGGACATCGTGCGGGTTCGTCTGGTGCTCGGCAAGCTCGCGGTCGATCGCAGCACGATGAGCCGCGCTCAACCCGACTGTGGAGGGGTTCGCGCTAAGGCTCTCCCAGAGAAGCTCAACGAGACGGAGCCGCTCTTCGGCGGGGAGCTTCAGGAGATTGGCGACCTCGGCTTCGCTCATGGGTAAAGCTTACCACCAGCGGAGTCCGGCTTCTCGTGGATAGGTGGCAACGGCGACAAGGTGGGTGAAGGGATAAACTCCTGGTGTGCTCCCGATCCTCGCCGCAGCCCTCGCCCTGTTCCTGGCCACCCCCGCCCCGGCCGCCGACCTCTTCCTCGACGCCGCAACCGAGACCGGCCTCGATTTCGTCCACGTCAACGGCATGTCCGGCGAGATGTACTTCCCGGAGATGATGGGGCAGGGGGGCGCTCTCTTCGACTATGACGGGGATGGCGATCTGGACGTCTACTGCGTTCAGGGCGGAAAGCTCGGGCCGGGGGCGTCGGAGCCTCTTCCGGGGCGGCTGTACCGCAACGATCTCTCCTTGGGTCCGGACGGCCGGCGGGTCTTGCGGTTCGTGGATGTGACCGCGTCGAGCGGAATCCGGACGACCGCGTACGGGATGGGCGCGGCGACGGGGGACATCGACAACGACGGGCTGGTCGATCTCTATCTGACCCACTACGGTGCGAACCAGATGTTCCGGAACAACGGCGACGGGACGTTCTCGGATGTGACGGCGAAGACGGGGACGGGCGATGCGCGGTGGAGCGTGAGCGCTTCGTTCTTCGACCTCGACCGCGACGGATGGCTCGATCTGTACGTCGTCAACTACGTGGACTACTCGGTGGAGAAGAACCCGAAGTGCTTCGCGCCGAGCAGCCGCCGGGACTATTGCGGGCCGGCCGACTTCCCGCCGCTGCGCCACACGCTCTACCGCAACCGGCGGGACGGCACGTTCGAGGACGTGTCGGTCCGGACCGGCGTGGCGGCGCGGCCGGGTCCGGGGATGGGCGTGGTCGCGTTCGACGCGGACCGGGACGGCTGGACCGACCTGTTCGTGGCCAACGACGGGGCTCCGAATTTCCTCTGGATGAACCGGGGCGACGGCACGCTCCGCACGCTCCAGCGCACGTTCCAAGACGACGCCCTGCTGGCCGGCGCCGCCGTCAACCGCCGCGGCCAGGCCGAGGCCGGCATGGGCGTCACCGCCGGGGACTTCGATGCGGACGGCGACGACGATCTCTTCGTCACCCATCTCACGGGCGAGACGAACACGCTCTTCGTCAACGACGGGACGGGCCTCTTCGAGGATCGTTCGACCGAAACCGGCGCGGCCCTCGGCTCGGTGCCGTTCACGTCCTTCGGAACGTCCTGGATCGACTTCGACAACGACGGCTGGCTCGACCTGTTCATCACCAACGGCGCCGTGCGCATCCTGGAGCCGCTCGCGCAGGCGGGCGATCCCTATCCGCTCGACCAGACGGACCAGCTCTATCGCAACGTGGGAGGCCGGCTGGAAGAGGTGACGTCCTCGGCCGGGAAGGTCTTCCAGCAGCCCGGCGTCGGCCGCGGCGCGGCGTTCGGGGACGTGGACAACGACGGCGACACCGACGTGGTGGCCTACACCAGCAACGGCCCGGTCCGCCTCCTGCTCAATCAGGCGGGGAACGGGAAGGCGTGGACCGGTGTTCGCCTCGGTCAGGTCGGCGGGCCGGGCACCCGGATCGAGGTGATCCGCCCGGGGGCTCCGGCACTCTGGCGGCGCGTCCACACCGATGGCAGCTATGCTTCCGCGAGCGATCCGCGGGTGCTGGCCGGCCTCGGAGAGCGGCGCGAGCCGGTGACGGTCCGCATCCACCATCCTGGCGGGCGGATTGTGGAGTGGCGCGGGGTGCCGGTGGGTCGGTATGGAATCAAGGAGCCCTAGATGCTGAAGACGATGCTTCTCCTCGCCCTCCTGGCCCAGCCCGAGCGGCAGACCGCCGCCGTGCAGCCCGTGCTTCAGCCCGTCCCGCACCCGAGCCTCGCGGGCCTGGACCCCGAGGTCGCGGCGCAGATCGAGGACGCGCGCTCCCTGGTGGACGGCCTGCTCGCCCAGAACGCGGCGGACGTCGCGGAGCGGGACAAGTCCAAGGTGGCTGAGGCCTACGGCGAGGTGTGCAAGGTGTACCACGCCTATGGCATGACCGACGCGGCGATGCCGTGCTACGCCAATGCGCTCCGGCTGCAACCGGTCAACGTCGCCTGGTCCCACTATCTGGGCCTTCTCCAACAGGAGACCGGGAAGCTGGCGGAGGCCGAGGCGTCCTACCGGCGGGTGCTCGCCTCCTTCCCCGACTTCCACCCGGCACGCATCCATCTCGGCGAGGTGCTCCTGGCCGGGAATCGTCCAGAAGAGGCTGAGGCCGAGTTTCGTCAGGTGCTCGCGAAGGAGCCGGACAACGCCGCGGCCCAGGCGGCGCTGGGCGAGGTGTTCCTGTCCCGGCGCCAGTATGCGGAAGCCGTGCGGTACCTGGAAGGCGCCCTGGCCGCGGCGCCCGACGCCGACCGGCTGCATCATCCGCTGGGTCTGGCCTGGCGCGGGCTGGGCGACGTGGACAAGGCGCGGGAGCACCTGGAGAAGGCCGGACGCGTGGGAGTCCGCCCCGCCGATTCTCTGGTGAACGAAATGGAATCGCTCCGGCAGGGTCCGACCGTCCACCTCCTGAGAGGGCGGATGGCGTTCCGGTTCGGCCGCTACGCCGACGCCGCGGCCGAGTTCCGCAAGACCGTGGCGGCGCACCCGGAGAGCGTGCCGGCCCGGATCAACCTGGCGGCGGCGCTGGGAGAGACCGGCGACCGCGCCGACCGCAACGCCGCCAAGGAGCAGCTCCGGGAGGCCCTGGCGCTCGCGCCGGACAACCCCACCGCCCACTTCAACCTGGGCACTCTCTACATGCAGGACGGGGAGTCGGCCGGAGCGGTGGTCCACTTCCGGGAAGCCGTGCGGATCGAGCCCGCCGACCCCGTGTCCAGGAGGCTCCTGGCGCAGGAGCTGGCGAAGGACGGCCGGCCGGAGGAGGCGCTGGCCCAGTACGAGACGGCCCTGGGCATCGAGCCCCAGAATTCGCTGATGTGGATGGAAGCGACGGGCCTGCTCCTCCGCCTCGGACGGTTCCGCGAGGCCCGGACCACGCTGGAAACCGCCTACGGCAACCTGCCGAGGAGCGTTGAGATCAACTGGGCGCTCGCGAAGCTCCTGGCTGACAGTCCGGACGCGAGCCTGCGCGACGGCAAGAAGGCGCTGGCCCTGGCGGAGCAGCTCTACAACCTGTTTCCCTCCCCGTATCACGCGCAGCTCGTGGCTCTTGCCCTGGCGGAGACCGGGGACTGCCCGGGCGCCGTGCAGTGGCAGAGGAAGGCCCTCGACGTCATCCGCCAGGTAGGGAAGCCGCCGGAGGAAGTGAAGAGAGTGGAAGCGGTGCTGAAGAGCTACCAGACCGAAGGCACGTGCCGGCCGAGCTTTTTGGAGAACGGTTATGCAGAGCGATTTGGTGAAGATCTGCCCCCAGTGTGGCAGTGAATTCCAACTGCGGGTCGAGACCTGCCTCGACTGCGGCACGGCGCTGGTCCACGGCCTGGAGGGGCAGGGCGCCGGGATCGCCGAGATGGCCGGGATGGCCGGGACCGCGGGGATCACCGGCGTGCCTCAGGGGACGCAGGAGGAGCCGACGGAAATCTCCTCCGAGCACGTCTTCCTGCGCACGGCGCCGGTCTCCTGGATTCGCCGCCTCTCCGAGGATCTGGACGAGGCCGGCATCGGCCATCTGATCAGGCCTCCCGAGTCGGGGCGCGATCCCATCGTCTACGTCCTGCCGTCCGATCTGGCGGCGGCGGCGCGGGTCGACCGGGCGCGCTACGCGATCGAGGTGCCCGAGGTCGGAGCGGGGGAGGGACTTCCGAGGACACCGCGGACACCGGTCCGGAGGAGTCCGACCCGAGCCCCGTCTTCGGACGATCATGACCTGAAGCTCTGCCCGAGCTGCGGCGGCGAGTACCAGCTCTGGGTGGAGAAGTGCGCCGACTGCGGCGTCCCGCTCGTCCGTCCCTGGGAGCTGGATCAGGCCAGGGACCAGGCCAGGGAGAAGACAGCGCCCAAGGTGGCGGAGCCCGTGCCGGACGCCGATCCCGCTTCGGACGACTCCGGCCTCTGCCCGGCCTGCGGCGATCCCCTGCGCGAGGGAGAGATGGAGTGCTCGGGCTGCGGTCTGATTCTCGCTCAGCCAGAAACCTGCCCCAGGTGCGGCGCGGAGCTCGAGCTCTACGTGTCGACCTGCCGGCGCTGCGGCCAGGATCTGTTCGGATTGTCGGAGGGTTGACTGCAGGGGCGGCCCTTGCGCGGCTGGCCGCCCCTACACCAGCCCGGCCTTGCGCGCCCGCCGCAACACCTCGCCGCCGAGGCGTCCGTAGGCGTAGGCGCCGGTCGACCAGCTCTCGTAACCGAAGATCGTGCGGCCGAGGGCCGGCGCCTGGGCCAGACTGACGTTGACCGGGATCTCGGTGCGCAGCACCCGCTGGCCGTAGCTCTTCCGGATCGCCTGCACGATCTCTTCCGTGACGCTCGTGCGGTGGTCGACCATCGTCAGCACGATGCCGAGCATCTCCGGGGCCGACTTGCCGAGGCGATCCTTCGCGGACTCCAGGAGCTCCAGGAACCCCGCGAGCGCTTCCACGTCCAGGTGATGGGGGACGACCGGGATCAGGAACGAATTGGCGGCGGCGAGACCGTTCAGCGAGAGGATGCTGAGCCCGGGCGGGCAGTCGAAGAGGATCGTGTCGTAGCGCCGCCGGATCGGCGACAGGGCCTTCTTGAGCAGCTTTTCAGGTTCCTGCTTGCGGGCGAGGGTCAGGTCCAGACCGGCCAGCCGGAGCGAGGCGGGGATGAGATCGATCCCCTCGGTGGAGGTTTGAAGGATCGCATCCGCGGCCTCCGCCTTGCCGGTCACCACCTCCGCGGTCGACGGATTCGCCTCGTCCCTCGTCACCCCGAACGACAGGCTCGCCGAGCCCTGCGGATCGAGGTCCACCACCAGGGCCCGCAGCCCGCTGCGCGCGAAGGCGGCGGCCAGATTCACCGCCGTCGTCGTCTTGCCGACGCCGCCCTTCAGATTCACCAGGGCCAGCCGCATGCGTGTCCCCTTTCCGGAAAGGTCCGTGTCCGGAGCAGATTGTATCCTCGGAGCCCGCCCGGGATGAATCTTACGGCCCCACCGGTTGCGTACAGGGTATGTACGCAAGGAGAGCGCTCTCATGAAGACCAAGATTTTTGCCCTCGCCGCCCTACCGATCCTCGCCGTGCTGGCTTTCGGCGGCACGGGTATTGCCCAAAGCACTGCCCAGAAGACGGCCGCCAAGCCCGCCGCCAAGCTGGCCAAAGCCACCTTCGCCGGCGGCTGCTTCTGGTGCATGGAACCCCCCTTCGACAAGCTCGACGGCGTCGTCTCGACCACGTCCGGTTACACCGGGGGGACGAAGAAGAACCCCACCTATGAAGAGGTCTCCGCCGGAGGCACCGGCCACACCGAGGCCGTCGAGATCGTCTACGACCCGGCCAGGGTGAGCTATGCGAAGCTGCTGGAGGTCTACTGGCACAACGTCGACCCGATGACCCCGAACCAGCAGTTCTGCGACATCGGCAGCCAGTACCGCAGCGCGATCTTCTACCACGACGCCGAGCAGAAGCGCCTCACCGACGAGTCCAAGGCCAAGGTCCAGGCGGATCTGCAGAAGCGCTTTGGCAAGCCGGTGGTGACCCAGCTCATGGCAGCCGCCGTCTTCTATCCGGCCGAGGACTACCACCAGGACTACTACGAGAAGAACCCGATCCGCTACAAGTTCTACCGCAGCGGCTGCGGCCGGGACGCCCGGCTCCAGCAGGTGTGGGGAGAAGCGGCAGGGCACTAGACCGCATCCGGCGATTTCCGGGCAGCCGGGCTGCGAGTAAGATAAGCGCTCCATCGACTGATTCCGAGGAGCTCTCATGATCCGAAAAGCCATTCCCTCCCTGTCGCTTCTGGCCCTGCTGGCTCTCACGGCCGGGCCGGCCGCGGCCCAGGCCGGTCTCACCCTGCCGCCGGACGGCGACAACCAGCGCTCGACCGCCACCCAGCAGATGGGCCTCGTCCGGGTGACGCTCGACTACAGCAGCCCCGATGTCCACGGCCCCAACGGCGAGGACCGGAAGGGGAAGATCTGGGGCGGGCTCGTCCCCTACGGCATGACCAACCTGGGCTTCGGCAGCTGCGGCGACCAGTGCCCCTGGCGCGGCGGTGCCAACGAGAACACCGTCTTCACCACCAACTACGACGTGAAGATCCAGGGCAAGCCGCTGCCGGCCGGCTCCTACGGCCTCCACTTCCTTCCGGGTCCGGACGAGTGGACGGTGATCTTCTCGAAGACCTCCACGGCCTGGGGCAGCTTTTTCTACGACGCCAAGGAAGACGCCCTCCGCGTCCAGGCGAAGCCGGAGAAGAGCGAGTACCACGAGTGGCTGACCTACGAGTTCACCAACCGCCATCCGGACAAGATGACGGTCGCGCTCAAGTGGGAGGAGCTCCAGGTTCCGTTCACCGTCAGCGTCGACAAACCCGCGGACCTCTACGTCGCGAACATGCGCGAGGAGCTGCGCTCCGAGCCCGGCTTCAACTGGCAGGGCTGGTCGACCGCGGCCCAGTATGCGGTCGCCAACAAGGTGGGCCTGGAGGAGGGGCTGGTCTGGGCGAACCGTGCGGTGACGCCGCCGCCGATCGGCCAGCCGAACTTCACCACCCTCTCGACGCTCTCCCGTCTCCAGGCGGCCAACGGCAAGGCCGACGAGGCGAAGAAGAGCATGGAGCTGGCCCTCGCCCACCCGACGGCGAGCCCCTTCGACATCCACGGCTACGCCCGGCAGCTCCAGGCCGAAGGGCAGAACGAAGAGGCCCTGAAGGTGTTCGAGCTGAACGCGAAGAAGTACCCGAACACCTGGCCGGTCCAGTTCGGCCTGGCCCGCGGACTCGCCGGAGTCGGCAAGAAGGCGGAAGCCATCGAAGCCGCCCGCAAGTCGCTCGCCCAGGCGCCGGACCCGGCCTCGAAGCAGGGCGTCGAGAACTTCATCAAGCAGCTCGAAGGGAAGTGAGCTGAGGCGAGCCCTCCGGAGACTGCGGTAGACTGGCCGAAACGCTACCGTGTCTCCGGAGGTCTCGTTCATGCGTGTCCGGGTTGCTCTTTCCCTGCTCATCCTGCTTGCCCCGGCCCCCGCTCTCGGGCTGGAGCCGTACCTCGTCGAGGACATCAATCCGGTACCGTATCCGGCGGATTCGAGGCCGGACTCCTTCGTCGCCCTGAAATCCGTGGCGCTGTTCAAGGCTGACGACGGGGAGTCGGGCCGGGAGCTCTGGCGTAGCGACGGCACGGTGGCCGGCACCTGGCAGGTCGCCGACCTCTGCCAGCCCGACTGCGAGGGGGACCCCAGGCCCTATGCGGCGACGGACCGCCTGTATTTCTTTGTCGCGGCCGGCGGCCCCGAGGAGCGCCCGAGCCTCTGGGCGACCGACGGCACGACGGCCGGCACGTTTCAGCTGACCGATCCCTCGCTCGGGTTGACGGGAGAGCGCGTCTGGATGCCGGCCCAGGGAGTCCTCTATTTCGCCGCGCAGGACGAGGCCCATGGCTGGGAGCTGTGGCGCAGCGACGGCACGCCCGGCGGAACCCACCCGGTGACGGACCTGCGGCCAGGACCTCAAGGCTCCCAGGCGCAGGCTCTGACCGTCCTGCGCGATCGCCTCTACTTCAGCGCGGACGACGGCAATTCGGGCGGAGCGCTCTGGAAGACCGACGGCACCGCGGCCGGCACCCTCCTGGTCAACGATCCGGTTCCGGATTCCCGGACGAACCCCCAGCCAAACTCGCTCCGGACCGTGGGAAACCACATCGTGTTCCTGACGGCCACTCCGAGCCGCGGTCAGGAGCTCTGGGCCAGCGACGGAACGGCCCCGGGGACCCAGGCGATCAGCGACATCGTCCCGGGACCGGGCTCTCCCTACCTCTGGGATCTCTCCGTCGTGGGGAATCGGCTCTATCTGGTGATCGACGACGGCCGCAAGGGGCAGGAGCTGTGGGTGACCGACGGCACCGCGAAAGGCACGCGCGTGCTCACCAACCTGCGCCGGAGCGAGGCGTTCTTCTCGGATGTGGCCTACCGATACCTTCCCCGCAATGGTCCCGTCTTCGGAAACCGGTTCGTGTTCGTGGTGCATGACGGCCCCCATGGCGTCGAGCCCTGGGTCACCGACGGCACGCCGAAAGGTACGCGCCTGCTGAAGGATGTCTGCCCCGGCGTCTGCAGCAGCGTGGGCTATTTCTTCACACCGTCGCTTCCGGGACGTCTCTTCTTGACGGCCACGAATGGGACCATCGGAGACGAGCTCTGGGTGACGGACGGCACCGCGGCCGGAACGCGCCTGGTCAGGGACCTCTGTCCTGGAACCTGCGGCTCCGGTCCGTACGCCCCGTTCGTGGTGAAGGGCCGGTTCCTGTTCGCGACCTCGGTGGGCGCAGCCAAGTACGAGCTGTGGGCGACCGACGGGACGGCCTCCGGCACGGTTCAGATCAGCGATTTCCCGGAGGGTAACGTCTGGAACCCCTTTCGCGGCGTGGTGGCCGGGGGGCAGCTCCTGTTCGCCGCCTCCGGCGGTGAAGGCGACGAGCTCTGGCGCGCCGACGGGACTCTCGCCGGGACGCGGTCCGTCCGCGACATCAATGGGAGCGACCTCGGCGGCTCCAATCCGACCGGGTTGATGGCCCTGGGGAACGAGATGGTCTTCTTCGCCCGGGAGGGTGCCGGTCCCGCTCTCTGGAAGAGCGACGGCACCGGACCCGGGACGGTCCGCATCAAGGCGATGCCATCCAGCGAGGTCGATTCCATCTACCCGGAAGGCGACTCCGCCGAGACGGAGAACCATCGGCTGTTCTTCTTCCTGCGCAAACAGGGGATCCTCATGCCCTGGCGCACGGATGGAACGGAAGCGGGAACCTATTCCCTGACCGGAGAGGGAGCTCGGGTGTGCTGCGGCAGCTCAAAGATGGCGGCGGTGGGCAACAGGGTCTTCTTCTCGGCGTTCGACGAAGAGCACGGCGCCGAGCTGTGGACAAGCGACGGGACGGTCGCCGGAACGGAGATGGTCCGTGACATCGCTCCCGGCTATTCCCATTCGAGTCCCCAGGCATTCGCTGCGTTTCAGGGGAAGCTCTACTTTTCCGCGGAGGGAGAATTCGACCGGCGGGAGCTCTGGCGTAGCGACGGCACCGAGGCCGGCACCGTAAGGGTCAAGGACATCGATCCGAGCTACGGCTCGGACCCCAGCCTGCTCACCGTCCACGCCAACCGCTTGTGGTTCTTCGCGAACGATGGGGAGCACGGGGTCGCGCTTTGGACGAGCGATGGCACGGAGGGCGGAACGAAGCTGGCCGTGGATCTGACGTCCGGTTCCGACTCGTTCTATCCCACGTTTCTGGTTTCCCTCGGCGACCGGATGATCATCGCGGGGAGCCTTCCGGGCTCGGATGGGGGTTTGTGGGTGACGGATGGGACACCGCAGGGGACTCGGCAGATCAGCGAGACCCGGGTGCGCGTTTCGCCGACCTATGAGCGGAATGCCGTCTTTCAAGGCCGGCTCTTCTTCATCGGCCTCGACAGCCAGTTTCAGGAGGTTCTCTGGTCGACGGACGGCACCGAGGCCGGGACCGGCCCCTTCCTGGACCGCGACGGCTTGGAGATCCTCGGTGCCGGCCGGTTCGCCGTCCTCGGCAACCGGATGCTCTGGACGGTCGAGGACTTTGGAGTGCCGCTCTGGCAGTCCGACGGCACTTCGGCCGGCACGTTCCGGCTCGTGCCCAGGACCGTCCCCGACTCCAACTATGCCAAAGAGCTCATCCGGACCGGCTCGCGCGTCTTCTTTCCGGCCTATGACCGCAATTCGGGAATCGAGCTGTGGGCGGTCGGGGCCGAACCGTAAGGCTCGGCCCCGGCCTTACTTCCAGCGGAAGAGCTTCAGGGCCACCGCGAAGCTCACCACGCCCCAGGCGGTCAGGATGCCGAGCTGGGGCGCGACCTCCGGCAGCGATTGCGCCTCGGTGATGATGGCGCGCAGGGCGTCGTTGAGCGCGGTGAGGGGCAGGGCGGCGATCCAGGGCTGGAGGGCATCCGGGAAGCGCTCGGCGGAGAAGAAGACTCCCGAGAGCAGCCACATGGGGAGCATCACCAGGTTGCCCAGGCCGCTCACGCCCTCGATCGTCTTCACCCGCGCGGCGATCAGCAGCCCGATGCCGCAGAAGGTGGTGGCCCCGAGCAGGCAGGTGACGGTGAGCAGCAGCAGCGAGCCGCGGACGGGCACGTCGAACAGGAGCCAGCCGGCTCCGATCAGCACGATCATCTCGGGGAACAGGAAGCCCATCCGGCCCAGGATCTGAGAGAACAGATAGTCGCTCTTGCGCATCGGCGTCGCGGCCAGCCGCTTGAGGATGCGCTGGGTGCGCGCCGAAGCCACGGAGAACGCGACGCTCCAGATTCCCGTGCCCATGAGGTTCAGGCCCAGCAGCCCCGGAATCAGGAAGTCGATGTAGCGCGAGCCCTTCTCCGTGACCAGCTTGGACTCGATGGGCAGCGGATCCTTGCGGCCCGCGGCGCGCTGCAGGACGCCGTCGGCCTCCAGCCGGGCGATCCGTGAGTCGGGCCGGGTCTCGTCGAAGCGGAAGACCGTGGGCGGGCCCGCCTCGACGAGCAGCGAGATGCGGCCGGTGCGCAGGGCGTCGAGCCCGGCCGCGGCCCCGTACTGCCGCGCCAGGAGCACAGGCGACTCGGCGAGCACGGCCAGCGTCCGCTCGGCGGCCGGACCGGCCACGACGCCGACCGGGATCTGGTCCGGCCCCTTCGACCGGAACGCGAGACCCAGGGCGACGGCGAGGAGCAGGGGGAAGATGAAGACCCAGAAGACCGCCTCGGGCTCGCGGAGGAACTCCTTGGCCCGGCATACGGTCAGCTCGTACAGCGGAGAGTAGCGGCGCTCGCTCATGAATCAGTTCTCGCGCTCAGGTCTCGCGCTCAGTTTTCACGGAGATCGCGGCCGGTCATGGCGACGAACACGTCTTCGAGCGTCGCCTGGTGGGTCGAGAGATGGACGAGCCGCGCGCCCGAGCGCTCGACCAGGGCGAGCAGGCCCGGGACGGTCTCGGCCAGCGAGCCGACCACCGGCACCGCCCAGTTCGGGCCGCGGCGGTAGGGATCGGCCACCCCCGGAAGCGAGCGCAGACTGTCCTCGGAGATCTCGGGCTCGGCGGAGATCTCCACCACGTTCGCGGCCTGGAGCCGGCTGATCAGCTCCGCCGGCGTGCCGAGCGCGATGACCTTGCCGTGATCGACGATGGCCACGCGATCGCAGAGTCGCTCCGCCTCGTCCATGTAGTGGGTCGTGAGGAGGATCGTGCCGCCCCCCGCGCGGAAGTCCGTCACCTGCTGCCAGAGCTGCAGACGGCTCTGCGGGTCGAGCCCGGTGGTCGGCTCGTCGAGGAACAGGATCTCCGGATCGCCGACCAGCGCACAGGCCACGGCGAGCCGCTGCTTCTGGCCGCCCGAGAGCTTGCCGACGCGGGCGCCGCGCTTCTCTTCGAGGGCGAGCTGCTTCAGCACCGTCTCCGGGTCGCGGCCGTTGCGGTAGAACGAGCGGAACAGGCGGATGGTCTCGGCGACCGTCAGCTTGTCCTTGAGCTGCGTCTCCTGGAGGGAGATGCCGATCCGCTCGCGCAGGGCGCGCGGATTGTCCGTCCAGCGCGAGCCGAGGATCTCGACATCGCCGGCGTCCGGCTCGGTCAGTCCTTCGAGAATCTCGATGGTCGTGGTCTTGCCCGCGCCGTTCGGGCCGAGCAGGCCGAAGCACTCGCCGCGGGTCACTTCAAGGTCGAGACCGTTGACCGCGACCACGTCGGCATAGCGCTTGACGAGGCCGCGGCAGCGGATGGCGGTGGATGGGGATGGGGTCGTCATGGCATTCTCCGCGAACGCCGCGGATGCTAGCAGAGGTTGACGGCCAGCCGGGCATCAATCCGCGGGCTCGCCGACGAGCCTCAGAAGTCCCTTGCAGAGCTGCCGGAAGCTGGGCGACCGGTTCGCGTCGCCGCCCTTCCAGGCAGTGCCCAGGTGGGGGGCCATGGTCTCGGCCCACCGCACCTTGTCCTCGACCGGGTCTCCGATGACGCCCTGGAACAGCTCCCAGGTGTTGCAGACGCTGTCCTGGACGTAGCTCTTCAGTCGTTGGAGCCTTGCCTGGGGAAAGGCTCTGCGGATCGCCTGCGGATCTCCCAGGTAGAAGGCCTCGGTCTCCTCAATGGCCAGACGGAACAGGACGACCGGACGCTTCTCACAACCCTCCAGAGCCTCAAGGAGTCTCTGCTTCAACTCGGAGCAAGGGTCGTCGTCGGCGTCCAGGAGAACCAGCAGCCGATCGGTGGCCGGGTCGAGGGTCCTGCCGTAGGCGCGAAGCTTGGCAGGGAGCTGGTCGAGAAGACCCTCCCTCCGGATATCCGGCACGCGCACCGGATCTCGCGGAAGTCTCCCCTTGCCGCGATGCGGGATGATGTGGAACGAGTGACCGGGGGGCAGGAACCGGGGAAGCCATCCACGCAGGAGTGCCTCCTCGGACCCGCCCTCGACGAGGACGTGCAGCCTCATCCGCGGAAGCGTTCCTCAAAGTGGTTGCTGTACCAGAGGCTGCCCAGGGGGATGCCCTCGGCAACCATCTCCTGCACGATGGGGATGTCCGCCGTCCGGCGGGCGCGGGTCGCGCCATTCTCGTCTTTCTCCAGAAGCCAGACCTGCTCCGGTTTCAGCGCGTCCACAAAATAGGGGGAGTGGGTCGTGATGAAGATCTGCGTCCTGTCCTCACCGGTCTCGACATGGCGCACGAGTTCCCGGGCCAGGTCTTCGAGGAGCTTGTGGTAGAGGCCGTTCTCCGGCTCTTCGATTCCGATGAGAGGGAACGGCTCGGGGTCTTCCAGCAGGAGGAGGTACAGGAACATCTTGAGCGTGCCGTCCGACATGCTCTGCTGGTAGAAGGGATCGATGTAGCCCTGCTCGTTGAAGCGGAGCAGAAGGCGGCCGTCGGGGCTTCGTTCGTGAGAGATCGTACGGATTCCCGGGATCTTGCGGGCGATCTGGTCGAGAACCTTCTGAAAGCGCTCGGGGTGTGAACGTTCCAGATATTGAACGAAGTTGCCGAGGTTATCCCCGGTCCTGTTGAGATGTTTCTGCGCCCCCGCCTGAGGAAGGCTGCGGGCTGCCTCCGGAACGAAGTACGAGAGGTACCAGTTTTCAATGTAAGAACGCAGGCTTACGATCCGTGGATGCTCCTTCAGGTTGCCGAGCGTTGCGATCCCGAGGCGGCCGGGATCGTCGAGCCGTACCTTCACGGGATCTGAGCCCAGAACGAAGACAGAGCCTTCCCCGTCAGTCAGTCCGAGGAGCGGCCCTTCGGACCCGAAATGAAGCAGTCCCTCGTTGACCACGACAGGAATGCCGGACCGGGAGTCGACGGCGAAGCTGTAGACCATCAGCGGGCTCTCGGGAGTCTCCAGATAGTGGAGCTTGAATCGGATCGGACCGCTGCGGCCCTGGCTCCGAAGCTTCGAGAATCCTCCTCGCTGGGGCTTGTCGCAGGCAGCCTCGATTCCCTCGCGCAGACAGTCCGCCATGAAGCCGAAAGCATCAAGGAGCGTCGACTTTCCGCTTCCGTTCGGGCCGATGAAGCAACAGAGGGCCGGCAACTCCGTGCCTTGGCCGAAGGCCACTTTCCCGAGTTCGACATCAATCAGCGACTTGTAGTTCTGAACCTTCAGACCCAGCAGTCGGGGCATGGCATCTCCTGGTGGATCCCTGAAACGGGACCGCGTCAGTATATCGGTAGGGGAGAAGCCTCAGCCCTTCTTCGCACCCCGCCGGGCGATCAGCAGCACCATCTCCAGGGCCTGCTCGTAGTTGAGGCGCGGGTCCACGGTCGACCGGTAGGCGAGACGCAGGTCGGTCTCGGAGATGTTGCGAGCGCCGCCCATGCACTCGGTCACGTTGTCGCCGGTCAGCTCGAAGTGGACGCCGCCCAGGTACGAGCCGCAGGCCTCGTGGATGGCGAAGGCCTGCTCGAGCTCCGACAGGATGTGGTGGAACTGCCGGGTCTTCACCCCGTTGCCGATGGTCTCGGTGTTGCCGTGCATCGGGTCGCAGACCCAGAGCACGGTGCGGCCGGCACGCTGCATGGCGTCGATGAGCGGCGGCAGGCCCTCGGCGATCTTCGACTGGCCGAAGCGGTGGATGAACGTCAGCCGGCCGGGCTCCCGGGCGGGATCGAGCGTCTCGGCCAGGTCGATCAGCCCCTGGGGGGTGACGGTCGGGCCCACCTTCACCGCCACCGGGTTGCGCAGGCCGCGGAAGTACTCGACGTGGGCGCCGCCGAGCGCCGCGGTGCGCATGCCGATCCACGGGAAGTGGGTCGCCAGGTTGTACCAGCCCTCGCGGTGCGGCACCTGCCGGGTCTGCGCCTGCTCATAGAGAAGGTGGAGACCCTCGTGGCTGGTGAAGTAGTCCACCCGGTTGACCTCGCCGCTCCCCTGGCCCATCAGGGTCTCCATGAACCACACCGAGTCGCGGATGGCCTCGACGCGGCGCCGGTACTCGGCGGCGTGCGGCGAGTGCTGGACCCAGCCCAGGTCCCAGTACTCGGGATGGTGCAGGTCGGCGAAGCCGCCCTCCATGAGGGAGCGGATGAAGTTGAGGGTCAGCGCCGAGCGCTCGTAGCCGCGCAGCATGAGATCCGGATCGGGCGTGCGGTCGGCCAGGGTGAACGGCGCGTGGTTGATCAGCTCCCCGCGGTAGGACGGGAACGACAGGTCGCCCCGGCGCTCCATGTCCTCGCTGCGCGGCTTGGCGTACTGGCCGGCGATGCGGCCGACGCGGATCACCCGCTTGCGCAGCCCGTGGATGAGCACGAGGCTCATCTGGAGGAGGATCTTGAGCTTGTTCGCGATGACCGTGGAGTTGCAGTCGGCGAACGTCTCGGCGCAGTCGCCCCCCTGGAGCAGGAAGCGCTCGCCGCGCGCAGCCTCGGCGAGCTGGGACTTGAGCCGCTCGATCTCCCAGGAGGTGACGAGCGGCGGCAGGCTCGCCAGAGCCCCGAGGGTCTCGTCCAGGCGCGCCTGGTCCGGGTAGACCGGCTGCTGGGTCACGGGCCGGGTTTTCCAGGAATCCGGAGACCACGAATCCGGAGACCCGGTGTCCAGAGAAGTGGCGGGGGACGCAGAGACGTTGGAGCGCATCGACAGGATCATGTCATTCACGGTGCAGCGAAGGGGCGGGTCTGGGACAGTATAATCACCCCAATCATGCGAATCGTCACACGCGGAGACCTCGACGGGCTGACCTGTGCCGTGTTGCTGTCCCTCAAGGAGGACATCGACGGCATCTCCCTCATCCATCCCCAGGACATCACGGACGGGCGGGCGGACATCCGGCCCGGCGACATCATCGCGAACCTGCCGTACCACCCGGACTGCGCGATGTGGTTCGACCACCACCTGCACACGGCGACCACGAACATCCCGCCCGGGCAGTTCCGCGGGGCTTTCGCGCAGGCGCCCTCGGCGGCCCGGCTGGTCTACGAGTACTACGGCGGCGAGGCGGCCCTGCCGCAGTTTGCCGAGCTGGTCCTGGAGACCGACCGCCTCGACTCGGCCGACCTGACCCCCTACGACGTGCTCGCGCCCGAGCGCTACATCAAGCTCGGCTTCACGATCGACGGCCGCTCCGGCCTCGGCACGTTCGAGAGCTACTTCCTGCAGCTGGTCGACCTGCTCAAGGCGGGCATGCCCATCGACCAGATCCTGGACGAGCCCGGCATCCGGCGTCGCTGCGAGATCCTGGACAGCGAGAACGAGCGCTTCACCCAGGAGCTGGAAGACTGCAGCCGGGTCGACGGCAACGTGGTGGTCACCGACTTCCGCGCCCTGGACCACGTGCCGATCGGCAACCGGTTCCTGGTCTACGCGCTGTTCCCTCTCGTCAACGTCTCGGTGCGCATCCACTGGGGGCCGAACAAGGCCTTCCCCATGCTGCTGCTCGGCCACAGCATCTTCAACCGGACGTGCACCACGAACGTCGGCGAGCTGGCGGCGCGGTACGGCGGCGGCGGGCACCGCGGGGCGGGCAGCATCCCGCTCATGGACGACGCCGACCAGCAGATCCAGATGGTGATCAACGAGCTCAAGTCCAATGGCTGAGCGCCGATGAGTGAGCCCGCCGGCTCCACCGGCTCCAGTACTGGGTTCGTGCGCCGCCTGAGCCTGTTCGACGCCACGATGATCGTGATCAGCGGGATCATCGGGTCCGGCATCTTCATCAATCCCTATGTGGTGGCCCAGGCGGTCCGGACGCCGTTCCTCATCCTCGGCGTCTGGATCGCGGGCGGCGTCATCGCGCTGTTCGGCGCGTTCGTCTTCGCCGAGCTGAGCACGGTGGTGCCGCGGGTGGGCGGCCAGTACGCGTTCTTCCGCGAGGCGTTTCACCCGCTGGTCGCGTTCCTGCACGGCTGGTCGCTGCTGCTGATCGTGCAGTCGGCGGCCACGGCTGCGGTGGCGGTGGCGCTCAGCGAGTACGCCGCCCGGCTGGTGGACCTGCCGGAGGGATCGGGCAAGGCGGTCGCGGTCTCCATGATGCTCGGCCTGGCCGGCTTCCACGCGCTGGGGATCAAGCCCGGCGCGATCCTCATCAACGGGATCACGTTCGCCAAGACGCTGGCGCTCGTGGTGCTCATCGCCGGGGCGTTCTTCATCACCCGCGATATCGGCGGGACCGGGCTGGTGATGGAGCCGATGGCACCTGAAGGGCTCTCCGGCCTGGCGCTCGTCTCGGCCTTCTTCGCCGGCCTGGTGCCGGCGATGTTCGCCTACGGCGGCTGGCAGAACCTCAACTTCGTGGCGGAGGAGGTCAAGGAGCCGCAGCGCAATCTTCCCAGGGCGATCCTGATCGGCGTGGCCTGCGTGATCCTGGTCTACGTGGGGGTGAACGTGGCCTACGTCCACGTCCTGGGCGCGGAGGGGCTGGCCGCGACCCGGACGCCGGCCGCGGATCTGGCGGCGAAGCTGGCGGGCGAGACCGGCGCCAAGGCCGTGAGCCTGCTCATCGTGGTGTCCACGTTCGGCTTCCTCAACCTGGCGCTCCTGTCCGCGCCGCGGGTCTACTACGCCATGGCGGCGGACGGCCTCTTCTTCAAGTCGCTGGCCCGGCTGAGCCCGCGGTTCCACGTGCCGACCGCGTCCATCCTGCTCCAGGGAGCGCTCGCCGCGTTCTTCGCGCTCCTCAACACCTACGACCGGCTGCTGAGCTATGCGGTGTTCGCGGACTGGGTGTTCTTCGCCCTGGCCGGCGTGGCGCTGATCGTGTTCCGGCGCACCCGGCCGGACGCGGAGCGGCCGTATCCGACGCCGTTCTATCCCTGGGTGCCGCTCCTGTTCACGCTCTCCGGAGTGGGGATCGTGCTCAACCTCTTCGTGGCGGACCCGAGCAACGCCTTCGCCGCGGCCGGGGTGATCGCGCTGGGCGTGCCGGTCTACTGGATCTGGAGCCGGAAGCCCCGGAAGATACCTGCATGAAGGGCAGTGTCTACATGCGCTGGGCCAAGGAGCACGCCGCGGCCCGCTACAACCTGGCGAACAGCGGCATCCTGGGCTGCCAGACGGCGGACCTGGAGCTGGGACCGGACGACATCCTCGTCAACGGCGCGAACCGGGACGGCCATCCGCCCGTGCTGGAGGCGATCGGCGCGCTCTACGGCGTCGCGCCGGAGCAGGTGGTCCCCGCGGCCGGAACGTCCGGAGCGAACGTCCTCGCCTTTCTCACGCTGCTGGAGCCGGGCGACGAGGTGGTGGTCGAGCAGCCGACCTACGAGCCGCTGCTCGCGGCGCTCGATCTGGTCGGCGCGAAGGTGAGGCGCTTCCCGCGCCGCTTCGAGGACGGGTATCGCCTGGACCTCGACGGCTTGAGAACCTCCCTCACGGCGGGATCCGGCCGCGTGAAGCTGGTGGTGATCACCAATCCGCACAACCCGAGCGGCGTGGCCGCGCCTCCCGAGGAGATGGCCGCGGCCGCGGAGATCGCCTCGGCGGCCGGCGCGTGGATGCTGGTCGACGAGGTGTACCGGGACATCCTGTTCGAGGACGCGCCGCCGAGCCATGTCCACCTCGGACCGCACGTCCTGGCCACGAGCAGCCTGACCAAGAGCTACGGTCTCTCCGGTCTGCGCTGCGGCTGGGTGCTGGCGGCTCCCGAGCTGGCCGGCCGCCTGCTGCGGGTGCGCGACGCCATGCAGGCGGTCGACGCGATTCCGGCCGAGGCGCTCGCCGCCGCGGCCTTCCGCCAGCTGCCGCGGCTGGCGCAGCGGACCCGGTCGATCCTGGAGCCGAACGACCGGCTCATCCGGGACTTCCTGCGCAACCACGAGGAGCATCTCGACTGTGTGATTCCTCCGCGATCGATGATGGTCTTCCCGCGGCTGCGGCGCTTGCGGAAGGAAGAAGAGGACAGCCAGCCGCTCCACGACCGGCTGCGCCTCCTGGAGACCTCGATCGTGCCCGGCCGCTTCTTCGAGTCGCCGCGGCACTTCCGGCTCGGCTTCGCGGTGCGGCCCGAGGACGTCGAGGCCGGGCTCCGCAATCTCTCTCTCGCGCTGCGGTCCTGATCCCAGGGTCGAGATGTGGATCCGAAGTTTGCCGGAACCGGCGTCAAAGTTCCCTCTTCCAGTACACCCCCTACCTTCGGATAAACTACAGGCCGATGGCAACTGGTGAAGAGCTCGACCGCGTCCGCTCGGAGCTTCGGCGTCTGGGGTACCTCGATCACGGGTTCGAGCGCTTCCTTCTCCAGGATGCCCTGAAGCCCCGTGCGGCGCTGGGCACGGTCCTTCGCCTCACCGTGCGGGTGGCGCTGCTGGCCGGCTGCGTCGCCGCCGCTGCGCTGGCGCTGGCGCTGGTCGCGGCCAACGGCGGCTTCACGGCCTCGCCGCTCGACGCCGTGGTGCTCTTCCTGCACCTGTTCCCGCCGATCAGCGCCGCGGCCGGGCTAGGGTTCCTGGTGCTGTGCGGCCTGGTCCTCCTGGTGCTGCGGCTCTACCACGTGCGGCGGATCGAGGCGGTCTCCCTCGCGGTCGCCGCGGCTGCGGGCGTGTCGGCGCTGGTGCTCGCCCTCGTCTGGGCGCGGGAGCTGGTCCACGAGGGGCACCGGCCGCTGCTGATCGTCCTGGGCGTGGGGGCGCCGGTGGCGGTGACGGTGCTGGTCCGGCTGATCCATCAGGGCCTGCTGACCCTGGCGATCCGCTTCACCGACTCGGCCCCGCCGCGATCCAGCCTGCTCTCGCGCCGGAGCCTGGGGCTGGTGATCCTCGCCGCGGCGTTCCTGCTCACCGTGCCCGCGGTTCTCGCGGTGCGCCGGGAGCCGCCACCGCCGCCGCCCACGCTCCCCTCGTCCCCCGGCGAGCGGGTTCTCCTCCTGGGGATCGACGGCGTGCTGCCGGAGGAGGTCGACTACCTGCTGGCCGTGGGCGATCTGCCCGCGATGGGACGGCTGGCGGGCGAGGGCCGGGTCTGGAGCTTTCCGCGCGAGGCCGAGTCGCCCGCGTCGCGCTGGACCGCGGTGGCGACCGGCATCCCGGGGCCGGACCACGGCGTGACCTCGCTCGACAGCTTCCGTCCGCTCGGGGTCGAGACGCCGCTGGCGCGCACCGGCCCTCTCCGCCTCTGGTGGAGCGGGGTCGAGGTGCCGCTGGGGCTCGCCGAATACCGGCCGGTGCTCGCCAACCGCCGCCGGGCCTTCACCGTCTGGGAGCTGGCCGCGCGGGGCGGCGATCCCGTGCTGGCCGTGAACTGGTGGGGGACGTTCCCGGCGGACATGTCGCCGGGCCTGCCGGGGCTGCCCGGCCTGGTGGTCGCCCACGGCGCCTTCCAACTGCTCGCGGAAGGCGCGGCGGGGGCCGTCGCACCCGATCGCGAATTGAAAGAGATCGAAAATCTCGCCGCCCGCACCATCACTAATAAGGGGGGAGCGGGCGGCCTCGAAACCAGGCTCGCCGCGGCTCTTTCTCCGGAGGCCGCGGCGCGGGTGTGGCAGCGGGCGCTCCAGCCGGATCTCTTCTACCGGGAGATCTTCGCGGAGCGGCTCGCCTCCTCGGAACCGAGGGCGGCAGGTCTCTATCTGCCGGGGCTGGACATCGCCGCCGACGGGTGGAGCGGAGGAGACGTGGCGTTTGCCGATCTGGTCCGGGCTGAGCTCTCCGCCGCGGACCGGCTTCTGGCAGACGGTTTGAAGGGGGTGGGCACCGTCGTGGTGGTCCTCGATCCCGGGCGCCGGCAGGAGGGGGGCGAGGGGCGGGTGCTGATCTGGCGCCGCGGCGGTTGCGGGACGGGGGGGCAGGGGAGGGAATCAACTCCGCCGGAAGCGGTGGCGTCGGCCCTCCTCCGGGCTCTGGGCCTGCCCCAGAGCCGCGAGCTTCCGCCGCCGCCGGCCGGGTGTGCGTGGGCGCCGGCCCACGCCGTGATCCCCGGCTACGGCGAGCCGCGGCAGCGCGGAACCTCGACTCCCGGGGGTGGCGAGTATCTGGAGAGCCTGAGGTCGCTGGGATATCTGTGACGGGTTTTCGGAGGGGAGATGAAATTCATGGTCCCCTTTTTGCGCCGGACCCGGCACTCTTTTGTTGTCGACGATGAGAGGGGACTCCAATGCCGATCCAGAAAGCACCGTACCTGGCCGCTCAGGTGGCCGTATCCGCCAAGTTTCAAGAAGAGCGGACACGCCTTCCCCTGGAGCCGGGTGAACTGCTGCCCTATCCGCACTCGCGCCGCGTCGACCAGGTCGACGACTACCACGGCGTGCCGGTGGCGGATCCCTACCGCTGGCTGGAGGATCTCGAATCGGACGAGACCCTGGTCTGGATCGGCGCCCAGAACCACGTCACCGCCTCCTACCTGAGCGCGATCCCGGAGCGGGCGGACATCCGGCGCCGGCTCACCGAGCTCTGGAACTACAAGCGCTACGGCATCCCGGTGAAGGAGGGCGGACGGTACTTCTTCGTCAAGAACGCCGGCCTCCAGAACCAGAACGTCCTCTACACCATGGACGCGCTGGACGGCGCGCCGCGCATCCTCCTCGATCCGAACGAGCTGTCGCCCGATGGCACGGTGGCGCTGGTCTCCTTCAACGTCAGCCCGGACGGCCGATGCCTGGCGTACGGCCTGGCCTCCGGCGGCTCCGACTGGCAGGAGTGGCGGGTGCGCGACGTGGAGACCGGCCGCGAGCATCCCGACCACCTGAGCTGGGTCAAGTTCTCGCAGACCGCCTGGACGCACGACTCCCTCGGCTTCTTCTACAGCTGCTACGACGAGCCGCAGGACGGCCGGCCCATGGAAGAGGCCAACTTCTTCCAGAAGCTCTACTACCACCGCCTGGGCACGCCGCAGAGCGCGGACGAGCTCGTCTACAACCGGCCGGACGATCCGGAGGTGGGCTTCCTGCCGACGGTCACCCAGGACGGCCGGTATCTCGTCGTCCACGCCTGGAAGGGGACGGAGGGCGAGAACGCGGTCCTCTGCAAGGATCTCTCGGTGCCGGGCTCGCCCGTGGTCGATCTGCTGCCGCACTTCGACGCCTCCTACAACTTCGCGGGCAGCGACGGCCCGGTGCTCTGGTTCCAGACCGACCTCGGCGCGCCGAGGGGCCGGGTCGTCCGGGTCGACCTCCAGGTTGGCGGGGAGGGCCGCTGCGAGGAGGTCGTGCCCGAGTTCCCCGAGACCCTGCAGTCGGTGAGCCGGGTCCATCGCCGGATGGTGGCGATCTATCTGGAGGACGCCCACGCGCGGGTCCGCCTCTTCGACCTGGACGGCAAGCCGGTGGGCGACCTCGTCCTTCCTGGTCTCGGCACCGTGACCGGCTTCGCCGGCCGGCTGGACGATCCCGAGACCTTCTACTGCTTCACCGGCTACACCACGCCGTCGACGATCTTCCGTTACGACACGGAGACCGGGGAGAGCCGCGTCTTCCGCCAGTCCAGCGTCGACTTCGACCGCGAGCGCTACGAGACGCGGCAGGTCTTCATCCGGAGCCAGGACGGCACGAGGGTGCCGATGTTCCTCACCCACCGCAAGGGGCTGCGCCTGGACGGGACGAACCCGACCTATCTCTTTGGCTACGGCGGCTTCAACACCTCGGTCACCCCGTCGTTCGGCGTGACCAGCCTGGTGTGGATGGAGCGCGGCGGCATCTACGCGGTCGCCAACCTGCGCGGCGGCGGCGAGTACGGCGAGGAGTGGCATCAGGCGGGCAGCCGGAAGAGCAAGCAGAACACGTTCGACGACTTCATCGCCGCCGCCGCGTGGCTGGTGGCGAACGGCTACACCTCCCCGGACCGGCTGGCCATTGCCGGCTACAGCAACGGCGGCCTGCTGACCGCGGCCTCGATGATCCAGCGGCCGGACCTGTTCGGCGCCGTGGTGGTCGGGGTTGGAGTGCTGGACATGCTGCGCTTTCCGCGGTTCACGATCGGCTGGGGCTGGGTCTCCGACTACGGCTCGCCGGACGATCCCGAGGAGTTCGCCGCCCTCTACGCCTACTCGCCCTATCACCAGGTCAAGCCCGGGACCGCCTATCCGCCGACCATGGTGATCACGGCGGACCACGACGACCGCGTGGTGCCGGCGCACAGCTTCAAGTTCGCGGCGGCGCTCCAGCACGCCCAGGCGGGAGACTCGCCGGTGCTGATCCGCATCGAAACCCGCGCGGGCCACGGCAGCGGCAAGCCGGTCTCCAAGATGATCGAGGAGGCGGTGGACGAGCTGAGCTTTCTCCTGCACTCCCTGGGTCTGAGCTCGGCCGCCTGAGCCTGGGAAGGAAGGGCGGGAGGCCCCGCCTCTGGAGTCCTGAAGGCCGCCCTCTCCGCCGCCACCGCGTGTGCAGCGACCCTCCGCCATCTTGATGCGACAAACGGGATTTCTGCTGTGACCAGCAGGTTTGTCGCAGCAGAAACCTCGTGAGTCACATCAGAATCCCTGTTTGTCGCATCGGCAACCTGGATCTCTGATGCGACAAACAAGATTTCTGATGCGACAAAGATGCGAGTAGCGCGTGAGCCGGTGCATTTTGATGCGACAAGCAGGGTTTCTGATGTGAATTGATGCGAGTCGCTGTGCGGCGGAGAGGTTTCTGCTGCGAATTGCGGCTTGGTTACAACAAAATTCAGAGCCCGGGAGGAAGGTGGAGCCCTGGCGGGAGGTGGTGAGCGGCCGGCCCTGCCGGCCCTCGGCTGTTCACTGGGACCGCCGGCGTCCTCGCCGGCCGCGTCTTTGGACCAACCGCCGGCGAGGCGCCGGCGGTCCCAGGGGGGGAACCGGTTGCGGCCGGACAGGGAGGTGGGGCCCTTCCCTGCAACGGGGTCGTC
>JANMTS010000009.1:0-12713 GCA_031390755.1 Holophagales bacterium
CCCTGGTCCGACGGCCAGTAGAAGCGGAGGTTGTACTTGAGGTAGTGGTTCTGGAGCAGGTGCTCCTCCATGTCCAGCACCCGGGAGTAGTAGTAGCCGCTCATCTGGACGGTGGCTTCCCCGACCTTCTGCTTCTTCGGCGGCAGCTCGCGCCGGTCGACCAGCAGGATCCGCTTGTCGCTCTGCAGCAGGAGATGGCGGGCCAGGCAGAGGCCGGCGAGGCCTCCGCCGACGATGAGGACGTCCACGTCATTATTCTCGCGGTGGTTGTCGCGGTGGTTGTCGTGCATGCTCAGGCCGCTCCTAGAATCAGGGCGCAGCAGTGACCGCCGCTCCCGCAGACCGTGATCAGTAGCCGCCGCGCCTTGATGGACCGGCTGGCGGAAAGGACACCATTCAAGGGAAGCCCCTCGTCCATCTCCGTGAGATGCAGAACGCCGGGAAGGATGCCGTCGGCCAGGGTGCCCAGCGCGGCCACGGCCTGCAGGGCTCCCGAGGCGCCGAGCGCCTCCCCGAGCATGGATTTGACGGCCGTGACCGGCACCGTCGCCGCCCGGTCGCCCAGCGCCGCCGCGATGCCCAGCGCCTCCTGCCGGTCCTCGTCGATGCCGCCGCTCGCGCCAGTGCTGACGGCGTCGATGGTGTCAACGGTGTCCACGTCGTGGGGACCGATCCCGGCATCGTCCAGGGCCTGCCGGATGGCGCGGGCCAGGGCTTCGGCCCGCCCCCCGGTCGCGCCGGCATCGAAGGCGCTTCCATGACCGAGCACCTCGGCCAGCACGGTCGCGCCGCGCAGATCCGCCATGCCGGCCTCTTCGAGAGCCAGCAGAGCCGCCCCCTCGCCGAGCGCCGCGCCGTCGCGCCGGGCGTCGAACGGCACCGGTCTCCCCGCCTCTCCGGCGGAGGCGAGCCGGCCGGCCCGGAGATGCCCGATGAACGACTCGAAGCACAGCTCCTCCACGCCGCCGGCCAGCAGGGCCTCGGCGCGGCCGGTGCGGATCAGGTCCGCGGCCGTAGCAACGGACAGGAGACCGGAGGCCTCCCCCGCCGAGATCGTCGAGTTGACGCCCGGCAGCCCGTGCCAGATCGCGGACTGGCCGGCGGCGGCGTTGATGACGCTGTTGGCGAAGTCGAGGGGGCTGGCGTAGGACGGACCGAGTTGCACGGCCCGGCGGTCAAACTCCGCGATGGTGCGGACGCTGCAATACATGGTGCCGATCACCAGGCCTGCCTGCCGGTCCGTGCGCAGCTCCGTCGACCAGCCGGCCGTATCGAGCGCCTGTTGCGCAGCCACGAGAAGCAGCCGCGCCGTCCTGTCGACGGGCCTCAGGTTCCGGTCACCCAGCCACTCGCGCGGCTCGAACGGGCGGACCTCGCCCGCCAGGCGCGGACCGAGGCCGGCGACTCCATCGGTCTCGAACAGCTCGATCGGCTTGAGACCGCTGCGGCCTTCGCACAGCGCCTGGTGGAGACCCGCCGCCGAGGTCGCGACGGCCGAGATTGCGCCGGCGCCGGTGACGACGACGCGGCGCCTCACGCGGGCACCTCCAGAGGCTCGAAGCGCCGGAAGACCACCGAGGCGTTGTTGCCTCCGAAGGCATAGGCGTTGTTCATGGCCACATCGACCTGGACCTGCCGCGCCTCGTTGGGCACGCAGTCGAAATCGCAGTCCGGGTCCGCTTCCTGGAAGTTCGCGGTCGGCGGGATCCAGCCGGTGTAGACCGCCAGCGAGCAGACCGCCCCTTCGATGGCCGAGGCCGCACCCATGGTGTGGCCGATCATCGACTTGACGGAGCTGACGGGGACTTTGGGCGAGGGACCGAAGACCCGGCGCACGGCGATGGCTTCGAGCCGGTCGTTGGTGGGGGTGCCCGTGCCGTGAGCGCTCACGTAGCTCACGTCCTCCGGCTTGAGACCGCTGTCCGCCAGCGCCTGCTCCATGGCGCGGACCGCGCCGTCCGCTTCCGGGTGCGCGGCGGTCATGTGGTGGGCGTCGCAGGAGAGACCGTAGCCGGCCAGCTCGGCGTAGATCCGGGCTCCCCGGGCGAGCGCTCCCTCCAGGGTTTCCAGGACCAGGACGCCCGCGCCCTCGCCGGGGATCATCCCCTTGCGGTTGCGGTCGAAGGGACGGCAGACGTCCGGCGCGATCGCGCCGAGGCGGGCGAAGCCGCTGTAGGTGATGCGCGAGAAGGCGTCGGCGCCTCCGGCGAGCATCACGTCGGCGCGGCCGGCGCGCAGGGTGTCGAACGCCCAGGCCACCGCGTAGTTGCCGGCGGCGCAGGCCGTCGGGATCATCACGTTGGGGCCGCCGAAGCCCAGCTCCCGGGCGACGTGGGCGGCGATCGCATGGCAGGGATAGATGGTCGCGAGCTCGGCTCCGACCCCGTCGAGGTTCCCGGCCAGGTACAGGTCGTTGAAGCGCTCGACCTCGAGCGGCTCCCCGGAGGTGGTACCCATGGCGGCCCCGGCGCGCGACGGCTCGATCGCATCCGGATCGAGCCCCGCGTCCGTGAGCGCCATGCGGGCGGCGGCGGCGGCGAAGAGCGAGGCGCGCCCGATCCGCACCGGGTCGAGCCGCCGGAGGTGATCCTCCGGACGAAAGCCCACGACCTCGGCTCCGACCTGCGAGCTGTGCCTCCCCGCGTCGAACGACCGCACCGGCGAGAAGCCGTTGCGGCCGGCGAGCAGCCGTTCCCAGACCTCCTCCCGACCCGTCCCGACCGGGGTGACCATGCCGAGGCCGGTCACCACGATCCGGGCCGTCATCCCACCGCGACTCCGGCGCCCTGCGCCGTCTCCACCAGGCGCGTCTGGATCAGGTCCAGCATCGCGGGCAGGCTGTCGATCTCCTTGTAACGCTCATCGGGAAGGCCGAGCTGGAACGCCATGTCCACGTCCACGCCGATCTCCAGGAGAGAGAGAGAATCGAGGTTCAAATCATCACGAAAATGATCACCATCACCAATCGTCTTGGGGTCCAGGCCAGCCACGTTGCCGATGATCCCCTTGACCTTGTCCCTGATCTCGACTTCATTCATCTGCCGTCTCCTTCTCCGAATTCCAGGATAACCTCATCGCCGTTCATGGGCGCACGGGAAAGCCATATGTTACGAGAGGAAAGGCGGATGGCGTGACCTGTGGAATACTAAACTTGGAGCGGCGCCAACCCCATCAGGAGAAATCATACTCATGAATCTATATTTCCGCACGCAGGCTTTGCTTTTGATCGCTCTTCTTCCCTTGTCCGCGACGGCGCAGCCGCAGGCTCCATCTCCCGCAACCGCCGGGGCGCCCCCGGTTTTCGGCGAGCAGATCGAGGTCCGCGTCGTCAACGTGGAAGTGGTCGTGACGGACAAGGACGGCAACCGGGTGACCGGTCTCCAGCCCTCGGACTTCCGGCTGCGCATCGACGGCAAGGACGCGCCGGTGGAGTTCTTCACCGAGGTGGTGGGCCGCGAGGCCGTGGCTTCTCCCGGCGGCGAGGCCCCTCCGGCGGCCGGCCCGAACGTGACGCCCGGCGAGGCGGTCGGCACCTACTACCTGGTCTTCGTCGACGACTACTTCGCCCAGAAGCCGCAGCGCAACAAGGTTCTTGAGATGATCAGAGGGCAGCTCGCCCGCCTCGGGCCGGACGACCGCATGTCCCTGGTCGCCTTCGACGGCGGGCGCCTGGACATGCTCTCGAACTGGAGCAACAGCACCCGCGACCTCTCGCGGGCGATCGGTGACGCGATGGTGCGGCCGACCCGCGGCCCGCAGCGCGAGACCGAGCTCGTCCAGATGCTCAACACCGAGGCCTTCGAGCAGAGCAGCCAGGACGACTCGATCGGCGGCAGGCAGAGCGCCGGTCCGGGCAGCCCGTTCGCCGGCCGCGTCGTGAACCCGGGCCTCAGCCTGCTGGAGAAGTCCTACGGCCAGACCCTGGTGAGGCAGCTGGAGGCGGAGGTCTCCGCCGCGGTGAGCGCGATGCGCGCGACCTCCGGCGTGCCCGGCCGCAAGGTGCTCCTGCTGCTCTCCGGCGGCTGGCCGTTCTCCGTCCAGAGCTACCTGCGCGGCGGCGCCGACACCACGATGTCGCGCGAGCTGCCCGAGGGCGAGGCGATCTACCGCCCCCTGACCTCCACCGCCAACCTGCTCGGTTACACGATCTATCCCGTCGACGTCCCCGGCGTGCAGGCGGCCAGCGGCAACAGCAGCGCGCGGTTCCGCGAGCAGGAGGTCGAGGGGATGATCACCTTCCTCGCCAAGGAGACCGGCGGCCGGCCGCTCCTCAACGCGCTGAGCGCCCAGGCCCTGGAGATCGCCGAGGAGGACACCCGCTCCTACTACTGGCTCGGCTTCACCCCCTCCTGGGAGCGCAACGACAAGACCCACAAAGTGGACGTGGACGTGAAGCGGCCCGGCCTGACCGTCCGCTCCCGCAACAGCTTCCTCGACATGTCGAAGCAGGCCGCGGTGACCATGATGGTGGAGAGCGCCCTGCTCTTCGGCAACGTGCCGGACGCGATCCAGATGCCGGTCAAGCTCGGCGCGCTGGTGGACCGGAAGGGCAGCACCGAGATCCCCCTCACGCTCGCTCTGCCGGTGGCCGCGTTCACCTCCGTGCCGGTCGACGGCAAGTACCACGCGAAGCTGGAGCTGCGGGTCGCGGCCACGGACGACCAGGGGAACCGCTCGGCGGTCCAGGTCATCCCCCTGGAGCTGAGCTCCGACAAGGAGCCCAAGGCCGGCGGCTATGTGAAGTACGAGACGAAGGTCACGGTGAAGGGGAAGCCCAGGCATCTGGTGCTGGCGCTCTACGACACGCTGAGCGGCAAGATCGCCACCAGCGAGGTGGACGTGCCGTAGGACGGATCGGGGCGGGAACGAAGGGACGGGGACAGGGGCAACCACCAGGGTTGCCCCTACAGTTTTCCGCCCACCGCGATCGCCCCCAGCCCCTCCACGATCCCCTTGAGCAGCGCGAGCACCGCCACCGCCGCGGTCCAGACCGCGAGCCAGGCTCCCACCCACGGCAGCAGCAACATCCGCCCCGTCCGTCCCGCCCGGCTCCAGCCCGGCGTGCTCTCCGCGATGAGGCGCCAGAAGCCGGGGCCGCTGCACGCCGTCGCCATCGGCCCGCAGGCCTCGGGTGTGATGCCCGCGCGGTCGGCGTTGCGGAACGCCGACTCGAAGCGGCTCGCGGCATCCCCGGCCAGCCCGTAGGCGCTGTCTTCCATCGGGTGGCCCGCGTAGCGGAAGCCGTTGCGCGCCGCGAACGCCAGGTAGAGGATGACGAACGGCCGCAGCAGCCCGAGGCCGGCTCCGCCCTCCTGGATCTGCAAGGCGTGAAAGGCTTCGTGGAGCAGCAGCCCGAGGCCGTCGACCGTGCCGGGCTGCCAGTAGGGCGGCGACAGGTAGATCCGAGTGCGCCGCGGCCCGACCTTCCCCGGCAGGGTGACGCCCTGGATCGCGAGGACGTTGAAGACGTGCGGAATTCCGAGATGGAACCGCACCGCGTTCAGGTCGAGCGTCGGATAGACCGTGCCCAGGATGCGGCGGGCAGGCTCCGGCAGCTCCACCTCGGGAGGGAAGAACCAGCGGCGGAGGCGCGCGGCCCGGGACCCTCTCGGTTTCAACCCTTGTAGCTGATCCGGTAGATCGCCCCGGCCTCGTCGTCCGAGACCAGCAGGGCTCCGTCGGGCATGACCAGGACGTCGGCCGGACGGCCCCAGACCTTGCCTTCCTTGTTCAGCCAGCCCTCGGCGAACGGCTCGTAGGAGACCGCCTTGCCGCCTTCGAGCCTGACCATGGTGATGCGGTAGCCGATCGGCTCGTCGCGGTTCCACGAGCCGTGCTCGGCGATGAAGATCCGGTTGCGGTACTCGGCCGGAAACATAGAGCCGCTGTAGAACCGCATGCCGATCGCGGCCACGTGCGGCCCCAGCTCGCGGGCCGGCGGCGTGAACGTGTTGCATGGCCGGCCGCCAAACTCAGGGTCGACGACGCCGTTGCCGTGGCAGTAAGGGAAGCCGAAGTGCATCCCCGCCCTGGGCGCCACGTTGAGCTCGTCCGGCGGCAGGTCGTTGCCGAGCATGTCGCGGCCGTTGTCCGTGAACCACAGCTCCCGGGTCTCGGGATGCCAGTCGAAGCCCACCGTGTTGCGGATGCCCCGCGCGAAGACCTCCTTCCCCGAGCCGTCCGGCTTCATGCGGGCGATCGAGGCGTAGATCGGGTCCTTCTCGTCACAGACGTTGCAGGGCGCTCCCACCGGCACGTAGAGAAGGCCGTCCGGACCGAAGGCGATGAACTTCCAGCCGTGATGCCGGTCCTTGGGGAAGCCGTCCGAGATCACGACCGGCTCCGGCGGGTTCTGCAGGCGCTCTTCGATCCCGTCGTAGCGCAGCACCCGGGAGACGTCGCCCACGTAGAGCGCGCCGTCACGCCAGGCCACGCCGCTCGGCATCTTGAGCCCCTTGTCGATCAGGTAGACCTGGTCGGCCCGGCCGTCGCGGTCGCGGTCCACGACCGCGTGGACCTTGCCGGCGCCGCGCGAGCCGACGTAGAGCGTGCCGTTCGGCGACAGCGCCATCTGGCGGGCGTTGGGAACATCGCTCGCATAGACCTGGATCGAGAAGCCCGGAGGGAGGCGGATGTCGCCGACCGGCAGGCCCCCATCCGCGCCGGCAGCCTTGGCTGCGGGCTCGGCGGCAGGCGCTCCGGGGGCGCAGGACAGGCTCGGACCCGTAGCCGCCAGGGTCGCCAAGATTGCGCAGAGGAGCGATCGTCGATTCATGCCAGGGTCTCCTTCCTTCGGCTTCCTTCGGCCTCGATTCCCGGCAAGTCTATCTCCGATCGCGCGGTTCAGCTTAGACTGGGGTTTCCATGAGCCTCACTCCAGAGCTGGTCGCCGACATCCTGGTCCGCCAGGCCTACATCACCCCTGAGCAGGGGGACAGCATCAAGCAGGAAGCACGCCTCGTGCCGATCCGGGTGCGCTCCTCCAGCGCCTACGAGCAGAAGTCGCTCGCCTACGAGATCGTGACCCGCCTGCGCCTGCCGAACCTGAAGGATGCGGGCGGCACGCCCGGCGCTCCCCTCGGAGACAACGACATCGCCCACGCGATCGCCAAAGACGTGAAGCTGGAGCACATCCGCATCGACACGCTGTCGCTCAACGCGGACCTGATCGAATCGAAGATGTCGCGGCCGTTCGCCAAGCGGCACCGGATGATCCCGCTGGAGATGTCCAACGGGCGCCTCAAGGTGGCCTGCGCCAACCCGTTCGACATCGAGGGCATCGACTCCTTCAAGCGCATCGCCGGCCGCGAGGTCGAGCTCGTGGTGGCGTCCGAGCCGGAGCTGCTCAAGGCGCTGACCGAGTTCTACGGCCTCCGCCATTCGGTGAAGAAGGCCGAGCGCGATCTCAACACCGGCATCGACCTCGGCAACCTCGAGCAGCTCGTCCGGATGAAGAGCGAGAACGAGATCGAGTCGAGCGACCAGCACGTGGTCAACGCGGTCGAGTTCATGCTCCAGCACTCGTTCGACAGCCGCGCTTCGGACATCCACGTCGAGCCGAAGCGGGACCGCAGCCTGATCCGCTTCCGCATCGACGGCGTGCTGCACGACATCCAGACCATCCCCAAGGTGGTCCACGCCGCGGTGGTGTCGCGCATCAAGACCATGGCGCGGCTCGACATCGCCGAGAAGCGCCGGCCGCAGGACGGCCGCGTCAAGACCACCCGCAACGGCCGCGAGGTCGAGCTGCGCGTCGCCACCCTGCCCGTGGCCTTCGGCGAGAAGGTCGTGATGCGCATCTTCGATCCGCAGGTGCTGATGCAGGATCTGACGTCGGTCGGCTTCTATCCCGACGAGCTGACGGTCTTCAACGACTTCATCTCTCGGCCGCACGGCATCATCCTGGTCACCGGCCCCACGGGCTCGGGCAAGACGACCACGCTCTACTCCGCCCTCAAGGTCATCGCCACGCGCGAGATCAACGTGACCACGATCGAGGATCCGATCGAGATGGTCCACGAGGATTTCAACCAGACCGCGGTGCAGAACAAGATCGGCGTGACCTTCGCGAGCGCCCTGCGCCACATCCTGCGCCAGGATCCGGACGTCATCATGGTCGGCGAGATCCGCGACAACGAGACCGCGCAGTACTCGATCCAGGCCGCGCTCACCGGCCACCTCGTCTTCTCCACCCTGCACACGAACGACGCGGCGTCGTCCATCTCGCGCCTGGCCGACCTCGGCGTCGAGCGCTTCCTCATCAGCTCCACGCTCGTCGGCTCGATGGCCCAGCGCCTGCTGCGCCGCATCTGCCCGCACTGCGCCACGGAGCGCTACCTGACCGCCGAGGAGATCGCCACGCTACGCCTCGCCGTGCCTCCCGGCAAGCGGGTCAAGGTGAAGGAAGGCGAAGGCTGCTTCGAGTGCCGGACCACCGGCTACATCGGCCGCACCGGCATCTTCGAGATGCTCCCCATCGACGAGTCGATCAAGAACCTGATCGTGAACGGCGCCGACTCCCCCGAGATCAAGCGCGAAGCCGCCAAGAACGGCATGCGCACCCTCCGCCAGTCCGCCCTGCGCAAGCTCGCCGAGGGCATCACCACCTTCGAGGAGGTGGTGCGCGTGACGGGGCTGTAGGGGCGGGGCCGGCCCGTCCACCGTGGTACCATTCTCAAGGAGAACGTTGCGCTCCGGCGCGCTTCTGTGGTCTGATTCCGGCACCGGAGAGAAAGGACGGCACGCATGGCCGCGATCCCTCTCGAAAACGAGATCTTCTACCCCGAATCCGACGGCAAGCCGATGGCGGAATCCGAGATCCATCTCGAAGAGATGGTCTATGTCTGGCAGGCCCTCAAGGATCGCTTTGAGGACGATCCCGACGTCTTTGTGGGGGCCGATCTCTTCCTCTACTACCGCAAGGGTGACCGCAGCGCGGTCGTGGCGCCGGACGGCTTCGTGGTCAAGGGCGTCCCCAAGCTTCTGCCCGGCAACCGCAGGCGCCGGAAGTATCTCCTCTGGGAGGAGGGGCAGGCTCCCTGCTTCGTGCTGGAGACCACCTCGGACAGCACGCGCAATCAGGATCGCGCCAAGAAGGCTCTTTACGAGACTCTCGGCGTCGACGAGTACTTCCAGTTCGACCCGCTGGGTGAGCACCTGAGCCCCCGTCTTCAAGGATTCCGCCTGATGGGCGGCCCGTTTGGCAGAAAATACCGGGCGATCCAGCCGGGGACGGACGGCTCGCTCACCAGTCAGGCCACGGGCGTCATCTTCCGTGCCGACGGCTCCCAGCTCCGCATGACGAACGCCGAGAGCGGAGTGCCCCTTCTTCGCCAGGAGGAGGAGGCGAAGGAGCGCCGCAAGGCGGAGGCGAGAGCCACGGCAGCGGTGGCGGCACGGCTGGAGGCAGAGGAAGCACGCTGGCAGGCCGAAGCGAAGGCCACCGTTGAGACAGAGGCGCGCCGGACCGCGGAAGACCGCGTTCGGACCCTCGAAGAAGAAATCGCCCGGCTGCGGCTCGACTCCGGGCGCTCCTGAGCACCCCGCCTCAATTCTGTTGTAACTCGCCCGCAATTCGCATCCGCAACCTCGTTTGTCACAGCAGAATACCTACGAGTCGCATCAACTCGAGGCAACTTCACAGCAACTCACATCCGAGTCGCATCAGAATTCCTGTTTGTCGCAGCAGAAAACTTGTTTGTCGCATCCGCAACCGGGAATTCTGCTGCGACAAACCGGTGTGCGGATGCGACAAACCCGGTCTCCGCTGCGACAAACGGGGTTGTCGCGTCAGAAAATCGCGTCAGACAGTCCTACGGGGACGTCAGCTCTTGCGCGAAGTGCTCGGTGATCAGCTCGCGCGCCCGCTGGGCGTCGGCGCGGGGCTCCTCGATGCGGGCGAAGAGGGTGCGGAAGGTGGCGCGCAGCGTTTCGAGATCCTGCTGGAGCAGCAGCTTGTGGAGCTGGTCGAGGGCGCGCTGGGAGGTCTGGGGGTGGAGGCGGGCTTCGGACTCGCGCTCCAGGAGGACCATGGCGAAGAGAAGGGGCTCGGGCAGCTCCTCGAACGCGGCTTCCGGCGCAGGCGGAGCGGGCGGCGGGGCGGCGGGCTCGGGGGCCGGGCTGGCCTGGAGGATGATGGTGTCGTCCAACGGGTTCGGCGGGTTGGGCGGGCCAGGCAGGCCGGGCTGCGGCTGCCCCAGGTTGGCGTGGCGCCGGCCTTCGAACAGGAGCGGCAGCGTGCGCATCTGGTGGGCGA
Source organism: Holophagales bacterium (assembly GCA_031390755.1). Lineage (GTDB taxonomy): Bacteria > Acidobacteriota > Thermoanaerobaculia > Multivoradales > UBA5704 > DATMER01. The sequence goes on from JANMTS010000009.1 coordinate 10,256, forward strand.
AGCGCGAGAAGAGGCCGACCAGCTCCTTCTCCGAGGTGAAGTTGCCCACGAGGCGCGCGTCCTTGCCGATCTCCAGCCGCTGCGTCTCCTGCAGGACCACGTGCGCGCGGGCGCCGTCCTCCAGGTGGAGCGCGCGGGCGCTCACCTTCCAGGCGGTCAGAAAGCCCTGCACGTAGCAGGTCTCGGCGCAGCGCACGGTCGCGGCCTCGACCTCCACGCCGCGGTCGATGCGGATGGAGCCGCCCATGGATTCCAGGGTGCCGTACTTGCCCGAGTTCTGGACCACGACGTTGCCGGGGGCGTGGATCGAGAGCTGGCCGTCGGAATCCAGCTCGATGCGCGTGCCGCGAGGGATGATGAGGGTCGGGGCGATCTCCTCGGAAGTGCCGCGGCTCATGCGTTCCTACTTTCCGACGAGGGGCGGCAGCGGCTCGTACCCCTGGGCCGGCGGGGCGTTCCGGGCCTGCAACAGCAGCCGCTCCTCGTTCTGCCAACGGTGGTCCAGGATGTAGATCAGGGGATCGACCGGAACCCACCGGCCGTCCTCCTGCCGGCGTCTCACTTCGTAGTGGAGGTGGGGGCTCGTGCTCCACCCGGTGTTGCCGACGGTCGCGAGGACATCGCCCTGCTTCACCTTCTGTCCCGCGCGGACCTTGATCTCGTCGCAGTGCCCGAACAGGGTGGCGAACCCGGGGCCGTTGCGCACGATCACCAGGTTGCCGAACCGCCACCAGTGCAGGCTCCGCCCCATGGGATAGACGCCGGCGAAGACGACGACGCCGTCGGCCGGCGAGTGGACGGGCTGGCCGACCGGCGTCGCGAGGTCGAGGCCGGCGTGGAAGTCGAACTCCCGCGTGTACGGGCTGCGGCGGCGGCCGAACAGGCTGGTGAGGACGAAGTCGCCGCCCCGGACCGGACAGCTCGACGGCGTGCTCGACACCAGATCCCGGTGCTCCTGCTCGAAGGCCCGCACCCGGCGGATCGAGGAGTCGAGGAGGCTCAGGCTCTGGCCGATGCGGCTCTGGAGCCGGCTCCCCTGCAGCACGGTGCCGGCATAGATGGATTCGGGGGCCCGCACCACGGAGAACGGACGGCTCGTCCGCTCCTCGGGCTCGGGATCGAGGCCGTAGGCCAGGAGGATCTTGTCCATCCTCACATCCAGGCCGCCGGCCCGCTCCTGAAGCTGCTCCAGCCGGCCCATGAGCTCCTGCAGCCGGTCGCCCTGGCGAGAGCGCTCGGCGACCAGGGCCGAGTACTCCTGCCGGTTCACCATGCCGCCGATCACGCTGGGCGCCGACCAGAGGGCGACGGCCAGAAAGGCGAGGTAGAGCGCGAACGGGATGGACCAGAGGACGAGCTGCCGCCGGGTCAGAAAGAGATAGCGCACCCGGCGGCGGATGTTGCCCGGATGGATCTGGATCTCCAGAGCCCAGGGTGCGCGCTCCTGCCTGCCCGTCTTCTCCGGCAATCGCATCAGCCGACGGCGACCTCCAGGGGCGACTGGAACGGATTGAGGCGGTCGACCAGGGCTTCGTCCGCGTGGAGCGCCACGGCCTCCAGCAGCTCGCGATGGACGGCCGGGCCGCCCGCGAGGACGTTGCCGCTCTGGAAGGACCGGCCGCCGCCGTCGAGATCGGTGACGAGGCCGCCGGCCTCCTTGACGAGCAGGACGCCCGCGCCGAGATCCCAGGGGGAGAGCCGGAACTCGAAGAAGCCGTCGTAGACGCCGGCCGCGGTGTAGGCGAGGTCGAGCGCGGCCGAGCCGCAGCGGCGGATGGCCTTGGCCTTCTGGAAGACCTCGCGGAAGATCGACAGGTACGCGTCGAGCGTGGACAGCGCGCGGAAGGGATAGCCGGTCGAGAGGAAGGCGCCGGTCAGGCCGTCCCGGTCGGCGACGCTCATGCGCTTGCCGTTCCAGAAGGCGCCGCCGCCGCGCGTGGCGCTGAAGACGTTGTCGCCTTCCGGATCGAAGACGACGCCCGCCAGCAGCTCGGGTCCGCGGCGGCAGGCCACGGACACGCAGTAGACGGGCAGCCCGTGCATGAAGTTGCTCGTGCCGTCGAGCGGATCGATCAACCATTGATGATCGCCCTCCCCTTCGCCCGCGCCGCCGCCCTCTTCGGCGAGGATGCGATGGAGGGGAAAGCGGCGCCGGATCTCCGCCAGGACCGCGGTCTCGCTCGCGCGGTCGGCCTCGGTGACGAAATCGTTCACGCCCTTGCGGTCGACCTGGAGGCCCTCGCGGCGGAAGTGGCGGCTCACCACCTCCGCGCCGGCCCGGGCCGCAGCCATGGCGGTTTCAAGTAGCTCGTCGTGCATAAGGCGATCTTATGCCAGGATCGCGCCAGGTCTCGCGAATCGGGGAAGGCGGCTTCGACGCTTCGAATCCTCACCCCCCGACCCCCTCTCCCGGGGGGAGAGGGGGAACCCCCGCCCGTCGGCTTCCCAGGTTTTTGGG
>JANMTS010000033.1:0-21349 GCA_031390755.1 Holophagales bacterium
GCCCTTGTGGCCGCCCGGGTTGGGTTCACCGGGAACGCCCGCCGGGACCAACTGGAGTGAGCGAGGGCGGCCACAAGGGCCGCCCCTACAGAAGGGACTCGGACAATGCGCCGTTTTGAGTATCTCAGTGAGTTTCGCCAGGACGTGGCCTTCGCGCTGCGCCAACTGGCCGCCCATCCCGGCTTCACGCTGATCGCCGTGCTCACGCTGGCGCTCGGGATCGGCGCCACGACCGCCATCTTCAGCGTCGTCAACGCGGTCGTGCTGAGCCCTCTGCCGGTGCCGAAGCCCGAGCAGCTCGTCGCCGTGACGACCTGGGGACCGAGCACCGGCCCCTCGACCAGTCTCTCGGCCGGCAACTTCGTCGGACTGGCGGAGCCGGCGGGCGGGCTGTCGAGCGGGCTGTTTCGAGTCGCCGCGATGCAGACCTCCAGCTTCAACCTCTCCGCCGCCGGGGACACGCCGGCGCGGTCGGTCGGCGCCCGCGTCACCGCGTCCTTCTTCGAGGTCTACGGCGTGGCGCCGGCTCTCGGCCGGGTGTTCACCGCCGAGGAGGACCAGCCGGGCAACGACCAGGTCGTCGTGCTCAGCCAGCGGCTGTGGCGGCAGAGCTTCGGCGGCGACCCGGGGATCGTGGGCCGGGACATCCGCATGAACGGCCTGCCGTACCGGGTCCTGGGCGTGATGGCGCCGCAATTCGACCGCCTCCCCCAGGCCCAGGAGCTCTGGATCCCCATCGCCTTCAGCGCCGAGCGCAAGGCCATGCACGACGAGCACTACCTCACGGTGGTGGCCCGGCTGGGCGACGGCGTGTCTCTGGCGAAGGCCGAGGAAGGGCTCAAGGCGGTCGCCGCGGGGCTGCAGCGGATCGACCCGCAGAACAACCCCGGCCTCCAGTTCCACCTCACGCCGGTGCTCAAGCAGCTCGTCGGCGACTACGAGTCGCGCCTCTTCGTGCTGCTCGGCGCGGTCGGCCTGGTGCTCCTCATCGCGTGCGGCAACGTCGCCGGCCTGCTGCTCGCCCGCGGCGCGGCGCGCGCCCGGGAGCTGGCGATCCGCGCGGCCCTCGGCGGCGGCCGGGCGCGGATCATCCGCCAGCTCCTGACCGAGCACGCGGTGCTCGGCCTGGCCGGCGCCGCCGTCGGCGTGGTGCTCGCCGCCTGGGGGATCGAGGTGCTCGTCGCGGCGGCGCCGCCGGGAGTGCCGCGCCTGGACCAGAGCCGGGTCGACGCCACCGCGCTCGCGTTCGCGTTCGGCCTCGCCATCCTGAGCAGCCTCCTCTTCGGCCTCGCTCCGGCGCTGCGCTCCACGCGGGCCTCGGTCACCTCCACGCTCAAGGAGGGCGGCCGCGGCACCGCCGGCACGGGGCGCGACCGCCTGCGCTCGGCGCTGGTGGCGGCCGAAGTGGCGCTCGCCGTGCTCCTGCTCGTCGGAGCCGGGCTGCTGATCCGCTCCGCCCTGGCGCTCCAGCGGGTTCCCCTCGGGTTCGAGCCCGGCGGCCTCGTCACCGGCCAGATCACCCTGCCGGAGGCCGGATACCGGGAGCCGGCGCGGATCCTCGCGGCGTTCGACCGCCTGACCGAGGCGGCGGAGCAGATCCCCGGCATGCGCTCCGTCCAGGTGTCCAGCCAGATCCCGATGGGCGGCGGCGGCAACACCAACGGCCTCCTCGCCGAGGGCACGCCGTTCGCCGTCGAGAACCTCGTGCACGCCCAGCTGGGGCTGGTCACGCCGGGCTATTTTCAGACCCTCGGCATCCCGATCCTCCGCGGCCGGCCGCTGACGGCCGCGGACCGGAGGGGAGGGCAGAAGGTGATGGTCGTGAGCGAAGCCGCCGCCTCCCAGCTCTTCCCGGGAGAGGATCCGATCGGGCGGCAGGTGGGCTGCTGCGAGGCCGGACCGGACAACGGCCCGGACTTCAAGGTGATCGTCGGCGTCGCCGGAGACCTCCGGCTGAACGGCCCGGGCGAGCCCACCCCGGCCACGTTCTACCTGCCGATCGCCCAGGCTCCGGACGACGCGTGGAACTGGATCCAGCGCACCCTGTACGTCGTCGCCCGCGCCCGCGACGGAGCCTCGGCCGAAGCGCTGGTCCCCGAGCTGCGCCGGGCCGTGGCCGCGGTCGACCCCGGCGTGCCGCTCTACAACGTGAGGACCATGGAGCAGCGGATGGGCGATTCCCTGGCCACCGCGCGCTTCAACACCCTGCTGCTGGGGCTGCTCGGCGCCATCGGCCTGCTGCTCGCCGCGGCCGGCATCTATGGCGTGGTCTCCTACTTCGTCACCCAGCGCACCGCCGAGATCGGCGTGCGGATGGCGCTGGGCGCGACCACCCGGGACGTCACCCGGCTCGTGATGCGCCAGGCCGCCGTGCCCGTCGCCGTGGGGCTGGTGGCCGGGCTCGCCGCGTCGACGATGGCGACGCGCCTGCTGGCCGCCTACCTGGTCGGCATCGAGCGCGGCGATCCGCTGACCCTGGCCGGCGTCGTGGCCGTCCTGGCGGCCACCGCGCTCCTGGCGAGCTTCGTGCCGGTGCACCGCGCCACCCGGGTCGATCCGGTGGCGGCCCTGCAGGGATAGGGGACGGCGCCTACGCCCCCGCCTCGCGGACGGGCGCTGGGCCAGGTACGGGGACGGGGAGATCCGGCTGCGGCCCCACCGCGTCGGGAACCTCGTCCTCCAGCTGCCGCAGGCGCGGGTTCAGGGCGGCGAGCCCCACGATCACGAGCGCGACGATTCCCAGGCAGATGAACATCAGGCCCACTCCGCGGCCGGGTCCGGTGCCGATGAGCTGGCCGATGGGGGTGCCGGCCAGCGCACCGCCCGCGGCGAGCAGCGGCTCGAAGACCCGGTCGGCCAGGGGGCCCGCGGTCAGCGCGGCGATCGGCATCGAGGCCGCGGTGATCATGCCGGCCACGGCGAAGACCCGGCCCTGGATGCCCGGCGCCACCTTGCTCTGGAGGAGCGACTGGCTGCAGGCGTTGGCGATGGGGACCGTGAGCATGAAGGTGAACATGGCCCCGGCGATCAGGGGGATGCTGGGCTGACTGCCGCCCAGGAAGAGGATCACCGACTGCAGGGCCAGCACGACGAGCGCGCCCGCGACCCGCCGCCGCGGCCCTCCCCAGAGAGACAGGGCGAGGCCGCCGAGCAGGATTCCAGCCGCGCCCGCCGAGTTCACGGTGCCCAGCGCCAGCGGCGTGGCGAAGCTCAGGATCAGCGGCGTCAGCAGCACCTGCACCATCCCCATCAGCAGATTGGTCAGGGCGAAGAGCCGGAGCAGGGCGAAGAGGCCGGGCAGGCCGCGCAGGTAGCTCCACCCCTGGCGGAGATCGGCCAGCGGCGAGCGCCAGGGATCCTCCTCCTGCCGGCGCGGCGGGGTCGAGAAGCGGATCGAGGCGACCGTCACCACGGCCACCAGGAACGTGATGAAGTCGATCAGGATGACGCCGGAGTAGCCGATGGTGCCGACCAGGGCGCCGGCCGCCAGGGGGCCGATGACCTGCGCGCCCGCCTGCGCCGCCTGGGTCATCCCGCTCGCGCGGGCGAGATGCTCCTTGGGAACCAGGAGCGAGATCGACGCCATCAGGGCCGGGCCCTGGAAGGCGGAGAAGCCCACCATCAGCGCCACGATGGGGTAGACGTGCCACGGTTGCAGCCGCCCGGTGAACAGCAGGGAGGCCATCACGAGCGTCGTCAGCCCCGCTCCGAGGTCGCTCAGGATGAGCAGCCGCCGGCGGTCCCAGCGGTCGGCGAGCGAGCCGGCGATGGGCGACATCAGCAGGATGGTCACGCCGGCCGTGAAGCTCATCAGGGCGAAGCTCGTGGCCGAGCCGGTCTTCTCGAACACCCACACGCCCAGCGTGAAGCTGCCGAGACCGCTGCCGATCGCCGAGACGAGCTGGCCGAACCAGAGGATCATGAAGGTCCGCATCCCCCCAGGGGTCTCTCGCTTTGTCATGGAGCTCTCCTGAAGGGTCATCCCACTCATGAAAGTGTGCAGCGCCGGCAAAACGGGACACGCCGCCGCAACGCCGCGGAGCCCGCGCGCGGGGAGTGGGGAAAACGAAGAAGGCCCCGCCGCGGGTTGCGCGGCGGGGCCTCTTTTTGTGTGTGTTGCGGGCCGGGCTCTACTCGACCGTTTCCGCGTAGTACCCGGTCACGTCGAGGACGAAGTGCGACGTCCCCGCCGAGCCGTTCTTGACGGCGACCCCGCCGGTTCCATTGGTGGAGAGCTGCACGGTGGCGTTGTTGCTCCGGATCACCCCGGGGATGAAGTTGATGGTGCTGGCGACCGGTGCGGTCTGGTTCGAGGGGAAGAGGGTCAGATATCCGGTTCCGGTCGGCTGGATCACCGTGACGTTCACGGTGACGGCCTTCGCGGTGCTCGGAATGCCGCAGGTGTCGGACAGCAGGAAGGTGCGGTCGGCGCTCGGCTGCAGCGCCGGACCGCCCAGGGGGCCGTCCGCGTTGCGGGTGTCGACCAGGCGGCACGGCGTCACCGTGTGGTAGTCGAGCCCTACCAGCGGCTCGCCCGTGCAGACACCGGCCACTCCGGCGTTGGCGATCGTCACCGAGTCGACGTACCAGCCGATTCTCGCGATGCTCAGGTCGTCGCCCTGATGCCAGCGCACCTTCGAATCGGCGGAGCCGACGAAGGACGACAGGTTGGCCGTGACCTGGGTCATGGCGCCGATCGTGCCCTGGCACCAGGCCCTCTTTCCGGTGAGCGGGTTGTTGAAGTTGGCGGCGGCCACGGTGCCGTTGAAGCCGCCGGCCGTGAACGCTGCATCCGGCATCACGGTCCAGGTGCTGCCGCCGTTGGTCGAGATCTCCAGGGTTCCCGCGTCATAGCAGACGTTGCTGGCGTTCGTCTCGAAGTCGTAGGTGTGCCAGAAGGAGAGCGTCGTGCTCGCCTGCGGCACGAACGAGGGCGAGACCAGGACGCGGTCGGAAGCGCTGGTCTGGCTGTCGGAGAACCAGGAGTGCGTCGGGGTCTGGGCCTGGTCGATGGAGTGCACCCAGTCGACGGAGCCCAGGATCGCGTTGTGGTTCCAGCCCGGGTTGTCGAAGCCGCCGCCCGAGGAGGTCCCCTCGAACGTCTCGGTGAGGGTGCTGGTGGTGATCGGGCCGGTGGGCGCGGAGCTGCGCTCGACGGTGTTGGCGTCGCTCGCGCTGTTCGTGCCGTCGGTCGCGCGCACGATGTAGTAATAGGTCGTGCCATTGGTCAGGGTCGAGGTGTCGGTGTAGCCCGTGCCGGCGACTCCGCTGGCGATCAGGTTGCCCGGCCCCGGCGTGAAGCCGGACGTCGTCGAGCGGTAGACGGAGTAGCTGACCGGGCCGCCGCAGTTGGCCGTCCCGGCGCTCCAGGCGAGGGTCAGGCCGCAGTTCGAGGTTGCATTGTTGGTGACGCTCGCCAGGCCCGCGAAGGTCGGCGGCAGGGTGCAGGCGCCCGTCGCGGTGGCCTCGACACAGGCGGACTGCGCGGATTCGCAGCCGCCGGTCGGATCGAAGCCGGTCACGCGGTAGGCGTAGGTCGTGCCGCCCGAGACCGTGGTGTCGTTGAACGGCGAGCCGGCGAGGCCGGTGGCGACCGCCGAGAACGCTCCCGGAGACGCGCAGGTGCCGACCGCCCGGTAGACCTTGAACTGCGCCGAGGACGGCGAGCCGTCGGCCCAGGTGACCTGGATCTGGTTCGGGCCCGTCGCGGTGGCCGTGCCGATCGTCGGCGCGCCCGGGCTGGTGCAGTTGTCGACGCCGTTGATCGACATGGCGCCGGTGGCGGCGGCGTCGAGCCAGTTCGAGACGCGGGTGCTGTTCGTGGCGCCGCCCGTCCAGGAGATGCTGAAGCGCCCGTAGTAGTCCGAGAGGTTGTCGCCGGTCGAGCCGCATGCGGAAGGTCCGCCGTGGAGCTGGCCGATGAACTGCCCGGCTGCGTTGTAGAGCGGCGAGCCGGACGAGCCGGGCTCGGTCACGCCGGGTACGGTGAACGGGCCCGGAGGATCGGTCGCCCAGTGCGCCCAGATGTGCGTGCCGTCGCCGGGCGAGCTCGGGTTGTTGTAGGACGTGGTCGCCGTGTTGGTCGTGACGTAGGTGATGCGCTTCTCGTCGGTGTTCGGATGGTGGATGCAGGCGCAGGGCGAGCCGGGGGTGCAGGTGAAGTCGCCGGTCGAGCGGTCCCAGCCTTCCCAGTGATGGTTGTAGGCGACGACCGGAGGATCGTCGAGCTCCACCAGGGTCATGTCCGAAGGCGAGTAGGCGGCCCGGAAGAACGAGCCGGTGTGGAACTGGGTCAGCGTGCCGTCGCCCGCCTGGCCGCTCGCCGCGCTGCCGGGGGTCCGGCAGAAGGAGTTCTGATAGTTCCAGTAGACCACCAGCGAGGCCGCATTGCCGGAATTGATCGAGCAATGGGCCGCGGTGATGAAGAACATCTTGTGATCGTTGGCGGTGTTGTTGATCAGGGAGCCCGTGCAGAAGGTCGAGCCGCCGGTCGAGATCACGCCGACCGCCCGCATCTCGTCGCGCCAGGTGTCACCGGCATCCAGGCACTCGACGTCCAGGTTGCAGCTTCCGGACTTGATGTAGGACGCGTCGGAGATCGTCCCGAAGCCGCGGTAGCCCTGGTTGATCGAGCCGATCTCCAGGCTGACCGAGTCCCGCGACGCCTTGGCCACGGTGAGCTCGACGACGATGTCCTTGTTGGTGAGGACCGGCGTCCACAGCTCTCCATGCGCCTCGTTGTCCGCGGCCGTGAAGGGCTTCAGGATCTGGGTGCCGTCCGTTGCATAGAGCAGCAGGCGGCCTTCCGGCACCATCTTGTAGCGGGTGAACCCGAGGTTCAGGGACGTCGTCCCCTGGCCTCCGAGGATGCGCAGACGCCAGAGCATCTGGCCGTCCCCGAGATCCTCCCAGGTACCGCGGTTGCCGAGGTTCAGGGACACCTTCTCCGTCACGGCGAAGCGCGGCGGCAGCCTCTGCTCGTCCCGCTCCATGTCCTCCCGTCCGAGGCGCGCGAGATCCAGCGCCGGGGCGGAGACGGTGTCGATCTGGTTGACGTTGGCCGCTGCATACCGGTCGGCCGTGGGAACGGCAGGTTCGAAGGGGGTGGATGGGACGGAGGCGGCACTGGCCGCACTTCCCAAGGAGAACATCACCAGCATCATCAGACAAGCGAGCTTTCGGCTCATATTCCTTTGCCTCCCTTTGCGAGCATCGACGGAGAAGCGGCCAATAGCCCGTGGAGAATAACAGAGGTGACTCGCGGCCGGCCGGCCAAATCGACGCGATATCGACGCCAACGTGGAGGAGGCCGGCGGCACGCGTACAGGGATGCGGAATTCGCTATGCCAAAAGCTACAATGCCGGGGACTGGCGTGGTGCCACTTCGGCACTGCAATCTCAAGGGAGATCTCTGATGAACCGCAGGCTGACTGTGATGGGGTTTGTTCTGCTGTCCGCCCTCGCCCTCTCGACCCAGGCCGCGTCCGCCGAGGAGGCGGCTGCCTGTCCGACGTCGCCGACCGCTCCAATGGAGGCCGTTCCCGCGGCTTGCAGCGCACAGCAGCAGACCGGCCTGGAGACCGCGGGAGGCTCGACCTGCGCCCAGGCCCGCCAGGCTCTCCACGGCGAGCTTGTGACGGCCGCCAACTGCTCGAGCTTCTGCAGCCAGCAGTTCGTCGACCAGGCCTGCCAGGTCATTCAGGGGGGCTACTCGATGTCCGGCTACCTCCGCTACACCTGTGCCCTGGTCATCCCCGACTAGCCAGCCCGCAGCTCCGGATTTTTGACGCGAACTTCGAGATTTCTGCTGCGCCCTCCTAGTTTGTCGCAGCAGAAATCCAGTTTGTCGCAGCAGAAACCTCGTGAGTCACAGCAGAAAACCAGTTTGTCGCATCCGCAACCTTGAATTCTGATGCGACAAACAAGGTTTCTGATGTGACAATGATGTGAGTTGATGTGAGTCGGGGGTGGGCGGATGTGACAAAGGGGTTCGCCGCTGCGAGTTGACGCGAATCACGGCAGGATGGAGAGGTTTCTGCTGCGAGTTGCGGCCTGGTTACAACAAAATTCAGGCCCCGGAGGCAAGCCTGGGCTCCGCAGCGTGCCGGAGGAGGCTGTTCGCTGGGAGCGCCGGCATCCTTGCCGGCAGCAAACGCGGGGTCCATTCGAGGTCACGGAATCTCGAGCGCTCTCTTCATCTCGTCATGGGAGAGGACTCGGCCTTCGTCCGCTTCCCGCCGTGCCTCACTCAAGCCCCCGTCGAAGTCGTCGTCGTCGGGCTCGTCGTCGAGAGGAGCCATAGCGAGAGACCGCGCCACCGGGTCCGCGGTGCCGCTCAAGGCAGGCCGGCCTGGCTGCCGCCGTCCCGGCCGCGCACGAGCTGGGCGATCTCCTCCGCGAGCTGAGCCGGTCTCGTCGGACATCTGCTCCTGCGTCAGGCCGGAAAGCGCCCGGATCAGGCGCGCCTTGAGGTGCTCCGGTTTCAGCGGTTCTCTGCTCATCGTTCTCCCTATACCCAGAAAATCGGCGAAAATTCGCCTGGCGCGGCCCGCACGGACCAGAGAGGCCCGCTGCCGGAGCCGCGCCGGAGATCTCTCTCATGCGCCAGATGCTCGTTGCCGCGGCTCTGAAAAAACTCGTACTTATGGGTAGCGGGAGTCAGTACTTACGGGTAGCGAAAGTCAGGCGCTACAGATCCCGTTTTATGGCTCAGGGTCGCGGCTGAAAGCCGTCGGTGTACGACTTTGACCACCTCGTTGCTGACCCCGGGAGCCCAGCTCGGGGGGCTCTGGAACCTGCTCTCCTCCCTCTGGAACGGCTCGGCGGGAACCGATGCGGGCTGCATCATGGACCCCGACGGCCGTTGCCAGCCAGCGTCGCAGATCGATGCGGGCTGCATCATGGACCCCAATGGCCGGTGCCAGCCGGCGTCGCGGATCGACGAGGGCTGCATCATGGACCCATACGGCCGCTGCGGGCAGGCGCTGCAGTTGGAGGAGGGTTGCATCATGGACCCCAACGGACGATGCCGGCCAGCCGGCTCATGACTCGAACCGCAGGCCCTGGTCGTGGCGCGCCCGGAAGAGGAAGCGCGGAGGACGCGCCGTTCATCGCTCCTCCTTCCACCAAGAAAATCGGCGAAAATTCGCCTGGCGCGGCCCGCGCGGACCAGAAAGGCCCGCTGCCGGAGCCGCGCCGGAGATCCTTCTCATGCGCCAGATGCTCGTTGCCGCGGCTTTGACCACCTCGTTGCTGACCCCGGGAGCCCAGTTCGGGGGGCTCTGGAACCTGCTCTCCTCCCTCTGGAACGGCTCGGCGGGAACCGATGCGGGTTGCATCATGGATCCGTCCGGGAGGTGCCAGCCGGCGCCGCAGATCGATGCCGGCTGCATCATGGACCCCTATGGCCGCTGCCAGCCGGCGTCGCAGTTGGAGGAGGGCTGCATCATGGACCCCGACGGCCGCTGCCGGCCGGCGCAGCAGATCGAGGAGGGCTGCATCATGGACCCGTCTGGGCAGTGCCGGCCAGCCTCTTCATGACTCGAACCGCAGGCCCTGGTCGGGGCGCGCCCGGAAGAGGAAGCGGAGGACACGCCGGGCCAGGTCGGCCGTCGCCGCCTCGCGCTCCACGGCCTCCTGGAAGGATCTCGAGACGGTGCCGGCGGAGATCCGGACCACGATCAACGCGGTGAACGACGATCAGCTCGATCTGGCCATCGACAACCTGCTCGCCGCGGCCGGGTACAAGCAGGCCTCCCCGCGGCCTCCTACCGCCGGAACGCCACGGTCACCGTCGCCGTCTCCGTGCCGCGCCGGACGGTGAAGACCGCGGCGTCTCCCCAGCGTTTGGCGGCGAGGGCCCGGTTCACGGACTCGCGGTCGGGGAGGGGAGCGCCGTCCATCGTCAGGAGGATGTCTCCGGCCTTGAAGCCGGCTTGCGCGGCGGGGGTCTTCTCGGAAATGAAGATCACCTTGAGGGAGGCCTCGCCGTCGCCGGTGGCGGTGGAGAGGCCGAGGGACGGATAGAGGGGCTCTCCCTCCTCCGGCACGCCCCAGAGGAAGTCGGCGTAGGAGGCTCGCACGGTCTCCAGGGGCTTGCCGTCCTCGTCTTTGACGGGCACAGGGATGACCGACATGACTGGCGCCTTGCCTTCGAGCGCGCCTTCGATCTGCCTCTGAATGCCCAGGCCGTAGGCCACGTGGCCCGAACCCACGAGGACGACGAGGGCCGCGCCCGGGCCGCCGTGCTCCTTGAGAACCTTCGCCGCGTTGTGGCCCATGGTGGCGTCCCAGGTGCATTGGGCCTCGTACATCCGGTCGAGCTGCTCCTTCGGCATGTTCGAGTGGAGCGGATCGTCCTCGCCGAAGAACGAGCGGATCAGCGTGCGGTGCTCCGGGCTTTCGATGTCGACCCGGGGCGCGATGCGCGCCCGCTCCTCGGGCGTCAGGCCGGCCAGCCCCTTGCGGCCGACCGCCGAGACCACCTCGCGCGGGGCGTTCAAGGCGAACATCCGCAGGTGCTGATCCCGCGCTAAGAGGAAGATGTCGCGGTAGTAGGCCCAGTTGTATCCCCAGTTGCGGTACCAGCGGGCGAGCCGCAGGAACCCCTCCTCGGTGAGCGACCCCTCGGTCCACGCGTCGAGCCAGCGCTGCTCGGACTCCGGGAACATCTCCAGGCCGATCATCACCTCGCGGCCCGAGCGCCGCAGCTCCTGGATCACCCGCAGCTGCGCCAGGTGGAAGTCGGCGTTCGTGTGGCTCTCGCCGACCAGGATCAGCCGCGCTCCGGCGAGCCGGGCGGGGAGGTCGGCCGGCGTGAGCAGGTCGCCGGTGCGGGCATCCGTGATGCCGTCGAGCACGAGCGGCGCCTCGCGGTCCTTGCGGGCCGGATCGCCGATCGCCAGGTGGAGGCTCTTGTCTTCCGCGCGGAGTGGGCCGGAGACGGAGACAGCGAGGGCGACCAGGAGGGCTGTAAAGAGGATGGAGAAGCGATTCATGGTGGTCAGACCGCCGTCAGAAGCTTCGGTCCGTCCTGGGTGATGACGACCGTGTGCTCGTAGTGCGCCGCGAGGCAGCGATTGTGGGTGCGCAGGGTCCAGCCGTCCTTCTCCTCGACGAGGCGGGCGGGCCCGGTGGCGAAGATCGGCTCGACCGCGATCACCATGCCTTCCCGCAGCCGGGCGTTCGACCGGCGGTCGAAGAAGTTCGGGACCGTCGGCTCCTCGTGGATCGAGCGCCCCACGCCGTGGCCGGCGAGATCCCGGAGGACGCGGAAGCCGTGGCGGTGGACCTCGGCCTCGACCTCCCGGCCGATCTCCGCGACCCGGTTGCCGGCGCGGGCCGCGCGCATGGCCCTGCCGAAGGCCGAGACTGCGCAGGCTTCCAGCCGGCTCGCCTGCTCCGAGACCGGGGGGAGCAGCTTCATCACCGCGGCGTCGGCCACGTACCCGTCGAGCTCGGCGGTGACGTCGATCTTGATCACGTCGCCCGGTTGCAGCCGGCGCGGGCCGGGGACGCCGTGGACGACCTCCTCGTTGACGCTGAGGCAGGTGAAGCCCGGGAAGCCGTAGGCCATCTGGGGCGCGGAGCGGGCGCCGCGGCTCTGGAGGAAGTCGGCGCCGATCCCGTCCAGCTCCTCCGTGGTCATCCCCGGTGTCGCCGCGGCCTTCATCTCGCGCAGAGTCAGGCCCACGAGGCGCCCGATCCGCTCCATGCCTGCGAGCTCTTCCTGCGAGGTGATCGTCATTCCGGCTCCTCCCTGGAGAAAACTGGGCGAGCATATCCCGGCCCGCCCTGCAATTTTTACCGGGAGGAGCCCGGCGGCAACGGAGGAACCAGGGGAAACCAAGGCTCTTGCAGGTTGGCATCCTTTTTGGATGTCGATTGTTGTCCAATGGAGTTTTTGGCGGGAGGGACCGTACGAAGGAGATTCATGGAAGGTCCGAGCGGAGAGCTCGAAAGTCAGGACGAGACTGACGATAGAGGTGATGGACGGCATGAGCGCGAAGGCGGGAAAGACGAGCTTCTGGCCATGCTTGGCCATGAGCTGCGCAATCCGCTGGCGTCTATTCGAAGCTCCCTCTACATCCTGGCCCAGCGCACGGCCACGGAGGAACAGTCGACGAGAGCGCGCGAAACCATCGATCGGCAGGTCACTCATCTGACGCATCTGGTGGACGATCTGCTCGACATCTCCCGTCTTTCCCGCGGGAAGGTCATTCTGCGGCGGGAGACGTTGGATCTGGCGATGCTGACCCGCTCGACCGTGAACGACTACCGGCCCGCCATTTCGGCGGCAGGGCTGGACCTGGAGCTCGACCTCGCCGACGAGATCTGCGTGAATGTGGATCCGACCCGATTGGCGCAGGTGATCGGCAACGTGCTGCACAACGCCGTCAAGTTCACGCAACCCGGCGGCCATTTGAAGGTGTCGCTGTGCGAAGAAGGGCAACAGGCGCTACTCTCCATCGAGGACAGCGGGGTGGGAATGGAGGAAGCGACGCTGGCGTTACTTTTCGAGCCCTTCAGCCAGGCGGAGGGGGGCATCGACCGCAGTCAGGGCGGCCTGGGTCTCGGGCTCGCCCTGGTGAAGCAGTTGGTGAAGATGCACGGCGGCACGGTAGAGGCGCATAGCCAAGGAGCCCACATGGGAACGAGAATCGACGTCCGGATCCCGCTGGACCATCATTTCGAGGCCCCTCCCGTACCGATCGAGGAGAGGGCGGAGAGCCGTGGAAGGCGGTGCCTGGTCATCGAGGACAACGCCGATGCGGCCGAGAGCATGGGGCTGCTGCTGGAGCTTTCCGGTCATCAGGTGGAGATCGCCGCCGACGGCCGCCAGGGGCTGGAGACGGCCCGGCGGTTCCGGCCCGACGTCGTGCTCTGCGACATCGGCCTGCCCGGCGGCATGGACGGCTATGAGGTCGCCCGCCAGATGCGCGAGGATCCTCTCCTGAGCCAGGCGCGGCTGATCGCCCTGACCGGCTACGGCCAGGAGGAGGACCGGCGGCGCGCCCGGGAGGCGGGCTTCGACATCCATCTCACCAAGCCCGCGGATCCGGTGATGCTGGGACGCCTCCTGGCGGACCCGTCCTGAGCCTCGGCCCCGCAAACGACTCGTTCGAACCGGCGCCCGTACCGGCTCAGGCACCGGCTCAACCGGCAGTCGTCGCCGTCGTGGGGGCGACCGCCACCGGCAAGAGCGCCGTCGGCCTGGCGCTCGCCGAGGCGCTGCCCGGCGAGATCGTCAACGCCGACGCCCTGCAGGCCTACCGGGGCCTCGACATCGGCACGGCGAAGCCGGGTCCGGCCGATCGCGCCCGGGTGCGCCACCACCTGGTCGACATCCTCGACCCGCACGAGAGATGGTCGGCGGGGGAGTTCGCCCGCCTGGCCCAGGAGGCGTTCGCGGAGATCCGGGGCCGCGGGAAGACGCCGATCGTGGTCGGCGGCAGCGGCCTCTACCTGCGGGCTCTCTTCGAGGGCATGAGCCCGGTGCCGCCCGGCGACCCCGAGATCCGGAGCGGGCTGCGGGAACGGCTTGTGCAGGAGGGTTTGCCGGCCCTGGTGGCCGAGCTCGAGAGGGTCGATCCCGCGACGGCGGCGCGCCTCGCCCCGGGCGACACGCAGCGGGTTCTGAGGGCCCTGGAGGTGGCGCGGGTGAGCGGACGGCCCCTCTCTTCGTGGATCACCGAGCAACCCTTTGGGACTCAGCGCATTGCGGCGCTCCGGATCGGATTGACGCTCCCTCGGAGCATCCTATACGATCGGCTCTCGGGTCGCGTGGCCCGAATGGTTGAGGAGGGCTGGGTTGAGGAGGTCGCCCAGCTGCTGGCCCAAGGGCTCGACCCCGGCCTGCCCGCCTTCCAGGCGATCGGATACCGTCAGCTCATCCGGCACCTGAAAGGAGAATGGTCTCTGGACGATGCAGTCGCCGATACGGTCAAGGCCACACGCCGCTTTGCCAAACGGCAAGAGACCTGGTTCCGGAGAGAGCCCGGTGTAACCTGGTTTTCGGCCCAGGAAATGGATTGCCGGATTTCTCATATCCTTGAACACGTCATGCACATCGGTCTCGGGAGGGCGTATGGCTAAGCACAACATCAATATTCAGGACGGGTATCTCTTCCAGAGCCTCAAAGAAGGCCAGCCGATGCATCTGGAGCTCGTGACAGGTCGTCACCTGCAGGGGCGCCTCAAGCGGTTCGACCGCTTCGCCGTGGTGCTCGAGAGCGAGGGGAAGGAAATCCTCATCTACAAGCATGCCATCGCCACGATTTCAGCCGCACCGCATTAGTCCCGGTCCCGGCGACCGTGGGACATCGCTCCGGACCTGGCGCCGCTGGCGCCACTGGCGCCAATGGCGCCAATGCCTCCGGGTGTCGCGAGTTGCAGCCGCCCTGGGGCTTCTGGCCCTGGGGGCGGCGTGCAGCTCGGGAGGCCGGCCGGCTCCTCCCCAGGAGCCGCCGCGCCCCCAGGCTCAGCCGTTCGCACCCCAGGAGCAGGCGTACCTCGTCGATCCTCTGACCGGGTATTCCCGGGAGGTCGACCCCGTGCGCCAGGAGCGCATCCAGACCGCCCACCGGCATCTCCTCACCCTCGGCGATCGCGCCGGGGCCCTGGAGGCCGTGACGGAGCTGCTCGAAGAGGATCCCTCCTTCCTGCCGGCGCAGGTTCTCGCTGCGCAGATCGAGCTGGGCGACAGGGAGTACCCGAAAGTGATCGCGCGGCTGTTGCCGGTCGGCGACGAGCTGCCGCAGTACGTGGCAAGCCAGCTCACGCTCGGCCGCGCCGCCGAGCTGGCCGGGGACATCCCCCTGGCGTACTCGGCGTTCCGCGAGATCGCCGCCCGCAACCAGCGCGCCTTCCAGCGGCTGGGGGAGCTGCATCCGCGGGCCATCGAGGTGGTCTCGAACCGGCTTCAGGAAGCCGTGCGGGTCGGTCAGCTGGACGAGGCCGACACCTTCCTGTCCCTGCTGCGCAAGTGGTCGCCGTCCGAGATCGCCACGCTGGAGGGCGCGCGCGCCGTGGCCGTGGCGCGGGGCGACCGCAAGGCCGAGCTGGGTGCGATCAAGGAGCTGGCGCCGCGCCGTCCCGGCGACCGCGCGCTCGTCGAGCGCCGGGCGGAGCTGGAGATGACGGTGGGCGATCCCGGCGCCGGGCTGCAGATCATCCAGACCCTGGCGTCCGAGAATCCGGGCGATCCGGCCCTGGAGGAGAAGCTCGCCGCCGCCAAGTTCCTCTGGCGGATCTCCATGATGCCGAAGAACGTTCACGAGGTGGCCGGCCGCACCGAGCTGAACCGGGCGGATCTCGCGCTGCTCTTCTTCTGGCTGCTCCCGAACGTGCGCTACGGCCGTCCCTCCATGGGGAAGATCGCGACCGACATCCTGGACCATCCGTACCAGGAGGAGATCGTGCGGGTGGTGAACCTCGGGTTGATGGACGTGGACTCGACCCTCCATCACTTCTCGCCGAGAGGCCCGGCGCGCCGCGGCTCCGCGCTGCGCAGCCTCATCCTCCTGCTGTCCCGGTCCGGCGATCCGATTCCGTGTCTGGGCGGGTCCGGCCGAAGCTATGCGACGAACGCGATCTGCGACACCGCGGCGGCCTGCCAGATCGTGATGCCGGACGACTGCCGTCCGAGTGCCGTGGTCAGCGGCAGCGAGGCGGTGGAGATGATCCGCCGGACCCTGAAGCTTCAGGGCGGCTCTTGAAGTTCACGATCCCCAACGTGCTGTCGGTCCTGCGCATGGGCCTGGTGCCGCTGTTCATCATCGCGGTGCTGGACGGCAAGCCGCTGCGCGCCCTGATCCTCTTCCTGGTGGCGGGCATCACCGACGCCCTCGACGGGTTCATCGCCCGCTTCGCCAACCAGGCCTCGCTGCTCGGCGCCTACCTGGACCCGATGGCGGACAAGCTGCTGCTCACCTCGGCCTACATCGTGCTGTCGATCCCCAGCCTGAACCACGGCGTCCAGATTCCGGTCTGGATCACGGTGCTGGTGATCGCGCGGGATCTGATGATCGTCGCGATGGCGGTGATCCTCGCCCTGGCGGCCGGCATCCGCAAGTTTCCGCCGAGCCTGCTGAGCAAGATCAACACCACCGTCCAGGTCGTGACCGTGATGGTGGTGCTGGTCTCTTCGATGATGCCGAACCTGGAGCCGATCGCCACGACGCTGCTGTACCTGGTGGCCGTGCTGACGCTCTCCTCGGGGCTGCACTACATGTTCCGGATGAGCCGGCTGGAACGCCCCAGTTGATCCCTGGATTGATCCCATTCCCCCTCTCACCGGCCCCCTCCCCCGTGCCGGGGGAGAGGGGGAAAAACAGGACCTGCGATTTCAGGTTTCGGGGCTGCCGCTCCAGGTCTCCGTCTGCCTCGATCTGGTAACATCCAAGGACGATGTCCGACTTCGTCCATCTCCATCTCCACAGCCAGTACAGCCTGCTCGACGGAGCCAACCGTCTCGACGACGTCCTCAACACCGCCGTGGCCATGGGCATGCCGGCCGTGGCGCTCACCGACCATGGCAACATGTTCGGCGCGATCGAGTTCTACACCCGGGCGAGGGAGAAGGGCATCAAGCCGATCATCGGCGTCGAGGCCTACGTCGCGCAGGGCAGCCGCTTCGACCGCACGCCCGGACGGGGGAGCAGCAACCATCTGGTCCTGCTGGCGCGCAACGAGGTCGGCTACCGCAACCTTCTGAAGCTCACCTCCTCGGCCTTCCTGGAGGGGTTCTACTACAAGCCGCGCATCGACAAGGAGCTGCTGCGCAAGCACAGCGACGGGCTCATCTGCCTGTCCGCCTGCCTCAAGGGCGAGGTCAACGAGAAGATCGTCCGCAGCCAGGAGAAGGAGGCCGAAGCCACGGCGCTCGACTTCCTGGAGATCTTCGGCGAAGGCAACTTCTATCTCGAAATGCAGGACCACGGAATTCCGGAGCAGCGGCTCGCCGCGGACGTCGTGCGGCGGATCTCGAAGCGCACCGGCATCCCCCTGGTGATCTCGAACGACTGCCACTACCACAAGAAGGACGACGCCTTCGCGCACGACGTCCTGCTGTGCATCGGCACCCAGAAGGCGTTCAGCGATCCGGACCGGATGAAGTACGCCTCCGACAACTTCTACATGAAGTCCGCGGAGGAGATCCACCAGATCTTCCCCGACGACCATCAGGCCATCGAGAACACGATCGCCATCGCCGAGCGCTGCGACCTGGTGATCCCGATGGAGGGCTACCACCTCCCCGAGTTCACCGTGCCGGAGGGGCACACGCTCCAGGGATACTTCGGAAAGGTGGTGCGCGACGGGCTGGAGGAGCGGCTGTCGATCCTGCGCAAGCGCGGTGCGAAGCGGCTCCAGAAGAACCCCGAGGAGAGCTACCGCGCACGCCTGGAATACGAGATCCAGGTCATCGAGAAGATGGGGTTCGCCGGTTACTTCCTGGTGGTCTGGGACTTCATCCGCTACGCCAAGGAGCAGGCGATCCCGGTCGGACCGGGCCGCGGCTCGGCCGCCGGCTCCGTGGTCTCGTGGGCGATGAAGATCACGGACATCGACCCGCTCCAGTACGACCTCCTCTTCGAGCGGTTCCTGAACCCCGACCGCATCAGCATGCCCGACATCGACATCGACTTCTGCATGCGGCGGCGGGGCGAGGTCATTCACTACGTCTCGGAGAAGTACGGCCGCGACCGCGTGGCCCAGATCATCACCTTCGGAACGCTGGCGGCGAAGGCCGTCATCCGCGACGTCGGCCGCGTCATGGGCATGCCCTACACCAAGGTCGACCGCATCGCGAAGCTCCTGCCGGACATGACGAAGTCGCTGGCGCTGGCGGCCAGGGAGATCGATCCGCTCCGCATCGAGATGGAGAAGGACCCCGAGGTCAAGCAGGTCATCGACGTGGGCATGCGCCTCGAAGGCCTGACCCGCCACGCCTCCGTCCACGCCGCGGGCATCGTCATCACGCCGCGCCGCCTCGACGAGTTGGTGCCGCTCTACAAGGTGACCAAGGGCGACGAAGAGCAGATCATGACCCAGTGGGACATGAACATCATCGAGAAGCTCGGCCTTCTCAAGATGGACTTCCTGGGCCTGCGCACGCTCACCGTCATCGACGACGCCATCAAGATCCTGAAGCAGCAGGGGATCGACCTCGACCTCGACAACCTGCCGCTCGACGATCCCGAAGTCTTCCGCCTGTTCTGCGAGGGGCGCACGAGCGGCATCTTCCAGTTCGAGTCGCGCGGCATGACCGACCTGCTGCGGCGATTCAAGCCGTCGCGGTTCGAAGAGCTCGCCGCCTTGAACGCGCTCTACAGGCCGGGTGCGATGACGCTGGTCGACGAGTACATCCAGCGCAAGCAAGGCAAGAAGTTCGCCTATCTGACTCCCGAGATGCAGCCGATCCTGGAGGAGACCTTCGGCATCATCGTCTACCAGGAGCAGGTCATGCTGATCGGCGTGGCAGTGGCCGGCTTCAGCATGGCCGACGCGGACATGCTGCGCAAAGCCATGGGCAAGAAGAAGGCCGACGTCATGGCGAAGATGAAATTGAAGTTCGTCGACGGAGCCGCCGGCCGCGGCATGCCGCCGCAAAGGGCGTCGGATCTCTGGGACAAGATCGAGCCGTTCGCGGGCTACGGCTTCAACAAGAGCCACAGCGTGGCCTACGCCCTGGTGGCCTACCAGACCGCCTATCTGAAGGCCCACCATCCGGTCGCCTTCATGGCGGCGATGCTCAACTCGGAGCTTTCGTCCTCCGATGAAATCGCGAAGTACATCGCCGAGTGCCGCACCAACATGGCGATCGAAATCCTGCCGCCGGACGTCAACGAGAGCAGCTACTACTTCACGGTCGTGGACGAGAAGATCCGCTACGGTCTCGGCGCGGTCAAGGGCGTGGGCGAGGGCGCCATCGATTCGCTCCTGGCGGCCCGCCGCCGGATCGGACGGTTCCAGAGCCTGGCCCAGGTCGCCACCGAGCTCGACCTCCGGCTCGCCAACCGGAAGGTGTGGGAGTCGCTCATCAAGGCCGGCGGCTTCGACGCGTTCGGCGATCACCGCGCCGCGCTCTGGAACGCCATCGACGACATCCTCGATTACGGCCAGCGCCGCCGCCGCGAGCGCGAGGAGGGGCAGGACAACCTCTTCGGCTCCCTGCTGGGCGGCGAGTCCATGCTCAAGGAGCCGGTGGCGATCGCCTCGACGCCGCCGTGGCCGGAGCGCGAGCGGGTCAAGTACGAGAAGGAGGCGCTGGGCTTCTACCTCACCGGCAACCCGCTCTCCGAGCACCAGGCGCAGCTGGAGAAGATGATCACCCACACCACCGCGACGCTCAAGGAAGGGGCCGAGGGCACGGTGATCCTGGGCGGCATCGTCGCCGGCATGAGCCGGGTGAAGATCAAGAGCGGCCCGAACGCGGGCAAGCTCATGGGCCGCTTCGTGCTGGAAGACCTGGAGGGGAACCTGCCGGTCACCCTCTTCGCCAGCCAGCTGGAGAAGTTCGGCCATCTGCTTTCGGACGATGCCCTGGTCCTGGTCAAGGGCCAGCTGCGCGAGCGCGGCACGGAGATGGAGATCACGGTCGAGGAGATCGTCCCGGTGGGCAACCTCGGGCCGTCGCTGGCGCAGGTCGAGCTGCTGCTGGAGCCGTCGAAGATCTCGACGACCGCCATGCTCCGGCTGAGCGACCTGCTCAAGGAGCACCCGGGCAAGGTCTCGGTCTCGCTCCAGCTCAAGCTCCCGGACCGCACGGTCTGGATCGCCCCGCGGGACACCTACAAGGTCGATTTCGGCCCCAAGCTCGCGGCCTCGATCGAGGGCCTGCTCGGCCACGGGACCGTCCGCGAGCGCTACAGCGTCGTCTAGGCGCACTCTGATCCGGGAGACGACAGGCGTGGACGACACGACCGGCGGCGACGTTGTTGACGACATCGGCGGGCAGATCGCCATCATCGGCATGGCGGGCCGTTTCCCCGGCGCCGCCGACCTCGACGAGCTCTGGCGCAACCTGCGCGACGGCGTCGACTCGATCCGCGATCTGACCGAGGACGAGCTGAAGGCGTCCGGCATCGATCCGGCGCTCTTCAACCGTCCGGACTATGTCAGGGCAGCGGCTCCCATCGACGGGGCCGAGCGGTTCGACGCGACCTTCTTCGGCTTCTCGCCCCGCGAGGCGGAGCTGCTCGATCCGCAGTCCCGGGTCTTCCTGGAGTGCTCCTGGGAGGCGCTGGAGTCGGCCGGCTACGTGTCGGACTCCTACGAGGGCTGGATCGGTCTCTTCGCCGGCGTCAGCCTGCCGGCCTACCTGATGAGCAACCTCCTGCCGAACCGGGAGCTCATGGCCCAGGTCGACAGCTTCCAGCTGCTCCTGGCCAACGACCGCGACTACTTCGCGACCCGGGTCTCGTACAAGCTCGGGCTCCAGGGGCCGAGCGTCAACGTGCAGACCGCCTGCTCCACGTCGCTGGTGGCGATCCACCTCGCCTGCCAGAGCCTGCTCTCGTACCACTGCAGCATCGCGCTCGCCGGCGGCATCCGGATCAACTTTCCCCAGCTCGCCGGCTATCTCTGCCCGGATGGCGGCATCTTCTCGCCCGACGGCCGCTGCCGCGCCTTCGACGCGGCCGGGCGGGGAACGCTGTTCGGCGAGGGGGGAGGCGTGGTGGTGCTCAAGCGCCTCGCGGAGGCGCTGGCCGACGGCGACACGATCCACGCCGTCATCCGCGGCTCGGCGTACAACAACGACGGTTTCGAGAAGGTTGGTTACACCGCGCCGAGCGTCAACGGCCAGGCCCAGGCCATCGCCCTCGCCCAGGCCGTCGCGGGTGTGAGCCCGGACACCATCAGCTACGTCGAGACCCACGGCAGCGGCACGCCGCTCGGCGACCCGATCGAGGTCGCCGCCCTGACCCGGGCCTTCCGCGCCCACACCGAGCGCAAGCAGTTCTGCGCCATCGGCTCGGTGAAGACGAACGTCGGGCATCTCGAAGCTGCGGCCGGGGTCGCCGGCCTCCTGAAGACCGTCCTGGCCCTCCAGCATCGGACCCTGCCGCCGAGCCTCCATTTCGAGACGCCGAACCCGGACATCGACTTCGAGAACGGCCCCTTCTACGTGAACACGAAGGCCGGCGCCTGGGAGCGCAACGGGTCGCCCCGGCGGGCCGGGGTCAGCTCCTTCGGCATGGGCGGCACCAACGCCCACGCCATCCTCGAAGAGGCGCCGGACCGGCCGCCCGGAAGCGCCTCGCGTCCCTGGCAGCTTCTCCTTCTCTCGGCCAAGACCCCGACCGCTCTTGATGCGTCCGCCGCACGGCTCGCCGCCTTCCTGCGTGAG
>JANMTS010000036.1:0-54167 GCA_031390755.1 Holophagales bacterium
AACGCCCACGCCATCCTCGAAGAGGCGCCGGACCGGCCGCCCGGAAGCGCCTCGCGTCCCTGGCAGCTTCTCCTTCTCTCGGCCAAGACCCCGACCGCTCTTGATGCGTCCGCCGCACGGCTCGCCGCCTTCCTGCGTGAGCGCCCGGAGGTCGATCTCGCCAACATCGCCGATATCGCCGATATCGCCGATATTGCCAATACCTTGCAGGTCGGCCGCCGCCACTTCCATCATCGCCTCGCGCTCGTCTGCCGGGACCGCGGAGACGCTCTGGAGGTGCTGGAAGGTCCGGATTCGAGGCGCCTGCTGCGCAGCGGCCAGGACAACGCCGACCGGCCCGTGACCTTCCTCCTCCCAGGGCTGGGAGAACACTATCCGGGCATGGCGGCCGACCTCTATCGGACCGAGCCCACCTTCCGAGCCGCCCTCGACGAGTGCTGCTGCCTCCTGGAGCCACAACTCGGGATCGATCTGCGGCTCCTGCTGTTCCCGAAGGAGGCGCCGGACCAGGCTCCATCCGCCGGGGACGTTGACTTCAAGGCCGTTCTCGGCCGGACCGCGCGCCAGGCGGGGGAGCTGGACCGGACCCTCTACGCCCAGCCGGCGGTGTTCGCCGTGGAGCACTCCCTGGCGGCCCTCCTCCAGGAGTGGGGAATCCGGCCCCAGTCGCTGATCGGCTACAGCCTCGGCGAATACGTGGCCGCCTGCCTGGCGGGTGTCCTCTCGCTGCCGGATGCCCTGAAGCTCGTCGCCCGCCGAGCGCGCCTGATCGACGGGCTGCCGGCCGGCGCCATGCTGGCCGTCGCGCTTCCGCGCGAAGAGATCGAGCCCCTGCTGAGTGGAGAAGGCTCGGCGCTATCGATCGCCGCGGCCAACGGGCCGACGCTGCATGTGGTGTCCGGCCCGGAGGAGGCGGTCGCGGATCTCGAAGGCCGTCTCTCCGCGCTCGGCGGTCTCGGCTGGGTTGCCCGCCGCCTGCCGACCACCCACGCGTTCCACTCGCGGATGATGGAGCCCATCAGGGGAGCGTTCGCCGAGATGGTCCGGAGCGTGGAGCTGTCTCCTCCGAAGATCCCCTACATCTCGAACGTCACCGGCACCTGGATCACCGACGACGAGGCGACCGATCCCGGCTACTGGGTGCGGCACCTCTGCCAGACCGTGCTCTTCGCGGACGGCCTCGCCGAGCTGGCGCGGGAGCCCGAGCGGATTCTTCTCGAAGTCGGTCCGGGCCAGGGTCTTACCGCCATGGCGCTCCAGTCGGCGTGCGGGCTCGTGGCCATTCCCACGCTGCGCTCCTCCTGGGACCGCCAGCCGGACTCCGCCTTCCTTCTGACCGCTCTGGCCAAGCTCTGGCTGGCCGGCCTGCGCGTGGACTGGGCCGGCTTCCACGCCCACGAGCGGCGGCTCCGGGTGCCGCTGCCGACCTATCCCTTCGAGCGACAGCGCTTCTTCCTGGATCCGCCCTCGCGGACGACCGGCTCGGCGCCCGGGGCCGTCACGTCCGGCGGGCAGTCCGAGGTTCTGCCGGCCTCGCCGGCGCCGGTGCGGTACCAGCGGCCGGCCAACCTGCGCAACGCCTATGTTGAGCCCGCGGCCGGCCTCGAAAGCCGGCTCGCCGGCATCTGGCAGGAGATCCTCGGCATCGAGACGATCGGCGCCCAGGACAGCTTCTTCGACCTGGGCGGCCACTCCCTGCTGGCGCCGCAGCTGTTGATGCGGCTGCGGAACGACCTGGAGATCGATCTCTCCATGCGGGATTTCGTGGAGATCCCCACCATCGCACGCATGGCGGAAGCCGTCGAGATCCTCCAGCGGGAGGGCCGGGCCGGCCTCGCCGCCCGGCGCGAGGAGGCGGACCTGTGGGCCGAGGCATCGAGTCTCGATCCCGAGATCGCCCCGGCGGCTCCCTGGACCCCCTCGATCACCCCGGACGGAGGGCCGGCCGAGATCTTCCTCACCGGCGGGACCGGCTTCCTCGGCACCCATCTCGTCGCCGAGCTGCTGGAGAAAACCCGGGCCCGGCTGCACTGCCTCGTGCGCGCCTCCAACGCCGAGGAGGGTCTCGGGCGTCTGCGCGCCGCCCTCGAAGACCGCGAGCTATGGAACGACAGTTTCGCCGACCGGCTGACCGCCATTCCAGGCGATCTCGTGGAGCCGCGCTTCAGTCTCTCCGAGGAGTCCTTCCGGGAGCTGGCAGACCGAGTGGACCTCGTCTACCACTGCGGCGCGTGGGTCAACTTCAACTATCCCTACAATCTACTCAAGCCGGCGAACGTCCTCGGCACGGTCGAAGCGCTCCGGCTCGCCGCGCTGGGTCGCGCCAAGCCGCTGCACTTCATCTCCAGCATCGCGGCCACGCCCGAGGGCGACTTCGGCTTCCGCGACAACCCGGTCGTCTACGAGAACGAAGACTCCGACAGCATCGTGGGCCTCTTCGGCGGGTACGGCGAGACCAAGTGGGTCTGCGAGCGGCTGATCCGCATCGCCCGCGAGCGCGGCCTGCCGGTCAACATCTACCGGCCGGGCGTTCTCTCAGGCCATAGCCGGACCGGGATCGGCAACACGCGCGACATGGTGTGGAGCGTCATCAAGAGCTGCATCCAGATGGGAGTCCATCCGATCGACGACTCCCATCTCGACGTGACGCCGGTCGACTACGTGGCGAGCGCCATCGTCCACCTGTCCCTCGATCCGAAGAACGCGGACAGGCTGTTCCAGCTCCCTCACCCCAATCCGCCGGCGAAACAGGATGTCTTCGAGGTCGTCCGCGCCTACGGCTATCCCCTGGAACCGCTGCCCTACCGCGAGTGGCTCGACCGCGTCTTCGAGGTCGCCCAGGCCGACCCCACCAACGCGCTGTCCGCGTTCGTGGGTGTGGCCGAGTTCTACGGCCGGCTCGCCGAGCAGGCGAAGGAGGCCGGAGAAGGGGAGCGCCAGATCCAGGAGATCTTCTTCGACGGCCAGAACACGGCGAATGGCATCGCCGGCTCCGGGATCACCTGTCCCGACCTGGACGGCGATCTGGTCACGCGCTACCTGGACGCGTTCGTCCGCGACGGTTTCTACCCGCCGCCTCCCTGAGGCTCCCGGGATCAGCCCTTCGGGAGAATGGGGCCGCGCCCGCGCTTGAGCGCTTCCATCGCCGCCTTCTGGCGCTGCTGCGCCGCCCGCTGCTGGTCCGCCAGGGTCTGGACCGTCCTGGGCAGGGAGTCCTTCTCGGCACCGCCCAGGTGCCGGGCCAGGGCCGAGACGGTCGGAAAGCGGAACAGGTCGATGACGGGGATCTCCCGGCCCAACGCCTGTTTCAACTGCTGGTGAGCCCGCACGATCAGCAGGGAGTGGCCCCCCAGGTCGAAGAAGTTGTCGTGCAGGTCGATCCGGTCGACTTGCAGCAGGCTGCCGTAGACCTGAGCGATCACCCGTTCCAGGGCGTTCCGGGGCTCGGAGCTGCGGGCGCCCGGCCGCGCGCGCGAAGGCTCGGGAAGGGCGTGCCGGTCGATCTTGCCGCTCGGCGTGAGCGGGAGGGCTTTCAACGGCACGAACGCCGCAGGCACCCACGGCTCCGGGAGCCGGTCCCGCAGGAAGGCCCGCAGGGCCGGTGTCTCAGGCGTCTCGACTCCCTCACGCGGGACGATCCAGGCGACCAGTCTTCTGCCGTCCCCTTCGCCGTGGGCGTCGACGATGGCGTCGCGCAAGGCGGGATGGAGGCGCAGCACGGCCTCGATCTCTCCGGGCTCGATCCGGTATCCCCGGATCTTGAGCTGATGGTCGGTGCGTCCGGCGAACAGAAGGTCGCCATCCGGCCTCAGGATCGCCAGGTCGCCCGTGCGGTAGAGGCGCGCTCCGGCCTCGGCCGGCCCGGCGAAGGGATCGGGCAGGAAACGCTCGGCGGTCAGGGCCGGCCGGCCCAGGTAGCCGCGGGCCACCCCCGCACCGCCGACCCAGAGCTCGCCGCGAACCCCCGGCGGAACGGGAGAGAAGAATCGGTCGAGCACCAGGGCGCGAGCGCCGGCGATGGGCCGGCCGATGGGAACCAACTCCCCAGCAGCCAGATCCGACAGCTCGCTCCGGGTTGCCACGATCGTCGTCTCGGTAGGGCCATAGGTGTTGGCAAGCCGCACCGAGGATCCAACACGCCGCCGCCAGACAGCCAGGCGATCCGCCAGCGCTTCCTCGCCTCCGAGGATGACGAGACGCACGCATCGCGGCAAGCGCAGATCGTCGGCCTCCAGTCCGGCGACCATCTCGTGCCAGAACGAGGTCGGCAGGTCCAGGACCGTAAGCCGCAAGCGTTCCACCTCGCGGAGGAAATGAGGGATGGACTCCGCCATGTCGTCCGGCCGCAGCACGAGAGTGGCTCCGGCGGCGAGCGCCGGCCAGATCTCCTCGGCGCTGGTGTCGAAGCTGAGCGAAGCGAACTGGAGAACCCGATCGCCAGCGGTGAGACCGTAGGTGTCGCGCGCGCCGCGAACGAACGACGCGATGGCGTGATGAGGGACGACGACTCCTTTGGGCTGGCCCGTGGAGCCGGAGGTGTAGATCACATAAGCGGCTTCCGCCGGGTCGACAGCCGCTTCCGGGACGGGAGATTCAAGGTCTCCGGAAAGGGGAGGAATGGGAATGGCGCCCGAGTCCTCTCTCATGAAATCCCGCCGCTCCTGGGGATAGGACGGGTCGAGAGGGAGATAGGCCGCTCCGGCTTGGAGGACGGCGAGCATGGAGACGATCAGATCTGCTGATCGTTCCGCGGGAAGTGCCACGATCGAGCTTGAGCCCACCCCCTGCGAGCACAACTGCGAGGCTTGCCTGCGTGCCCGGTCCGTCATCTGGCCATAGGTGAGGTGGAAGGCTCCGGCCTCCAGGGCGATGCCGCCGGGCGTCCGGGCCGCCTGCTCTTCGATCAGGTGATGAAGCAGGGGAGATCCCGGGGGGACCACCGGTCCGCGGCTCCATCCAAGCAGCTGAGCCTGGTCGCTCTCGGCGATCAACGGGAGGGTCCAGAGGCTCGCGTCAGGTGCGAGGGCGGCGGCCTCCAGGAGACGTTGAAGCTGAGCGGCGAACCGGACCAGGCTCGCTTCGTCGAACAGATCGGCGTTGTACTTCAGGCTGCCGTCGATGCCGTCCGGTCCTTCACCCAGCCAGAGCTCCAGGTCGTAGTCGACCTTTCCGCTCGCCAGCGGCAGGCTGCTCATCCGCACACCCGGGCTGAGATCTGCCCGGATTGGAGGAAAATTCTGCAGCACGAGGAGCACCTGGAGGATCGGAGCGCGGGAAGGATCGCGCGGAACCTGCAGGACTTCGAGCAGCTTCTCGAACGGCATCTCGCCGTGCGTGTAGGCTTCGAGGACACCCTCGCGGACGCGCCCGAGCAGCGAGGCGAACGACGAGTCCTCCAGGCGGGTTCTCAAGACCAGCGTGTTGATGAAGAACCCGATGAGCCCTTCGAGCTCACGGCGAGGCCTGTTGCCGCGGTAGGTTCCGACCACGACGTCGTCCTGACCGCTCCAGCGGCCGAGCAGGCACTGGAATCCGGCGAGGAGAGCCATGAACAGGGTCGATCCCTGCTGCCGCGCGAGAGCGTTCAGCCGTTCTCCGAGGGACGGCGGGAGAAGGACGGGAACTTCCCCGCCGCGGCTGCTGCGCACCGCGGGGCGGGGCCGGTCCGTCGGCAGCTCCAGGTGCGGCACCCCGGCGAGGCGCCGGCGCCAGAAGTCGGATTGCCGCTCCAGGGCGTTGCCGCTCAGCCTCTCCCGTTGCCAGGCGGCGTAGTCGGCATACTGGACGGGAAGCGGCGGCAGGGTCGACGAGGACGATCTCGCGGCGGCTTCGTACAGGGCGCCGAGCTCGTGGCTGAGGATGCCCATCGACCAGCCGTCCGAAACGATGTGGTGAACGGTCAGCAGGACGGCATGGTCTTCGGCGCCGAGGCGCACCACGCTGGTGCGCAGGAGCGGCGCGACCGAGAGATCGAAGCCGATGGCGGCCTCGCTGCGCACCTGCCGCTCAAGCTCGGACTGCCGCAGGGGCTCCGGCAGGGCGGAGAGGTCCACCACCCGCACCTCCAGGCGAACCTCCGGAAGCACGGCCTGCACCGGCTCTTCGTCGCCGGCCTCGAAGCGGGTGCGGAGCACCTCATGCCGGCGCAGGAGACCCTGCAGCGCGGCGTCCAGGATCGGGACGGAGAGGGGGCCCTCGATCCGCAGCGGGCTGGAGATGTTGTAGGCCGGGTTCCCGGGCTCCAGGCGGTCGAGAATCCACTCGCGGAGCTGGGGGAACGACACGGGGAAGCGATTCACTCCGGGCTCCCGCGCAAGGGCGACGACCGGTGCCTCCACCGCTGCCGTTTCGTCTCTCGCCGCCTCGATCGCCCGAGCCAACTCCTCCAGAATCGGACGCTCGAAGAGGAGGCGGAGCGGCAGCTCCACTTGAAACGCTTCGCGGACCGCGGCCAGCATGCGGGTGGCGAGAAGCGAGTGGCCGCCCAGATCGAAGAAGTTGTCCTCCGCACCCACGTTCGCCAGACCGAGGATGCCGGCCCAGATGGCGGCGAGCCCCGTTTCGACGGGCGTCCGCGGAGCCGTGAAATCCTCTTCGGCCCGTTGCCGGTCCGGAGCGGGCAGGGCCTTGCGGTCGACCTTGCCGTTGGCGGTGAGCGGGAGCGCGGGAAGCGCCACGAAGGCGGTGGGAACCATGTAGTCCGGCAGCCGGTCCTGGAGCGAGCGCCGCAGCTCGGCGGCGTCGAAGTCTCCGGCCACGTAGGCGACGAGGATACGGTTTCCCGGGTTGTCCTCGCGCACGACCACGACGGCCTCCCGCACCCCCTCCATCGACGCCAGGGCGGTCTCGATCTCTCCCAGCTCGATGCGAAAGCCGCGGATCTTCACCTGGTGGTCGAGACGGCCGAGAAACTCCAGGTTGCCGTCGGCGCGATAGCGCGCTCGATCGCCTGTCCGATAGAGCCGGGCTCCCGGCCTGGAGCTCCAGGGGTCGGGAATGAATTTCTTCGCCGTGAGCTCCGGCTCCCGGACGTAGCCGTCGGCCAGGCAGTCGCCGCCGATGTGGAGATCGCCCGGAACCCCGATGGGGCAGGGGGAGAGCCGGCCGTCGAGAACGTGATACCTCGCGTTGTCGATGGGACGTCCGTAGGGAATGCTCACCCAGCCCGGATCGACGCGATCGACGGGGAACACGTTCGACCAGACCGTCGCTTCCGTGGCGCCTCCCAGAGCCACGACCCGGGCCTCCGGAAAGCTTGCGCGGACGCGGTCCGGGAGCGCGACGGGAATCCAGTCGCCGCTGAGAAAGGCGAGCCGCAGCGTCGGCGTGGAGTGCCTTTCAAGCGTGCCCAGGAACGGAACCGTCTGCTCCAGGGCCGCCGGCGCGGAGTCCCAGAACGTGATCGGCTCCTCGGAGAGAGCCCGGACGAGGCTCTGCGGATCGCGGATCTCCTGCTCGTTCGCAATCCGGATGGACCCGCCCGCTCCGAGCAGCCCGAAGATGTCGAAGACGGAGAGGTCGAAGGACAGAGAGGTGATGAAGAGAACCCGATCCCGGGGCGAGAAGGCGAAGGTCCGGTGAGCCCAATTCAGGAGGTTCACGACCGGCCGGTGGCGCACCATGACGCCCTTGGGGGTGCCGGTGGAGCCGGACGTGAAGATGATGTAGGCGAGATCGTCGGGCGTGCCGAGCCGGGGCGGGCGCGTGGGCGGGACAGCCTGGGAGCCCGGTCGATCCAGGTACAGGACATCGGTCAGCGTCGGCACGCTTGCCGAAAGGGCCTGCACCGTCGTGAGCTGAGCCTGATCGGTCAGGAGACACGTGATTCCAAGCTCGTGGAGGATCCACTGCAGCCGGGCCGTTGGATGGCCGATCTCCAGCGGCACATAGGCGGCCCCGGCCTTGAGGATGGCGAGGAGCGCGGGGATCATCTCGACGGAGCGCCGCAGGTGGACGCCGACGAGCGAGCCCGGTCCGATTCCGAGTCCGATCAACTGTCGGGCCAGCCGATCGGCCTGCGCGTCGAGCTGGCCGAAGGTTCGGTGCTCGTCACCGCAGACCACCGCAACCGCGCCGGGCGTGCGTTCAGCCCAGAGCTCGAACGGCTCGTGAATCAGGGTGTCTTCACCGCGAATCGCTGCGGCCACGGAGACGTCGTTCCACTCCACCAGCATCTGGTGGCGCTCGGAAGCGGGCAGGGGCGAGAGCTGGGTGACTACCAGATCCGGCTGGTCCAGGGCTTCCGTCAACAGGTGCTCATAGTGGCAGACGAGTCGCTCGATGGTGGTGGCGTCGAACAGGTCCGTCGCAAACTCAACCGTGCCCATCAGCTCGGCATCGTGTTCCTCGAGAAGCAGGGTGAGATCGAACTTCGCAGTGGTCCCTCCGCTTTCCAGCGGGCGGAGGCTCAGGCGCTGAATCTCCAGGCGTTCCACCGGCGAGTTCTGGAGGGCCAGGATCACCTGGAACAGGGGCGTGTGAGCCAGGCTTCGCTCAGGCATCAGCTCCTGAACGAGCTTCTCGAACGGGATGTCCTGATGCGCGTGGGCCGACAGGGCCGTGTCGCGGACCCGGCTTAGCAGTGCCAGGAACGAAGGCTCGCCGCTCAGGTCCGCCCTCAGAACGAGGGTGTTGACGAAGAATCCGATCAGCCCTTCCGTTTCGAGGCGATTGCGGCCGGCGATCGGGGTCCCGACCGCGAAGTCCTCCTGTTCGCTGGAGCGGCTCAACAGGGCCTGGAAGGCCGCCATCAGAACCATGAAGAGAGTGGCACCCTCGCGCCGGCTCAAGGCACGCGCCAGTCGGACGACGCGCGCCGGGATCCGCAGGGGGAGCGTACGGCCGCGGAAGCTCTGCACGGCCGGGCGCGGGCGATCCGTGGAAAGCTTGAGCTTCGGCGGCAGTCCATCCAGCTGGCGACGCCAGAAGGCAATTTCCTGTTCAAGAGCATCCCCGGTCAGCCAGGAGCGCTGCCAGACCGAGAAATCCGCATACTGAACCGGCAGATCGGCAAGCGGCGAGAGCCTGGCCGTGTCGAACGCTGCATAGAGCGCCGTGATCTCGCGAACCAGGATGCCCAACGACCAGCCGTCGCCAACGATGTGATGCAGGGTCAGCATGGCGGCGTGCTCCCGGTCTGCCAGCCGAAGCAGCGCCCCGCGGAGCAGAGGACCGCGCGCGAGATCGAAAGGCCGAACCGACTCTTCGCCGACGAGGGTTCGCGCCAGACCTTCGCGCCGGCCTTGCGGAATTCCCGACAGGTCGACCACGGGAAGCCGGAACAGAGCCGGCGGCTGGATGAGCTGCGTGGGCGTGCCCTCGTCGGAGGCGAAGATCGTGCGCAGGGCTTCGTGACGGCGGACGATCTCCGTAAGGCAAAGCTCGAGCACCTCGATCCGAAGCGGCCCGTCAATGCGCAACGCCACCGGAATGTTGTACAGGGGGCTTCCCGGTGCGAGCTGATCGATGAACCAGAGTCGTTGCTGGGCGAACGAGAGGGGCAGCGGCCGATTGCGCGACACGGGCACGAGAGGAGGGGTCTCCACCCCTTCGCCCTCGGCCCGCAGTGCATCCACCCTGGCGGCCAGAGCGGCCACGCTCGGCACCTCGAAGAACGTGCGCAGCGAGATCTCCACGCCGAACGCCTCCCGGACCCGGGACACGACCTGAGTCGCGAGCAGGGAGTGACCGCCCAGCGAGAAGAAGCTCTCGGTGGGGCTCACGCGGGACAGGCCGAGAACCTCGCCGAACATTCCCGCCAGAAGCTCCTCCGTCCACGTGCGATAGAGGGCGGGCGGCTCGGTCTCCGCGCCCGCTTCGATCCTCTCCCTCCAGCTTCGAGCGAGCTCCTTGCGGTCCACCTTCCCGTTGCCGGTCAAAGGCAGCTCGGGAAGAACGGCGATCCGGGAGGGCACCATGAACTCGGGCAGCCTGGACGCAACGTGACGTCGCAGATCCTCGGCGTCGACGCTTCCAGTCACGAAGGCCACGAGAGCGGTACCGCCGGCATCTTCGATCGCCACGGCCACGGCTTCCCGGGCTCCTTCCCGCGAGAGGAGCGCGGCCTCGATCTCTCCCGGCTCGATGCGATACCCGCGAACCTTGACCTGGTTGTCGACGCGGCCGAGGAACTCCAGGTTTCCGTCCATGCGCAAGCGGACGAGGTCGCCCGACCGATAGAGCCGCGCTCCCGCCCGGTCCGGTTCGTGGTGGAACGGATCGGGGACGAAGCGCTCCGCGGTCAGCTCGGGCCGCCCCAGATATCCCCGCGCGAGGCCTTCTCCGCCGATCCAGAGCTCGCCCGGGGCCTCGAAGGGAGCCAGCTGCAACCCGGGACCCACCACGTAGAGGCGGGTGTTGGCGATCGGCCGCCCTATGGCGACCGGTCCCGAAAGGGAATCTCCCGGCCTGACTTCGTAGGTGCAGCAACCCACGGTCGCCTCGGTCGGACCATATTCGTTGATCAGGCGGGTCCGCGGCGCCCGCTCGCGCCAGAGGGCGAGGCTCTCGGCCCGCAGGGCTTCGCCGCCGATCACGAGCGCTCTCGTGCGACCTTCGTACTCTTCGGGAAGGAGCTCCCGGCGCAGGAGGTCGAGGTGCGCCGGGGTGAGCTTGACCAGACTGAAATCTTCGTGGCTCCGCAGCGCATCGACCAGCGCTTCGGCCGCACCGTCCTCTTCGAGAAGGGCGACAGCGGTGCCGGCAGAGAGAGGAACGAGGAGACTGGTGACCGTGAGATCGAAGCCGATGGAGGAATGAACAGGCGCACCCGCGCCTTCGGCGGAGGCGTAGGTCTCACGGGCCCAGAGAAGGTAGTTGACGAGTCCGCGATGGGGAATCATCACGCCTTTGGGATTGCCCGTCGAGCCAGAGGTGTAGAGGACGTAGGCCAGGTCGGCTGGGCACAAGGGCGCCGGAGTCACCTCGCTCTCGAGAGGGAGCTGGCCGGCGACCGCTTCGAGCCTCAGGACGGGAATGGCAGTGCTGGAGAAGGCGTGCCGAAGCGGCTCCCGGGTCAGGAGGAGGGACAGCCTCGCATCTTCGGCCATCCACGCAAGCCTGCCGGGCGGAAGCGTGGGGTCGAGCGGCAGGTAGGCGGCGCCGGCCTTGAGCGTTCCGAGCACGGCCGCGATCAACTCGGGGGAACGCTTCAGGCAGATGCCGACGAGGTGGCCGGGGCCGATGCCTGAGGCAATGAGGGAATGGGCGAGCCGGTTGGCCCGAGAGCTCAACTCGCCATAGGTCCAGGTGGCTCCGGCGTGAACCAGCGCAGGGCGGTGCGGGTTCGACCGGGCGTGCTCCTCGAAGAGCTGATGAGCGAGGAGGCCGGAAGCGATCTCACCTTCCGTCCGGTTGAACGCCTCGACCTGGCGTCTCTCCGCTTCCGTGAGGACATCGATCTCCCCGATCGGGAGACCCAGAAGGAGGCCATCCAGGATCTTGATATATCGGCTGAGGATGGATTGAGTCTCCTCGGGCCGAAAGAGTCCCGGTTCGGCCTGGAGGGTCACGCGGAGCCATACTCCGTCGTCGAGGATCGAGAGGCGCAGGTTGAAACGGTCAATCCCGACCCACTCTCGGTCCAGGGTGAATCCGGGGCCATCGTGAGGAGAAGGCATCTCGCGCGGCCGTCGACAGTCGAATCCGAAAGGCCACCCCGAGCCGCCGTGCTCGGCGAGCAGGCGAGCGATCGATGCGGACGAGAAGAAATCCTGGCGGCTCGAGACCTCGGCCAGCGTCGCCGAGAGCGGAGGGAGAACCTGGGCGAGGGTCGAGGCGGGGGTCAGCTGCAGCCGGACGGGAAGATGGCGCGCGAAGAGGCCCAGAGCGCCCTCGAGCTCCTGGCAGGTTCTGCCGTCGAACAACGTGCCGACAACGATCTCGTCGTCTCCGATGGAACGGTGGAGCGTGGCCATCCAGGCGGCGAGAAGAACCTGCGGCAACGAGCCCGCCGCCGCGACGCAAGCGCGCTCAATCCTCCGGCTCTCTGACAGAAGCACGGAAGGGTGCGTCTCAGGCAGCCCGGCGCGGCGTGGAATCAACCGCGGCAGGGCAGAGACATCCTGCTTGCGCCAGAAGGCGGGGCCGGGATCGTCGGGCGGTGAGCCTTGCCATTCGTGAAGCAGCTCGGCCAGGTCGGCATATTGGTAGATGTCGCCTTCGGCACGGTCTCCGTGGTAGGCCGCAACGATCTCCGCCACCAGCAGGTCGAGAGACGCCGCATCCGCACAGAGCGCGGGCTGAGTCAACAGCAGGGCGTGGCGTCCCGGCGCGAGCTTCATCAGGTGGAGCCGAAGAAGGGGGCCGTTCGCCAGGTCGAAAGGGGCCGCTCGGATGTCCTCGCAGAGCGGGTCGAGATCCTCGGGACGGCCGGCGAGATCGAGCTCGTGCCAGGAGACGTCCGCCGAGTCCTCAATCGCCTGAACCGGGATGCTCAAGGAAGGGAGCAGCGGGAATCGGGTCCGCAGGATCTCCTGGCGCTCGACGACCGTTTCCACGGCTTTCACCAGGCGCCGGCGGTCCAACTCCCCCGAGATCACGAACCGCGCCTGAACGACGAGCAGGCCGGCAGGTGCCGACTGAAGCGCGTGCCAGACGTGCTCCTGTTGAGGTGACAGGCGGAAGCCCTGGCTGACAACTTTCTGCATACCGATCTCCGGACCTATCGGTCCACTGCCGTCTCATCCACGACGAGCCGGCGACGCGCGCGTCCCAGGGTGTTGCTCCTTCGGTCCCGGTCTTTCTGCTCCTGGAATCGGGTGGCCCGGCGCACCAGCTCCTCTTCGATGTCCAGGATCGGTGTGTCCGGCCGCTCGGTCGCGCTCTGGATCACGAACAGGAAGTCGTCGAGAACGCGGGCGACGGTCTCCGGTTCGAACAGGTCGGTGCTGTACTCCGCAAGGCCGGCGATCCCCTCGTCGGTCTCCATCAAATTGAGGAGCAGGTCGAACTTGGCGGTCTCGTGTCGAACCTCCAGAGCGGAGACCGAGAGATCCCGCAAGCCCTGCGCCACGACCGGGGCGTTCTGGAGCACCAGCTTGAGCTGGAAGAGCGGCGTGCGGCTCCTGTCGCGCTCCGGCCTCAGCATCTCCACGAGCCTTTCGAAGGGAGCATCCTGATGCATGTAGGCCTCGACCGTCTCCTGGCGAACCCGCCTCACCACCTCGCGAAAGGTTGGATCCCCCGAAAGGTCGAAGGTCAGCACGAGCTGATTGACGAAGAGGCCGATGAGGTCTTCGAGCTCGGCGAGGCGGCGATTGGCGATGTCCGTTCCCACCACAGGGCGCTCGTCGTGGGCATGCCGGCGAAGGAGCACGGCAAAGGCGGCCATGAGAGTCATGAAGAGCGTTGCATTCTCGTCGCGGCCCAGCGACCGCAGGGCTCCCGTGAGGCTTCCTGGGATGACCACGGGGAGACCGGCACCTCGACCGCTCCGCACCGGCGGCCTCGGCCGGTCGGCAGGGAGCTCCGTAGGAACGAGGTTGGAGAGTCGTTGCCGCCAGTAGTCGAGTTGACCGGCGAGAGCCTCGCCCTGAAGCCATCGTCTCTGCCAGGCGGCGAAGTCCGCGTACTGGACCGCCAATTCGGGAAGAGAGGGCGCCGTTCCTTCGGCAAGGGCGGCGTAGAGCGTCGTCATCTCCCGGACGAGAACCCCCATCGACCAGCCATCGCCCGCAATGTGATGAAGGGTGAGGGCGACGACGTGCGTGTCCTCCGCCAGACGGATCAGCACTCCGCGCAGGAGCGGATCGCGGGAGAGATCGAAGGAACGTCCGGCCTCTTCGCCGGCCAGGCGGTGAGCCTGAGCCTCGCGTCGACTCTCGGGCA
The DNA here is from genome assembly GCA_031390755.1 of Holophagales bacterium. Classification (GTDB taxonomy): domain Bacteria; phylum Acidobacteriota; class Thermoanaerobaculia; order Multivoradales; family UBA5704; genus DATMER01. The sequence continues at coordinate 13,828 of JANMTS010000036.1, forward strand.
GCGCCGAGAGGTCGACCAAGGGAAGGCCGGAGGGGACCGCCGCCCGAATCACCTGCATCGGCGAGCCCTTGACCGTCGAGACCGTCGAGACCGTCGAGATGACCGTACGCAGAACCTCGTGGCGTCTGATGACCTCATCAAAGCATCGGGCGAGGATTCGCGGCTCCAGAGCACCTGCAAGGCGGAGCGCCACGGGAATGTTGTAGAGCGACGCGTTCGTCTCCAGCTGGTCGACGAGCCAGAGTCGCTGCTGGGCGAACGACAGGGGGAGCGGCTCTTCCCGCGCCACCCTGGTGAGCGGCGGCAGCCGCGTGCCCTTGTCCTGCAAGGCGGTTTCGATTCGAGAGGCGAGCCGCTCCAGTGTCGGGGCCTCGAAGAGATCGCGCAGCGGCAGGTCCACGCCGAAGGCGCTGCGCAGACGGGACACCACCTGCGTCGCGAGGAGGGAGTGCCCTCCGCGATCGAAGAAGTGATCGGTGGCCCCGACCCGTTCCAGCCCAAGAACCTCGGCCCAGATTCCCGCAAGAATCGATTCGACCTCGGTCCTGGGAGCCACATGGTCCTCGGCGAGGCCGCTCCAGTCCGGGACCGGCAGGGCGGCTCGATCCACCTTGCCGTTGAGGGAAAGGGGAAGGCTCGGAAGGAGCACGAAGGCGGCCGGCACCATGTAGCCGGGGAGGCGCTCTTGCAGGGCCCGACGAAGCGACGAGATCTCGATGTCCCCAACCACATAGGCGACCAGAGACGTCCTGCCGGCAGCGTCGCAGGCCGTCACCACGGCCTCGCGGACGTCGCTCGACGCGAGCAACGCAGCCTCGATCTCCTGCAGCTCGATTCGGAACCCTCTGATCTTGACCTGATTGTCAGCCCGTCCCAGGAACTGGAGGGTCCCGTCCTTGAGGTGCTTGCAGAGATCGCCGGTCCGATAGAGGCGCCCTCCGGTCGGCCCGAACGGATCCGGCACGAAGCGCTCGGCGGTAAGGTCCGGCCGATGGAGGTATCCACGGCAGACTCCGGCGCCGCCGATGTACAGCTCGCCCCGGGCTCCCGAAGGAACGACGGAACCCCGCGAGTCCAGGAGGAAGAGGCGGGTGTCGGCGATCGGGCGGCCGATCGAGATCGGACCGGTCACTTCGGCATTCTGCGGAACGTCGTGGACGCAGCATCCGACGACCGTCTCCGTCGGGCCGTATTCGTTGAACAGACGCAGGTTGGGGGCATGCCTGCGCCAGAAGGCGAGTTGCTCGCCGGAGAGCGCCTCGCCGCCGATGACGAGGGCCTCAGCGCACGCGGACGCTCGCTCGGGTGGCAGCAGCCGCTCCAGGGCATCCAGATGGGCAGGTGTCAGCTTGACCAGCCCGAAACCCCCTTCGGCGAGCGCCGTCGCCAGCCCTTCCACCCCCTCGGATTCAGGAATCAGAACCACACATCGGCCGGTGATCAACGGGAGGAACAGGCTGGTGACGGTCAGGTCGAAGCTCAATGTCGAGTGGACAGGGGCTCCGAGCCTGTGGCCGGAAGGGTAGGCGGCCGCCGCCCATGCCAGATAGTTGGCGAGCCCCGAGTGAGGGACCGCCACACCCTTGGGACGGCCGGTCGAGCCCGACGTGTAGAGCACATAGGCGAGGTTGTCGCCGTCCGGCCTTGCGGCCGGAATCGCGGTTGGGCTCCCGGCGGGCAGGTCGTCGACGCAGACGACCATCGCCGAGTGTCCAGGCGAGTGTCCAGGAAGATCGGGCAACAGCCGCGTCCGGGTGAGGACGAGGTGGACCCGGGCATCCTCAAGCATGGAGGACAGCCGTTCCCGTGGGTGGGACACATCGAGCGGAAGGTAGGCGCCGCCTGCTTTCAGCACCGCGAGGAGGGCTACCACCAGGTCGACGGACCGCTCCAGAAAGAGCGCCACGATGACGTCGGGGCCGACGCCCCAGGCCCGGAGGTGCCCCGACAGGCGATCGGCGCGCGCCGTCAACTCCCCGAAGGTCAGGCCGTGGCCACCCGCGAGCACGGCCATCGAATCCGGAACCCGAGTCGCCTGTTCGTCGATCAGGTCCTGGACGAGCCTGACGGCCCGATCGGTCGGCCTTGCCGTGTCGTTCCATTCGACGGTCACCTGGCTGTGCTCGGCAGGGGAGAGCAGCGGCAGGTCCAGCGCGGAGAGATCCGGCATCGCCAGGGCTGCGGCGAGCAATCGCTCGTAGTGAAGAATCAGCCGGTCGATGGTCGTGACGTCGAAAAGGTCGCTGGCGTACTCGACCGAGCCCGCCAGCTCTCCGCCGCGCTCTTCGAGGCTGAAGGTGAGATCGAACTTGGACGTCGTTGCAACGGCGCTTCCGGGCCGCAGGCGCAGGTCCCGAATCTCCAGGGTTTCAGCGGGGGCGTTCTGCAGCACGAACATCACCTGGAAGAGAGGAGTCTGCGCGAGGCTTCTCTCCGGCATCAGCTCCTGCACCAATCTCTCGAAGGGCACATCCTGGTGAGCATGTGCAGCCAGCGTTCTCTCGCGAACCTGCCGGATCAGGTCGAGAACGATGGGCACGCCTGCCGCGCGCCTCAGGTCGAAGCGAAGCGCCAGAGTGTTGACGAAGAACCCGATCAGCCCCTCGATCTCCATGCGGTTTCGACCTGCGACCGGAGTGCCCACCGCCAGGTCGTCCTGGCCGCTGTAGCGGGCCAGCAAGGTCTGGAATGCGGCGAGGAGAACCATGAAGGTCGTTCCTCCCTGGCGGCGTCCCAGGGTCTGGGCCTGCCGGGCAAGCCCGGAGGGGAGACGCACGGGCCGCGTAGCGCCCCGGAACGTCTGGACAGCGGGCCGAGGGCGGTCGGTCGGCAGCTCGAGCCTGGACGGCAGGCCGGCCAGCTCGCTGCGCCAGAAGGAGAGCAGTCTTTCCAGAGTCTCGCCCTGGAGCCAGGAGTGTTGCCAGACGGCGAAGTCCGAGTACTGGACCGGCAATTCGGGGAGGGGCGAAGGCCGTCCTTCCGCGAAGGCCGGGTACAGGCTCACGATCTCCCGAACCAGGATTCCCAGGGACCATCCATCGCTGACGATGTGGTGCTGGGTCAGAGCCGCGAGGTGCTGCCCCTCCGCCACTCGCAGGAGAAGCCCACGGAGCAGGGGACCGTGACCGAGATGAAACGCACGGTTGGCCTCCTCTCCAGCCAGGTGTGAAGCGAGGGGCTCCCGCCTGGCATCGGGCAATCCCGACAGGTCCACGAGGGTCAGGTGGAAGGAGGACGCCGGCCGGACAACCTGGATCGGGGTTCCCGTCCGGGTGGCAAACACCGTCCGCAGAACCTCGTGCCGTCGAACGATCTCGCCGAGGCAAAGGGCCAGGATCTCCGGCCGCAGCGGACCTTCGACGCTCAGGGCCACCGGGATGTTGTAGAGCGGGCTGCCCGGACCGAGCTGATCGATGAACCACAGGCGCTGCTGCGCCAACGACAACGGAAGAGGACCCTCGCTCCGGAGAGGCACCAGGGGAGGGAAGAGAGGAACGGCCTCGGCCCTGACCGCCTCGATGCGGGCGGCGAGACCTGCCAGGGTCGGAGCTTCGAAGAGGTCACGCAACGGTATCTCGATCTCGAAGGCGCTTCGCAGCCGAGACATCACGCGGGTTGCGAGAAGCGAATGGCCTCCCAGACTGAAGAAGTTGTCCTCCGCCCACACCTGCTCCAGGCCGAGCAGCTCGGCCCAGATTCCGGCGAGGATCTCTTCCACCGGCGTCCTCGGCGAAACGCGGCTCACTTGGGCTCGCTGCCAATCCGGCGCCGGAAGAGCCTTCCGATCCACCTTGCGGTTCGGGGTCAGAGGGATCGACTGGAGGCTCACGAAGGCGGAGGGAACCATGTACTCGGGCAGCCGCTCCTGAAGCGAGCTGCGCAGCGTTTCGAGCTCCACGTCGCCCACGACGTACGCGACGATCCGCCGATCCCCGACCTCGTCCTCGCGCACCGCCACGACGGCCTCCTGAACGCCGGGCTGGACGAGAAGAGCGGCTTCGATCTCTCCCGGTTCCACACGGAAGCCGCGGATCTTGACCTGATCGTCGAAGCGGCCCTGGTACTCGAGATCTCCCCGGGTCGAAAGCACCACCTTGTCGCCCGTCCGGTAGAGCCGGGCACCGGGCTCCTTGCTGAAGGGGTCCGGCACGAACTTCTGGGCGGTGAGGTCGGGCCGGCCGACATAGCCGCGCGCCAGACAGGCGCCGCCGATGTAGAGATCTCCCGGCACGCCGAGCGGAGCCGGCACGAGGCCGGGTTCGAGGACATGGGTCGACGACCGCCAGATGGCCCGGCCGATGGGCGGGTAGACCTCCCAGTCCTCCGGAAGGGCGCTCAACGTGAACGCTGTTGCCACATGGGTCTCGGACGGACCGTAATGGTTGTGGAACACGCACCCCGGGAGTCGTCGCAGCAGAGCCGCCATGGAGCGGTTCGTCTGCAACCGCTCGCCGGTCGTCGTGATCTCGCGGAGCGGGGGAAGAGCCTCGCGCCCGGCGAAGATCTCCGCAAGCTCCTGGAGGACGACCACGGGGAAGATGGCCTTCTCGACCCGCTGCTCCACGAGCAGATCGGCGAGGGCCGACAGGTCGACGCGGAGGTCTTCCGGCACCACGACGAGGGTGCCGCCAGAGCCCCAGCAGGCGAACATCTCGTAGAAGCTGACGTCGAAGCTGAGCGAGGCGAATTGCAGCGTCGGCACCCCGCCGAGGCAGGTCGCCAGATGCCAGCCAATCAGATTCAGCAGCGTCCCGTGGGAGAGGCCCACACCCTTGGGCCGGCCGGTCGAGCCCGACGTGAAGATCGCGTAGGCGAGATTCAGGCTCGAGGGTCGGTCAGCCGGGGGCTGCCGGTCGAGGGCAGGGTCTTCCTCGTGCTCCTCGGTCAGAACGACGACGGCCTCTCCGGACGGAAGGCGATCCCGGAGAGGCCTCTGGGTCAGCAGAACGGGGGCGTTGGCGTCTTCCATCATGAACCCGAGCCGTACCTCGGGGTAGCGAGGGTCGAGCGGCACGTACGCGCCTCCGGCCTTGAGCACGGCCAAAACGCTGACGACCATGTCCAGGGAACGCTCGACCAGCAGGCCGACCATGACATCCGGACCGACCCCGAGATGCCGCAGGCGTCGCGCCAGGAGGCCGGAGCGGTCGTCCAGCTCGGCATAGGTCAACGCAGAGCTCCCGAAGACGACCGCAATCGACTCAGGCGTCTGGCGAGCCTGGATCTCGAAGAGATCGTGTACGCACGAGGCGGAAGAGAGCTCCGCGCCGGTGTCGTTCCACTCCGTGACGATCTGGCCAAGCTCACCGGGGCTCAGGAGCGGCAGCTCGAAAATCGAGACGTCGGGCGCTTCCGCGGCGTTCGCAAGCAGCCGTGCGAAGTGGCCCAGCAACCGGTCGACGGTCGTTCCGTCGAACAGGTCCGCGGCAAACTCGGCCGCCCCCTTCAATTCGCCGTCGTGCTCCTCGATCAGCACGGTGAGGTCGAACTTCGACGACGTACCCGCTCCGCCCCGCAGCTGAAGCTCCAGGCCCGGGATCTCCAGCGCGCCCAGCGATGTGTTCTGCAGCCCCAGCATCACCTGGAACAGGGGGGAGTGGGCCAGGCTTCTCTCGGGCATCAGCTCCTGGACGAGCTTCTCGAAGGGAACGTCCTGATGGGCGTGGGCGGCGAGCGACGTGAGCCGCACCTGGTCCAGAAGCTCTCGGAAGGAGATTCCCCAGGGCAGATCGGCACGGAGCACCAGGGTGTTGACGAAGAACCCGATCAACCCCTCGATCTCGACGCGATTGCGCCCGGCCACGGGCGTGCCGACCGCGAGACTCTCCTGGCCGCTGTAGCGCGCCAGAAGGGCCTGGAAGGCAGCCAGCAGGACCATGAAGAGCGTCGTCCCCCGCTGGCGGCTCACCTCGTTCGCCTGCCGCGTGAGGTGCGCAGACAGCCGCACCGGACGCGTGGCGCCCCGCAGGCTCTGGACCGCGGGACGAGGACGGTCGGTGGGAAGCTCCAACCGGGGAGGGAGACCGTCGAGCTGGCGTCGCCAGAAGGAGATCTCGCTCTCGAGAATCTCACCCTTCAGCCAGGAGCGCTGCCAGGCGGAGAAATCCGAATACCGGACCGGAAGCTCGGGCAAGGGAGAGGGCCTGCCCTCGACGAAGGCCCCATAGAGAGTCGTCACCTCTCGAAGCAGGACGCCCATGGACCAGCCGTCGCTGGCGATGTGGTGCATCGTCAGCGTGACGGCATGGTGCCTAGGCGCCAGGCGGAGAAGGAGGCCGCGCAGCAAGGGTCCGCGGCTGAGATCGAACGGCTGGCTGGCTTCCCGCCGGGTGAGAGCGGTGGCCAGGGGCTCCCGACGATCCAGTGTGAGCGCCGACAGATCCACGAGGGGCAGGCAGAAGGCGGTCGCCGGTTGCACGACCTGCTCGGGAGCGCCGTCCCGCAGCACGAACACGGTGCGCAAGGTCTCGTGGCGTCGAGTCACCTCGCCGAGGCACCGGGCCAGCACTTCCGGATCGAATGCCCCCCGGATCTCCAGCGCCAGCGGAATGTTGTAGAGCGGGGTGCCCGGTTCGAGCTGATCGATGAACCACAGGCGCTGCTGGGCGAACGAAAGAGCTTGCGCCTCTTCCCGCGGCAAGGCGACGAGAGGCGGGATCATCCGGGCCGCGTCGTTCCGAAGCGCCGCCTCCACCCGGTTGGCGAGGTCCGACAGCTTCGGCGCCTCGAAGATCTCGCGCAACGCCATCTCGACCCCGAACGAGCTTCGGAGCCGGGACATCACCTGGGTGGCCAGCAGCGAGTGTCCGCCCAGGTCGAAGAAATGATCGGCCGTGCCCACCCTCTCCAGACCAAGAACGTCGGCCCAGGCCGCGGCGAGGACAGCCTCGACGGGTGTTCGCGGCGCGGAAGGGGCCGTCTCGCCGTCGGGCCGCTCCGGGGGGGGGAGGGCCTTTCGGTCGACCTTGCCGTTGGGGGTGAGCGGAAGGGCCGGCAGCGTCACGAAGGCGCCCGGCACCATGTATTCCGGGAGCCGTTCCTGCAGGGCCTGGCGCAACACGGCGATGTCGGCAGCACCGGCCACATACGCGACGAGGCGGCGGTTTCCCGGCGTGTCCTCGCGCACGATCACGGCCGATTCCCGGACTCCTCCGAGAGACGCCAGGGCGGTCTCGATCTCTCCCAGCTCGATGCGGAAGCCGCGGATCTTGACCTGGTGGTCGCGCCGCCCGAGAAACTCCAGGTTTCCGTCCGTGCGATAGCGCGCCCGGTCGCCGGTTGAGTAGAGCCGGGCTCCCGGCACCGAGCTCCAGAGATCAGGAATGAATTTCCTTGCCGTGAGCTCCGGCTCCCGGATGTAGCCGTCGGCCAGGCAATGGCCGCCGATATAGAGATCGCCGGGTACGCCGGCCGGGCAGGGAGAGAGCCGAGCGTCGAGGACGTGGTAACGGGCGTTGTCGATGGGACGTCCGTACGGAATGCTGGTCCAGGCCGGATCGACGTCGTCGACGGGGAAGACGTTCGACCACACCGTGGCTTCCGTGGCCCCTCCCAGTGCGATGACCCGCGCGTCCGGGAAGCATCCACGGAGGCGGTCGGGGAGAGTGACCGGAATCCAGTCGCCGCTCAGGAAGACGAGCCGCAGCGCGGGTGTGGTGTGCGCTCGCAGGGTATCGAGGAACGGCACGGCCTGTTCCAGGGCGGCAGGCGCCGAGTCCCAGAACGTGATGGGCTCTTCGGCCAGCGCGCGCAAGAGCAGCTGGGGCTCGCGGATCTCCCGCTCCTTGGCGATGCGGATCGAGCCTCCGGCGCCGAGCAGCCCGAAGACGTCGAAGACGGAAAGGTCGAAAGAGAGGGAGGTGACGAACAGCACTCTGTCCAGAGAACGGAAGCCGAAGGTCCGATGCGCCCATCGCAGGAGGTTGAGGACCGGGCGATGGCGCACCATGACGCCCTTCGGGGTGCCGGTCGAGCCGGAGGTGAAGATGATGTAGGCGAGATCGTCAGGCGTTCCGCGTCGAGGCAGCTTCCCGTGCGAGCCCTCGAACGCCTCCGAGCGATCGAGGTAGACGACATCGCTCAGCGCCGGCAGCTCTCCGGCGAGGGCTTCGACGGTGCCGATCTGCGTCTCGTCGGTCAGCAGGCAGGAGACGTCGAGCTCGCGAAGAATCCACTGGAGCCGCGCCGTCGGATGTCCGATCTCCAGCGGCACGTAGGCCGCGCCTGCCTTGAGCACGGCCAGGAGGGCGGGGATCATCTCGATGGATCGGCGCAGGTGAATGCCCACCAGGGATCCGGGTCCGACGCCGCGCTCGACGAGGCTGCGCGCCAGCCGGTTGGATCGCGCTTCGAGCTGGCCGTAGGTCAGCGTCTCGTCGCCGCAGAGGACGGCGACTGCCTCGGGCGTGCGTTCGGCCCAGGCCTCGAACGGCTCGTGGATCAGAGCTTCGTCGTGACGGACGACCGAGGCATCGTTCCACTCCAGGAGAAGTTGGTGCCGTTCCTGGTCCGGGAGCAGGGACAGCTCCGCAACCGCCGCAAGGGGCTCGGCGAGGGCGGCGGTCATCAGACATTCGAAGTGACGGGTCAGGCGTTCGATGGTCGTGGTATCGAACAGATCGGTGGCGTGCTCGGCCGATCCGACGACCTCGCCCTCGTGCTCCTCGAGAAGGAGAGTGAGATCGAACTTCGCGGTGGCGCCTTGGCCTCCCAGGGGACGCAGCCGCAGATCCTGGATCTCCAGGTTCTCGATGGGGGCGTTCTGCAGCGCAAGCACCACCTGAAAGAAGGGGGTGTGGGCGAGGCTTCTCTCCGGCATCAGCTCCTGGACGAGCTTTTCGAACGGGATGTCCTGGTGCGCGTGAGCGGCCAGGGTCGTGTCGCGGACGCGCCCGAGCAGGGTCCGGAACGACGGCGCTCCCGTTAAGCTCGCCCGCAACACGAGGGTGTTGACGAAGAATCCGATGAGCCCTTCGATCTCGATCCTGCCCCGTCCGGCCACAGGGGTGCCGACCGCAAACTCTTCCTGCTCGCTGTAGCGGGTCAGAAGTGCCTGGTAGGCCGCCATCAGCACCATGAAGAGGGTCGCCCCCTCGCGCCGGCTCAGCGCCTGGGCCTGCTGGATGAGCCTGGCGGGCAGGCGAACGGGACGCGTCGAGCCGCGGAAGCTCTGGACGGCGGGCCGCGGCCGATCGGTCGGAAGCTCCAGCCTTGGCGGCAGCCCTTCGAGCTGGCCGCGCCAGAACGCGACCTCATCCTCCAGTGTCTTCCCGTTCAGCCAGGACCGCTGCCAGACCGAGAAATCCGCGTACTGCACGGGCAGGTCGGAGAGCGGCGACGGCGCACCGGTGGCGCCGGCCTGATACAGGGAGGCGATCTCGCGGATCAGGATGCCGATCGACCATCCATCTCCGACGATGTGGTGAAGCGTCAACGCGGCGACGTGGTCGCGTTCCGCCAGGCGGATCAGCACGGCGCGCAGGAGCGGGCCTCGGGCGAGATCGAATCCTTGCGCAGCCTCGTTCCGAGCGAGCTTCGAGGCGTCCTCGTCTCTCCGGCCGCGGGGGAGCGCAGAGAGGTCCACCACCGGCAGCCGGAAGGGCAGAGCCGCCTGGACGACCTGCGTCGGAGCGCCTTCGTCCGACGAGAAGATCGTGCGCAACGCTTCATGGCGGCGGACGATCTCGCTCAGCGCGCTCACGAGCACTTCGGGCCGGAGAGCGCCGTCGAGGCGGAGCGCGACCGGAATGTTGTAGAGAGGGCTGCCCGGTTCGAGTTGATCGATGAACCAGAGTCTCTGCTGAGCAAAGGACAGTGGAATGGAGCCTTCGGCTTTGCCAGGGACCAGAGGCGGAAGGATGCGGCCCGATCCGTCTCTCGACAGGCCTTCGATCCGGGCGGCGAGGTCGGACAACACGGGGGCTTCGAAGAGATGCCGGACCGGCATCTCGACGTTGAAGGCCCGTTGCAGGCGCGACATCACCCGCGTCGCGAGCAGCGAATGACCGCCGAGCTCGAAGAAGTGATCGAAGGCCCCGACCCGATCCAGCCCGAAGATCTCGCGCCAGATGCCGGCGAGAACCTCTTCGACCGGAGTCCGAGGCGCACGGTAGGCGTCGTCGGAACGCTGCCATTCCGGCGCCGGGAGCGCGTTGCGGTCCACCTTGCCGTTCGGCGTGAGCGGCATTGCGGCGAGAGGCACGAACACGGCGGGCACCATGTAGGCCGGCAGCCGCTCTGCCAACGACTGGCGCAGCGCTTCGATCGGTCCGTCGCCCGTGATGTAGGCGACGAGGCGCCGGTCGCCCGGGGTGACCTCGATCGCCGTGACGACCGCCTCCCGGGCTCCATCCAGCGCGAGCAGCGCGGACTCGATCTCTCCAAGCTCGATCCGGAAGCCGCGAACCTTGACCTGATGGTCGAGGCGGCCGTGAAAGTCGATCTGGCCGTCCCTGCGGAAGGAGGCGCGGTCGCCGGTGCGGTAGAGCCGCGCCCCCGGCTTCCCGGAGAATGGATCGGGGAGGAATCGCTCCGCGGTGAGTTCCGGGCGGCCCAGGTAGCCGCGGGCGAGAGCCTCGCCGCCAATCGCGATCTCTCCATGGGCTCCGATCGGCACCGGCGCCAGAAACCGGTCGAGCATGTAGAGGCGCACGTTGCCGATGGCGCGGCCGATCGGAATGGCTTGCGACGGAGACGCCTGCGTCAGAACGCAGGCGCTGCTCCACACGGTGCCCTCGGTCGGCCCGTACTCGTTGACGAGCGAGACCGACGGCATCTGCTCGGCATGTTCGGCGACGAGGGTCGACGGACAGGCCTCCCCGGCGACGATGACGGTGGTCAGGGAGGATAGCTGCGCGGGCGTCGCCTGCTCCAGGATCAAGCTGTAGAGCGACGGCAGGCAGAGCAGGTGGGACGCCCGCCGGTGCTCCAGGGTCGAAAGGAGGTTGGGCAGATCCAGATGGGACAGATCCCGGTGCAGGACCAGGGTGCCGCCGACCCAGAGCGTCCAGAAGAGACCGGCGACGCTGCTGTCGAATGCGATCGAGGAGGCCAGCAGATAGGCCGTCACCGGTTCCCGATAGAAGGTCAACCGGGCTTCCGTGGAGCTGATCAGGCCCTCATGGGTGATGACGACCCCCTTGGGCCGGCCCGTGGAGCCCGAGGTGTAGATGACGTACGCCGGGTTCCCGGGCTGGGCCGGCGTGCCAACCGGGCCATCCTCCTCGGAGTCGATTTCGCCTGTATCGAGCAGGACCACCCGGGCTCCGGTGCCGACCCGTCCGGCCGTGCGTTCCTGCGTCACCAGAACTGGAGCGCCGCAGTCCGCAAGCGTCGTCTCCAGGCGGTCCCGCGGATAGTCGGGATCGAGGGGAACGTAGGCTCCGCCGGCCTTGAGGATTCCCAGGACGCCCACGATCAGGTCACCCGAGCGGTCGGCGCAGAGCCCCACCGGCACCTCGGGGCCGACGCCGAGCCGGCGGAGCCGTCGCGCCAGCTGGTTCGATCTCGATTCGAGATCGCCGTAGGTCAGGGTGCCTCCCTCCCAGGCTACAGCGGTGGCCTGCGGAGACAGTCCAGCCATCCTGGAGATCGGATCGTGGGCCAGGGTTGAACCGGGAGATCCCAGGGCCGTGTCGTTCCATTCGACGAGAAGCTGGGCCTCTTCGGCCTCGGAGAGGAGAGGGAGAGAGCGGATTGTCCGGTAGGGACCAGCGGCAATCCCTTCGAGCAGAGTCTCGAGCTGACCCAGCAGCCTCTGAATGCTCGACGCGTCGAACAGGTCCGTGGCGTACTCGGCCGTGCCGTCGAGCCCCGCTTCCGAATCCGTGAAGGTGAGCGTGAGATCGAATTTCGCCACCGTTCCGGTCCTGGCCACCGGCGTGAGGCGGAGATTCGAGATCTCCGGGCTTGTTGCAGAAGCATTCTGCAGGGCCAGCATCACCTGGAAAAGCGGGGTCTGCGACAGGCTCCGCTCGGGCGTGAGCTCCTGAACGAGCCGCTCGAACGGAACGTCCTGGTGCAGATGGGCGGCGAGCGCGGTTTCGCGGACCCGGCGGAGCAGCTCGATCAGGGTCGGGTTGCCGTTCAGATCGGCGCGCAGCACCAGGGTGTTGACGAAGAACCCGATGGAGTCTTCGGTCTCCAGCCGGTTCCGCCCCGCGACGGGAGTGCCCACCGCAAGATCGTCCTGGCCGGTCAGGCGCGAGAGCAGAGCCTGGAAGCCGGCGAGCAGGACCATGAACTGGGTGGCTCCCTCTCGGCGACCCAGATCCCGCAGCCGTTGGGTGAGTCTGGACGAGAGCCGCGCCGTCCTCGTGGCACCGCGGAAGCTCTGGACCGCGGGCCGCGGTCGGTCGGCGGGAAGCTCAAGCCGCGGCGGCAGGCCCCTGAGCTGTTGACGCCAGAAACGGATCAGGGGCTCAAGGCTTTCGCCGTTCATCCAGGTGCGCTGCCAGACGGCGTAGTCGGCGTACTGGACCGGCAGCTCCGGCAATGCGGCTACCGCGCTCTGGGAATGGGAGTTGTAGAGAGCCGTCAGCTCGCGGATCAGGATCTCCATCGACCAGCCATCGCCTGCGATGTGGTGCAGGGTCAAGGCCGCGACGTGGTTCTCGTCATCCTGACGCAGCAGAAGGCCGCGCAGCAGAGGGTCTCGCGAAAGATCAAACGCCAGATTCGCCTCTTGATCCGCCAACCGGAGCGTCAGGTCGTTCCGGCGCGCACCCTCCAGCGCAGAGAGGTCGACGACGGGAAGCTGGAAAGGCGCTGCGGGCTGGACGACCTGCACCGGCGAGCCGTCCTTGACGGCGAACACTGTGCGCAGAACCTCATGCCGGCGAACGATGGTGCCGAGACAGCTTGCCAGCGCTCCGGGGTCCAGCGGACCTTCGACCCGCAGCACGATGGGGATGTTGTACGTCGAGGTTCCCGGGTCGAGCTGGTCGAGAAACCAGAGACGCTCCTGGGAGAAGGAGAGCTGGAGATCTCCTGACCGAGGCGACGCCACCAGGGGAGGAGTGAGCGGGGTCGAGCCGGCCTGTGCCGTTTCGATCCGGGCGGCGAGGCCTTCCAGGGTTGGGGCCTCGAAGAGATCCCGCAACGGGATCTCGACGCCGAACACGCTCCGGATGCGGGAGGTTGCTTGGGCGGCCAGCAACGAGTGCCCGCCGAGATCGAAAAAGTGATCGGTCGCGCCGATCCGTTCGAGCCCGAGAAGCCCAGACCAGATGCCGGCGAGCATCTCTTCGACGGGCGTCCCGGGCGCCACGTAACGGTCTTCCGGCTGCTGCCACTCCGGTGCGGGCAGGGCCTTCCGGTCGACCTTGCCGTTGGCCGTGAGGGGAATCGCCGGCAGCGTCATGAAGACGCCAGGCACCATGTACTCCGGCAGGCGCTCCTGCAAGGCGCGGCGCAGGTCGGCGCTGTCGGCATCGCCCGCCACATAGGCGACGAGGCGGCGGTTTCCCGGGGTGTCCTCGCGCACGACGACGACCGCCTCCCGGACCCCCTCCAGTGAGGCCAGCGCGGTCTCGATCTCTCCAAGCTCGATGCGGAAGCCTCGGATCTTGACCTGGTGGTCGCGCCGCCCGAGAAACTCCAGGTTTCCGTCCGTTCGGTAGCGCGCCCGGTCGCCGGTGGAGTAGAGCCGGGCGCCCGGTGCCGGGCTCCACGGATCAGGAATGAACTTCCTGGCGGTGAGCTCCGGCTCGCGGATGTAGCCGTCGGCCAGGCAGTCTCCGCCGATGTAGAGATCGCCCGGAACGCCGGTCGGGCAAGGGGAAAGCCTCGCGTCGAGCACGTGATAGCGGGCGTTGTCGATGGGACGCCCGTACGGAATGCTGATCCAGGCCGGATCGACATCCCCAATGGGGAAGACGTTCGACCAGACCGTGGCTTCGGTGGCACCGCCCAGAGCGACGACCCGGGCTTCCGGAAAGCGAGCGCGGAGGCGGTCGGGGAGGGTGACCGGAATCCAGTCGCCGCTCAGGAACGCGAGCCGCAAGGCCGGCGCGGTCTCCAACGGAATTGTGTCGAGAAACGGCACGGTCTGTTCCAGAGCCGCGGGGGCCGAATCCCAGAAGGTGATGGGCTCTTCGGCGAGCGCGCGCAGGAGCAACTGGGGATCCCGGATTTCCCGCTCGTTGGCGATGCGGATGGAGCCGCCTGCGCCGAGCAGCCCGAAGACATCGAAAACCGAGAGGTCGAAAGAGAGAGACGTGACGAACAGCACCCGGTCCTGAGGACAGAAGCCGAAGGCCGCATGCGCCCAGCGCAGGAGGTTGATGACCGGCCGATGGCGCACCATGACCCCCTTGGGGGTGCCCGTGGAGCCGGAGGTGAAGATGATGTACGCGAGGTCGTCGGGCGTGCTGGACCTCAGCAGCTTCTCGGACGAGCCTTCGAACGTTTCCAGCCGATCCAGCCGATCCAGATAGACGACATCGGTCAGCGTCGGCAGACCCTCTTCGAGAGCTTGAACCGTGGCGGCCTGGGCTTGATCGGTCAACAGGCAGGAGACGTTCAGCTCGCGGAGAATCCATTGGAGGCGCGCCGTCGGATGCCCGATTTCCAAAGGCACGTAGGCCGCACCTGCCTTGAGCACGGCCAGGAGGGCAGGGATCATCTCCATTGACCGGCGCAGGTGAATGCCCACCAGCGATCCGGCCCCGACCCCGAGGCCGGCGAGATGGCGGGCAAGGCGATTGGAGCGCTCTTCGAGCTGGCCGTAGGTCATCGACTCGTCGCCGAAGACGACGGCGATCGCCTCGGGCGTGCGCTCGGCCCAGACCTCGAACGGCTCGTGAATCAGCGTGTCTTCTGCGCGGGAGACCGCGGCGTCGTTCCACTCCAGCAGGATCTGGTGGCGCTCGGCGGCCGGCAGCATCGGCAGATCCGCAACCTCCAGGCCCGGCGCTCCCACCGCGGCGCCGAGAAGATGCTCATACTGGCGGACGAGACGCTCGACGGTGGCGCCGTCAAAGAGATCGGTGGCGTGCTCGGCGAGGCCAACCACCTCGCCGTTGTGCTCTTCCAGGAGGAGAGTGAGATCGAACTTCGCGGTCGTGCCGCTCCTTGCGATTCGCCGCAGCCGCAGATCCTGAATTTCCAGGTTTTCGTTGGGCGCGTGCTGAAGAGCCAGGACCACCTGGAACAGCGGGGTGTGGGCCAGGCTCCTCTCGGGCATCAGCTCCTGGACGAGCTTCTCGAAGGGAATGTCCTGGTGCGCATGGGCCGCCAGGGTCGTGTTGCGGACCCGGCCGAGCAGGGCGCTGAACGAAGGCTCCCCGGACAGATCGGCCCTCAGCACGAGCGTGTTGACGAAGAACCCGATGAGCCCTTCGCTTTCGAATCGATCGCGGCCGGCGATGGGAGTTCCCACCGCGAAATCGTCCTGCTCGCTGTAGCGGCTCAGGAGAACCTGGAACGCCGCCATCAGCACCATGAAGAGAGTGACTCCCTCACGGCGGCTCAGAGCCTGGGCCTGCCGGATGATCTCCGTCGACAGCCGCAGGGACCGCGTTGCTCCCCGGAAGCTCTGGACGGCGGGCCGGGGTCGATCGGTCGGCAGCTCCAGCCGCGGAGGCAGACCGGCGAGCTGTCGGCGCCAGAAGGCGACCTCGCCTTCGAGGATCTCCCCGTGCAGCCAGGAGCGCTGCCAGGCCGCGAAATCCGCGTACTGCACAGGAAGATCGGGAAGCGGCGACGGCCGTCCCGTGGACGCGGCCTTGTACAGCTCCGTGATCTCGCGGATCAGGATGCCGATGGACCAGCCGTCGCCGACGATGTGATGCAGGGTCAGCGCGGCCACATGGTCCTGCTCCGCCCGTCGCAGCAGCACGGCTCGGAGGAGCGGCCCGCGGGCAAGATCGAACGCCTGGTCCGCCTCTTCGCGCGCCAGCGTCAGGGCCTGCTCGTCTCGCCGGCCTTGCGGCAGTGCCGAGAGATCCACCACTGGCAGCCGGAAGGACGCAGCCGACTGAATGATCTGAACCGGCGCGCCCTCTTCCGTGCCGAAAGTCGTGCGCAACGCTTCGTGGCGGTTGACGATTTCGCCGAGGCAGCCTTCCAGAACATCGGCCCGGAGTGGGCCTTCGACTTGAAGAGCCACTGGAATGTTGTAGAGCGGGCTGCCCGGTTCGAGCTGGTCGATGAACCACAGCCGCTGCTGGGCGAAAGAAAGCGGGATCGGGCCTTCACGCGGTACCGGGACGAGAGGCGGAAGGACTCGACCTGAGCCTTCCGCCATCTCCTTCTCGATCCGACTCGCAAAGTCCGCCAAAACCGGAGCTTCGAAAAGATGGCGGACCGGAATCTCGACCTTGAAAGCCCGTTGGATGCGAGAGACCACTCTCGTGGCCAGCAAGGAGTGGCCGCCAAGGTCGAAGAAACCATCGGTCGCCTCGACACGTTCGAGGCCGAGAACCTCGCTCCAGATGCCGGCGAGGATTTCCTCGACAGGGGTACGCGGAACACGGAAGCCTTCTTCGATGCGTCGCCTTTCCGGCGCCGGCAGGGCCTTTCGATCCACCTTTCGATTCGGCGTCAGCGGCATCTGATCGAGAACCACGAAGGCGGTCGGAACCATCGCGTCCGGCAGCTGCGCGCTCAGGAAGAAGCGCAGCTCCTGGACCTTGAGATCCACGCTGCCTATGGGAACCACATAGGCCGCCAGATAGGGCTCCACGCCGTCGTCCTTGCGAACGACGGCCACCGTTTCCCGGACGCCCGGGAAGCCGCCGAGCGCGGCTTCGATCTCCCCAAGCTCGATCCGGAAGCCGCGGATCTTGACCTGGGTATCGGCGCGGCCGGCGAAGGCCGCCTCGCCATTCGGCAGGTACCTTCCGAGGTCTCCCGTTCGGTAGAGGCGGTCTCCGTCGCCGGCTCCGTGAGGATTGGTGACGAATTTCTCGGAGGTGAGTTGCGGATCGCCGAGGTACCCGAGCGCCAGGTGAGGGCTGCGGACGGCGACCTCGCCCAGCTCTCCGATACCGGCGAGGGCACCGCCCGGGTTGAGGACGAGCAGCTGGACGTCCGGAATGCCGCGGCCGAGCGGCAGGACTTCCCGGACCCGGGCGCTGCCGGGGCGGGCCAGGCCCTCCGCCACGTGGTAGGAGACCGCCCGCTGGGTTTCGGTGGAGCCGTAGTAGTTGACGCAGGTCACCCCCGGCGCGAAACGCTTCAACCGGGCCACATCGCGGCGCGTGAGGACGTCGCCCACCAGGAAGGCATAACGCAGCGACGGAGCCTCGATCCTCGCGGCTTCTGCCTCGGTGGTCGCCTCGGTCGTGAGCACCTGGCCCAGGGCGGGCGTCAGATGGGTGATGGTGATCGTCTCCCGCTGCATCCACTCGGCCAGGCGGCCCGGTTGATCCATCGTTTCCGGATCGGGGATCACCACCGCGGCGCCGAGTTGGAGCGGAGTGAAGATGTCCCGATGCAACGGGTCATGGGAAAGACCCGACAGCAGGCTGAAGCGGTCCGCCGCCGACATCTCGAATCGGCGGCTCAGCCAGGGGATGAAATGCGACAGCGAACCGTGACGCCCGAGCACGCCCTTGGGAATTCCCGTCGATCCCGAGGTGAACGCCACGTAGGCTGCGTCATCCGGGCCGACCGATACGGACGGCGCTCCGTTGGACACGCCGGCAACGCGACCGAAGCCTTCGGCGAAGGATTGGAGCGGCAGGCGGCACGAGCAACCGATCCGATCGAGCTCCTCGGCGATCTCTTCGGGCACCGGACCGGCGGCGGCCATCTGGAGCCATGCCGACGGCCGGGCGACGCGCAGCATCTGAACCTGGCGCGGCGCGGGATGGCGCGGGTCGAGAACCACGAACGCGGCGCCCGCCTTGAGGATGCCGAGCAGGCCCCAGACGAGCGGGGCGCTCCGATGTGCCCAGATGACGGCGAGGCGGCCCGGACCGACGCCGGCTGCATGAAGGACGCCCGCGATCTGGTTGGCGCGCTCTTCGACCTGGCCGTAGGTCCAGGAGCCTTGTGGATCTGCGACGGCGAGCGCCCCCGGGGTGCGGCCGGCATGGCCGGCGAAGACCTCGTGCACCGCGCCTTCCCAGGCAGACGAGAGAGGGGCGGCGGGATCGGGCAGGATGCCGCTGGCTACACCGGTGACCAGCGAGAACGATCCGATCGGGGCGTCGGGCCTCTCCAGAGCCTGATCGAGGAGCGATTCGAGTTGAGCGAGAAGGTCGTCCATCCGCTCCGCTTCGAACAGGTCCGCGTTGTAGACCAGCTCGACGAGCGCGCCGCCCGCCTCGCTGATGTAGAAGGTCGCGTCCAGCTTGGAGAGCGGCGCCGCGGTCGTCGAGCTCTCGATGGCCAGCCCCGGCAGGGAGATCTGCGCGGACGGAAGATTGAGCTGATTGACCATCACCTGGAACAGAGGCGTCCTGGAGAGGTCGCGCTGCTGCGGCAAGCCGGCCAGGACGGCCTCGAACGGCACGGTCTGATGGGCATAGGCTCCGAGCGTGATTTCCTTGACTCGGGCCACCAGGTTGCGGAAGCTGGGAGAGCCGCCGAGGTCGGTGCGCAGAACGAGAGTGTTCAGAAAGCAGCCGATCAGCTCTTCGGTCTCGACCGTCTGGCGTCCGGCGACCGGAGCCCCGACGAGCACCTCGTCCTGGCCACTGTGGCGGTGGAGCAGCGTCTTGATGGCCGCCAGCAGCGTCATGAACAGGGTGGCGCCGTGGGCCCTGCCGAAGGACGCAAGCCGGCCGGTCAGGCCGTCCGGAAGGCGCCGCGCGCTGTGCGCACCGCGATAGGTCTGAACGGCGGGGCGCACCCGGTCGGTGGGCAGATCGAGCGGGACGATCTCGCCGCTCAGCCGCTCCAACCACCAGGCGAGCTCGGACTGCCGCGCATCCGCGACCACCTCGCGCTGCCAGACGGCAAAATCGGAGTATTGAAGGGGCAGCGCAGACAAGGGGGAGGGAATGCCTTCCTGGGCGGCGGAGTAGATCTGTCCGACCTCGCGCACGAGGAGGGCGAGAGACCAGCCGTCGCAGATCACGTGGTGCAGCACGACCAGACAGCTGTGGCGCTCGTGATCCAGCCGGATCATCACCGCGTCGAGCAGGGGCCCGCGGGTGAGATCGAACCGATGGAGCGCGTGCTCAATGGCGAGCCGTTGCGCTTCCTGGAGACGGTGCGCGGATGGAAGCGCGCGGAGGTCGAGCAGGGGCATTCCGATGTCGAGCTGCGGCAGGACATGCTGCCGGGGCTCGCCGTTTGTGAGAGGGAAGACCGTGCGCAGCACCTCGTGGCGCGCTACGACCCCGTTCAGGGCGGCGCCGAAGGCTGCCACGTCGAGGCGGCCGGTAAGCTCGACGGTACAAGGGATGTTGTAGGCCGGCGCGCCCGGTTCGAGCTGGTCGAGGAACCAGAGTCGTTCCTGCGAGAACGAGAGGGGAGCGTTCTCGCCGATTGCCAACCGCACCAGGGGCGGCATCGGCCGGGCGGAGCCGATCCGGGCCCCTTCGACCCGGACGGCCAGGTCTTCGAGCGTAGGGGCTTCGAAGAGATCGCGCAGCGGAATCTCGACGCCGAAGGCGCTCCGCAGCCGGGAAACCACCTGCGTCGCCAGCAGCGAGTGGCCGCCGAGGTCGAAAAAGTGATCGGAAGCGCCGATCCGATCGAGGCCGAGGACATCGGCCCAGATCGCCGCGATCGTCTCTTCGACGGCCGTGCGCGGCGCCGTGAAGCTCTCCTCCAGCCGTTGCCACTCCGGAGCCGGCAGTGCCTTGCGGTCCACCTTTCCATTCGGGGTGAGTGGCAGCGCCGGAAGCACCACGAAGGCGGCGGGAACCATGTACTCCGGCAGCCTCTCCTGGAGCGAGCGCCGCATTTCGTCCGTGGGGATGGGGTCGCCGGCAACGTAGGCGACCAGGCGGCGGTTCCCCGGGCTGTCTTCACGCACGACCGCCACGGCCTCGCGGATCCCCTCCAGAGAGGCCAGGGCCGCCTCGATCTCTCCCAGCTCGATTCGGAAACCCCGGATCTTGACCTGATGGTCGCGGCGCCCCAGGAACTCCAGGTTTCCATCGCCTCGATACCGCGCCCTGTCACCGGTGGCATAGAGCCTCGCACCAGGCTTCAGGCTCCACGGGTCGGGGATCAGCTTGCTCGCGGTGAGCTGCGGCTCCCGGATGTAGCCGTCGGCCAGGCAGTCGCCGGCAATGAAGAGATCGCCGGGCACACCGATGGGGGCGGGGGAGAGCTGAGCGTCGAGCACATGGTAGCGGGCGTTGTCGATGGGCCGCCCGTACGGAATGCTGATCCACGCCGGGTCGACCTCGTGGATGGGGAAGACGTTCGACCAGACGGTGGCCTCGGTGGCACCTCCCAGTGACACGACCCGGGCTGCCGGAAAGTGGGCTCGAATGCGATCCGGCAGGGTGACGGGAATCCAGTCGCCGCTCAGAAAGACGAGGCGCAAGGCCGGAGCGTCGAGGTTCAGGGTGTCCAGCAACGGCAGGAACGGCACCGTCTGTTCGAGCGCGGCCGGAGCGGAATCCCAGAACGTGATGGGCTCGTCGGCCAGGACGCGCAGCAGCCTCTGCGGATCGCGGATCTCCTGTTCCTGGGCGATGCGAATCGAGCCTCCGGCGCCGAGCAGCCCGAAGATATCGAAGACGGAGAGATCGAAAGACAGAGAGGTGATGAACAGCACTCGATCCCGCGGCGAAAAATCGAAGGTCTGGTGAGCCCAGCGCAGCAGGTTGACGACCGGCCGGTGGCGCACCATGACGCCCTTCGGCGTGCCGGTGGAGCCGGAGGTAAAGATCACGTAGGCGAGGTCGTCCGGTGTTCCGCGCCGCGGCAGAGGCTTCACCGTTTTCGACTCTACAAGCCGGTCAACACAAATGATGTCGGTCAACGCCGGCAGGTCCGCGGCGAGGGACTGCGCGGCGCCGAGTTGGGCCTGATCGGTCAGCAGGCAGGCGACGTCGAGCTCGTTGAGAATCCAGCGCAGCCGCGCGACCGGATGGCCGATCTCCAGAGGCACATAGGCTGCCCCCGCCTTGAGCACGGCGAGGAGGGCCGGGATCATGTGGACGGATCGCCGCAGGTGA
Organism: Holophagales bacterium; assembly: GCA_031390755.1. Taxonomy (GTDB): domain Bacteria; phylum Acidobacteriota; class Thermoanaerobaculia; order Multivoradales; family UBA5704; genus DATMER01. The sequence continues at coordinate 34,917 of JANMTS010000036.1, forward strand.
ACGCCGACCAGCGATCCGGGGCCGATCCCAAGCTCGGCGAGATGGTGGGCCAGATGGTTGGCGCGTTCCTCAAGCTGGCCGTAGGTCAGGGATTCGCCGCCGCAGACGACGGCGATCGCTTCGGGTGTGCGTTCGGCCCAGGCTTCGAACGGCTCCTGAATCCGGGTTTCTTCGGAGCGGATCACTCCGGTGTCGTTCCACTCCACCAGGATGTGGTGCCGCTCGGCGGTCGGCAGCAGCGGCAGATCCTGAACCCGGGATTGGCGGGATTGGGGCTCCGCGACGATGCCTTCGAGGAGCGTTCGAAGCTGGGCAAGCAGCCGGGCGGCCGTCGTCCGATCGAAGAGGCCGGTGTCGAATTCGAGTCCACCGGCGACGTCGTCTCCGATCTCGCTGAGGATCAGATTGAGATCGAACTTCGAGATGACGCTGTCGAGGTCGAGCGGTCGCAGCACGAGTCCGGGAAGCTCGTCGGGCCGCCAGGTCGCGTTCTGGAAGGCGAGCATCACCTGGAACAGCGGCGAATGGCTCAGGTTCCTCTCCGGCTGCAACGCCTCCACGAGCTTCTCGAAAGGAACCTCCTGGTTCGCATGCGCGGCGAGGACTGTCTCGCGGACCCGGGCCAGCAAGGCGTCGAACCGGGGCGCGTCCGACAGATCGGCGCGCAGGACGAGGGTGTTCACGAAGAGGCCGATCAGAGGCTCGACATCGAGTCGCGTTCGGCCTGCCGCGGGCGAGCCCACGGAGAATTGCTCCTGGGCCGTGATGCGGAAGAGCAGGGTTTTCAGCGACGCGAGCAGGACCATGAAAAGCGTCACGCCCTGCTGCTGCGCAAGGGAACGGAGCCGGACCAACAGGCCGGCGGGGAGGCCGAACGGAACGAGAGCGCCTCGGAATGTCTGCAGCGCCGGGCGCGGACGATCCGTCGGCAAATCGAGGACAGGGGGCACTCCCAAGAGCTCCCGGCGCCAGGAATCGAGCTGACTCTCGAACCGGCCGCTCCGCATCCAGCCCTGTTGCCAGAGGGCATAGTCGGCGTACTGGATGGCCAGAGGAGGCAAAGGAGAAGGGCTTCCCATCTCCAGCGCCTTGAGCAGGGCGGCCACCTCGCGGATCAGAATTCCGACGGACCAGCCGTCGCTGACGATGTGGTGAGTCGTCAGGACGAAGCCGTGCTCGTCGACGGCCGTCCGCATCAGGAGGGTGCGGAGCAGGGGCTGCCGGGCGAGATCGAAGGGGCGCCACGACTCCAGTTTGGCAAGGCGCCGGGACTCCACCTTGCGAAGCGCCGGGGCCAGCCCGGTCAGGTCGACGAGCGGCGTCGTCTTCCGGGTCCAGGCCTGCGGCGGCGAGATCCGCTGGACCGGCACCCCGTCCCGACTGACGAAGGAGGTCCGCAGGATCTCATGGCGGCGCACGACCTCGCTCAAGGCGGCGTCGAGCCGGGTGCGATCGAGCGGCCCGTCAAGGCTGAAGTAGCTCGGCATGTTGTAGACCGCAGTGCCGGGGCTCAACTGGTCCAGGAACCACAGCCGGAGCTGGGCGAAGGACAGGGGCGGATCGCCGTCGAAGTCTCGCCGGGTGAGCGGTGGCTCGGCTTCTTCCGGAGCGCGGGACTGGACGGCGATCTCTGGAACCAGATCGGCGATCGTCCGCAATTCGAAGAGCCGTTTCAGGGGGATGTCGACGCCGAACGACCGGTGGATTCTCGACGCCGCCTGCGCCGCCAGCAGCGAGTGGCCGCCGAGCGCGAAGAAGTCGTCGTGAATGCCGACGGCGGGAAGACCGAGCAACTCGGCCCAGATGGCAGCCAAAGCCGCTTCCGTGGGCGTTCGCGGCGCCGCCGGTTCCTCGCCGATCGACTGCCATGCCGGATCGGGCAGCGCCTTGCGGTCCACCTTGCCATTGGGCGTCAGCGGCAGGGACGGAAGGACCATGAACGCGGCGGGGACCATGTAGTCCGGCAGCCGTTCGCGGAGCGACTGACGTAATGCGTCCGACTCAACCTCGGCGTCGGCGCCAGTCACATAGGCGACCAGCCGCGGACCGCCATGCCCGTCCTCCCGAGAGACCACGACGGCCTCGCGGACTCCGGCCAGCGAGAGGAGCGCCGCCTCGATCTCTCCCAATTCGATGCGAAAGCCGCGGATCTTGACCTGATGATCGATGCGTCCCAGAAGCTGAAGCTCGCCGTCTGCGCTCCAGCGCACCAGGTCTCCGGTGCGGTAGAGCCGGGCGCCCGGCGTCTCGGAGAACGGGTCGGGGACGAAACGTTCGGCGGTGAGATCCGGGCGGTCCAGATAGCCGCGCGCGAGGCCCGCACCTCCCAGGCAGAGCTCTCCGGAGGCTCCGATCGGGCCCCCTTGCCGCGGCCCCACGACATAGGCCCGGGTCGACGAGATCGGCCGGCCCAGCGCGGGGGCGGACGTGGCGCCTCGGGCCACGAGCGAGAACGTCGAGTAGGTGGTGTCCTCGGACGGGCCGTAGAGGTTCCAGACGCGCTCGACCGTTCCGGTGGCGTAGACGCGGTCGGCCAGCGCGCGCGACAGGGGCTCCCCCGCCAGGTTGACCGTACGGACGGACGCGCCGAGGCCGTCGCTCTGCACCAGCTCGGCCATGGCCGAGGGCACGGTGTTGACCAGCGTCACCCGGTCGCGGGCGGGGAGCCTCGGAAGCTCCAGCGCGTTGTCCGCGAGGATGACCGTCCCTCCGCAGGAGAGGGGCACGAAAAGCTCGAACACGGAGAGGTCGAAGCTCAGCGAGGTTGCGGCCAGCACGCCGGCCAACTCGGCCCGGGAGTAGACGGTCTGAGCCCACCGCACCATTTCGACCGCGCTGCCATGGGTGACGGCGACACCCTTGGGCTTGCCGGTGGAGCCCGAGGTGTAGAGGACGTAGGCGAGATTTTCCGGGTCGACGCCGGGGCTGGGCCGCGCCTCGCCGTCCGGCAGATTATCAGGCAGATCGTCGACCAGAATCAGAGAGCCCGTCCACGCGAGACCTGCTGCGAGGGCCTTTGTGGTGATGATCGCGGCGGCCCGGGAGCTACCGAGCATCTCTGCGATGCGCCGTTGGGGCAGACGCGGATCGAGCGGGAGATAGGCGGCCCCGGCCTTGAGAATGGCGAGCACGGCGGCCACCATGTCGACCGATCGTTCCAGCGATCGTTCCAGATGAACGCCGACGACGATCTCCGGTCCGACCCGGTTTTCCGGGCCGCGCAAAACACCCGCCAGCCAGTCGGCCGTCTCGTCAAGCTCCGAATACCGGACCTCGCGCTCGCCGACGATGAGAGCCACGGCCTCCGGTGTCCGTCGGGCCTGCTCCTCGAACAGCTCGTGCAGACCTCTGGGGGGTTTCTGTGGAACCGCGGTGTCGCTCCACTCGCGGAGAACCTGATGGCCCTGCGCCGGGCTCAGGAGCGGCAGCGAGAAAACCGACAGATCCGGCGTAGAGACCGCCGCTGCCAGCAGCCGCTCGAAGTGCTCGAGCATCCGGTCGATGGTCGTGGCGTCGAACAGCTCGGTGGAGTGCTCGGCCGTGCCGGCGAGGCCGCCGTCCTTCTCCTCGAGACTGATCGTGAGATCGAACTTCGCCGTGACGCCGGTCTGGGCGACGGGGGAGAGCCGCAGGTCCGGGATCTCCAGCGCCCCGAACGGGGCGTTCTGCAGCGCGAGCATCACCTGGAAGAGAGGCGTGAAGGCGAGGCTCCGCTCCGGAGCCAGCTCCTGGACCAGCCTCTCGAACGGCACGTCCTGGTGGGCATGGGCTGCCAGGGCGGTGTCGCGCACCTGGCCGAGCAGCGCGCCGAACGACGGCTCTCCCGTAAGACGGGCGCGCAGCACCAGGGTGTTGACGAAGAACCCGATCAGCCCTTCGGTCTCGACGCGGTTGCGGCCGGCCACGGGGGTTCCGATCGCGAGGTCGTCCTGCCCGCTGTAGTGGGCGAGTAGCGCCTGGAAGGACGCCGTCAGTACCATGAACAGCGTGGCGCCCTCCCGGCGCCCCAACGTCTGCGCCTGGCGGATCACTGCGGCGGGCAGATGCACGGGGCGGGTGGCGCCATGGACGCTCCGGACCGCGGACCGCGGCCGGTCGGTCGGCAGTTCCAGCCGGGGTGGCAGGTCCGCCAGCTCGCGGCGCCAGAATGCGATTTCCCTGTCCAGAGTCTCGCCTGTCAGCCAGGATCGCTGCCAGACGGCGAAGTCCGCGTACTGAACGCCCAACTCCGGTAGAGACGACGGTCTGCCTTCGGCGAAGGCTTCGTAGAGGCTCGTGACCTCCCGCACCAGGATGCCCATGGACCAGCCATCGCCCGCGATGTGGTGGAGCGTCAGAGCGGCGAGGTGATCGTTCGCCGCCAGCCGCACAAGCACGCCGCGGAGGAGCGGCCCGCGCGTGAGATCAAAGGGCCGGACCGCTTCCTCGCCGGTCAGGATTCGGGCAAGCGTCTCGGCTCGATCCTGGGGTAGCCCTGACAGGTCGACCACGGGCAGTTGGAAGGCAACAGCCGGTTGAACCCGCTGGATCGGCAGGCTCTCCTCGAAACTGAACACCGTGCGCAGGGCCTCGTGACGGTGCAGCACCTCGCCGAGGCTGAGGGCCAGTACGTCGGCGCGCAACGGTCCTTCGAGGCGCAGCGCCGCCGGCATGTTGTAGAGCGAACCCTGCGGCTCGAACCGATCGATGAGCCAGAGTCGCTGCTGGGCGAACGAAAGCGGCAGTTGCTCCTCTCTGGAGACCGTAACTAGGGGTGGAACCGATGCACGTGAAGAGCCGGCGCCATCTCGCAGCACGGCGTCGATCCGGGAGGACAGCAAGGCCAGGGTCGGAGCCTCGAAAAGATCGCGCAGCGGCAGGTCGACGCCAAATGCCCGGCGCACGTGGGCCGTCACCCGCGTCGCCAACAGAGAGTGGCCGCCCAGCTCGAAAAAGTGATCGTTCGCACCGATCCGGTCGAGCTGGAGAAGCTCCTCCCAGATCCCCGCGAGCACCTGCTCGACCGGCGTGCGCGGCGCCAGGTACCGTTCGGCGGCGTCCTGCCATTCCGGAGCTGGCAGCGCCTTGCGGTCCACCTTGCCGTGCAGAGTCAGAGGCAGCGCCGCGAGAGGCACGAAGGCGGCGGGAACCATGGAGTCCGGCAGCCGGTCCCGGAGGGACTGGCGGAGCCGATCGAGGTCCGGACTACCCGTCACATAGGCGACGAGCCGGCGGTCGCCCGGCGTGTCCTCGCGCGCCACCACGACCGCCTCGCGGACGCCATCCAGCGCGGTCAGGGCCGCTTCGATCTCTCCCAGCTCGATGCGGAAGCCGCGGATCTTGACCTGATGGTCGAAGCGGCCGAGGAATTCGAGAACGCCGTCGGCCCGCCGGCGCACGCGGTCGCCGGTGCGGTAGAACCGCTCGCCGTCCAGCAGCACGTACTTCTCGCGGGTCAGCTCGTCCCGGCCGAGATAGCCGCGGGTGACGCCGGTGCCCCCGATCCAGAGCTCGCCCGGAACTTCCACGGGCAGCAGCCCTCCGCCTGCATCGCAGACATGGAGGATGGCTCCGGCGAGGGGGCGGCCGAGCAGCGACTCGGCGGCCGCGGGAGCAGGAGGTACCCGATGCGCGGCGCAGACGATCGTCCCCTCGGTCGGACCGTAGAGAACCCACACCTGGGCGGCCGGGAACGTCTCCCGGAGATCCTCCAGCAGCTCGGCCGGTACCGCGTCGCCGCCGACGAAGATCCTGCGCATCCTCCCAACGTCGGGCGCCGCCGGGCCGCGCCGCCGGAGAGACTCGACGATCCCCCGCATCAGCGCCGGCACCGCATGCAGACAGGTCAGCTCGTCGAGTCGATCGACCAGCCGTTCCACGTCCAGGGTTGGCCGAAGGGGGAAGAGCACGGCAGTTCCACCGGTCAACAGCGGCGACAGCAGCTCGAACAGGAAGATGTCGAACGTGGAGAGCGCCAGGCAGGGCATGCGATCCCCTGATTCGAAACCGAACAATCCGCGCATCGCCGTGAGCGTGGCCGATAACATTCCGTGCTCGACCTGCACCGCCTTGGGGCGGCCGGCCGTGCCGGAGGTGTAGATCAGGTAGGCGAGACTGCCCGGATCGATCTCTTTTCGCCCTGCCTCGTACGCCGGTCCCTCCTGGCCGAGCAAAACGACCTGTGCGCCGGACGAAGGAAGGCTCGGCAGGAGGTGCGACTGCGTCACCAGCACCGTCACGCCTGAGTCCGCCAGCAGAAACTCCAGGCGCGCCGGCGGATGGGCCGGGTCCAGGGGGAGCCAGGCGGCACCGGACTTGAGGATGCCCAGCAAGCCGACCGCCAGGACGGGGTTGTGATCCACGAACAAGCCAACTGGGATCTCCGGTCCGACTCCAAGCGCGCGGAGGCGCCCGGCCAGCCGCTCTGCCCGCCGGTCCAATTCGCTGTAGGTGAGCCCGCCGTCCTCTTCGCCCGCGACGCCCGCGACGCCCGCGAACACCACCGCGAGAGATTCAGGCGAGAGCCGAGCCTGCCTTTCGAACAGCTCCACGACGGTGGTTGCCTGGGGGCTCGCCGGAGACGCGCCGGGCGTGTCGTTCCACTCGGCGAGAAGCTGGTGGCGCTCGCCGTCGGAGAGCCAGGAGATCTCCCCCAGGCGGCTTTCCGACTCCGTCATGTTGGTGAGCAGGGCCGCCACATGGTGAAGCAGCCGCAGGGCCGCGGAGCTCTCGACCTTGTCCCGCGCGCAGGTCAGCCTCAGGAGAAGCGAATCGCCGCCCGTCAGCGCCAGGGTGATGGGGTAGTTGGTCGTCTCGTGGCTCCGCAGGTCGCGGAGGCGCAGGCTGCCGGAGCCTGTGGGGGCCGGGTAGTTCTCGAAGACGTGGAGCGTCTCGAACAGCGGAGAGCCCGGAGGCACCTCGCTCCATCGCTGGATCTCAGACAGGGGGGTGTGCTCGTGCTCGCGCCCGTCCAACTGGCGCTCCTGGAGCCGTTGCAGCCAGGGAGCCAGGGGCTCGGTGCCGTCCATCCGCACCCGCACGGGCAGGGTGTTGATGAACATGCCGACCATGGTCTCCACGCCCGGGATCGCGGCCGGCCGGCCGGACACGACGCTGCCGAAGACCACGTCCTCCTCGCCGGAGTAGCGGCTGAGGATCAGCGCCCAGGTTCCCAGCGTGAGGGTCTGGAGCGTGACCCGGTGCCGGGCCGCCAGGGTCTGGAGGGCGGCGGTGACCTCGCGGCTGACGCGCAGCTCCCGCTCGGAGCTGCCAGAGCCTTGAGCGTCGCGGCGTTCGAGGATCAGCGGAGTCGGAGCCGCGAAGCCGGCGAGCTCGCGGCGCCAGAACGGCTCGGACCGCGACAGATCCTGAGCCTGGAGCCAGGCGATGTAATCGCCAAACAGCCGTGCCGGAGGTAACGCTGGTGTTCCGTCCGCGATGAGAGCTGCGTAGACGGCCTCCAGCTCCTGGAGCAGCAGGGGCAGCGACCAGCCGTCCAGCAGCAGGTGATGGAAAGTCCATGTGAAGGCCAGATCCCGGTCGAGGCGGACCAGGGAAAAGCGCATCAGCGGCGCTTCGCTCAGGCGCAGTGGAGCCTGGCTCTCCTGCCACGGCAGGGAGACGCTCCTGAGCACGATCTGAAGCGGCTCGTCGAGCCCGTCTCCGAGGAAAGCCGTTCGAAACGCTGTATGGCGCTGAGCGAGCAGCTCCCAGGCCTGCCGGAACCGCCCGACGTCGAGGTCTCCGGGCAGCGTGCAGGTGAGCTGATTGACGTAGACCCCGGAGTCAGGCGCCAGCAGGCTGTGGAACAGCATCCCGGCCTGGAGCGGGGAGAGGGAGTAGAGATCCTCGATGCTTTTGTAGGGGAAGGCCGCGCCCAGCCGCGCGAAGGCGCGGGCGTCGAGCCGGACCCTGGGAAAATCGGACGGCGTGAAGACCTCTTCGCGGTGCTCACGGCAGTGGCGGATCAGATCCCGCAGCGCGTCGGCATAGGCCGAGGCAAGGCCCTCCACGGTCTCCCGGCGATGGATTTTCGAGCCATAGGCCAGGGTGATGGAGAGCCTGCCGCCGCTCACGAACCCGCTGACTTCCAGCAGGTGGGGCCGACGGGCGCGCGGGCTTCGCGTGCCGGCCTGCGTCATCGACGGTCGAAACAGGGAGGCCCCGACATCGAGCCGGCCCAGGTAGTTGAAGCTGATCCCGGCCGACGAGACCGTCGCACCCGGATCGCCCGGACCGGACACAGCCGAGCGCAGCCGCTCCTTCGCGCTGAGCAGGGCTCCGGCCGCGTCGGCGACGGCTCCCGCCTCCAGATCGACCGGATGGAGCCGGGTGAACCAGCCCACGGTCCGCGACGGATCAAGATCCGCATCCATGGCATCCATCGGCTCGCGGCCGTGCCCTTCGAGGTCCACCCCCAGGCGCGGCGAGCCGGTCCATCCCGACAGAGCCCGGCCCAGGGCGCTCAGAAGCGCCTCGTCGATGCGGGTGTGGAAGACCGCGGGAACGGCCTGAAGCAGATCCCCGGTCTCTTCCCGGGTGAGCTCGAAGGACACCGAGGCTTCGTCGGCGACGAGGTTTCCGCCCTCGGGGAAGTCCACCGGCAGGGAAGGCACCTCGGGCGATGGTTCCGGTGTCGTCGGGGCGACCGCGACAAGACGCCGCGCCCAGTCCCGGAACGAAGTCGTCTTCGGCGGCAGGTTGGATCGCAGCCCACGGGCGACCTGTCGATATGCCGTTTCCAGGTCTTCAATCAGGATGCGCCAGGAGACACCGTCGACCACGAGGTGATGGGAGATCCACAGCAGTCTTTCCGGGCCTTCGAACAGGGCCAGGCGGGTGAGAGGTCCGGCCACCAGATCGAAGCCTGCATGGAGCGCCGCGGCCGACTCCTCGAAAGCTCCCTCCCTTCGCGATGCCGGCAGGGCCGATAGGTCGATGTGGTGGAGGGGCGTGACCGGCTCGACAGCGGCGTTTTCCTGACGCCAGCCTTCGGAATCGCGATGGAACCGCAGGCGCAGGGCGTCGTGATGCTCGATCACGGCGGCCAGGGCGCGCTCCAGGGCGAGGGGATCGAGCGGCTCCGTGGGCTCCAGCAGGAGGGCCTGGTTGAAGTGATGGAGATCCGCGAAGCCCTGCCCGAAGAACCAGCGCTGGATCGGCGTGAGAGGCGCCTCGCCGGTCACCGGACCGGCCTCCATTCCAACGGTCTCGTTGGAGACGGGGACGGCGTGGCGGGCCAGCTCCGCCACGGTCGGGTGCGCGAAGATCTGGCGCAGGTTGAGGAGAAGGCCGGCCTGGCGCGCGCGCGCCACGATCTGGAGGGAGAGGATCGAGTCGCCGCCCAGCTCGAAGAAGTTGTCGGTCACCCCCACCCGCGGGAGGCCCAGAACCTCCGACCAGATGGCGGCGAGACGCTCCTCCTCGGAGGTCCGCGGCGCCACGGTCTCCCGCGCCTCCCTGCCAATGCCGGGGCTCGGCAGGGCCGCGCGATTCACCTTGCCGCTGGGCAGCCGGGGGAGCGCGTCCAGCTCCATCAGGACCGCCGGCACCATGTAGGGCGCCAGCCGCTCGGCGAGGAAGCTCCGCAACTCGTCGGCCGATGGCTCGGGCGTCGAGGCGGCCACGAACCAGGCGACGAGTTGTTTTCGACCTTCCCGTTCGTCGGCGACGACCACGGCCTGTTGGACGCCGGGGTGATCTTCAAGCGCCCGCTCGATCTCGCCCAGCTCGATCCGGAAACCGCGAATCTTGACCTGGTGGTCGATGCGCCCCAGCAGCTCCAACTCTCCCGAAGTCGTCCATCGCACCAGGTCGCCCGTCCGGTAGAGCCGGGAGCCGGGCTCGTCCGCGAACGGGTCCGGAACGAATCGTTCGGCCGTCAGGTCCGGGCGGTGAAGATAGCCGCGCGCCAGGCCCGCGCCGCCCAGGTGCAGGTCGCCGGGAACGCCGACCAGCGCAAGTGCCCCCTTGGCCGTGAGCACCAGCGCCTTCGTCGCGGTGACGGGGCGGCCGATGCGCGGCTCCGAAAGACTCTCCCGCGCAACCAGGGAATACGTCGAGTACGTCGTGTCCTCGGACGGGCCGTAGAGGTTCCAGAGCCGCTCGACGGTCCCGGTCGCATACACCTGGTCGGCCAGCGCGCGCCGCAGGGGCTCGCCCGCCAGGTTCACGGTGCGGACGGACGCTCCGAGACTGCCGGTGCGCACGAGCTCGGCCATGGCCGAGGGGACGGTGTTGACCAGCGTCACCCGGCCGCGGGCGGGGAGGTCGGCCAGCTCCAGGGCGTTCCGGGCCAGGATGACCGTGCCGCCCCGGGAGAGCGGAACGAACAGCTCGAAGACGGAGAGGTCGAAGCTCAGCGCGGTGGCGGCGAGCACGCCGGCCAGCTCCTCGGGTGCGAAGGCCGAGCCGGCCCAGCGCACCATCTCGACCGCGCTGCGGTGGGTGATGGCGACGCCCTTGGGCATTCCGGTGGAGCCGGACGTGTAGAGGACGTAGGCGAGATTGTCGGGATCTCCGGGGAGGCTGGCGCGGACCACCCCGGCAGCCGACTCTTCGACGAGCACCATCGGTCCGCTCCACGGCAGCGCCGAGGCGAGCCCCCGGCTGCTGACCACCGAGGAGGCGCGGGCGCCTGCGATCATGGCTTCGAGGCGCAGGCGCGGCAGCTGCGGGTCGAGCGGAAGGTACGCGGCACCGGCCTTGAGGATGGCGAGCAGAGCCGTGACCATGCCGGCCGAGCGCTCCAGGCAGACGCCGACCACCGACTCCGGACCGGCGCCCTGGTCGCGGAGCCTTCCGGCCAGCCCGTCGGCGGCCTGATCGAGCTTCGCGTAGGAGATCTCGCGCTCTCCGTCGACCAGGGCGACGGCCTCCGGCGTCCGGCGGACCTGCGCTTCGAACAGCTCATGCAGGCGGGCGCTCTCGGGCCGGACGGCGGGCGCGGTGTCGCTCCACTCCCGGAGGAGCTGGTGCCGTTCGGCGCCGGTGAGCAGCGGCAGCTCTCCGAGCCGTCTCTCCGGGTCCGCGGCCACGGCCTCCAGCAGCGTCTCGAGGTGTCCGAGCCAGCGCCCGATCGTGACCCCGTCGAACAGCGCCGTGTCGTGCTCGCACGAGAACGCCAGGGTGTCGCCGATCTCCGCGGCCGACAGGCTCAGGTCGAGCTGCGAGGTTCCACGGTCCAGCCGCAGCGACTCCAGGGCGAGCCCACCCAGGTCCACCCGCGCCCCGGGCTGCCCCACGGCGAACGCGGCGAGGCCCGCGTCCTGCGACGCGGCGGCCTGCTGGAGAACGAAGAGAACCTGGAAGACCGGCGGCCGGCCGGGGTCGCGAACCGGCTGCAGGAGCCGCGCGAGCCGAGGAAACGGGAGATCGCGGTTCTCCAGGGCGTCAGCCACCGTCCGGCGGGTTCTGGAGAGAAACGCCGGGAACGTCGGATCGCCCGCCAGATCGGCCCGCAGCACGACCGGGTTCACGAAGTAGCCGATCACTCCGTCCAGATCACGGTCGCGCCGGCCGGTGGTCGGAGAGCCGACCAGGAGGTCGTCCTGACCCGAAAGGCGTCCGAGCAGCGCCTGGAACGCGGCCAGGAGCGCGGTGAACAGAGTCACCCCCTGAGCGCGGGCGAGCGCCCGCAGCCGCGCCGCCGAGCCGGGATCGAGCCGCAAGCCGAGCAGCGCGCCTTCCTGGAGGGCGACCCGCGGGCGTGGCCGGTCGGAAGGAAGATCGAGGGTCAGTGGTGCGCCGCGCAGCCGTTCGAGCCAGTGACGCTCCAGGCGCTCCCCGGCGGGACCGGCGAGCAATCTCCTCTGCCACCGGACGAAGTCGGCGTAGGAGGCGGGGAGGGCAGGGAGCGACTCGCCTCGGTACATCCCCCCCTGGTAGATCGCCGCCCAGTCGCGCAGCAGCACGGCCAGCGACCAGAAATCTCCGGCGAGATGATGCAGGACGAGCAGCAGCACCCGCTCTCCGCCGGGGCGGGCGAAGAAGCGGAGGCGCAGCGGAGGCCCGCCAGCCAGATCGATCCGGCGCCGGGCTTCCCCGCGCAGGGCATCGTCGAGCTCCCGCTCGCTCCAGGTGGTCGCGTCGACCTTCTGAATGTCGGGCGGCAGGCTGGCATGAACCCGCTGGCGAGGCTCGCCCACCGTCTCCGAGGACTCCGAATAGGTGGTGCGCAGCACCGGGTGGCGCTCGGACAGCGCGAAGGCCGCGCGGATCAACCCGGTGATGTCCACTTCCGAGCCGAGCCGGGCGGCGGCCGCCAGGTGGTACACCCCTTCCGTCAGCGCCGACTGCTCCAGAACCCAGAGCGCCTCCTGGCCCGGAGAGAGAGGATGCTCTCCGAGGCCCGAGGCTTCGCCGGGGATGAGCGGAGGAAGATCGGTGCCGGCGCCCGACCCCGGTTCGGTTTCCAGGGAATCGAGGAGGCGATCCAGCAGATCGGTGACAGGAAGCTCGGCCAGGAAGGCGCCGAACGTGCTGGACATGGCGAGCCCGAAGTCCGCCTCCAGGCGCGCCTGGAGGTCGAAGAGCCCCAGGGAATCGATTCCGGCCGAGCCGAGGGTCACGCCTGGATCGATCCCGTCGGTGTCGATTCCGGCGCGGCGCGCGATCTCCTGATGCAGCCAGGCGCCGAGCCTCGCCCTCCGCTCGTCCGGATCGAGACCGACCAGGTCCGCACGCGTGAGAACCGCGGCAGCCCGGGAATCGCTGCCGGAGCGGGGGAGCCGGTAGAGCGCCCCGAGGCTGTCATCCAGATACCGCGCACGGCTTTCGCTGCGCCGGACCTTGCCGCTGGAGGTCTTCGGCAGCGTGCCCGTGCGGAGCAGCGCCACGTCGGCGACTCCCACCCCGTACTCCTCGGCGATCGCGCGGCGGACCGCATCGGCAACGTTTTGCAGGTTCCCGGTATGCCGCTCGACCTCGCAGGCCAGAACGATGCGCTCTTCGCCGTCCGCATCTGTCGAAAAGGCCGCCGCGCTGCCGACGCGAAGAGCCGGATGGCTGCGCTCCGCCGTCAGCTCCAGATCCTGCGGATAGAGATTGCGTCCGCGCAGGATGATCAGATCCTTGAGGCGGCCGGTGACGAACAGCTCGCCGCCCCGCAGGAACCCCAGGTCGCCCGTGCAGAGCCAGCTCTCCCCGTCCAGCCGGGCCCGGAAGGTCGACTCGCTCTCTTCCGGGCGGTTCCAGTAACCCTGGGCGACGCTCGGCGAGGAGACCCGGATCTCTCCGACCTGGCCTTCCGGACGGAGCGCTCCGGACTCCGGATCGACCACCGCGATCCGCTCGTCGAGCCAGGAGCTTCCGCAGGAGACGAGCTCCAGCGTCGGACCGTCCGCCGGCGTCAGCTCTGCCCCCCCCGGCACCAGCGGCGAGCCAGAGACGAACAGCGTGGCTTCGGCCAGGCCATAACAGGGAAAGAACGCCCGCGACCGGAAACCGCAGGAGGCGAACGCGTCGGCGAAGCGCCGCAGCGTCCCGGCCCGCACCGGCTCGGCGCCGTTGAACGCCACGCTCCAGGACGACAGGTCGAGCCCCTCGCGGGCCTCCGGGCCGATGCTCCTGGCGCACAGGTCGTAGGCGAAGTTCGGGCCGCCGCTCGTCGTGCCGCGGAAGCGCTGGATCGCCTGAAGCCATCGCGCGGGCTTCTGGAGGAACGCCGCGGGCGGCATGAGGATGCACTCGGAGCCGGTGTAGCAGGGCTCCAGCACGTTGCCGATCAACCCCATGTCGTGGAAGAGCGGCAGCCAGCCGACGACGACCGACTCCTCGGACTGGCCGAAGGCGCGGCGCATCATCTCCAGGTTGTGGAGCAGGTTGCCGTGGGTGACGATCACCCCCTTGGGCGTGCCCGTCGAGCCGGAGGTGTACTGGAGGAAGGCGATGTCCGAAGCCCGTATCTCCTCCAGCGAGGATCCGGCCTCCGGATCTCCACCCGAGAACCCCTCCGTGTCGAGCCACAGGGCGGGCGCGAGCACCGGAGTCTGCTCCACGAGCGTCGCGCGCCGGTCGAGCAGTCCGCCGGTGGTCAGCACCACCCGGGGGCGGCAGTCCTCGGCGAGGCTCCGCAGCCGCGGGTCCGGCCGGCGGCTGTGCGGCGGATAGGCAGGCACGGCGATGATGCCGGCATACAGGCATCCGAAGAAGGCCGTGATGAACTCCAGGCCGGGAGGATAGAGGAGGAGCGCGCGCTCGCCGGCCGGCATCGCCGCCGCCAGCGCCGCGGCGAGGGCGCGGGCGCGGCGGTCGAGTTCCGCGTAGGTGAGCCGGGCGGCGACCTCCTCGCCCTGGGCGAGCCAGGTGTAGCCGCGCTCCGGAGTCGCCTCGGCACGGAACGCGAGGAGCGCCGTCAGGGACTTCGATCGGTCGCGCACCCCGCCCGCGGGACTCCCGGTCTTGTTCAAGAACCCACCTCCAGGAAAAGAGTGCCGTGTATACCGAGTTTGCCGGCGGTCGTCAACCGCGGAGAAGTCCGTTGAAAGCCCGTTCCCCAGGGGGACGATCGCAGGGTCTGTGCTACCATCCGCCCCACATTTTTGGGCGAGGATCTCGGCATGGATGAACGGCAAGAGAATGCCCGGCCCAGGCCGGCGTCAGGTTGGGACAAACGCGTTTTCGCCTTGGTGGTGCTGGCCGTCCTGGGCGCCTGGATCAGCCTGACGCTGACCGGCTACCACCTGTCCGAAGGCCAGAGCAGCTCCGGCGTCTTCAAGGCCGTCTGCGAGATGAGCGGCGGAGGTTGCAATCAGGTGCTGCAAAGCCCCTGGTCGATGCTGCCCCGCAGAATCCCCACGGCCTTCGCGGGGCTGGTCTACTTCAGCGCCCTCGCCCTCTGGTATCTGCTGATCGGCCTCCCCAGGAGGTCCGGCCGCGGCTGGTACGCCCCGGTCTTCGTTCTCCACCTCCTCGGCGCCCTGATCTCGCTGCTCCTGATCGGCGTGATGGCCTTCCAGATGAAGGCCCTGTGCGGCTGGTGCGTTCTGGTGCACCTCATCAACTTCGCGATGTTCGCCCTCGCCTGGAAGCTCTGGCCGCGCGGAACGCGATCGGCCGGCCCCGCCGATCAGCCCTCCTGGCCGCCGGCCCGTCTCGGCGTCGTCTCGCTGCTGCTGATGGTCGGCCTGGGCATCTACTGGAACCAGTGGCTCGTCAACAAGTACATCCTGGAAGAGGCCGGCCACATCAGCGGCGACACGGATCTCATGCGTTACATCCACCTGCGGGCCGAGCCGGTGGACATCCCCCTCCGCCCGGACGATCCGGTCAAGGGCCCGATCAAGGGGACCACGGCCAAGCACACCGTCGTCATCTTCAGCGACTTCCAGTGCCCCTCCTGCGGCCTGCTGACCGAGTTCTTCGAGAAGGAGGTCGTCCCCCTGCACGGCGTCGACCTGCGCGTGGTGTTCAAACACTTCCCGCTCGACAAGGAGTGCAACCGAAAGCTCCCGAGCTCGATGCACGACCACGCCTGCGAGGCGGCCTACGCCGCGGAGGCCGCGCGGGAGCTGGGTGGATCGGAGGCCTTCTGGAAGATGCACGACCTCCTCTTCGAAAAGAAGGAGGACGTGGCGGACGGCCGCTGGGCCGAGCTGGGGACGGCCGCCGGCCTGGATGGGGCGGCCGTCGCCGAGCGCGTCGCCCAGAAGAAGCACCGGGACCGCGTCGAGACGGACGTCGACCTGGGCTTCACCCTGAAGCTCACCGGTACCCCCAGCGTCTACATCGACGGCCGGCCGCTGGAGAACTGGACGAAGCCCGAGCTCTGGACCGCGATCCTTACGACCCCGGATTCGTCCGCGGCGCCAGCGGCTCAGGCGCCTGCGCCTGCGGCAACCCCGGCTGCGGCTCAGTGACTCGCGTTTGCGGCCGACGATCGACCTTCGCTTCGACTCCGTCAGCGCCGACCTGAGGGCGGTCCTCGATCGGGTCGGCGCGGTTGCGCGTGACCACGGTTTCGCCGTCTATCTCGTCGGCGGCTTCGTGCGGGATCTCCTGCTCGGCCGGGAGACGCGGGATCTCGACCTCGTGGTGGACGGTGACGGCCTCGGCTTCGCGGCGGCGCTGGCGGGGGAGCTGGGCGGCCAGGTGCGAACCTACCCCGCTTTCCTCACCGCCGTGGTGACCGAGCCCTCCGGCCTTCAACTCGACATCGCCACGTCGAGGAGCGAGCGATACCCCTCGCCGGCCGCCCTCCCGGAGGTCCAACCCGCCGGCCTCGGCCAGGATCTGTTCCGGCGGGATTTCACGGTCAACACCATGGCGGTCCGCCTCCCCCCGGGCGCTCGCCCGGAGCTGGTCGACCCGTTCGGCGGCCGGCAGGATCTGGAAGAGAGGACGCTGCGCGTCCTGCACGACCGATCCTTCCTTGACGATCCGACCCGGGTTCTGCGCGGGATCCGGTTCGAGGTTCGGCTCGGATTTCGGTTTTCTCCCGAGACCCTGGCGCTCGCCAGGGCAGCTCATTTCGAAGGGCTCTCCGGGTCGCGATTGAGGGAAGAGTTGATCCTGCTCCTGGACGAGCCGGAGCTGGCGTTGCCGGGCCTGGAGCGTCTGGCCGATCTGGACCTGCTCGGTGCCCTGCATCCCCGCTTTTCGAGTACGGAGCTGAGTGACCGGACGCGCGAGCGCTTGTCGCGCGCGCGCGCCGCCTGGGACTGGTACCATCTGAAAGGTCTCGCCGATCCTCCCGTCCGCGTCTGGTTTCTCCATCTCCTGGCTCTGGCCGGAAGCCTCGGGGAGCAGGAACTAATCCAGCTCGCCGACCGTCTCATGTTGGCGGGAGAGGATCGCCGGGTTCTGACCTCGTTCCCTTCCCGCCTGGAGGCGGCGCGTCAGGCTCTGGTCCCTCCCGACCTTCCGCCGCACCGGGCGGCCGAAGCGCTGGAGCCGTTGACGGGCGAGGAGCTGCTCCTGCTGCTGGCGGAGCCGGACGAGCGCGTCCGCGAGTGGGTCCGGCGCGATTTCACGGAGCTTCGCCCCTTCGAGCTGCGGGTGAGGGGAGCCGATCTGATCGCCGCCGGTCATCCTCCCGGGCGGAGGATCGGGGAAGCCCTGCGGGAGACGAAGCGGGCGCGCCTGGACAACCGCCTGTCACCGGACGACGAGCTGTCCTTTGCTTTGAGCTTTCTGGAGACCTTGGATGCGACGTAGCCTGGGGATTCTCGTTCTTCTTCTTCTTGCGCTTCGGGTCGAAGCCAGGGAATCGGACCGCGCCGTGGAGGTGCTGCGCTACGGCTGCGCCAACGAGATCGGGCACCGCGAGGTCACCCTCTTTCTCAACGGCACCGTGCGGCTGTTCGACGGCCCGCCCGGAGAGGAGCTGCTGGGCCTCGCGGAGCTGAGCCCGGAGGAGCTGGAATCGGCTCTCTATCGTCTTCGCTCCGAGGACCTCACGGACGCGCGCCGTCTCATGTCGACCGGCGTCAGCGGGCCCTACATCGAGCAGTGCGAGCTGTTCCTCCAACTCCCGGACAAGAAGAAGGAAGAGTTCCGCTTCGGCCGCTACGACACCCTGCCGCTGAGCCTGTCGCGCGTCCAGGCCGTAGCCCTGGATCTCAGCGCGAAGGTCGACGACCTCAGGGGCGTCGAGGAGCTGCCGCCGGGCTACGAGCCCCGGATCAACGACATCCTGAAGCGCCGCGACGGCCAGAAGTACCGGATCGTGCGCTTCACTCCCATGAACAAGGGCGTGGAGCTTCAGGGAATCGACCAGCCGCTGGTCATTTTCGTGGTCCGCGAGGAGATGTTCCGGGAGTTCGTGGCGCTGCTGTCGAGGCATCCGTGAAGACGGGCGTCCGCATCGCGGGAGGTTCCTACCGGGGGCGTGGCCTGTCGGTGCCTCCCGACGCGCGTCCCACCGAAGGGCGGGTTCGCGAGGCCCTGTTCTCGATCTGGGCCGACCGGCTGGACGGCGCCCGCGTCCTGGATCTCTTCGCCGGCAGCGGGGTGGTCGGCCTGGAGGCGTTCGGCCGCGGCGCCCTGACCGTCCTCTTGGTGGACGGGAGCCTGCGGACGGTCAAGACCCTGGAGGCGAATGCCGCGCTCCTGGCGGTGAAGGTCCAGATCCGGAGGCTCAGCCTCCCGGAGGGCCTCAGCCGGCTGAGGGGGCCGTTCGATCTCATCTTCGCGGACCCTCCCTACACGTTCAGGGACCACCAGGCCCTCCTGGCTGGAGCCGCTCCGCTCCTGGCCAGGGATGGAGAGATCGTCGTGGAGCACTCCAGCCGCAGCGAGCTGCCTTCGGAGGTCGGCCCCCTGGTCCGGACGGAGGTGCGGAAGTACGGCGACAGCGCGCTCAGCTTCTTTCGTCGGGATTCCAGCGAGGCCGGATCGAGCCAGGAATAGCTCGCCGGCCGAACCTGGTTCTTCCCAGGTATGCATCGAGGGGGAGGGACCCCTCGGATTATTTCAAGAAGAGGTCAAATGATGACGCCCATTGGAGCCCGGCGGACCAGAACCGCCCTTGTGTGTGCAACCCTTCTGGCGGCTCTCCCGGTTCTCACCGCGTGTGGGGGCAAATCCCCCGCCGCCGAGCAGAAACAGGCGGTTCAGCAGCCGCGCCAGACGATCGAGGTCAATATCACGGATGAGCACCTCGAAATGAAGGACTCCTTGCCGAGCGGTGCGACGACCTTCCATGTCGTCAACTCTGGAGCGCACCCGCACGGCTTCGGCGTTGCCGGTCCGGCCGGGGACAAGACGCTGGACAACCTGGAGCCCGGCGCGACGGCCACCCTCGAGATGGATCTCGAGGAAGGCACCTACCGGGTCTATTGCCCCCTTGAGCACGATCACAGCGATTCGATGCAGCTGGCTCTGCACGTTCACCCGAACACTCCGGCGAGCAAGAGCTGAAGGGCGTTCGCGGCGGCTTCACTCGCGCAAAATGAGCTGAATCGTCGCGATCGAGATCACTGGAACGACAACCGCGATCCCCATGGCCAGGAAGGCCTCCTTCCTGGCCGTTCCCTTCAGATGGAACAGCGCCGTCCCGAAGGCGATCAGGTCGAGCACCGTTCCGACCACCCCGGAGCCGGCGTCTTGCCGGATGGAGGGAAAGAGGCTTTCCCCGGAGTCGGCGTCTTGCCGGATGGAGGGAAAGGGGCTTTCCCCGGAGCCGGCGTCTTGCCGGATGGAGGGAAAGAGGCTTTCCCCGGAGCCGGCGTCTTGCCGGCTGGAGGGAAAGAGGCTTTCCCCGGAGCCGGCGTCTTGCCGGCTGGAGGGAAAGGGGCTTTCCCCGGAGCCGGCGTCTTGCCGGCTGGAGGGAAA
>JANMTS010000087.1:0-53086 GCA_031390755.1 Holophagales bacterium
CCCACCTCCCCTCCCCCCTCCCTGGGAGTGGGGGGAGCAAAACCGGGCTCGGGGTGGGTGGGGGCGCCCCTCTCCCGGCGTGGGGGGAGGGGAGGCGGGAGAGGGGTCGGGGGTGAGGGCCCACGCCAGCCCGTGACCGCGCCCACTGTCACCTTCAGCAGACCCCGCAGCGCCTCGGCCCTGGACGCCGCCCTCCGCGGCCGCCGCAACGGCAGCAGCACCAGCCGGATCGCCGATCCCGGCACCAGTGCCGCCCGGAATGCCAGCGCCCAGAGCGATCCGTGGTGCCGGGCGAGATAGCGGGTCAGGTTCCGGTAGTAGATCCAGAGGAAGCCTCCGTATCCCAGCCGGGGCACGGTGCCGCCCAGGCCGTGGCGAAACGCAGCCGCCGGCCAGTAGAGAAGGACGTGCCCGGCCCGCTTCAGGCGCAGCGCCAGATCCACGTCCTCGAACCACGCGGGGTGGAAAGCCGTGTCGAAGCCGCCGATCGCCTCATAGGCCGAGCGGCGAAGCGCGAGCGCGGCGGCGGCAGGCTGCTCGACCGGCGTTCCGGCCGGCGGCTCGGGTCCGGCTTTGGGAGCTCCCGCGAAGGGGAACGCCTGGAGGACGAGATGCCAGGGGGAAGGCAGACGCCGGAGCTGCCAGCCGGCCTGGGAGGCGCCGTCCCGGCCGGTCATCTTCGGGGCGAGACCGGCAGCCTCCGGATGCGCGTCGAAGCCTTCGAGCAGCCGGTCGAGCGCGCCCGGCTCGGGGGCCGCGTCCGGGTTGAGGACCAACAGGATCTCGCCCTGAGCCTCGGCCGCTCCCGCGTTGGCGCCTCCGGAGAAACCCAGATTCCGCCCCGGGCTCACCAGCCGCGCCGGCCCCAGGGAGAGCGGCCCCGACGAGCCGTTGTCCACCACGATCAGCTCGAACCGCGGATCGCGGGGCCACGCCGCGGTCAGCTCCGCCAGGGGCTCCTCGTTGCGCCAGTGGACGACGATGCCGGTGAGACGGGGCCGCATGCAGTGGGGCTCAGGCACGCACGAACAGCGCTTCGTGCCGGGGCCGGCCGTGACGGACCTCGCGAACGCGCCCCGCCGCGACGAGCCGTCGGAGCACGCCGGCCACCCGGCGCACGTCCACGGCGGCGCCCAGCCGGTCGGAGAAGAGGCGGTTGACCTCCTCGGTGAGGGCGAGGGCGCCGAAGCGCTCGTCGTCCGCCTTCTCGTCCACCACCCGGCCGACGAGGCGGGTCAGCAGCCCGCGCCGGCCGGTGTCGAGGTCTTCGTCGTCCGCGGGCAGCCGCACGCCGCTCTTCTGGGCGAGGGCGGCGGCGGCTTCGGAGGTGGCGCGGAACGCCTCCAGGCTGCGCGCGAGCGTCTCCCGTTCGGCGGCGTGGAGCTCCCGCTTTTCGCGGTGCCGCGCCTCTTCGGCGGCGTGGAACGCTTCCCGCTCTTGATGGAGCGCGTGCTGAGCCTCCAGCCGCGCCAGGATGTCCTTGACGGAGAGATTGGCTTTCATCGGTCCCGACACCTCATCGCCGCTCACGGCCGAGATTTCTGCCGCAAGTCTACCTCGATTCGCGCGCAACTCCACAACGACTTGCGCCGCCGTCGTCTGATTCGCGCCGAACGGCGGGAGTTTCGCGCGCAAAAAGACCCTGTTCGCTGCGAATTGAGGGAAGTTGCGCGCAAGTCGCAAGTGAGTCGCGCGCACCGTCTCGTGAGTTGCACGTGAAACCTCGTGAGTCGCAGCAGAAAACAAGATTGCGCGCGCGACTCACGAGGTTGAGCGCGCAAAACTCCGGTCAGTTGCGACCTGCGCGGGCGAGTTGCCGCACGGCGCGGCCCCATCCGCCGACGATTCCGGCGGCGCGCGAGCCGTCGAGTCCGATCAAGGCGTAGAGCAGATCGAGGAGATCCCGGAGGGCCATGCCGGGCAGCCGCCACCAGATCCTCGGGCCGAAGGCGCGGGCCGCGACGATCCAGCGGTTGCCATAGATCAGCCGCCAGCGCTCCCGGCTGAGGGTGGCGCCGGTGGTCGATCCGGCGTGGAACGCCCGGACCGCGGGCACCAGCAGCGCCGTCCACCCCCCGGCGCGGAGCCGGGCCGCGAGGTCGACATCCTCATAGTAGGAGATGAGCCGCGGATCGAAGGGCTCGCCGGGTAGCGCGGCGAGAGCCTCCCGCCGGTACAGGGCGGCCGTGGCCGAGACGCCCCAGATCTCCCGGATCGGCTCGGAAGGCGCAAGGGCAGGCTCGCCGTGGCCGCTCTGGACCGCCTGCGTCCAGCGGTTCCACTCGATGCCGCAGCCGTCGGTCCGCCCCGGATGAAGCAGGTTGACGTTGACTCCCTGGGCCGAGGCAGCGCCCGGATTCCGGTCGAGCGCCTCCTCGAGCCCAGCCACCCACCCCGGGATCACGAGCGCGTCGTCGTTCACCGCGGCGATGTAGTCTCGCGACGACTCGGCGATCCCCAGATTCGTGGCCGCGGCGAACCCCAGGTTCCGGCCCGGCCGAAGAACCCGGTCGGCGAGACCCGGAGGAATCTCGGCCGGCGTCTCCGCCTGGTCGACGACCACGATCTCGATCCCCGGCGCAGCTTTGCGTAGCGCCTTGAGGCAGCCGACGAGCCAGGGGCTGCGCCCGAGGGTGGGGATGACGGCGGTGAGACGGGATTGAGGAGAGGTCATTGAGGTGGTCCAAGGAAGGATATACAGTTACAATCTGTTCCCGATACAGTTGATATCTGTATTTCCCTCATCATGATCTTCCAGACTCCAAACCTCACCTCCAAGGAAGAAGAGGTCGTCCTGCGCATCGAGGAGCTGAAGCGCACGCTTGGCTACAGCGTATCCGCCGCGCCGAAGCGTTGGTTCGGGCTTCTGCGCCGCATCACCTTCGCCCGCGCCGTGCGGGGCTCGAATTCGATCGAAGGGTATGACGTGACCCTCGACGACGCGATCGCGGCGGCGGAGGGCGAGGAGCCCCTGGACGCGAAGACGGAGGCCTGGGCCGCGGTCACCGGCTATCAGTCCGCCATGACCTATGTGCTGCAACTCGCGGACGATCCCCATTTCGGCTACTCCGCCGACCTCGTCCGCAGCCTGCACTTCATGATGATGCAGTACAAGCTCACCAAGAACCCCGGCCGTTGGCGTCCCGGCCCCATCTATGTCCGGGATGACGAACGGGGGGAGGTCGTCTATGAAGGGCCCGTCGCCGAGCTGGTGCCGGGTCTGGTCCAGGAGCTGCTGGATTTCCTGAATCGGCCGCCGCAGGACATGCCGGTGATCGTCAAGGCGGCGATGGCCCACCTCAATCTGGTCATGATCCACCCGTTCTCGGACGGGAACGGCCGCATGGCCCGGTGTCTCCAGACGCTGGTGCTGGCGCGGGGAGGCGTCCTGGCCTCTCCTTTCGCGAGCATCGAAGAGTACCTGGGCCGGAACACGCAGGCCTACTACGACGTGCTGGCGCAGGTCGGCGGCGGCTCCTGGCGTCCCGAGAGGGATGCCAGCTCGTGGATCCGCTTCTGCCTGACCGCCCACTATCGGCAGGCGACCACGCTCCTGCTGCGGACCCGGGAGCTTGCCCAGCTCTGGGATCACCTCGAGCATGAGGTCGCCCGCCGCGGGCTCCCCGAAAGGACCGTTCTCGCGCTGGCCGAAGCCGCCGAGGGCCTGAGGATCCGCAATGCCACCTACCGGCCGCTGGCGGAGATTTCCGAGCAGGTCGCGAGCCGGGATCTCAAGCTCCTGGTCGAGCAGGGGCTGCTGGTCGGCATGGGCGAGCGGCGCGGCCGCTACTATGTGGCCTCGGAGGAGCTTCAAGCGATTCAGAGGACGACGCGGGTCTCCCGACGAGTCGAAGATCCCTTCGAATAGAGATCCGGACGCACGCCTCACTCCCACGTCAGGTCCACCCGGTCCAGAATCGCGCCGTTGAGCGCTCCCGGCGGATGGGGGCCGTAGGCGGCGAGCACGAGCGGAGCGCCGGGGGGCCAGTCGAACGGCCCCAGCTCGACCGTCTCCCAGACGCGGTTGCGGCCGGGGGTCCAGATCGCCAGCAGCCTGTCGCCGGCCCGGACGTCCATCCGGAACGCCACGGGCTGGTTGCGGACCAGCTCGCCGTGGAGGACGATCGTCGCCTTCGAGCCGCCCGGGTTGACCGGCGCCTTCAGGGTCTCGCCGGTCCGCAGCACCCAGCCGCCGCGGTGGCGGGTGCGCTCGATGATCCACTGGTCGGGGTGGACGTGGCCGCCGCTCTTCCAGACCTGCGGGTCCTCCATCTCCACGGTGCGCGTCGGCAGCCGGCCGGCCGCCACGGGCAGCATCGCGGCTCCGGCGATCACCGCCGCGATTCCCAGCAGAGCCGCGCCGTCTCTTCCCGTGCCGGGCGACCTGCGGGAGGGGAGCCACCAGGCCCACCACGCAATTGTCACGAGCGCCAGCGAAACCGGCGGCCAGATCCAGGTGGCCGGCCGCGGGCGCGCCGAGCTCGGGAAGAACCGCGTCAGATCCTCGCCCAGGCGCTCGCTGAGATGGTCGAGCGGATACGTCCGGCCGTCCGCGAAGCTGTAGGTCCAGCCGGGCATCACCACCCAGACGAGCGTCAGGGCCAGGGTCAGCGCGCCGAGCCCCGCGATCAGCGCCCGCGCCCCTGGGTTGATCCGACGAGGCTCGACGCCTCGGGTCCACCCCCGCGCGAACAACGGCACCAGCGCAAGCCCGAGGAGCGGCAGCGCGATCAGCGCGTAGCGGAACGGCGGCGACCATCCACCGTACCACTCGGTGCGCGGCGCCACGATCACCAGGTAGGGGGCGCTCAGCACCAGCAGGTGGACGAGCAGGCGGTCCTTCCTGGCGATCAGCAGCAGCACGGCCGGCAGCAGCAGCATCCAGAACGGCGCGCAGGCGAAGAGCCCGAAGGCCGTGTCCCAGAACAGCCCCGAGCCGCCGTTCAGGTAGGACAGCCAGGTGTGCCGCTGCGGATCGATCTCCTCCCAGGAGTGGATCTTGAGCGGGTTCGAGTAGACGATCCGGTTGTAGAGCAGGATGCCCGCGCCGAGCCCCGACAGCAGGCCGGACAGGATGAAGATCGGTTTGCGCGGCCGGCCGCCGTACCACCAGGCCATGGCCACCAGCGGGCAGGCGATGAGCATGAAGCGCATCTTGATGAGCGGCAGCAGCAGCACGGGCAGGCCGATCCCGATCCACTCCGCCCAGTCCCACCGCCGGCCGTTGTAGCCGAGAATGCGGTCGAGCGCGATCATCAGGAGCAGCGTCGCCGGCACCTCCACCCAGACCTGGTACGAGTAGAGCAGCAGCGGCGGCGTGAACGCGACCAGCGCCCAGGCGGCCAGCGCCTCGGCGGGATGCCCGGGCACGTAGCGCCGGGCCAGGCGCAGGGTCATCCAGGCCAGCGCGGCGCTGAACGCGGCCATCATCGCGAGCGCGCCCATCTTGCCGGCGATCCGGTAGGCGGGGGCCAGCACCAGGGGCAGCGCCTCGTTGTGCCGCGAGTACAGCTCGCCGCCCGGGCCGACCGGGTCGCCCGGCTGCGGGGTGATGGGCCGGCTCATGAAATGCCGCCAGTCGCCCGCGGCATAGTTGTTCGTCAGCTCGGCGTCGAAGTCGTAGGCCAGGCTGTGGGTGATTAGCAGGTTGTAGGGCTCGTCGCCGTCCGGCTGGCGGTGGGCGGTCGACCACGGCAGGATCGCGAGGTAGGCCACCAGCGGCAGGAGGAAGAAGACCGGCGACGGCCAGGCCGGCACCCGGTCGCCGAGCAGCGGCCGGAACGCGCGGACCTGACGGTAGATCCGGTGCGCGAGCACCAGCAGCATCCCGGCCGCCACCACGATCTCCGCCTTCCCGAGATTCAGGTGCGGCAGCGCCGGGACCAGCAGCACCAGCAATCCCAGGGCGCACAGCTCCGCGGCGGTGCCGCTCCGGTCGAGCCGCTCCGCCCCCTTCCGGACCGACCACCGGTGGATGGCGGCGAAGGCCGCCAGAATCCACGGCAGGATCAGCAGCGTGCCCCGGAACGGGCTGTCCGGCGCCAGGGGCATCGGGAAGAGACTCCGCCCGCCCCGCAGCTCGACTTGGTGGACGGCCAGGCTCACCTGCTGCGGCAGGCCCGGGCTGAGCGCGATGTGGATCGTCTCGTACCGGCCGGGCGGCAGCTCCCACCGGAGCCGGTAGCGCTGGGCCAGGAAGTCGCCGGCGAACCAGGTGATCCACGGCTCGGGCGACCGCAGCCGCGCCGTCTGCCGCACGTCGCTCCGCTGCGCCGCCCACTCCCCCGTGTCCTCGCCGGCCCGGATCGTCCGCTCGACGCTGCGGCCGTCGGCGTCGGTCAGCCGCAGCAGGGCGACCGGCGTGCCGTCCGCGAGCGGAGCGCCGTTCGACAGCGCGGACTCCAGCACCAGCGACGAGATCGGACCGGGGGAAAGCGTCGTGTCCCGCGACGGATGGTCCGCATCGAGAGTGATCGAGGTCTCGGGAGGGAGGATCGGCCGTCCGGCCACCAGCAGGTCGGGAAGGTGCCCGACGAGACCGGCCGCGGCGCGGAGAGGCGCCTCCCGCCGCCACGGATAGGCGTCGAGCAGAGCCGTGAACGCGAGCAGGAGGCCGACGGCCGCGCCGATCGGAACCAGAACCGATCCCGGAAGCCGGCCGACCCGCCGCCGAAGAATCAGGCTGAGCGCGGCGACGATCATCACCGCGAGCGTCGTCTTGACGTTCCACCCCGGCCCGAAAGCGACTCCGAGAGCCGCCGCGATCAGCACGGCCGCTCCCTGGACGCGCCGGGCCGCGACCGACAGCGCCAGACCGGCGGCCACCGGAAGCGCGATCAGCGCCACCACGGTCCGGACGCTCACCGGCTCGTACAGCAGCTCGCTCCGGAGCAGGATCTGGGCGCCCAGGGCGAGGGGAATCGTGACGCTGGGAGGCAGATCCGCGTCGTCGGCAAGCGCCCGGAGGCGCCGGCCCACCGCGACCGCCAGCGTGGCGGTCAGCAGCAGCATGACGGCCGCTCCGCGTCCCGGTCCCGGAGGCAGCGACCAGACCGCGGCCACCGTGAGCGCGGATCCCAGCCCGAGCTCCGCCGCGGGAGCCGGAGCGAGAGCCGCCACCACGAGCAGCACCGCCGCCGCCAACAAGCCCAGGAACTGACCCTCGGCGACCGCGGACGGGCTCGCCTCCCGCAGGGAGAAGAGCACCACGGCGCCCAGCACGGTCAGGGGCAGGAGAGTTCGGGAGAGCTGGTCGCGCATAGAGAGTGGGCCACGGGGATGTTATCGCTTTCCTACGGCCGCGAGGGGCGGCGCGTCTAGCGCGGGAGAATCATCGCTGCGATAAGATCCCCCTGCCATGCTTTCCCGAGACCTTCTCCGCGACGACCCCGAACGGATTCGCCAGGCCCTGGCGAACCGGAACGCCGATATTTCCCTCCTGGACTCCTGGCTCAAGCTGGACGCCGAGCGCCGCGCCGAGCTGGTCGAGGTCGAGGAGCTGAAGCGGAAGCGCAACGACGCCAGCCGCGAGATCGGCAAGGTCAAGCAGCAGGGCGGCGACGCCTCCGAGGCCATCGCCGAGGTCGGCCGGATGAAGGTCCGCGTCGAGGAGCTGGAGGCCCGGCTCGCGGCCATCGATCCGGAGCTGTCCGGCCTCGAGCTGTCCATCCCCAACCTGCCGCACGCGAGCGTGCCCGTGGGCAAGGACGAGACCGCCAACCGGGTGGAAAAGCTCGTGGGCGAGCCGCGGACATTCGACTTCGAGCCCAAGGCGCACTGGGATCTCGGGACGGCCCTGGGCATCCTTGATTTCGAGCGCGGCGCGAAGCTCACGGGTGCGCGCTTCACCGTCTATTTCGGAGCCGGCGCCCGCCTGGAGCGCGCGCTGATCTCCTTCATGCTCGACCTCCACACCACCCGGCACGGCTACACCGAGGTGCTGCCGCCGTTCATCGTCAACCGCGACAGCCTGATCGGCACGGGCCAGCTCCCCAAGTTCGAGCAGGATCTCTTCCATCTGGAGGGGTATCCGTACTACCTGATCCCCACCGCGGAGGTGCCGGTCACGAACCTCCACCGCGACGAGATCCTCGACGAGGCGCGCCTGCCGGTGCGCTACACGGCCTACACGCCGTGCTTCCGGAGCGAGGCGGGCTCCTACGGCAAGGACGTGCGGGGCCTGATCCGCCAGCACCAGTTCAACAAGGTCGAGCTGGTCCAGCTCACGAGCCCGGAGACGAGCTACGACGCCCTGGAGGAGCTGACCTCCAACGCCGAGCGGGTCCTGGAGCTGCTGGAGCTGCCCTACCGGCGGATGGCCCTCTGCACCGGCGACATGGGCTTCGGCGCGGCCAAGACCTACGACCTGGAGGTCTGGCTGCCGGGCCAGTCGCTCTATCGCGAGATCTCCTCCTGCAGCAACTGCGAGGACTTCCAGGCGAGGCGCGCGAACCTGCGCTACCGGCCCGGCGGCTCCGGCAAGACGCGGCTGCTCCACACCCTGAACGGCTCCGGCCTTGCCGTAGGCCGCACCCTGATCGCCATCCTGGAGAACTACCAGCAGGCGGACGGCTCGGTGCTGATCCCGGAAGCGCTCCGTCCCTACATGGGGGGGCTGGAGCGGATCACCGCTCCGAAGTAAGCTTGCACCTCACCCTCGGAGGGGTGGCTGAGTGGCCGATAGCAACGGTCTTGAAAACCGTCGAACCGCAAGGTTCCGTGGGTTCGAATCCCACCCCCTCCGCCAATGATTCCCTGAGTCATTCCTAACCTCCCAGCAACCCCTCCGCCCGAGCCTGCACCGCTTCCGCGGTGAAGCCGAACTCCTTCGCGAGATCCTTGGCCGGCGCAGAGGCGCCGAAGTGGTCGATGCCGTGGATGTCGCCTTCGGTGCCGACGTACTTGTGCCAGCCCTGGGAGACTCCGGCCTCGACGGCGAGGCGCTTGCGGACGGCGGGGGGCAGGACGCTATCGCGGTACTCCTTTGGCTGCTCGTCGAACAGCTCCCAACAGGGCAGGCTCACGACTCGGACGCCGACGCCCTTGGCCTGGAGGGCCTTGCCGGCGTCCAGGGTGATGGAGACCTCCGAGCCGGTGGCGAGCAGGATCAGCTCGAGATCGCCGCCGGTCGAGTCGAGCAGGATGTAGCCACCGCGCGCGACGCCTTCGCGGGCGCCCTGGACGGTCTCCTCCAGGATCGGCAGGTTCTGGCGGGTCAGGGCCAGGGCCGTGGGGCCGTGGCGGTGCTCGATCGCCAGGCGCCAGGCCTCGGCGGTCTCGACGGCGTCCGCGGGACGGATCACCCGCAGGCCGGGGATGGCGCGGAGGGCCGCGAGCTGCTCGATCGGCTGGTGGGTCGGACCGTCCTCCCCAAGGAAGATCGAGTCGTGGGTGAAGACGTAGATCGCCTGCTGCTTCATCAGGGAGGCCAGGCGGATCGGCGGACGCATGTAGTCCGAGAAGATCAGGAAGGTGCCGCCGTAGGGGATCCAGAGCTTGGACAGCGCGATGCCGTTCAGGATCGATCCCATCGCATGCTCGCGGACGCCGAAACGGAGATTGCGGCCCTCGGGATGGCCCGGTTCGAAGCTCTCGAAGCCCTTCAGGAAGGTGTTGTTCGAGGGCGTCAGGTCGGCCGAGCCGCCGGTGAGCATCGGCACCTTCGTGGCCAGGGCGTTGAGCACCTGGCCCGAAGCAGCGCGCGTCGCGACCGGCTTGTCGCTGGCTTTGAAGGTCGGAAGCGCATCCTCCCAGCCGTCCGGCAGCTTGCCGGCGAGACGGCCTTCGAGGTCGGCCGCGGGCTCCGGATGGGCCTCGCGGTAGCGCTTCAGGAGATCGTTCCACTCCGTCTCAGCCTTTGCGCCGCGCTCCTGCATGGCTTCGAAGGGCTTGAGGGCGCCGTCCGGAACCAGGAACGTCGGCTCCAGCGGCCAGCCGAGCGCCTTCTTGGTGGCCGCGACCTCGTCGGCGCCGAGCGGCGAGCCGTGGGCCTCGGCGGTGCCGGCCTTCTTCGGGCTGCCGTAGCCGATCACCGTGCGGACCGCCACCAGGGTCGGGCGCTCCGTCTCCGCCTTGGCCGCCTCAATGGCCGTCTCCAGGGCGTCGAGATCGTTGCCGTCCGCGACCCGGAGCACGTTCCAGCCGTAGGCCTCGAAGCGCTTGCCCACGTCCTCGGTGAAGGCGATCGAGGTGGGACCGTCGATCGAGATCTCGTTGTCGTCGTAGAAGACCTTGAGCCGGCCGAGCTTCAGGTGGCCGGCGAGCGAGCAGGCTTCGGACGCCACTCCTTCCATCAGATCGCCGTCGCTCGCGATCACCCAGACATCGTGGTCGATCATTGCGAAGCCGTCGCGGTTGAAGTGAGCGGAGCTCAGCGTCTCCGCGATCGCCATGCCCACGGCGTTGCTGATGCCCTGGCCGAGCGGACCGGTGGTCGTCTCGACCCCCCTCGTCAGCTCGTGCTCCGGGTGGCCCGGCGTCTTCGAGCCGAGCTGCCGGAAGCGCTCCAGCTCTTCCATCGGCAGGCCGTAGCCGCCGAGGTGGAGCAGGGAGTAGAGCAGCGCCGAGGCGTGGCCGCAGGACAGCACGAAGCGGTCGCGGTTCGGCCAGTCCGGGTTGCACGGGTTGTGGCGCATGTGCCGCGTCCACAACAGATAGGCCAGCGGTGCCTGTCCCAGCGGCGCGCCGGGATGCCCGGACTGCGCCTTCTCCACCATATCGACCGCGAGGAACCGGATGGTGTTGATCGCCAGCCGGTCCACGTCGTTCATCTCGTTCTCGCCCATGCTTTGCCCTCCTCCAGAGGAATACCCGACAGGGGCTCATAGTCTACCCTTCCTGTGCCGGTGGGACCCCGGCTTTGACTCCTGGCCCGCTCATCTCTAGAATAGGGCCCCTGCCGGACCTGTGGAGAGGTGCTGGAGTGGCCGAACAGGGCTGCCTGCTAAGCAGTTGTCCGGGGTAAACCCGGACCGAGGGTTCGAATCCCTCCCTCTCCGCCATATCTTTCTCATGAAAGCCATCAACCCCGCCACCGGCGAGCTGATCCGGGAGTATCCCGAGCACGGCGCAGCCACTTCTCCTGACACTGCCGCGCTTCTGGAGCGCGCCGAGCAAGCCTTCCTATCCTGGCGCCGGGTTCCCTTCGCCGAGCGCGCCCGCCTCCTGTCCAACGCTTCCGACCTCCTGCGCGAACGGGCTTCCCGCTACGGTCGTCTCATGTCCGAGGAGATGGGCAAGCCGGTCGGCGCCGCCGAGGCCGAGGTGGACAAGTGCGCCTGGGTCTGCGACTTCTACGCCGAGAACGCCGAGCGCTTCCTGGCTCCCGCGACCGTGGCGACCGACGCCAGCCGCAGCCTGGTGCGCTACGACCCGATCGGGCCGGTGCTCGCGGTCATGCCCTGGAACTTCCCCTTCTGGCAGGTCTTCCGCTTCGCGGCTCCGGCCGTGATGGCCGGCAACGTCGGTCTGCTCAAGCACGCGTCGAACGTGCCGGGCTCGGCCCTGGCCATTGAAGAGGTCTTCCGCGACGCCGGCTTTCCCGAGGGGGTCTTCACTACGCTGCTCGTGCCTTCGGCGCACGTCGCCGGCCTGATCGGGCACTCCGTCGTCCGCGCCGTGACCTTGACCGGCAGCGAGAAGGCCGGCATCGAGATCGCGTCCGAGGCCGGCCGGCATCTCAAGAAGACCGTGCTGGAGCTTGGCGGCTCCGATCCCTTCCTCGTGCTCGCCGACGCCGATCCCTCCGAGGCGGCAAGGCAGGCGGCCAAGGCGCGCACCGTCAACTCGGGCCAGAGCTGCATCGCGGCCAAGCGCTTCATCGTCGAGGAGCCGATCGGCGACCGCTTCGAGGAGGAGATGGTCAAGGCCATGGAGGCGCTGAAGGTCGGCGATCCGCTGGACCGCGCCACCGAGGTCGGCCCCATGGCCCGCGAGGATCTGCTGGACGACCTGGACGACCAGGTCCGGCGCTCCGTGGATGCCGGAGCCGAGCTGCGCACCGGCGGCCGTCGGCTGGATGGGAAGGGCTGGTTCTATGCCCCGACCGTGCTCACGGGCGTGCGGCCCGGCATGGCAGCGTTCGACGAGGAGACGTTCGGGCCGGTGGCCGCGGTGATCCGGGCGAAGGACACGGACGAGGCGGTCGAGCTGGCCAACCGCTCGCGCTTCGGCCTCGGAGCGAGCATCTGGACCTCCGATCCGGCGCGCGCCGAGGCCCTGGCCGCGCAGATCGAGGCGGGATCGGTCTTCGTGAACGGCATCGTGAAGTCCGACCCGCGTCTCCCGTTCGGCGGCATCAAGGCCTCGGGCTACGGCCGCGAGCTGGCAGAAGTGGGAATCCGCGAGTTCGTGAACGTGAAGACAGTTTGGGTCAAGTAGAGAAAGAAAACCGCCGGCGAGGCGCCGGCGGTCCCAGGAGGGTCTATCCCTCTTCCCGCCGCCGAATCGTCATCACCGGGCAGGGCGCCTGCTGGAGCACCCGGGACGCCGTGCTTCCCACCAGGAGATGCCGCAACGCCGAACCGCCATGGGTTCCCATGGCGATGAGATCGACTCCCCGCGCCTCGGCCTCGTGGGCGATCACTTGCGCCGGGTCGCCCTCGCGCGCCACCGTCTCCACAGTCAGCCCCTCGCGCAGAAGCCGCTGCCTGGCCTCCTCCAGGAGGCGCTCGGATTCCAGGCCCTGGTCCTCCAGATAGGTCACCGAGGTCGGAATCACCCCGTAGGCCGTGTACTCGACCGGCATGTTGAAGGCATGAAGCAGGATGAGCGTGGCGTCCTGCTCCAGCGGGGCAAGCAGCCGGTGGGCAGCCTCGATGGCCAGCTCGGCGTCGCGCGAGAAGTCGGTCGGCACCAGGATCGAGCGGATCGGCCGGTGCTTCCCCTGGTCTCCGGGATGGACGCAGAGCACCGGGCAGGGCGCGTGGTGCATCACCCGCTCGGTCGTGCTGCCGAGAAGGAGATGGCGCAGGCCGGTCAGGCCGCGCGTGCCCATGACGATGGCGGCGGCGTTCAGCTCCTCCGCTCGCCGGACGATCATCTGGGACGGCGTCCCCATCGCGAGATAGGTGGTGACCTCGGTGCTGGCTCCGCGCTCGGTGCCGGCTCCGCGGAGCCGGACGGCGGTCTCTTCGAGCCGCGTCTGGGCGGCGGCGCGGACCTCCTCGTCGAAGGCGGGACCGGGCGGCACGAAGCCGGGGAGGGCCGGAGGCACGGCGACGGCGTGAACCAGCTCCAGCCGGGCGCCCTGCAGGCGGGCCAGCTCGGCGGCCCAATCCAGCGCGGTCTCGGCGGTTTCGGAGAAATCGGTGGCCGTGAGGATGACGGGGTGAACGGTTCCGGGTTCCATGACCCCATGATACCTTGATGCCCTCAAGACTCCCTCTCCCCGGCATGGGGAGCAGGGGAGAGAGGAATGGGATCAAGATGACCGAGATTCACGGGCCGGTCCGGGTGCGTTTCGCGCCCTCTCCCACCGGTTTCCTTCACCTCGGCGGCGTCCGCACCGCCATCTACAACGACCTGCTGCGCCAGAAGATGGGCGGCGCCTTCATCCTGCGCATTGAGGACACGGACAAGGAGCGCTCGGACGAGGCCATGACCCGCCAGATCCAGGCCGCCCTCTCCTGGATCGGCGTCCATTGGGACGAGGGTCCGTTCCTCCAGAGCGAGCGCCTGCCGCTCCACCGTGAGCGCGCGGAGGAGCTGCTCGCCGCGGGCAAGGCCTACCGCTGCTTCTGCACCCAGGAAGAGCTGGAGGCCCAGCGCGCCGAGATGCAGGCGAAGGGCTCCGCCTTCCAGTATCCGCGCACCTGCCTCGGGCTCTCCAGGGAGGACATCGACGCCCGGGTCGCCGAGGGGCGGCCGTTCGTCGTCCGCTTCCAGATGCCGGACGACCACATCCGCTTCCACGACATGGTTCGCGGCGACATGGACTTCCCGCCGGACGCGCTCGACGACTTCGTGCTCCTGCGCTCCGACGGCTCGCCGACCTACCACATGTCCGTGGTGGTCGACGACATCGACATGAAGGTCACCCATGTGATCCGCGGCGAGGACCACCTCTCGAACACGCCCAAGCACATCCCGCTCTTCCTGGCCCTGGGCGGCGAGGTGCCGACCTTCGGCCACCTGCCGCTGATCCTCGGGCCGGACAAGAAGCGGCTTTCGAAGCGGTACGGCGCCACCTCGGTGGAGGAGTTCCGCAACGAGGGGATCCTGCCGCACGCGCTCTACAATTTCATGGCTCTCCTGGGCTGGAGCCCGGGGGACGACCGGGAGATCATGGAGCGCGACGAGATGATCCAGGCCTTCTCCGTCGACCGGCTGAACGCCTCGGCCGCGGTGTTCGACCGCGAGAAGCTGCTCTGGATGAACACCCAGTACATGCTCAAGACGGAGACGGCCGAGCTGAGGCCCCACCTGGAGCCGTTCCTGGAACAGGCCGGCCTTCAGGATGTGGACCCGGACCGTCTCGCCGCGGCCCTGGAGCTGCACCGTCCGCGGGCCAAGACCCTCAAGGAGCTGGCGGAGCAGGTGGTGCCCTACTTCCAGGAGCTGCCCGGGTACGACCCGGCGGCCTGCGCCAAGTTCCTGAAAGACCCGGCCGTGCCCGAGCTGCTGGAGACCCTGCGCGACCGGTACACCGCGCTGCCCGAGCTCACGAAGGAAGCGCTGGAGGCCGGGCTTCGGGCGTTGTCCGAGGAGAAGGGCGTCAAAGCGGGGGTGCTGATCCACCCGACCCGAATGGCCCTGTCGGGAGCCGCGGGCGGACCGCCGCTCTTCGATCTGGTCGAAACGATGGGAAAAGAGGTCATGGAGCGGCGCATGACCCGCTTTGTTGCATTCCTGCGGGAGGCAGCCGGGGCCGGTCAGGGTTGACCTGACCTCCCGGTTGGTTTATTCTCCCCGGCCTGTCCTGCTGGGAGGTCGTTCAACGGTAGGACATGCGGCTCTGACCCGCAGAATCGGGGTTCGAATCCCTGCCTCCCAGCCAATTTCAAGTCTGAAGCTCCCTCCGAAGCTCCAAGGCCGCCTCCGGGCGGCCTTTTGATTTTCTCCCGGCTTTCCATCCCTGCCAAAGAAAAAGGGGGGCGTTTCCGCCCCCCTTCGTCCTTCCGATCGAAAGCTTGGATCAGAAGTCGTAGCGGAGCGCGAGCTGGAAGGTCCGCGGCACGCCGACTCCGGTCTCCTGACCGAAGGTGGCGTTGGGCGTCTGGCCCGTGCCCCAGACCGTGTTCGTCACGAAGCGGTTCTCCGCGTCCGAGCAGTTGAAGCACTCGGCGAACAGCGAGAGGTCGCCGGGGCCGATGTCGAAGCTCTTCGAGAGGCGCATGTCGAGGGTGTAGAAGTCCGGCTGGCGGAAGCTGTTGCGGTCGAAGTGCTCGCCGCCGACGGTCGGCCGGTCCGTGGTGCTCTCGCCGTCGTTGTTGAGATCGGCCGCGACCGTGGCGTTGTAGGGCGAGCCGGTGGCATAGCGGAAGGTTCCGGCGAGGCCGATGCCCCACCAGGGGGTATCCCAGACGCCGTTGAGGACGCCCTTCCACTCCTGGTCGCGGTTCGAGTAGCCCCAGTTCAGGTCGAGGTTGTTGTAGTCCTCGGCCTGGATGCCGGCGAAGTTGCGCTCGTTGGAGTCGTTGTCCTCGTCGCGCGACCAGGTCACGGCGCCGTACAGGCTGAAGTTGTCGGCATACCGGCGGCGCAGGGTGGCCGTGACGCCGGTGTACTCCGACTCGCCGTCCGAGAGGCTGTTGGTGACACGGCCGTAGTAGCGGTTCGGGCGCGTCGAGCTGTAGCGCGGCAGGCCGTTGGACGCCGTCGTGCCGTCATAGACCCGGTTGGTGTCGATCAGGCGCTGGAGCTGGTGGCCTTCGGCATAGGTGAAGTCGAGGGCGAGGGCGGTCTTGGCGAAGATCTCGCGCTCGACGCCGACGGTCACGCGGTCGGTGTAGGGGTTCTCGAAGTTGGGGTCGATCGTGAACACGCCGGGCTGCGAAACGCTCGGCAGCCTGGTGAAGTCGATGCGCTCGACGCCCTGGGGGGTCCAGTTGTTGCCCCAGCCCGGCGACAGCGGATCGGTCGGAGCGTTCACGTTGCCGGCGGCGTCGCGGGGCGCCGAGATGATGTACTGGGTGCCGCGCAGGCCGTTCGAGGTATACATCTGCGCCAGGAGGATGGCCGGGGTCCGGCTCCAGAAGCGTCCGACCGAGAAGCGGACGGCGGTCTTCTCGTCCGGAGCCCAGGAGATGCCCAGGCGGGGCGAGATCTGGTCGGTCAGGTCCATGTCCGGGACCGATCCGTTCAGCTTGAAGGAGCCATCGGCGTTGCGGTCGTTCTGATTGAGGATCGGGTCGTCCGGGTTGTCGAGCGACTCAAGGCGGACGCCGGCCGAAACCGTGAGGTTCGGGCGGACGAACCACTGATCCTGGAAGAACAGGGCCTGCTCCTTCTGGCCGAAGGAGGCGCGGCCGGCCTCGGTCGAGGTCAGACCTCCAAGACCGCCGAACTGACGGTACTGGCTCCAGCGGCCGGCCAGGAAGTCGGCCTTGTTGTTGAAGATGAAGACGCCGCGCCAGTTGCCGCGGAAGACCTGGTCGATCGAGGTGTCGTTGTACTCGAAGCCGCCCTTGATGACGTGGTCGCCGGCGAGGAAGGTCAGCGTGTCGCCGATCGCCTTGCGCTCGGTGGTCGTCGGGTTGATGGGCAGGAAGCCTACCTCGCCGTAGCGGAAGGCGCCGAGCTGGATCTCGGGGAGGCCGAGACCCTTGTCCTGCCTGGGAGTGTTTTCCTGGACGTAGTTCAGGTTGAGGTCGTTGAGCACGTTGGCCCCGAACTGGCCGGACCAGGAGCCGACGTAGGAATCGGAGTCCAGACCCTCGATGCCGTTGTAGCTTTCGGTGCGGGTCTGCGCGTCCGAGGTGCCGTTGAGGCCTTCGTACTCGGTGAAGTTGCCGCGCACCATGAAGCGGTTGGCCGAATTGGCCTGGTAGTCGAGACGGCCGAAGCCCACGTTGCCGTCCCGGGTCTGGGTGTAGGTGGCAGGCGAGGAGAGGATCGGATACTTGGCGAAGATGTCGGCGTCGCGCACCTGCGAGCTGATCGGCACCGTCAGGCTCTGATCCTGGTTGTCGTAGGAGACGAAGTAGAAGAGCTTGTCCTTGACGAGCGAGCCGCCGAGGGAGCCGCCGTACTGCTCCTTCTCCTGGTCCGCCGGCTTGGTGCCGTTGGCGAAGTCGGAGATCAGGCTCTGGGGCTGGTTGTAGTAGAAGAGCGAGCCGTGCAGGTTGTTCGAGCCGCTCTTCGTGATGACGTTCACGAAGCCGCCGCCCGAGCGGCCGAACTCGACCGAGGCGCCGTTCGTGATGACGGTGAATTCCTTGATCGACTCCTGGGAGATCGACAGCGGAGCGCGACCCTCGGCGCCGCCGACGGTGCCGCCGAAGAAGCCGTTGTTGTAGTCCACACCGTCGATCGTCACGTTGGTGTTGATGCCGCGCTGGCCCGAGATCGACAGGTTGCCGCGCTCGGAGTCGAGGCGGGTCTGGGGGGTCAGCAGCACGAGGCCCTTGAAGTCGCGGCCGGCGACCGGCAGGGCGGAGATCTGTTCCGCCTGCATGGTCGTGCCCGTCGCGGTGTTCGTCACCTCGACCACCGGCAACTCGCTGGTGACGGTGATGGTCTC
This sequence comes from Holophagales bacterium, assembly GCA_031390755.1. Taxonomy (GTDB): domain Bacteria; phylum Acidobacteriota; class Thermoanaerobaculia; order Multivoradales; family UBA5704; genus DATMER01. Next base: position 17,681 of record JANMTS010000087.1, read on the forward strand.
GGCCACCGACGAGCTCTGCAGCGTGAAGTTCAGCGTCGGGGTCGAGCCGAGGATCAGGCGGACGTTCTCCGCCGCCGCCGTCGCGAAGCCGTCCAGCATGGCCTCGATGCTGTAGGTGCCGGTCGGCAGGTTGAGCAGGCGGTAGAAGCCGCGCTCGTCGGTGACGCCGACCACCTGGAGGCCGGTTTCCGTGTTCGAGGCCGTAATGGTTACACCGGGGAGAGGGGCGCTTTCGCCGTCCTCCACGGTGCCCGAGATTCGGCTGGTGGTTACATCGGTCTGAGCCGAAGCGAAAGGCGCCATCCCCAGGAACAGGGCAAGGAACGCCAGGACGCACGCCCAGCCGCGCTGCGTCTGAGTGGCAGGTGAGATACGCACCATAAAAAATCCTCCATGGAAGTGCGTCGTTTTTCGGAACGGAGTCTATGCGAGCGGGGGCTCGGCGATCACACACAGGCTGTGAGCTCTCTGTGACAAACCCGTGACGGCGAGGCGCTGAGGCCGCCGCCGGGGCTATGGTAAGCTCCGCCCCCGTTGCTATCCCTGAAGCACCGGGATTCTACAGCAGGATCGCTTGAATTCGGACCACCCTTTTCTCTCCTCCGAGACCGAATCAGTCTGAGTCAGACCGAGCCAGAACGCATGAGCACAGCCGACCGACCTCTCGTCAGCGTCGTCATGGGAAGCAAGTCCGACTGGGAGACGATGCGCCATGCGGACGAAATGCTCTCCCGTTTCGATGTCCCCCATGAATGCCTCGTGGTGTCGGCTCACCGCACCCCGGACTGGATGGCCGAGTTCGCCCGCACCGCCGAGGAGCGCGGCGTCGAGGTGGTCATCGCCGGGGCCGGAGGCGCCGCCCACCTGCCCGGGATGGTCGCCGCCCAGACGCTGCTGCCCGTGCTCGGCGTCCCCGTGCAGAGCCACGCCCTGAACGGTCTCGATTCCCTGCTCTCCATCGTCCAGATGCCGTCCGGCGTCCCCGTCGGGACGATGGCGATCGGCAAGGCCGGCGCGGCCAACGCCGCCCTCCTCGCGATTCGATTTCTCGCCCGAACCCGGCCCGGGCTGCGGGAAAAGCTCCGCGGGTTCGTCGAGGAGCAGACCCGCCGCGTGCTGGACGAGACGCTGCCCGGATGAGCCGCCCCGGCATTTCCGCCCCCCTCGGCGGTCCCATCCTGCCCGGCCCCATCCTCCCCGGATCGACCGTGGGCGTGCTGGGCAGCGGCCAGCTCGGCCGGATGTTCGCCATCGCCGCCCGGCGCATGGGCTACCGGGTCCACACCTTCTCCCCGGACTACGACACCCCGACCGGCCAGGTCGCCGACCGCGAGGTGGCCGCCTCGTACGACGACCTCGACGCCGTCCGCGACTTCGCGCGCGGGGTCTCCGTGGTCACGTTCGAGTTCGAGAACGTCCCCGCGGCCACGGCCGAGGCCGCCGCCGAGCACGCCGCGGTCCGGCCCGGAGGCGCGGTCCTCCACGTCACCCAGAACCGGCTCCGGGAGAAGGGGTTCCTCGCCCGCTCCGGGTTTCCGCTACCGCCGTTCGCCGCGGCCCGCTCGGCCGCCGAGCTGCGCGAGGCGCTCGCGGGGATCGGATGCCCGGCTGTTCTCAAGACCGCGGGCTGGGGATACGACGGCAAAGGCCAGGTAAAGATCGCGCGGATGGAGGATGCCGAGGCGGCCTGGGCGTCGCTGGGGACGGACGAAGCCGTGCTCGAAGCCTTCGTGGACTTCGAGCGCGAGGTCTCCGTGGTCGCGGCCCGCGGGCTCGACGGCGCCTTCGCGCACTTCGGCGTCCTTGCGAACGATCACCGCGACCACATCCTGGATGTCACCGTGTCTCCGGCACCGGTCTCCCCCCAGGTGGAGCGGGACGCGGTCGAGATCGCCCGGGGAATCCTGGAAGCCCTCGATGTGGTCGGCGTCCTCTGCGTCGAGATGTTCCTGACCCGGGACGGCCGGCTGCTCGTCAACGAGCTGGCGCCGCGGCCGCACAACTCCGGCCATTTGACCTTCGACGCCTGCGTCACCAGCCAGTTCGAGCAGCAGCTCCGGGCCATCTGCGGCCTGCCGCTCGGCTCGACGGAGCGGCTGCGGCCCGCGGCCATGGCGAATCTTCTTGGGGATCTCTGGAGCGAGGGCGAGCCCGACTGGGCCGCGGCCTGCCGGTACCCCGAGGTCAAGCTGCACCTCTATGGAAAGGCCGTGGCCCGGCCCGGCCGGAAGATGGGCCACCTGACCGCGCTGGCGGCCACACCTGAAGAAGCGCGGCGCATCGTGATCGCCGCGAGAGAGGCGCTCCATGGCGAATGAAAGCTCCCTCTCCCCCGGCACGGGGGAGAGGGTTGGGGAGAGGGGGGATGGGATCAAACCCTGGATAATTTATGGTGCGAATGGTTATACCGGCGAGCTGGCCGCCCGCGAGGCCGCCCGGCGCGGCTTGAAGCCGATCCTCGCCGGCCGCAACGCCGCCACGATCGGCGCGCTGGCCGCGGAGCTGGGTCTCGAACATCGGGCGTTCGGCCTCGACGATCCGGCCGCGCTCCGCAAGGGGATCGAGGGCATGGCGGCCGTCCTCCACTGCGCCGGCCCGTTCGTGCGCACCAGCCGGCCGATGGTGGAGGCCTGCTTCGACACCCGCGCCTCCTATCTGGATATCACCGGCGAGATCTCCGTGTTCGAGAAGGTGCTGGCCCTGAGCGGCAAGGCGGAGAAGGCCGGGATCGCCCTGCTGCCGGGCGTGGGTTTCGACGTCGTCCCTTCGGACTGCCTCGCCGCCCGCCTCGCCAAGGCGCTGCCGGACGCCACCGAGCTGACGCTCGCGTTCGCGTCGACCCGCGGCGCGATCAGCCGCGGCACCCTGAAGACCATGATCGAGAGCCTCCCCGCGACCGGCGCCCTGCGCCGCGACGGCAAGATCGTGCCCGTGCCGATCGCCTACGACTCCCGGGAGATCGAGTTCCCCGGCGGCCGGCGCTGGGCCATGACCATCCCCTGGGGCGACGTTTCGACCGCCTGGTGGTCCACCGGGATTCCGAACATCCGCGTCTACACCGGCACGCCGCCGAGACAGATCCGCAAGATGCGCCGGATCGCCCCGTTCATACCCCTCCTCGCCTGGAAGCCGATCAAGCGGTTCCTCCAGCGGCAGGTGGACAAGCGGGTGACCGGGCCGTCCGAGGAGATCCGGCAAACCTCGAAAGTCGAGCTGTGGGGGGAGGTCAGGAACGCCGCCGGTCACGTCGTGACCAGCACGCTGATCACGCCCGAGGCCTATCACCTGACGGCCGTGACCGCGGTCGAGAGCGCCGAGCGCGCCGCGAACCCCGAGCGGTCCGGAATCCGGCCCGGAGCCTGGACGCCGTCGCGGGCGTTCGGCGCCGACTACATCCTCGAGTTCGAGGGAGTCGTGGCGGGCGAGATCCGCCGCAGCTAGGCTGCAATAAGGCTCAGCCCCGCCCAGGCGAGACCGCCGACCACCAGCAAGGGGGCCAGGAATAGGCTGGCGAGAACCAGCAGGACCGGCCCGACCACGACGGCGACCACCAGCCCCGCCACGCAGGCCACCGCCACCAGGACCACCTTGATCGCCGCGCCCACCAGGACGAGAGGAATCAGGGCGATCTCGAACACCACCTTGAACAGCAGGCCCAGCAGGCAGAAGCCCACCACGACCGCGCCCAGGATCAGGAACAGCGCTGCGAGCTCGAACATGGTTCGTTCACCTCCAGTCCCGAACTACGGAGGAGGATCGCGCGCGGTTTCAGGTTCTCCCGCGGCCACGAAGGTTTCCCGGTCGTCGGGAAAGGTTCTCCCGCGGCAGAGAACGTTATCCGCCGGCGGATAAGGTTATCCCGTGGCGGATAAGGTTATCCCGCGGCCGATAAGGCTCTCCCGTGGCGGATAAAGTTATCCCGCCACCGATAAGGTTGTCCTGGCACCGATAAGGCTCTCCCGGCACCGATAAGGTTATCCCGGCGCCGATAAGGATCTCCCGGCGGCGGATAAGGTTATCCGGGGCGGGAGAACCTTCTTTGGCGCGGGATAACCTTATTTAGAGCCGGGAAAGCTTCTTTGAAGCCGGGAGAACCCGTGCCGTCGAGGTGCGCCCATGAAGGAGAATGCTAGGATTTCCCGAATGGAAACGACTCCCAACCTGCTCCTCTGGCTCATCCCGGTGCTCGCGTTCGCGGTGATGGGACCGGCAATCTGGTGTTTCGTCTGCGCGATCCTCGCCACCGCCAGCGGATATCGCACCCTGTCGGCGTTTCGCGTCGACCGCGCGGCAGCGGACGAAGGCGAGGAGCTGCCGACAGCGTGGTGGGCGATGATCGGGTTGGTGTCGTACCGGGGCGGGCTGCTCACCTTGCGGGCCAGCCCCGCCGGCCTCTCGCTCCGCATCCCGCGGATCTTCCCGTTCCACAAACCGATCCGTGTCCCCTGGGAACGGATTCAGGACGGCGGTCCCGGCGCCCGGGTTGTCTCCTCGGTCCTGCTCGACGGCCGCGTCCGTCTCCGCGTCCCCGAGACCACGCACGCCGCCATCCTCGACGCCAAGGAGCGCCTCGGCGCCTGGTCTGTGATCCCCTTTTAGAGTCGAGGCCAGCCGAAGGGCTGAAGGGTCTTGCGGTAAGCGGATCGCAGCCCTCCAGAGTCAAAGGCCGAAAGCGGGATCGCCCCCCACTGGGACCGCCGGCGGCCCGCCGGCCACACACCAGCTTTGGGTTGCTGCCGGCGGGACGCCGGCGGTCCCAGTCAAGGGCCGGAGGGGATCGACCGACCCTTGCGGTCAGTTCGCCTGGCGCATGAAGTGCCAGCGGAGGTCGCCCTCGGTGGGACGGAAGACTTCGGGGCGGATCTGCGGCTCGAAGCGGCGGAGGAGCGCGCTCAGGTTCTCGCCCCGCGCGGCGGCTTCCAGGGCGTCGGCGGCGTCGCTGCCGGCCTTGCTGATGTAGGTCTGCCAGACCGCTTCGCGGATCGAGACCGAGCCGAGCGAGACGTTCGGCATCTTGGAGACCAGCTTGTTGAGGACGCTGATCTTCTCCTTGAGGCTGCGTTCGTCGTCCATGGGCTCGCGCTGCCACGGGGTGTAGGGCTTCGGCACGAGCACGCTCACGCCGAGGTGAATGTGGCCCACGATGCCCTTCGGCACCAGCTCCTCCATCATCACGGCCTTCGCCCTCGCGCCGAGCTCCGCGATCCCCTGGACGTCCTCCAGGGTCTCGCCCGGCAGACCGACGATGAAGTAGAGCTTCAGGCTGGTGAAGCCGTGGCGGAAGATCAGGCGGATCTTCTGGAGCAGGAACTCGTTGCTGAGGGGCTTGCCCATCTTGATGCGCAGCTCGTCCGTGCCGGTCTCGGGCGCCAGCGTGATGCTGCGGTCGCCCGAGGCGTGCATGGAGGCGAGCACGCCCTCGGTCACCGCCGGGATGCGGATCGAGGAGAGCGAGGTGCGGAAGCCGAGCGCGGTGGCGTCGCGCAGGATGGTCTCGATGTCCGGATGGTCGCCCACGGCCGTGGCCACGAAGCCGAGCTGGTTGGTCACCGGCCGCGCGCGCTCCAGGGCCGCGAGGATGTACTCGGTGGGGTGCCAGCGGAAGCGGCCCATGCCGAACGTTGCCCAGCAGTACTTGCACTTCTCGGGGCAGCCGCGGGACATCTCGATCAGGAACTTCTCGGAGAACTCGGTCCGCGGCGTCACGACCGAGGTGGTCGGCAGATGGCCGGGCGACTTCATCTGCGCCTCGGTCAGCTCCAGCTTGTTGAGCTTGGGCAGGCCGCCCTCGTCCTCTTCGGGGTGGTGGAACGCGGGGACGTAGAAGCCGTCCTGCGACGCGAGCCGCTCGATCACCGCCTCGCGGGCGTTGGGGCCGTCCTCTTCTTCCAGCGCGGCGAGCATCGGCGGCAGGCAGTTCTCGGCCGCGCCGATCGCGAAGACGTCGACGAACTCGGACATCGGGAGAGGGTTGATCGAGGCGCACGAGCCGCCCATGACGATCACCGGGTCCCACGGCCGGCGGTCGGACCGGCGCAGCGGGATGCGCGCCCGGTCGAGCATCTGGAGCAGGTTCACGTAGTCCTGCTCGAAGGAGACCGAAAAGCAGATGCAGCCGAATTCGTCGATCGGCCGGTCGGCCTCGACGGAGAGCGGCATGCCCTGGCCGTCGGTGTAGAAGCGCTCGCAGCTCCACTCGTCCCGGCGGTGGACCAGCTCATAGACGCGCTGGAACGCCAGGCTGGACATTGCCACGTGGTACGTGTTCGCGTACGCCAGGGCGAGACGGTACGTGCCGTGCGGCGAGAACCGCTCGACCATGCGCTCGTCGGCGCGGAACGGGGACCAGTCGTGGACTTGTGGCTTCGATTTCTTCATGACGAACGGACCATTGTACGGCCGTTCAGGGAACAGCGGGGGTCAGCGGGGCATTCCGGGGTCAGGCAACGGCGAGCCGCCACGCCAGCCGGAGCGCTCCGTCGAGCCCGAAACGGCTCGGCGGGAGGGTGCGGCCGTGGATGCCGAGGAGGCGGGAGAAGAGGGCGGGCTCGGCGGCCAGGGCTCGGAGGGCTCGGCGGCGGAGGAGGGGGCGGCGCTCCAGGGCGAGGACCATGGAGGTCATGAAGTCCGGCAGGCGGCCGATCCGGCGGTGAGCCTTGGTGTAGAGCGCCAGGTTGCCGGCCAGCATGGCTTCGACCACGGCGGCGGACTGGTGGAGGGCCACGGCGAGGCCTTCTCCGGTGATGGCATCCAGATATCCGGCGGCGTCTCCGACGAGGGCGAGGTTGCCGCGGACGACGCCTTTCGCCCTCTGCTGGAAGGGACCGGCGCCGCGGTCCTTGGAAGAGGACGGCGCTCCGGCGAGCCGTTCCCGGAGGACGGGAAAGCGGCCGAGCAGTTCGTCGAAGCCCATCTTGCCGCCTTGCGAAACGCTCCAGAGGAAGGCGACTCCGATCTCGTCCGGTCCCACCGGGGTGACGTAGGCCTCGCAGCCCGGTCCCCAGTGGACTTCCACATGGTCGGTCCAGGGCGGCAGGGCGACGTGGCGGCGGACCCCGAAACGGCGGAGCGGCCCGGGGCCGGCGTCGAGGCCCGCCCAACCTCTTACATGGGAAAGAAGGCCGTCGGCGCCGACGACCCAGCGAGCGCGGAGGGTTCCCTGGTCCGTGACGACGCCCACGACGCGGTCACTGTCCAGGCCCTGGGCCGAGACGCCCCACAGGAGTTCGACGCCGGTCTCTTCAGCGCGCCGGACCAGCGTTTCGTGGAGCGCGGAACGCCGGACGCCGAGACCGCCGGACTGCGGAAACGAGGCCTCGGCCATCAGGCCGCCGTCGACGTAGCGGATGCCGCGGATCGGCGAGCCGGGCGGCTCGACGCCGATCTCCCGCAGAAGCGCCACGGCGTCGGGCATCAGGCCCTCGCCGCAGGCCTTGTCGATGGGCGGCCGGAAGCGGTCGAGGACGGTGGCGTTCAGGCCGGAGAGACGGGCGCGGATCGCCGTGGCGAGACCGGCCGGACCGCCGCCGACGACGAGGAGGTCCCTCGGACCAGGCAGAAAATCACCCATTCCGGCTCCACCTAAGCCGCGCGTAGGCCAGACCCGACCGCGCCATGGTGCCCGCCAGCCGGAGGGGGGTGACCGGCGCGGGGGGGACCAGCTCGCCAGCGAGCCAGAGGCGGAGCGTCTCCTGCCGGCGGAGCTTGCCGGAGGAGGTGCGGGGGAGCGTTCCCGGGGCCAGCACCACGACCTCGTCGGCGTCCAGGCCGGCTCCGGCGAGCACGGCCCTGCGGCAGGCCGCGGGCAGCGCCTGGGCCTGGAGCGGAGTGGCGTGGCGCGCGGCCTCCACGAAGAGGACGAGGCGCTCGCCGTCCGCGTTCTCGGGGAGCCAACTCGCGGCGGCAACGCAGCCGGCCCGGACTCCCGGCAGACCCTCGACGGCGCGCTCGATCTCGTCCGGCGCGTAGTTGCGGCCGCGGAGGATCACCACGTCCTTGGCGCGGCCGGTCAGGTAGAGCTCGCCGCCGTGCAGAAAGCCGAGATCGCCGGTGTCGAGCCAGCCATCGCGCAACGCGCAGGCCGTGGCCTCGGGAGCTCCGAGGTAGCCGTCCATGAGAGAAGGCCCTTCGATCCAGAGCCGTCCCACCCGGTCCGGCGGCAGGATCTGGCCGTCACGGTCCCGGATCTCCAGCCGGAACCCGGGCACGGGCCGCCCGACCGAGACGATCTCCCGGCCGTCGTCCGTCTCCCGGGCCACGCCGTCGCGGGCGAGATCCTCGCGGTCCACCTGCACGCTGTGGAACGGATCCGACAGATCCGAGAAGGTGACGGCGAGCGCAGCTTCCGAGAGACCATAGACCGGGGCGAGCGCCTCGGGCCGGAAGCCCCAGCGAGCGAATCGGTCGCAGAAGGCCCGCGCGACCGAAGGCGCCACGGCCTCGGCGCCGGTCAGCGCGTGACGCCAGCCGGAGAGGTCGACGCCCGCCATGTCGGCGTCGGAGACCCGGTTCAGACACAGGCTGTAGGCGAAGTTCGGCGCCGGCGAGACCGAGGCCTTCCAACGGGAGAGGGACCGGAGCCAGATCGCCGGCCGCGCCACGAAGACCTCCGGTCCGATCAGCGTGAGGGCCGAGTCGCGGGCCAGCGAGGGGAGGACACAGCCGATCAAGCCCATGTCGTGGTAGAGCGGCAGCCACGACACGCCGCTGTGCCGGAACCCCGGCTCGTCGCGCCAGAAGCTCTTGATGATCTCGGTCTGGGCGACGAGGGCGCGGTGGCTCAGAGCCACGGGCTTGGGATCGACCGTGGTGCCGGACGAGAACTGGACCAGCCCGAGGTCGGACGGATCGGGCCGAGTGATCTCATCGAAGGAGTCTCCGGCACCTCCCTCAGGACCGCGAATCTCCTCGACCGTGCGGCAGCCGAGTGCGGGGCGCGCCGCGGCCACGGCCTTGCCCAGGATGCGGCGGACCCGGGAGTCGGCAAGCACGAGCCGCGCGCCGGTGACCTCCAGCATGCGGGTGGTGCGGCCGAGATACTCCTCCATCCGTCCCAGGCGGACCGGGGGATAGAGCGGCACCGGAACGGCGCCGGCCAGAAGGGTGCCGAAGAAGGCGTCGAAAAACCCGATCCCGGTCGGGAAGACCACCGCCACCCGGTCGCCGCGGGTGACGCCGAGACTCCGCAGCCCGGCACAGACGCCGAGGGCGCGCTCCCGGACCTGGGCGAAGCTGTACCAGGTGGTCTGCTCGGACCGGTCCACGAAGCGCACGCCGCCGTCGGGCTGGCGGCCGGCCTGCTCCAGGTAGTCGATCAGGGTTCCCGAGGAGATCGGGGGACCGGAAATCAGGGGATCAGCCACCGAGCTTCCTCCGGACGATGGCGACCAGATCGCCCACCGTCTCGATGGCCAGCTCATCCGCCTCGTCGAGGAAGACACGGAAGCGGTTCTCGACCTGAGCGGCCAGGGTCAGCAGCCGGACCGAGTCGAGCCGCAGATCCTCCACGAGGCGCATCTCGGACGTGACGGGGCCTTCCCATCCGAGGTGCTCCTGGGCCACCAGCGCTATCCCTTCAAGAATGATCGCGTCGCTCATCGTCCTCCCGGAAATTGTCCCCCTGGAGATTGTCCCCCTGGAACCAGGCGGGGCCGACCATCGAAGGCCTCTTCATATCCGGACAGGCGCCGGAGCGCCTCTTCCTCGGCCTGGATGCGGACCCGCAGCAAGATTGCATCAAGCAAGCTGAATACCAGGTAGGTCAGCCAGGCCGTGTGGACGAGGGGGAGCGACGCGATTTCGAGGATCACCGCGGTGTAGTTCGGGTGCCGCAGCCACCGATAGGGGCCGCCCGTGACCGGCGCCGCGCCCGGCAGGCAGACGATGCGGGTCGTCCAGCGCTCGCCGAGCGTGGAGATCACCCAGATCCGGAGACAGAACGAGCCGAGGAAGACGGCCAGGGCGATCCAGCCGAGCCAGGGCAAGAAGGGCCGGTCGAGAAGCCAGACCTCCGCCAGGCACGCCGCGAGCCACGCCGTGTGGAGGGTGACCATCCAGGGGTAATGGCCCGGGGAGACCTCGAAACCGCCGCGGGCGGTCAGGGTCCGGAGATTGCGCCTGGCGACTCGCAGCTCCAGCAGGCGCCCCGCCGCAGCGGCCAGCACCAGGGCGGTGAACAGGACGCGGGAGTCGGCGCCGAAGACCGTCATCAGCCGGATCTCACCACCGCAGCAGCACCAGCTCCGAGCAGAATCCCGGTCCCATCGCCGTGATCAGCCCCCAGCTTCCGGGTGGCGGCCGATGGTTTTCGAGGGTCTCGGCGAGAACCAGTAGAACGGACGTGGAGGAGAGATTGCCGACCTCCTGGAGACTGCGCCAGGTCACGTCGAGCGCGCCGTCCGGCAGCTCCAGCGCCTCCTGCATGGCTTCGAGCACCTTGGGGCCGCCGGGGTGGCAGATCCAGGACGCGATGTCCTTGCGCTCCAGGCCGTGGTCGGCGAGGAAGGCGTCCACGTCGCGGCGCAGGAACTCGCGCACGACCTCGGGGACATCCGCGGAGAGGATGATCCCGAAGCCGCTCTCGGAGATGCTCCAGCCCATGACCCCCTCGGAGTCCGGGTAGAAGATCGAGCGCGTGGCCACGATCTCGGGGCCGTCCGATTCGCGGTTGTCCCCCACCACCATGACGGCCGCGGCGCCGTCGCCGAAGAGACCCGTGGCGATCAGATTGGGGATCGAAAGATCCTCGGCCTGAAGCGTGAGCGAGCACAGCTCGACCGAGAGCAGCACGGCCACCTGGTCCGGAAAGGCGCGGACGTAGTCGGCGGCGCGGGAGATCCCGGCGGCGCCCGCCACGCAGCCGAGCCCGAAGATGGGCATCCGCTTCACCCCGGGGTTGAGCCGCAGCCGGTTCATGAGCCGGGCGTCGATCGACGGGGTGGCGACGCCGGTCACGGTGACGAAGATCAGCGCGGCGATGTCGTCCGTGGAGAGGCCCGCGCGGGCGAGACCGTCGAGCACCGCCTCGGCGCCGACCTCCTGGGCCACGCGGATCCAGGCGTCGTTGGCCTTGCCCCAGGTGGTGAGGCCCTCGTATTCCTCCAGCGGCAGCGCCAAGTGCCGGCCGCCGACCAGGACGTTGCGGTGGAGGCGTTCGAGGCGCTCCGGATTGAAGAACTGGCCGGCCCATCGCCGCTGAAGAGCCGCCAGGAGGGTCGGCTGATCGTAGTAGTGAGGCGGCAGCGCGCGACCGACCCCTGCGATCTTCACGGAGTGGAGGTGTCCTCTTCTTCGTTCGGGTTGGCCAGCGCTGAGACAAGACCTAGCAACACACCGCAGACGGAATAGAGGATCCACCAGCGGAAGGCCAGCGACCACCAGGGTCCGGGCGACAGGCTGGAGTAGCCGGCGACCGCCAGGACCAGCAGCGGACCGCGGAAGACCCAGGCGATCCAGCCGGTCAGCAGGCCCGACACCCAGCCCCATCCCCGGCCGTGGACGAGCAGGAACAGCGCGGAGAGCGACAGCGCCTCCAGCGCCCAGGTGGCCAGCCGGATCGAGCCGGGAAGAGGCGGCCCGCCGACGGGGCCGGCCTGCAGATGGAGCATCTCCAGACCGAACTGGAACAGCCCCATGGTGATGATCAGAAGAGGGATCGAAAGGAGTAGAAAGCGTCTCAAGGGAGCCCGATCATAACGCAAGGACCGGAGGGAGATCCGAACCGGATCGCCCGGCGTATAGTCTTTCGACGTATGCAGGCCGAGGCACCCCGGGTTCCGCTCCTATCTCTCGACACCCTCTGGTTCCAGGTGGGCGGCACGGTCTGCAATCTCGCCTGCACCCACTGCTTCATCTCCTGCTCGCCCACGAACCACACCCACGAATTCCTGGGCCTGGGCGAAGTCGAGCCCTATCTGAAGGAAGGGGCCCGGCTGGGTGTCCGCGAGCACTACTTCACGGGCGGCGAGCCGTTCCTGAATCCGGACATGGAGGCGATCCTGGAGGCCACCCTGGCAGTGGGGCCCGCCACGGTGCTGACCAACGGGCTCCTTCTCGACCCGGCCCGCTGCGCCCGGCTCAAGGAGATGGAAGGACGGTCTGACTATTCGCTCGACTTCCGGGTCTCCCTGGACGGCTACGACGCGGCGACGAACGATCCGATCCGGGGCGAAGGGACGTTCACGCGCATCCTGCAGGGCGTGAAGAACCTGTCCGAGGCCGGGATCAATCCGGTCATCACCGTGACCGAGGTCTGCCGCGAGGCAGGCACCGACCAGGGCAAGGCGCGGTTCTTCGATCTTCTGAGAGCGCTCGGCATCGACCGCCCCCGGCTCAAGATTCTGCCCGTGTTCCAGATCGGCGCCGAGGCCGGGCGCGGCGGCGCCTACGAAGGCTGGCAGCGGCTGCATGAGGGAGACGTGCCCGCCGGCTCCGGCGCCTGGGATCACCTCCAGTGCAGCTCCTGCCGGATGGTCACGGACCAGGGCGTCTGGGTCTGCCCGATCCTGGTCAACGAGCCGTCCGCGCGGATGGGCGAGACCCTGGCCGACACGCTGGGGAGCTTTCCACTGGAGCACCCCGCCTGCTGGACGTGCCATGTCTACGGCGTGAGCTGCAGGACATGAGCAAGCTGGCCCATCCTCTCAACCGCCACCGCGGCCTCGCCACCTGGGGCGAACGGCTGGTCCCGCTCGACGAGTTCCGCCGGGCCGCCGCCGAAGCGGGCCGGGCGCTGACGGCCGCCGAGCGCGAGGCCGCTCTCGATGGGTGGAGCCATCCGATCCCCGACCCGACCCCGGTCGAAGGGCCGTACTCGCGGATCGCGGTCTTCGGCGGCGTCTACAGCAATCACTACGCGCTCGCGGCCTTACTAGAGGACGCGGCGCGGCGCGGCGCCGAGGCCGTCTACTGCCTGGGCGACCTGGGCGCCTTCGGTCCGAACCCGGAGAAGGTCCGGCCGCTGCTCGACCAGGGCCGCGTCCTCTCCATCCAGGGGAACTATGAGGAGTCGCTGGCCTCCGGCCGCGAGGACTGCAACTGCGGCTACACCGATCCGCGGGACAACCACTTCGCGGAGATCTCGTACCGCTACACCGAGAGCCGCTGCTCGCCGGGCTTCAAGGCCTGGATGGGCACGCTACCGCGGCGGCGCCGGGTGCGGGTCGGAAACCGGGAGCTGCTACTGGTCCACGGCTCGCCGCGGCGGATCAACGAGTTCCTGTTCCGGAGCACCTCGCCGGTGCCGTTCCTGGAGCTGCTGCTCGACCAGAGCGGCTGCGACGGCATCCTCTGCACTCACACCGGGCTGCACTGGCACCGGCGCCTGCCCTCGGGCCGGGACGCGGTCAACGTGGGCGTCATCGGCCGGCCGGCCAACGACGGGTCGACGCACGTCTGGTATGCGATGCTGGAGGACCGGGGAGAGGGAGCTCCACTGGGCGTCGAGTTGCTCCCGCTCGTCTACGACCACCCGTCGCTGGCCGCCGAGATGCGCCGCGAGTCGCTGCCCGAGGAGTTCGTCGAAACCGTGCTGACCGGATGGTGGGCCACCTGCCTGGAGATTCTGCCCGCCCGCGAGCGTGCGGGTTCCCGATTTTGAGACGCGCTTCTGAGGATGTTGAGGAGATACGAACGATGAGCAAGACCCGCATCGCGATCCTGGGAGCCGGACCCGTCGGGCTGGAGGCAGCCCTGGCCGCCGCCGAGGCGAACCACCCGTTCACGATCTACGAGGCCGCGCCCACGGTGGGCGGCAACGTCCGCGCCTGGGGCCACGTCCAGCTGTTCACGCCCTGGGACCTCAACGTCTCGCCGCGCATGCGCCGGCACCTGGCGGAGGCGCCGTCCGGCTCCGAATGCCCGACCGGCGACGAGCTGGCCGAGCGCCTCCTCGAGCCGCTCGCCGCGCTGCCCGCGATCGCGCCCAACCTGCGACTCGGCACCCGGGTGCTGGACGTCGGCAGGGAAGGGCTTCTCAAGCACGAGGAGATCGCCAACAACGAGCGCGCGCACCGGCCGTTCCGGCTCGTTCTGACCGATGGAACGCGGGAGTGGACCGAGACCGCCGACGTGGTGATCGACGCCACCGGAACCTATGGCAATCCCAATCGTCTGGGAGACGCCGGCATCGCCGCGCCGGGCGAGCGCGCGCTCGACGGAGAGATCCGCCGGCAGATCCCGGACTTCGGCAGGGACGCCGCAGATTGGGCCGGCAAGACGGTGCTGCTCGCCGGCTCCGGCCACTCGGCGCAGACCGCCGCCCGGGAGCTGGCCGCCCTCGCCGAGAGCTCGCCGGGCACGCGAGTCGTCTGGGTGCTGCGCGCCGAGGAGCCGGACTGGGGCTCCCAAGACGGGGACCCGCTGCCCGAGCGCGCGCGCCTCGCCGCCGCCGCCCGGGAGCTGGCCGCCGGAAGCTCGCCCGCCGTCGAAATCCGGAAGGGGGCCGCCGTCGAGGAGCTTTCCCGGCCGAACGGGAAGATCCAGGTCACTATCCGCCAGGGTTCGGAGTCGGAGCGGGCAGTTGTCGACCAGGTAACGGTGGACCGCGTCCTCTCCCTCACCGGCTTCGTCGGCGACAATCAGATGTACCGCCAGCTCCAGGTCCACGAGTGCTACGCCACCTGCGGACCGATGAAGCTCTCGGCGGCGCTGCTCGGCGCGGCGGGCGGCGACTGCCTGACCCAGACCAGCCACGGCGCCGAGACCCTGACCAATCCAGAGCCCGGCTTCTACATCCTCGGGATCAAGTCCTACGGCCGCAACAACACCTTCCTGATGAGGGTGGGCTGGGACCAGGTCTCGGAGGTCTTCGGCCTGCTCGGCTGACAAAGGCCTTACAACTTTCGCCTCAAAGCCGCCCGGGAAGCCTGGGGCAGTGTGTCAGAATGCGCCTCTCGGGCTTGGGGTCTCGGAATGAAGAACGATTCAACATTTCTCACCAGGGTCAACCTGGAGAACTACAAGAGTGTCGCTCGATGCGATGTCTCTCTCGGCCCTCTTAACTTTCTCGTGGGAGCGAACGGGTCAGGGAAGAGCAACTTCCTTGATTCCCTGCAGTTTGTCGCGGACTCGCTAAGATCTTCCTTGGATCATGCGATCCGGGATCGGGGTGGCATCAACGAAGTGCGGCTCCGCTCTGGAGGGCATCCAACTCATTTCGGAATCCGGCTGGAGTTCGCGCTGCCATCGGGTCAACGAGGTTATTACGCGTTCCGAGTTGGGGCTTTCAAAGGTGGCGGCTTCGTTGTGCAGAAAGAAGAGTGCTCGATCCTGGGGCCCGAAACCCTCTCTCCTCCGATCGAATACTCCGTGAGCGAAGGGCGGGTGACGAAGATCAGCTCGCAGGTGGCGCCTGCTGCGTCAGGGGATCGGCTGTATCTCGTCAATGCTTCGGGATTACCGGAGTTCCGTCCTCTCTATGAGGCGCTGTCGAATATGGGATTCTACAGCCTGAACCCAGATGAGATTCGAGACCTTCAGCCTCCGGATGCTGGAGATTTACTCGCGAGGGACGGCAGCAACATCGCTAGCGTCCTGGGCCAGCTCGAATCCCGCTCGCCCGAGATGAAGTGCCGAGTCGAAGAGTACCTCGGAAAAGTGGTACCCGGCATTCAGGGCGTTTCTGCCAAGGCTATCGGTTCGAAAGAGACCCTGGAGTTCAGGCAGCAAGCGGAGGGATCCAAAAAGCCTTGGCGCTTTCTCGCCGCCAACATGTCCGAGGGCACCCTGCGAGCCCTTGGCATCCTCGTGGCTCTATTTCAGTCCTCGAATGGTAATCGGCCGAAAGTTCCGCTGGTGGCTATTGAAGAGCCGGAGGTTGCGCTTCATCCCGCCGCTGCGGGAGTTCTTCTCGACGCGCTCCGTGACGCGAGCCAGCGAACCCAGATCCTGGTTACGAGCCACAGCCCGGACCTTTTGGATGACGATCAGATCCTCGCCGAGTCGATTCTGGCGGTGATCGCCGATGGCGGCCTCACCAGGATCGGCGCGTTGGATGAGGTCGGCAGATCAGCTCTCCGTGATCGGCTCTATACGCCAGGTGAATTGCTCCGCCTCAACCAACTGACTCCAGATCCCGAGAGTTGGAGAGAGCAGTAGAGCTGGCTGGCCGAAGAGCGGGCACTCAAGGAGCCATTCTTCTCCTCATGGACAGTGATGACGAGTGTCCGGCCAGTCTTGGTCCCGTCCTGCTCTCCCGTGCCCGCCAAGTCCGGCCGGACCTCACGGTGAGTGTGGTTCTGGCACAGAGGGAGTTTGAAGCGTGGTTTCTTGCTGCTGCCGAGTCCTTGCGAGGCAGGCGCGGTTTGAGCTCGAGTTTGGCGAGTCCAGAGGATCCGGAATCGATTCGAGGGGCGAAGGAATGGATGTCTGCCCATATGGGGCCCGGCAAGAGATATGTCGAGACTCTTGACCAAGCCGCTCTTACAGCCATCTTCGACTTGAAGCTTGCCCGCCGAGCCTCCTCCTTTGACAAGCTGTATCGCGAGATTGTCTCCTTCCTGGAAGCCTTGGAACAGGCCCGTTAGAGGCCTGAGGTAGACTCTCCGCGACATGCCACGCTATTTTGGCCAACCCGAAAGTCCTTCCGGCTTCTCCCACACGGAGATCCCGGCCGTGGGCGTCCTCCTGTCCAACCTGGGGACGCCCGACGCGCCGGACGCCCCCGCGCTCCGCCGCTACCTGCGCGAGTTCCTATGGGACCCGCGCGTCATCGAGCTGCCCCGCTGGTCGTGGTGGCTGGTCCTCAACCTGGCGATCCTCCCGACCCGGCCGAAGAAATCGGCCGAGCTCTATAAGAAGGTCTGGACGCCGGAGGGCTCGCCGCTCCTCGTCAACAGCGTGCGCCAGACCGCGGCGCTCGCCGAGATCCTGCGGCGGGAGATCGGCACGCCGGTCCACGTGGCGCTCGGCATGCGCTACGGCAACCCGTCGGTCCCGGCGGCGCTCAAGGAGCTGGCCGGGAAGGGCTGCCGCCGCGTGCTGGTCCTGCCGCTCTATCCCCAGTACGCGGCCGTCACCTGCGGCTCCACCTTCGACGCGGTGGCCGCCGAGCTGACCCGCTGGCGCTGGGTGCCGGAGCTGCGGGTCGTCCAGCACTACCACGACGAGCCCGGCTACATCCGGGCGCTCGCCGCGAGCCTCCGCGACGCCTGGGCGGCCGGCCCACCGTCCGAGAAGCTGCTGTTCTCGTTCCACGGCATCCCGCAGAGCTATTTCGAGGCGGGCGACCCCTACTTCTGCAACTGCCACAAGACCGCCCGGCTCGTCGCCGAAGAGTTAGGGCTGCCGAAGGAGCGCTACGAGGTCACCTTCCAGTCGCTGTTCGGCAAGGCGGAGTGGCTCAAGCCCTACACCGAGGACACCATGAAGGGGATGGCGAAGGCCGGCGTCCGCAGCCTGGACGTGATCTGCCCCGGCTTCTCGGCGGACTGCCTGGAGACGATCGAGGAGATCGACGGCATGAACCGCGAGATCTTCCTCCATGCCGGCGGCGAGAGCTACCGCTACATCCCGGCCCTGAACGACCGGCCCGACCACCTCCGGTTCCTGGCCGACCTGGTGACCCGCAACCTGACGGGCTGGGTCGAGCCGGCCGGAGCCTGGGACGCCGGACGCGCGAAGAGCGAGGCCGAAGCCTCCGCCCGGCGGGCCGAGGCGCGCAAGGGCTGCCCGGTCGGCGCGGACGGCGGATACGGGCGCTCACCCGGAAGCTGACGGGAAACGGGTGGCTCCCTCTCCCCCGGTCTGGGGGGAGAGGGGGAATGGGATCAGTTACCGTGGTAGATTGCGGCCCGCTGTACACCGGCTGTACCCATTCGAACAGACAAGAGGAGGACGACGTATGAAGAGGCTTTCCCTTCGCGCCATCGCTCCGGCCGTCGGCCTGCTGGCGCTGCACCTCGCGGCGACCGCGGCCCTGGCCCAGCAACCCAAACTGCCGCGGCCGAGCCCGGCCGCCAGCGTGTCGCAGACGATCGGCGTCACCGAGGTGACCATCCACTACAGCCGCCCCGGGGTCAAGGACCGCAAGGTCTGGGGTGAGCTGGTGCCCTACGGCGAGGTCTGGCGCACCGGCGCCAACGAGAACACCACCATCACCTTCAGCACCGCCGTGAAGGTCGAGGGGCACGAGCTGCCGGCCGGCACCTATGGAATCCAGACGATTCCGACCGCCGACCAGTGGACGCTCATCCTCAGCAAGGACGCCGAGCAGTGGGGCGCCTACAACTACAAGCCGGAGAACGATGCGCTGCGCGCGACCGTGAAGCCCATGCCCGCCGAGCACCGTGAGCGCCTGGCCTTCGACTTCGAGGACGTCACCGACAACTCGGCCAAGGTCGTCCTCCACTGGGAGAAGATCGCGGTCCCCTTCACCGTCGAGGCGGACACCCCCAAGCTCGCGGTCGCCGGGGTGAAGGACGGCTTGCGCTGGCAGAGCTTCGTGCAGGCGGCCAACTGGTGCGTCCAGGCCAACACCTGCCTCGACGACGCCTCGCGCTGGCTCGACGCCGCGGTCGCCCTCGACGCGAACTTCGCCACGCAGCGCGCCAAGGCCCTGCTCCTGGCGAAGCAGAACGACTTCAAGGGCGCGGCAGCCTGGGGCGAGAAGGCCCTGGCCGCGGCCAAGACCGCGACGACGCCTCCCCAGCCGCAGCAGGTCGCGGACCTGGAGAAGAGCGTCGCCGACTGGAAGAAGAAGTAACGATCCGCTTGCCTCTCCCGGGCGGCCGGCTGGCGGCCCGGGAGACTTCACTCTCGATTCCCTCGCCGGGACCTCAGCGCGGTCCGAAGATCTGGCGGTCGGCGGAGAAGCGGCCGGGTCCGATCGTCATCAGCACCAGGGCGACCATCAGGTAGAGCGCTGCCGGCTCGGAGGCTCCCTGCCCGGGACCTCCGGCCACGAACGGGTCGTGCAACACGAACGTATGGAAGCTGAAGGCGACGGCCATGGTGATCGCGATGCCGAGCGACGCCAGCGGGGTCAGCAGCCCAAGGATCCAGGCCAGCCCGCCGCCGAACTCCGAGATCGCCGCGAGCGCCTGCAAGATGCCGGGAACCGTCGCCTCCGGGCCCATCCAGTTGAAGGGATGCTGGATCTTTCCCCAGCCATGGAGCATGAGGGCCGCTCCGCCCACGAGGCGGAGGAGCAGCAGGGCGACGTCGCCCCACGTTGAATGTCCGGGCACTGCGAACATGCGCTTGACGTTCATGAAGTCTTCTCCTGGGTCGTTGAAGGTTGATCCGGAAAGAGCCCGCGAAGCGTGCCCTGGATCTGCATGGCGGCTTCGTAGGGGTCCGGAGCGTTGCGGATGGGACGGCCGACCACGAGGTAGTCGGCGCCGTTGCGGATGGCGTCCTCCACGGTGACGACCCGCTTCTGGTCGTCCGCGGGCCGGTTCTCCACCGGGCGGATGCCGGGAGTCACGACGGTCAGCGCGTTGCCGAAGGCCTCCTTGAGAGCCCGCGCCTCCAGGCCCGACGAAACCACGCCGTCGCAGCCGATCTCCATGGCGCGCCGGGCGCGGGAGAGGACGAGGCGGTGGACGTCGACCTCGAAGCCGAGATCCTTCAGGTCGCCCTGATCCAGACTGGTCAGGACGGTCACGGCCAGGATTCGAAGGTCCCCCTTCTCCCGGCAGGCGGCTTCGAGGATGCCGTCGTTGCCGTGCGCGGTCACGAAGGTGATGGGCCGCTGGCGGAGCTGGCGCACGGCCGAGGCGACCGTCTCCGGCACGTCGAAGAGCTTCAGATCCGCGAAGACCTTCTTGCCCTGGTCGAGAAGCCAGTCGACCAGCTCGAAATAGCCGCCGGAGGCGAACAGCTCCAGGCCGACCTTGTAGAAGTGGACCGAGTCGCTCAACTGCGTGACGAGTCGTCTCGCCTCGTCGGCGCCGGGGACGTCGAGGGCGAAGATCAGCCGCTCCTGGGGAGGGATGGAAAGGGGCGTAGCGCTCATGGCGCGGGAGGCTAGCACAAGACGGCGAAACCCCGCCTCAGGCGCGCCAGCGGCGCTCCCGGACGGGGTTGTCTCCGGCTCGGCCGAAGTTCGGAATCAGGCCTGCGGTGGTTCTTCCGGCTCGGGCTCGGGAGGGAGAGCCTGCGAGACGGTGTCGTGGAAGTAGCGGACGAGCTTGTGAAAGCCCTGGAGCATCTCGCCAAGGGCTTGCTCCTCGACCGGTGGAATCGGGCGATTGATCCCCAGCACGTGGTACACGTCCGGGCCGAACCTTTCGCCGCCGAACACGTCTTGAGGATCCCGCCGTCCTGCCCAGTTGCCGTCACGGCCGCCCACTCGGCGAATCGCCTCCGGGCGCTCGTTGACGATCTGGAGCGAGTTGTGCAGATCGTTGAGGTTGCAGGCCAGAGCGTCGAGAATCTTTTCGAGCGTGTCGAGAGACGGCTTCTGCTTGCCCGTCTCGTAGGCCGACAGCATCGCCTTCGTGATTCCCGCCGCGTCCGCGACCTGGTACTGCCGCTTGCCCTGTCTGTCACGAAGCCAGCGAAGGGCTCTGCCTAGACCTTGGAAAGTGGACATGTGCGGAATGTAACCCCTAGACCCCTTTATGGCAAGCACAAACTTTTTGAACACAATGACTTAGATCGAGAAAGGATGTTCCCGCAGCGGGCCCTTTCTTGCTTGACGCTGCTACATTTTCTCGGCTATCGTTCTCTCCAGCGACAAGATATATCGGGAAGGCATCCCAAATCTTTCGTTACGGAATTGAGGTTATCGACCTCTTTTCTCGATCTTCTGGCGCTCCCGGAGGGTTGGAAGACCCACCCGGGAGTATCCGGCGCCGGAGGATGGAGAGCTCGCTGGAAAGGTGACGGCATCATGAAAGAGTACCATCCGGATTCGCGCGTCCTGGAGAGGTTTGTGCGCGGCGTCGCCTCGCCGCCCGAGGCGCAGCTCGTGGTCAGGCATCTCTTGACGCGCTGTCCCCGCTGCCGAGCGGTTGTCCAGGAACTGGCCCAGGAGCTTGCCGGGCCGGGGTGGGCCCGGGACAGCGCCCGAGCCCCCCGGGAGGCCCAGTCTACGTCGGAGCGGAAGGAATAAAGACACGTCTCGCCACGATAGACTGAGCTTGTGACCATGATGGACCCAACTGTTGACCCGACGACTGATCTGATTCATTCCGATCCCGTACTGTCCGAAGCAACCGCCCTGGCCCTCGAGCTGCCGAGTCTTCTGGCAGTGCTGGCGCAGCTCGCTTCGAGCGACCTGGGGCGCGACCGCGTCCTGAATCTGGCGCCGTTCGAGGACGAGGACGCACTCCGCCTCCAGCGGCGGCGGTTCGAAGAGGCCTCGCGCCTCGTCGCCGAGCGCTCGCTCGTGCCGGACTTCGACACTCCCGTCGGCGGCCTGCTGGACCGGCTGGCCGGCGGCCGGCCGGCGCTCGAAGGCGTCGACCTGGTCCGCCTGGCCGACCTGGGCAAGTCGACGCGCGAGGCGTCGGCGCGCATCCGGGAGGCTGTGCCGCCCTGCCCGGAGCTGGGACGGCTCGCCCTGGAGCTCGACGACGTCGAGCCGCTGGTGCGGCGGATCGACCGCACGCTCGACCGGCGCGGCGAGGTGCGGGAGGACGCCAGCCCGAAGCTCGCGGCCCTGCGCCAGCAGATCCGCCGGACGCGCGACCAGATCTACCGCGACCTCGGCGATTTTGTCTCCAGTCACAAGGACGAGCTGTCCGAGGAGACGATCCCGATGCGCGGCGGGCGCCTCGTCGTGGTGCTTCAGGCCGGCGCCCGGGGCCGGACCGGCGGCCTGGTCCACGGCCGATCCGCCACGGGCAAGAGTTTCTATTTTGAGCCACTCCACGTTGTTGAGACGAACAACACGCTTCAGCAGTCGACGGAAGACGAGGAGGCCGAGCGCCGCCGCATCCTTCTGGAGCTGCTGATGGAGGCGCGGGCCGCCCTGCCGGGTCTGCGGCAGCACGCCGGGTTCCTGGCCGAGCTGGACCTGCTTCAGGTCTCGGTCCGCTTCGGCCAGAGGAGCGACGGCCATCTGCCCGAGATCAGCCCGCGCCACGAGCTGCGCCTCCATGGAGCTCGGCATCCGCTGCTCGATCCCAGCCTGTCCGATCTGCGCTCCGAAGCGCTGGGCCAGGCCGGGCACTCGGGCTCCATCGTGCCGCTGGAAGTGGAGCTGTTCGGCGAGCGGCGCATCCTGGTGGTCACCGGTCCGAACGCGGGCGGCAAGACCGTGGCGCTCAAGACGGCCGGGCTCCTGTCGATCCTGGCCCAGTGCGGCCTGCCGATCCCCGCCGCCCAGGGGAGCCGCGTGCCCTTCCTGCGGCGCCTCGTGGCCACGGTCGGCGACGAGCAGGATCTACTGGCGGACCGCTCGACGTTCAGCGGCCGGCTGCTCCGCCTCAAGGAGGCCTGGGAGGCGGCCGGGCCGGACAGCCTGGTGCTCATCGACGAGCTGGGCTCGGGGACCGATCCGGAGGAGGGGGCCGCGCTCGCCGTCGCCCTTCTCGAAGGACTGCTCGAAAAGGGCAGTCTCTCCGTCATTACGACGCACCTGACGCAGCTCGCGGCGGCGGCCCTGGAGATGGACGGCGCCTCGTGCGCCGCGATGGAGTTCGACTCGAACACCGGCCGGCCCACGTTCCGGCTCGTGCCCGGCCCGCCGGGCGGCAGCGAGGCGCTGGCCCTGGGCCGCCGGCTCGGGCTGCCGGCGGAGTGGCTCGACCGGGCCGAGGCGCGCCTGGGCACCGAGCATCGGGATCTCCGGCGGCTGATCGCGGAGGTGGAGCGCGTCCGCCAGGAGCTGAGCGAGACCCGCGACAGGCTGGAGACGGAGGCCTCGGACGCCGAGAAGCTCCGCCGCCGCCTCGAAGCCGAGCGCCACGCTCTTGAAGACGAGCGCCGCAACGTCGCCAAGAAGCTCAAGGGGGATCTCGACACCTTCCGCCGCGAGATCACCGACCGTCTGCGCCAGGAAGTCGACAGGATGCAGGAGCGTTTCGAGGGCGGCCGGCGCCGCGGGCTCGCCGCCGAGTCCGTGACGGCGCTCTTCGCGGAGGCGCCCCGCTTCGACCAGCCGGAGGCTCCCGCCGAAGGGCCGCTCGTGGTCGGCGGGCAGGTCCGGCACATCGGGCTCGGCTGGCAGGGGACGCTCGACAAGCTCGAAACCGGCCGGGCGGAGGTCGTGGTCAAGGGCAAGCGGGTCCGCTGCCGGCCGGAAGAGCTGGCGCCGGTGGCCTCTGCGAAGGGCGGCGCGAAGAGTGATGGCGAAGCGAGCCGATCTGCCAAGAAGGGGCTCCGGGATCTCCGGGAGATCCGCGAGGCGCTGGAGGAGCGGGGCGGGAGATCCATGCCGGCCCGCGACGTGGACGAGTCCGTGTCCGTGCCGCCGGAGCTGAACCTCATCGGCCAGCGCGTCGAGCCGGCTCTGGAGGAGATGGAGGGGTACATCGACCGCGCCCTCCTGGCCTCGCGCAAGGAGGTCCGGATCGTCCATGGCCACGGCTCCGGCCGGCTGCGGCAGGCCGTCCGCGAGCATCTGCGCGCCCATCGGGGCGTGGACTCGATCCGTCCCGGGGCTCCGAACGAGGGCGGAGACGGCGCCACCGTCGTGACGTTGCGCGCCTGAGCCTCGGCGCGCACTCTTCCTTCTTGAGAGGACTGATCAGAGGTTTCTTCCGCAGGCTCGCCATGTCTCTCGGCAACGTACACATCACACCCCAGCTCGTGCAGGCCGTGCGCGACTCGGCGGACATCCTCTCGATCGCCTCCGAGCACACCCGGCTGCGCAAGGCGGGCCGCCGCTACCAGGGCCTGTGCCCGCTGCACAAGGAAAAGAGCCCGTCGTTCAGCGTCGACCCGGTCCAGGGTCTCTTCTACTGCTTCGGCTGCGGCGCGGGCGGCGACGCCATCAAGCTCCACATGCTTGCCACGGGAGACGACTTCCCTGCGGCGATCGAGTCGCTGGCCACCCGCTACGGCATCCCGCTGCCGAGCCGCGAGACCAAGGCCGGCGCCCGCGCGGAGCGGGATCTCGAAGGCGCGCTCCAGGCCGCCGCGACCTTCTTCAGGGATCAGCTCGAGAAGTCCGCCTCCGCCACCGAGTATCTGGAGAAGCGCCGCATTCCGCCCGAGCTGATCGAGCGCTTCGGCCTGGGCTTCGCTCCGGACGCCTGGCGCACCCTGATCCCGGCTCTCCAGGCGCGGGTGCCGCTGGCGGACCTCGAAGCCGCCGGGCTCGCCGCCCGGTCCGACAAGGGGGGCGAGCCCTACGACCGGTTCCGCAACCGGCTCATGTTCCCGATCCACAACGCTTCGGGCCGTCTGGTCGGCTTCGGCGGCCGTACTCTTGGTGATGACAAGGCGAAATACATCAATTCCAATGAAACAGACCGCTTTCACAAGGGTCTACTGTTGTATGGCCTCCATCACGCCAAGAAGGAGATCCGCGAGAGCGGCCGCGCCGTGCTCTGCGAAGGGTACTTCGACGTGATCGGCGCGGTGGCGAGCGGCCTGGAGGGAGCGGTTGCCGGCATGGGCACCGCGCTCACGCCCGAGCAGACGAAGCAGCTCGCCCGCTTCGCCGAGGAGGTCGTGGTCGCGTACGACGGCGACAACGCCGGCGAAGGAGCCTTCCGGCGCGCCCTGCCCCTGCTCCTGGGAGAGGGCCTGGGGGTGCGGCGGGCGCGCTTCCCGGCCGGCCACGATCCCGACTCGCTGCGGCTGGAGGCCGGCCCCGAGGCCGTGGCCGCGGCGGTCCGGGACTCCCAGGAGGCCGTGGTCGCCGAGATCGAGCGGTTGATCCCCCCGGAGACGGGCCGCGAGCCGCAGCTCCAGGCCAAGGCCGCCGCCGCCGTGGCCGACCTTCTGCGGCCCATCCCGGACTCGATTCTCCGCTTCAGCTATGCCCGGGTCGCGGCCGACCGTCTCGGAGTGCCGGTGGAAATGCTGTCGAGACGTGTCGGCACGTCAACCGGGGTGTCAGGTCCGTCTAACTCCTCGGGCCCCTCCGGGAGCGGTGATGGCGGCGGAGGCGGGAGGCCCCTGCTGCCGACGCCGAAACGGGACGACGCCCTGTCCTGGAACATCGAGAAGTTGGTGCTCGCGCATCTCCTGGAAGGCACCGAGGCGATTCCGCCCCTGGAAGACCTGCCTCCGCCTGGCGCGTTTCTCGACCCGGAGTGCAGGAATATTTATCAGGCGATCTGCGCTCTATATGCAGGAAGGACAGGCTCCCCTCCCGACTCGCGGGCCGTGCTCGCCGAGCTCGGTGCCGAGGGCGGCTCGGTTGACCTCATGGCCGGTATTCTGTTAGAAAGAAATTTTACGTCCGGGCGACTGGGCCTCCTGGAGTCCCTCGAAAAGCTGGAGGACCGCTGGCACAAGCAGCGGAGACGCGAATTGGTGATACGGATCCGGGAGGCGGAGCTCCGGAAAGATTTGGCGTGTCTCGCAACACTACGCGAGGAAAAAGAACGCCTAAACCAGAGCTTGCGTCAGGGGCCCCGCTGGAGCCGTGAGGGTGTTTGATCCTCTGTAGCGCTGAAGCCTATAGGAGAGCACTTTGACTATTTCCAGCCTCACACCCGTCGAAGAGAAGTACAGCTCCGTCAAGCAGCTCATCGAGCTTGGCAAGGAGAAGGGCTATCTCCTTTACGACGAGATCTACGAGATGTTGCCCGAGGAGGTGGTCAGCCTCCCGGATGAGCTGGATGAGATCTATCTCCGGTTCACCGACCTCGGCGTCGACGTCATCGATCGGCCGGAGCGCTATCAGAACCGGGACGACTTCGAGTCCGGCAGCACGAGCGACTTCGACAAGAAGGAGGACGAGACCACCGAGTTCGGTCTCGCCACTCACGAGAAGACCAACGACCCCGTCCGCATGTATCTGCGCGAGATGGGCACCGTCCCGCTGCTCGACCGCGAGGGCGAGGTCGAGATCGCCCAGCGCATCGAGC
Organism: Holophagales bacterium; assembly: GCA_031390755.1. Lineage (GTDB taxonomy): Bacteria > Acidobacteriota > Thermoanaerobaculia > Multivoradales > UBA5704 > DATMER01. The sequence continues at coordinate 43,612 of JANMTS010000087.1, forward strand.
AGGGCGAGTGGCTGATCTACGAGGCCCTGTGCGAGAACCCCGTGGTTCTGCGCGAGCTTCTGCGTCTCAACGAGATGGCGGCCCGCGACAAGCGCATCCTGCGCGAGCTGGTCAACGCCGATCCCGATGAGCCGCTCGACGCCAAGGCCGCCGACCGGATCAAGGGCAACCTGCGCATCTTCGAGCAGATCGCGGTCAACGACCACGAGATCCTCGAGCTGCGCAAGCGCCAGAAGCGCTGCAAGCCCGACGGCGACAAGTACCTGGAGATCGAGCGCGAGATCGACCGCCTGGTGGCCAAGATCGCCAAGGACATCCGGACGATCGACTTCAGCGTCCAGACCCGCAACCGCCTCGTCGACTTCCTCAAGGACATCGACCGGCAGTTCTCGCGCTTCGAGCAGGACATCAAGCGCGCGCAGACGGCGCTCAAGAAGGAGACCAGCGAAGAGCTCAAGGCCCTCCACCGCCGCCGCATCGAGAAATACCGCGGCAACCTGCGCGAGCTGGAGGAGCGCTACGGCACGACCCACGCCGAGATCGCCGCCACGATCGACAAGATCCGGCAGGGCGAGGGCATCTGCGAGCGCGCCAAGGAGGAGCTGATCGTGGCCAACCTCCGGCTCGTGGTCTCGATCGCCAAGAAGTACACCAACCGCGGTCTCCAGTTCCTGGACCTGATCCAGGAGGGAAACATCGGTCTCATGAAGGCGGTCGAGAAGTTCGAGTACCGCCGCGGCTACAAGTTCTCGACCTATGCCACGTGGTGGATCCGGCAGGCCATCACCCGGGCGATCGCGGACCAGGCGCGGACCATCCGCATCCCGGTCCACATGATCGAGACCATCAATAAGCTGACCCGCACCAGCCGCTCGCTGGTGCAGGAGCTGGGACGCGAGCCCACCGCCGAGGAGATCGGCGAACGGATGGATCTCCCGGCCTCCAAGGTCCGCAAGATCATGAAGATCGCCCAGGAGCCCATCTCGCTGGAGACCCCCATCGGCGAGGAGGAGGATTCGCATCTCGGAGATTTCATCGAGGACAAGAACGCGATCTCGCCGATCGACTCGGTGATCTTCGCGAACCTGAAGGATCAGACCCGCAAGGTGCTCAAGACCCTCACGCCGAGGGAGGAGCTGGTCCTCAAGATGCGCTTCGGTGTGGGCGACGGCTCCGAGCACACGCTCGAAGAGGTGGGCCGGTCGTTCAACGTCACCCGCGAGCGCATCCGGCAGATCGAGTCCAAGGCCCTGCGCAAGCTCCGGCACCCCAGCCGGGCGCTGAAGCTGAAGCCCTTCCTGGACACCGCCTAGTTGATCCCATTCCCCCTCTCCCTAGCCCTCTCCCCCAGTCCCTGGGGGAGAGGGAACGCCACCCAGCCACGTTCTGCAGCAAGTTCCCTCGGAGCGGACGGTTGACACGGCTGGCGGGTTGGCCCTAACATTCCGCCTCCCGGGAAACCGGCAATCAGCAGTGTTTCGGTAGTACTACGGAAATATTCCTCGGTAGCTCAACGGTAGAGCGTTCGGCTGTTAACCGAAATGTTGGGGGTTCGAATCCCTCCCGAGGAGCCATTTTTCTCCCCGCCTCACGCCTCCGCAAGAATCCGTCTCAGCAGGATCAGCAGCCAGATCGTCGCTCCGGCGACGGCCAGGGGCATGACCCAGCGGTTCCACCAGGGCAGCTCCTGCGCCTCTCCGGCGCTGCGGATCTCGACCGGCTCCCAGGCGCGCCCGAGGAGGGCCGGGCCGACCTCGGCCAGGTCGTAGCGCGGCGTTTCCAGGGCTGATGCTCCGGCCAGAAGCCGCACCTCGCCATCCTTGCCGCCTTTCGCCTCCTTCGGCCACACGAAGAGCAACAGGTCCCGTCGGCGCCAGATCGCCGCGTCCACGGCGCTCAGCCGCGGGTTGTCGCCGTCCCGGAAGCGCACGGTGAGCAGCCGCGGGGCGATGCCGCGCAGGGCGAGCCGTTCCCGGCAGGGGAGCGGCGCCTCGGGCGCGCACTCCCAGGTGCTCTTCGCGACCGGCTCCCGCGCCGCCCGGCCGCTCCGGGGTGAACGTTTGCCCGGATCCACGTAGATCACCGAGACCGGCCGCCGCAGCGGCGCCCCGGGCGCGGTCAGATCGAGCTGGGTCAGGGGGAGGTTCTCCGCCGGCAGCGCCAGGACCACCCGGCTCTCTCCGGGGCGCTCGGACTCGGTCGGCGCCAGCTCCCGCTCGGCGAAGGCCAGGGTCGGAGCCGGGGGAGTCCAGCGGTAGAACGGGATCTGGCGCCCGGCGATGGCCAGCCGGAGATCGCCGAGATCCTCCCGCGCCGTGGTGTAGACCACGGCCGGCAGCTCCAGGCGGACGAGGTCGCCGGGCTCGACACCGGGGGCGGCCAGCGTCCAGGTGCTGGAGAAGCGGACGTTGCCGAGCTGCGCCCCCAGTCCGCCCGGAAGCGGCGGCGGCGGCGACTCCCTCTCCAGTCCGGGCTCGATCCACAGCGCCCCGGCTCCCGGCCGTGCCAGCGCCGTCGAGGCCGTCTGGCTGAGACCTCCGTAGGCCAGCGTGTGGAGCCCGGGCTGCTCGGCGCGGAAGAGGACGGTCGGCACGGCGAGATCCAGCACGTAGCCGACGAGGGAGGGCGTCTGCCCGGCCGGCGCGAACAGCTCCAGGAGGAGCTGCGAGCCCGCCAGCGGCCGGGGGCTTCCGGCGACCACGTGGCCGCTCCGGCCTTCCCCGGGCGTGCGCTGCCAGATGCCCGAGGCGAGCGGCTCCCAGCGGGCGTCGCGGGGCTCGGAAAGCCGGTAGCCGACCGGTCCCGCTCCTTCCAGCTCGACCGAGATCCGCCGGACGATCTGTCCGGCCGGCAGCTCCAGGGTGCAGATGGCGCGGGCCTGAGCCCTGTTGCAACGGGCACCGCGGGCGGCGAGCGCGAGGGTCGGACCGGCGACCGTCTCCACCTCGGCCGCGGCCAGTTTCAAGGGAACCGGTGAGCTCGGCCAATGCAGCCGGAGGAAGCGGTCCGTGGTCGAGGGGTACGCCAGCGCGAGCCGCGCCAGCCCCTCCACGCCGTCGAGACGGGACGGCACGCCCGCGGTGAGCGGCTGCCAGTCGACGCCGTCGGCGCTGCCCTCCAGGCTCAGCCGTGGAGCCCGGCCGTCCAGCGGAAGATCCAGGATCAGCCGCTCGTGCGACCCCCCGACATCTCCTCCACCCTCACCGCCGCCGGCCACGAGGATCTGAACCCATCCGCCCTCAGCCTCTCCGGCGTCCTCCCGCTCGGGCTCCCGGATCTCCACCGCCAGCCGGCCGCTCCCCGGCATCGCCGCGCTCAGCTTGAACGGCAGCGGGGCGCCGCCCGGGGACAGGACGCGCAGGTCGACGCCGCCCGGCGCCATGTGGCGCAAGGCCGCCAGATCGAGCGGCACGCGCACCCAGCCGGGGGCCGGAACGTTCAGATCCCGGGAGTAGGCGTACCCCGGAACGGCCTCGGCTTGAAACGGAAGAAGGAGGAAGGCGAGAGCGACGAAAACCGCTCTTGAGCAAATCATGGATGGTTGGAGCATCTCCGCGCTTCGGAAGCCGAACGATCGTTCCGGCCGTACGAGACCTGTCAGGCGCTTGAGCACCAACCGGAGAGAGGGGCCTCGACCAAGAAAGGCTGAGCCAATTCTAGCACGACCGCCGCCCAGGTTTGTAAAGCCCTGCTCACTTTACGGACCGGGAGCGATGATCGTCTACGAGCTTCTCGACCACCGAAGGGTCGGCCAGAGTAGAAATATCGCCCAGCTCCTCGTATTCGCCCGCGGCGATCTTGCGCAGGATGCGGCGCATGATCTTGCCCGAGCGGGTCTTCGGCAGGCCCGAGACCACCTGGATGCGGTCCGGCGTCGCGATGGCGCCGATGGCCCGCCGCACCTGCTCCTTGAGGGAGCCGACGAGCTCCTCCTGGTCCCAGCTCTCGTAGTCCGGCTTCACGTGGACGTAGGCGTAGATGCCCGTCCCCTTGATGTCGTGGGGGAAGCCGACCACGGCCGCCTCGGCCACCGCGTCGTGCGCCACGAGTGCGCTCTCGACCTCGGCGGTGCCGAGGCGGTGCCCGGAGACGTTCAGCACGTCGTCCACCCGGCCGGTGATCCAGTAGTAGCCGTCCTTGTCGCGCCGGCAGCCGTCGCCGGTGAAGTAGAGGCCGGGATACTGGGAGAAGTAGGTCTCCTTGAACCGCCGGTGGTCGCCGTAGATCGTCCGCGCCTGGCCCGGCCAGGTGCCGCGCAGGCAGAGATTGCCGGAGACGTCGTTGCCGGTCAGCTCCTGGCCCTGCTCGCCTACGAGCACCGGCCGCACACCGAAGAACGGCAGCGTCGCCGAGCCCGGCTTGCACGGCGTGGCTCCGGGCAGCGGCGTGATCAGGATGCCGCCGGTCTCCGTCTGCCACCAGGTGTCGACCACGGCGCAGCGGCCCTCGCCGACCACGTCGTGATACCAGGTCCAGACCTCGGGGTTGATCGGCTCGCCCACCGAGCCCAGGATGCGCAGCGACTTCCGGCTGTAGCGCGTCACCCACTCGTCGCCGGCCCGGGCGATGGCGCGGATCGCGGTCGGCGCCGTGTAGAAGATGTTGACCCCCAGGTCGTCCACGATCCGCCAGTAGCGGCCGGCGTCCGGATAGGTCGGGATCGACTCGAACATCACCGTGGTCGCACCGTTGGCGAGCGGCCCGTAGACGATGTAGCTGTGGCCCGTGACCCAGCCCACGTCCGCGGCACAGAAGTAGATGTCGCCCGGGTGGTAGTCGAAGACGTAGCGGTGGGTCAGCGCCGCGTAGGTCAGATAGCCGCCGGTGGTGTGGAGCACGCCCTTGGGCCTGCCGGTGGAGCCGGACGTATAGAGGATGTAGAGCGGATCCTCGGCGGACATCCACTCCAGCGGGCAGGTCGAGCGCTGCTTCGCGGTCTCCTCGTCCATCCAGAAGTCGCGCCCGGTCCGTATGGGCACGTCTTTCTCCGTACGGCGCACGACCAGCACGGTCTTGACGAGGTCGAGCCCGTCGACCGCCTGATCGACGGTGTGCTTGAGAGGGATGCGCCTGCCGCCGCGCAGCCCCTCGTTGGCGGTGAGCACCATCTCGCAGCCCGCGTCGAGCACCCGGCCGCGCAACGCCTCGGCCGAGAACCCGGCGAACACCACGGAGTGGACGGCGCCGATCCGCGCGCAGGCGAGCATCGAGTACGCCAACTCCGGGACCATGGGCAGATAGATGCAGACCCGGTCGCCTTTGCGTACCCCGTGAGCCAGCAGCACGTTGGCGATGCGCGCCACGTTGTGCTTGAGCTCGCGGTAGGTGATGTAGCGGTAGTCGCCGGGCTCGTCGCCGGCCCAGATGATCGCCGTGGTCTCGCCGCGGTCGGTCAGGTGGCGGTCGACGCAGTTGTAGCAGGCGTTGAGCCGGCCGCCGGAGTACCACGAGAAGTCCACCTCGTCCGGGTCGACGTCCATGATGTTCCGCGGCGGATGGAACCAGTCGAGGATCGTCGCCTGCTCCCGCCAGAACTGCTCGGGGTGCTCGATGGAGCGCCGGTACATCTCCTGGTACTGCTCCAGGCTCTTGATGTGGGCGCGCTCGGCGATGTGCGGCTTGACGGGGATCATGGGTTCTCCTCCCGGTCCGGGGTCTCCAGGCGAAGAATCTCACACTTGCAGGCTGGAAGTCCGCCGGCGGGGCGCCGGCGGTTCCAGAAAGAATCGACAGACGGAACGGGCTCCTACGGGCACCAGTAGCAGTGGCAGTACCGCCAGTCGCAGGCGTCGTCGACGGAGCAGATCCCGCCGCACATGGCCGGGCCGCAGATCGCGTCGCACTGATCGGAGGTGGAGCCGTACAGCGCGACGCCGGGCTTCAGTACGTCCCGGCCGCCGTCTGCCCGTCGGGGTTGATGATCGTGAGCACCCGCTTCGCGCCGGCCGGCGGCGTCTGCCAGTTGGCGAGCGGAGGCACGAGGGTCAGAACCAGGATCTTGCCCACGTTCGGGTCGTCCACCTGATCGTCTTTCTCCGTGATCGTCGCCTTGTTGTCGACTCCAGCGATGGCGGTCGCCGGCACGTCCACCCCGTCGATCCTGAAGCTGGCGTCCCGCGAGAGGCCGCGGCCGCGAAGAGTCAGTACCAGGTTTCCGCCTGCGGAGTCCTGCATGATCTCGTCGATCACCGGCCCGGTCTTGCGGGCCAGCTTCCCACCCAGATAGCCGAACGAGCTGATCCCCATCAACTGGAGGAAGCTCATGGGGACGTCGGGGAGCCCCTGAATGGTGCCGGGATCCTGAAGGAACACGATGCTCAGGAAGACCAGGATGCCCAGGACGGTCCAGACCAGGAATTGGAAGCGCTCCGGTGCCACGACGCCGCCGGTAGTGATCAGATCCGAGGGCGACGGCTTCAAGCCTCCGGCCCCTTTCGGCCCCTTGGCGCTTTGGATGCCCTGAGCGAGGAAGCCCGTCGAGGCGCTGATCAAGAGGATGCCCGGAAGGTTGGCCGGGATCTCCGCAAAATCCAGGTTCATCTGGACCAGGCTGCGGGAGACGGCCAGATACAGGTAGGAAAGCACGGCCGCCGCCGTCCAGAGGTAGAGCTGGAGCTTGGAGAGACTGTAGGTGTCCGTCTCCTTGTCGATCAAGAGGGTACGGAAGAATCCATACCGGCTGTCTCCGATCTGGTGCATGGCCGAGCCCTGGCGCGCCAGCCAGAAGATGAAGGCCGCCAATAGCAGAAAGAACGCCATCGCGATCATCCCCGGCCAACGCCTTCCGACCCGAGAAAGGGTGACGCTGAAGGGGAGCGAGATCTCCTGTCCGACCCGAACCTGGAGCGCTCCGATCCCCTGATACTTCCTGGGCACGCAACGGAAGGAGAGCTGGCGGTCGTTGAGCACCTCGCCGTAGACGCGGCTTTCGGACTCACAGGCGGGCGTCGCGGTCCAGCAGGTGTCATCTCCCTTCCAGCAGACCGGCAACTCACCCTTGCTCTGGAAGATCAGCCCGTCGTCACGCCAGTTGTCGCTGAACCCCTCGCCCAGCACCTCGAAACTGTAGAACTTCTTGTCCGGGTAGCCGAGAACCGGATGGACCGCGGTGATCTTGGGAACGCTTTTTCCCCTCTCGTGAAGAACGGTGAGGCTGGCGCCGGGAGGCAGCGTGGGAGTCACCGGCAGGGCCTTCTCTCCGCTCTTCATGCGCACCACGACACGGTGCTGGCCGAGCTTCGTTTCGTCCGGGACCTGAAAGACGAACCAGTTGCCGTTGCGCACGTCTAGGGCTTTTCCAGCCGACTCGCCGTCGAGGAAGATCTCGATGTCCTCGGGCCGGGTCGGGAAGCCGCTACCCGTGAAGACGACCCCCGAGCCGCGGGGAGGCTCGACAGGCTCCATCTTGTCAATGTCCGGGCCCGGCTGCGTCTGTTGGACCGGCGGTGCCGGGGGCATCGGCGTCGCAGTTGGTGGAGGATCCGCAGCCATTGCGGCGCCTGTTATCAAGAGGAAGCAGGAAAGGGGGAGCCAGAGCTGACGAGCCAATTTTCACCTCCGGAAGAAAGAGGGGAAGATCCCCTCTTCTCTGGGACGGCCAGACCCGCGGATTTCCTGTCGTTCTATAGCAGATCGTCGAGCGACGCTCCGGGCTTGCGCTCCTCGGGCTCCTGGTCGCGGCGGAAGATCCGCGCGCCGTTGGCGCCGCCGAGGACGCCATGGCCGCCGTGGTCGCCGATACCGCCTTCGATCCGCGCCCAGGCACCCTCCCGGAGACCGAGCACCGGCATCTCGTTCTCCTCGTGGAACTCACGGAGACGCTGCTCTCGGGTCTCGCCCATGTGGGTGGAGCCCGGGTCGGGGTCGATGTAGTGCGGGTTGATCTGGAACGGAACCAGGCCCAGGGCTTCGAAGGAGACCGGCTGGACGATCGGCATGTCGTTCGTGGTGCGGATCGTCGGCGTCCCGAGGTTCGTGCCCGCGCTGCTGCCGATGTAGGGCATCCCGTCGAGCGCCCGCTCGCGCAGGATCGGGAAGAGGCCGCTCTCCTGGAGCGTCTTGAGCAGCCGGAACGTGTTACCGCCTCCCGTGAAGACGGACTCGGCTGACTCCAGCATCCGCCTGCCCGCGGCGTCCGGGGTCAGCGTGGTCGCCGCCACGCCGATGTCCGCGAGGCGGGCGGCGGCCTTCGCGCCGTACGCTTCCCTGTCCTTCAGCGCGAATGGGATGAAGACCAGCCGCCGGATCGGACCCAGGAAATCGTCGATCTCGGCGAGGCAATGGTCCAGGAATCCCTGGCCGTGGTTCGTGGAGTTGCTGATGAGCAGCGCGCGTCTCGGCATCAGATGGATCCCCTTCGAGAGTCGTCTTCAGAGCCCCGGAATCGTACGCCAGGAGCGAGCGGCTGGCGAGACGGAAGCTTTCGGCATCAACCCGGACGCATCCGTCGTCAACCCGGATGCATCCGCGTTCAACACGGAAGCATCCGGGTTCAACACGAAAGCATCCGCGTTCAACACGGAAGCATCCGGGTTCAACACGAAAGCGTCCGGGTTCAACACGAAAGCATCCGGGTTCAACACGGAAGCATCCGGGTTCAACACGGAAGCATCCGGGTTCAACACGGAAGCATCCGGGTTCAACACGGAAGCATCCGGGTTCAACCTGAAAGCATCCGGGTTCAACATGGAAGCGTCCGGGTTCAACATGGAAGCGTCCGGGTTCAACATGGAAGCATCCGGGTTCAACACGGAAGCGTCCGGGTTCAACATGGAAGCATCCGGGTAGTGTCCTACTTTGAAATCCCCTTCCGGTACGGCCCCCGCTTGGCGCCGGTCGCTGCCGCGGTCGGAAGCAGGGCCACCAGATCCTCGACCGACCACACCCGCGAGGTGACCCCGGCCGCCATGGCGGGAGTGACCCGGAGAGTCTTGTGAATCCGGCAGAGGTTGTAGTGCGCCGAGAAGAGACCGAAGGCGGCGGTATGGTTCTCGACCTTCTTTGAGAAGGCGTTGGTCAGCCGGGTGAACCGGCGGAGGCTCATCCGGATGGTGAGGTTGGCCCGCTCCACATACGACGTGCTGACGTGCTTCGGGTCCGGGCATCCCGTGACCGCGTGCTTCTGAGTGCCGATGCAGTCCGCCGGGCTGTAGCGCGTCTCGGGGCCGCTGGGCGCGTTGCCGTACACCTTGATGAGCTGGGCGAAATCCACCTCACCGCCGAACGCGTCCTCTACCGCGGAGAGGTACATTGCGTGTCCGTCCGTCGTTAGCTGAACCCGGTTGACCAGCCGGCCGGCGAGATCCTGCATGAATTCCGTGGCGCAACCGGCATCCCGTGAGCCCACCAGGAAGGACGGCATCAGTTTCGTGTCCGCGTCGATGGCCGTGAACGTCCAGACATCGCCAAAGCCAAACTGGCCGGCCTTCTCCGCGGGAACGTTCTTCGCCTTGGCGTAGACGAAGCTCCAAATCTC
>JANMTS010000052.1:0-4600 GCA_031390755.1 Holophagales bacterium
CGTGGACGAACGGGGGCTGGCAGAGCTTCGCAGGAAGGCGGGGTTGTTGCCGTTGGCCGAGTACGTCAAGCTTTTCGGCGCAACCGAGGTGAGGCTCAGTTCCGCCTGTGCGCCCCGCAACACGGCAGTCAAGTAGAGCCATCCCAAGGGTTCATGACTCGAGCCGAGGCCCGGCATTCCTCGACGCTCACCCGCCGCCCTTGCGCCGCGGATCGCCTTTCGCCTTGGCCAAGAAGTCCTGGAGCTTCCGGACCATCTCCACGGTGACGCGCTCGTTTTCGGCCGCTTCCTGGAAGAGGATCACCGCGGCGAGGGCCTCCCGGTGGACCTGCTGGGCCGTGAAGATCTTCAGGATCGCGGCGGCCAGGATCTTGATCTCCGGAAAGCGGCCTTCCTCTCGGTAGAGCAACGCCACGTCCAGGCTGGCCAGGCCGTAGTCGAAGGGGTGCTCCCGGGTCTCGAATTCCTGTCTCACCTGCTCCAGCTTGACCAGGGCTTCTTCTCTTTGGCCCAAGGCGGCAAGGCAGTTTGCGGCCAGCCAGGTGGTTCTGATGAGGTCGATCTCGTTGCCGAGTTGCTCGGCGAGCTGCTGGGCCTCTTCCACGAGCGGCGCTGCTGCGTTGGCTCGGTCCAACTTCAGAAGGCTTGTCGCGCGGTTGAATTGAAGCACCCAACGGTGCCGTGGTTGCCGCGCGCTGTCGATAACCTGGGCAGCCCTATCCAGGCTGAGAAGTGCGCCTTCGGGGTTGCCGCTTTCCTTCAGGGAGACGGCCAGATTCAGCAGAATAATGCCGACCTCGGCGGGCCGGGCCAGCTTCAAGGCGTCTTCATGGAGCCTCAATGCGCGGGGAAAATGGCCCTGATCCCGGCGGAAAGAAGCCTCCATGTCGAGCAGGTAGGCCGCGGAGAGCAGTCCAGCAGGATCTTCTCCTTGGTGCCAAAGGCGCCAAACACGGCCCCATGTCTTCTCCACGCTCGGAAGGTCGCCACCAGTTACCTTTTGAGCGTTCGCGATGAACCCCGTCGACCAACCCTCCAGCCGTGTGCGGAAGCCCTCGCCGCCCGGCACGTTCAGATCGATGCGCCGCGTGATGAACTGGGCGAGCTCGGCCAGCTTCAGCGCCTTGCCCGCGTCGGCTGGCGCCGCGTCCTCGCTCGCCTTGCACAGGCGCAGGCACAGCAGCGGATCCCGGTACGCCTGCGAGCGCTCGATCAGGAAGCGCTGCCGGTCTTCGGGATAGCCGGACAGCTTCTCGAATAACGCCTCCACCCGGCCGGAAGAGGTTGCTCGGTCCGGGCTCCGCATGCCGCGCAGGAGCACCTGCTCCGCTCTTGCCAGAGCCAGCGCCCTCTCCACGATGTTCCACACCGCCGCCTGGGCCTCTTCCGGCAGCCTCAACTCGCTCGGCGGAGCCTCCCCCAAGCGGTCGGCCATCGACATGGCTTTGCGGCTGAGCCGATGGCACCAGCGGAGGAAGCCAGCGAGCCGGCGGTCCAGGCCGAGCCTTTGGGTGATCTGATCGACGGTCGCCGGCATGGGCGTCTGCTTCCAATTCTCTATGCGGTTGATCTCGGTCCGCGGCATCCCGGTAATCCGGGAGAGCTCGGCTTGGGATTCGATGCCCAACAAGCCGCGGAGGAAGGTGATGAACTTGCCCGGCTCGGTCCGGTCCTGCTTGTCGTCTTTCATCGGCGTCTCCCAGCCGGTGCTCACACCGGTGTGAGGTCGGAGGTGGATTAATTCACCCGTGACCGGGCAACATGTACGCTCGGAGAGGCGCCACCGCGGCCAATGGCGGCCGCCTCAGAGCTGCCTCCTCCGAAAGGAGCCAGCATGCCTCGCAATCATTTCGCCCGCCTTTCAATAATGCTTCTGGTCGCCGCCTCTCTTGTCGCACCGCCGGCATGGGGAGCGCCGGGCCGGCTGGCCGGCGGGATCGAACCGCTCGACATCTTCGCACGTGTCTGGAAGTCCCTTACCGCCGTCTGGTCAGCGGCAGGCTGTGGCGCCGATCCACACGGTGGCTGCTGGGGTGGCGCGGCCCCCACGGCGGATGAAGGCTGCAACGCTGACCCTCATGGCGGGTGCGGAACTGCCCAGCAAACGGTGCCGACACCACCGCCTTCGACAGATGCGGGCTGCAACGCCGACCCCCATGGAGGCTGCGCGCCTGGGAGCTGACGCTGGTTTGAGCGGCGCCCTTCCCTGTCCAGTTGGGGAGGGGCGCCCTTCGAGCCCCAGCCTCATGGCTCGAAGCGGAGCGCGGGGTTGTTCTTCGCCTTTTCCAGGAAGTCTTGAAGCTGGTATACCAGTTCCAAGGTAACGTGTTCTGTTTCGGCGGCCTCCTGAAAGAGGATCAATGCGGCGATGGCCTCCCGGTGGATCCCCTGCGACTTGAAGATCTCCAGAATCTCGGTGGCCAGTGCCCTGATTTCAGGGAAGCGTCCGTCCTCCCGGTAAAGGAGGGCCACATCAAGGCCCGCCAGCCCGTAGTCAAAGGGCTGCTCTTGCTCCACGAGGTCGTTCCGTACCTGCTCCAGCTTGATCAGCGCCTCGGCCCGCCGGCCAAGGCCCGCCAGGCATTTCGCGTCCAACCACAAGGTCTTGAGGAGGTCGCTCTCGTTGCACTGAGCCTTGGCCAGCCGCCAGACCTCTTCCACGAGCGGGACTGCCTCGGCGGCCCTGCCCAGGAGGATCAAGCTCGTCGAGCGGTTGAATTGAAGCACCCAACGGTGTCTTGGCTGCCGCTCCTCGTCGATGACTTGTGCTGCCCGTTCCAGGCTGCGGAGGGCGCCTTCGGGGTCTCCGCTCTCCTTAAGAGTGACAGCCCTGTTCATCAAGACGATGCCCACCTCGCCGGGCCGGGCGAGCTTCAGAGCGTTTTCGTGAAGCTCCAGCGCGCGCGGAAAGAGCCCTTGATCCCGGCGCAATGAAGCTTCCATGTCGAGCAGGTAGGCCTCGGAAAGCAGGCCAGCGGGGTCTTCGCCTGCGCGCCAAAGGCTCCAGACGCCGGGCCAGTTCCTATCGGCACTGGGCAGATCGCTGCCGATCACCCTCTGGGCATTCGCGACGAACCCGGTACACCATCCCTCCAGGCGTGTCCGGAACCCTTCGCTGCCCGGCACGTCCAGGGCGACGTTGCGGGAGGCCAGGAGGGCCAGCTCGGCCAGCTCAAGAGCCCTGGGCGGCTTGTCGGGTGCCGCCGCCTCACTCCCGGCGCAGAGGGCGACCGCCAGGCCCCAGTGCTGATACTCCGGCGCCCCTTCGACGAGCACGCGCCGGTCGGCCGGGGTCTCCTTCAAAAGCTCCTGGGCCAGCCGCCGCCCTTCTTCGAGGCCGCCCAGCCGGTTCGCGTGCCGGTGCTCGCGGAGGCGGAGATCGAGAAGGAAGTCGATCAGATCGCCCGCCGCAACTGCCGCGGCCTTCTCGTCGATGAGCCGTTCTTCGGGCGTCGGGTCCACCGGCGACCACGGGATGGGAGGAGGAGGCAGAGACACACGGGCGCTGATGACGGCCCGCTCGACGTCCAGCGGTCCCAGATCCATGCGCCCGGCCAGCTCCTCCAGGCGCTCCCGGGTCAGGCCGTCCTCCCAGATGTAGAGCGAAATCCTGCTGGGGGAAATCCCGTCCGCTTCCGCCAGCTCCTTGCCGGTCCAGCCGTGGCTGGTCAACAAGATCTCCAGGGCGAGCCCCAGGAGCGTCCGGGTCTTCCGGGCCGCCCCCTCCGTCGCCATCCCATCGTCGCTGCCAGGTCGCGTCGCGTAGGTTCCCATAAAAAGATAGTTGCCGCTGGGCGCCTTTTTGTGACAGCCGAAGCAGAAAAAAGCTGGCGTCGAAAGAAGTCCACATCGCGCCTCACAGCGGTGTGAGGAATCCAAAATTGCCAGCTCACGCCACGCAGAACCTCGTCTAGCCTTCAAGGGCGATGAGCAACGAAGACGGCTTCATGAGCGAGGACAGCCGGGGAAACGGACCGAGTGAGCAGACTGGGCGGCCTTCGCGCGTTCTGTTGCGTGCGGAGCACCACCCGCCGCCCATCGCGTTGCGGCGATTCGCCCGGGGCGAGATGACGCCGACGGAGGCGAAAGAGATCGTCAGGCATCTGCTGCGCCGGTGCGGGAGCTGCTCGGCCACGGCGAGGCAGGCATACCCGGGGCGGAAAGGGGATCTGCCTTGACCCTGCCAAGACTTCTGGAGACTCTTCCGGAGGCGCGGTTCTGGGTCGAAGCCGGAGTCGGGCTGGGGCCGGCCGGGAAGCTGGTGCGCTCCGGCTTCCCGCGCCTCGAATCGCGGGCCGAGGCCAGCCGGGACGATCTCCTGGCCATCCCGGGCGTCGGAATCATGACGGTGGAGCTTTGTGAGCGGCTGCTCGGCCGCCGGCTGCCTTCCGTCATCGGCGACTGGCAGGCCCAGGGGTTCTCAGGCACAGGCGCCGCCGCCCTGGCCGAGGCCGGCATAGAGTCGGTGGAGGCCCTGGCCCGGCTGACGGAAAAGGAGATCGCGGCGTTCGGCCTGCGAAATCCCGACCAACAGCTCTGCGAAACCCTGCTCGGTCGGCGCCTGCAAGACCCGGAGCCGCCGGCCGCGCCGGCCAACGTG
>JANMTS010000157.1:0-9020 GCA_031390755.1 Holophagales bacterium
GGAACGCACCGAAGATGTAGATGATCCAGTGGAAGCGCTCCAGGAGCGCCGCGCCCGCGCCGATGAAGATCGCCCGCAGCACCAGCGCGCCCAGGATGCCCCAGAACAGCACGCGGTGCTGGTAGAGCTTGGGCACCGCGAAGAAGCTGAAGATCAGCGCGATGACGAAGATGTTGTCCACGCTGAGCGACTTCTCGATCAGGTAGCCGGTGAAGAACTGGATGCCCTGCTCAGGGCCGCGGAAGTAGTAGATCCCGACGTTGAAGAGCAGCGAGAGCGCGATCCAGATGCAGCTCCAGACGGTGGCCTCGCGGATCGAGATCTCGTGAGCCTTGCGATGGAAGACGCCCAGGTCGAGGGCGAGCATGGCCAGGATGAAGGCGTTGAAGCCGATCCAGAGCCAGAGGGAGGTCTCCTGCATGACCTATCTCCTTGGAAGATAGGCCGTGGGGCCGAGCGAGACCCACGGCACGGTGTTCGTGTCGTGGTGGTCTCGCCGTCGGGATTGGGATCCCTATCGACAGGCCGGGAAGCGATCAGGTGATCCCTTCCGTCTTGACGGCCTGCCGACCCAGAACAGCCTGGGCAGCTACTCCCCACCGGGATCAGTAAGGATAGAGGAAGACCGGTTCCCTGTCAAATCGTCGCGCCCTGACGCTCCGAAGTCTCGGAGGCCAGTTACAATCCACTTTGCATGGACCATCCCGATCCGGAGGTGTTGGCCCGCTACGCCAGCGGCGAGCTGGGCCGCGAGGAGAGCCGCGCTCTCGAGCTGCACCTGGCGTCGTGCTTGGCCTGCCAGGGCGCGGTGGACGGCATGCCGGCCCGGCCCGGCAGTGTCCGGCGAGTGGTGCGGTGGGGCGGACATCGCTTCCAGCGCAAGGAGGAGCCGCCTCCCAGGTCACCCACGTCACCTGACGCTCCGCTGCGGCGCGCCCGGGTCCGGGGAGTGCTGCGCGCCCTCGGCGGCGTCCTGACCGCGAGCAGCGAGTCGGCGGCGGCGCGGCTGCTGGGCCAGACGGAACATCGCCGCCGCGTGCTCATCCGCAACGAGGAGAAGCTCCAGACGCTCGGTCTCTGCGAGCTGTTGCTGGCGAAGTGCCGGACGGCCTGGGTGGACGATCCCGACGGGTCGGTCGAGCTGGCGAAGCTGGCGGCCCTGGTGGCCCAGCGGCTGGACCGCGAGCTGTACGGCGGACGCCAGGCGGACGACGCGCGGGTCATGGCCTGGATCCACCTGGGGATCTCGTTCCGCCTGGCCGGAAGTCTCGGCGGGAGCGCCGCCGGTCTGGCCGAGCCGCGGGCGCCGCTGGAGCCGGGCGCCTACCCGGCCGGCGTCGCCGGGGAGAGCGATCTCCAGGACCACCGCGGCGCGGTCGAAACGGCCCTCCGGGAGACCCGGGAAGCCTTCCTGGAGCGGGGCATGCCGATCGACGCGGCCCTGGTGACGCTCGATCTGGTGTCCGCGGCCCTGAAGTCCGGCCAGCCGGGCGAGATCGCGGCGCTCGCCCGCGAGTCGGTCGTCCTGTTCGAGGCCCAGGGCGTCGACGACTATCCGCTCGACGCCCTGCGCTTTCTCCAGGAGTCCGCCGAAGCGGGCGACGGCGTCAGCTCCGATCTCGTCGCCCGCATGGCCGCGCTGCTGCACCGGAAGCGCAACGGCATGGACGATCGCTTCGAAGGCTGAGCCCCGCCCTCTTCCTCCGCCGTTACCAATCCCCGCTGCGCAGGTAGCCGTCGATCGCCCGTGCCGCCTTGTGTCCGGCTCCCATGGCCAGGATCACGGTGGCGGCGCCGGTGACGATGTCGCCGCCCGCGAACACGCCGCGCTTGCTGGTGCGCAGCGTCTCCGGGTCCGCCTGGATGTAGCCTTTGCGGTTGGTGGCAAGGCCGGGGGTGGTCGACTGCACGATCGGGTTCGCGCCCGTGCCGACGGCGATGATCGCGAGGTCGACCGCCAGGTCAAACTCCGAGCCCGGCACCGGATGCGACTGCCGCCTGCCGGAAGCGTCCGGCTCCCCGAGCTCCATGCGCACGCAGCGGACGCCGGTCAGCCGGCCGTCCGGGCTGCCCAGCATCTCCACCGGGTTGACCAGGGTGTGGAAGCGGACCCCCTCCTCCTGGGCATGGTGGACCTCCTCGGCCCGCGCGGGCATCTCGGCGGCGGACCGGCGATAGAGCAGCAGCGCCTCCTTCGCGCCGAGGCGCAGGGCGGTGCGGATGGAGTCGAGCGCCGTGTTGCCGCCGCCCACGACCGCCACGGTCCTGCCGCGGCAGTCGAAGACCGGCTCGTCGACCTCGGGGAAGCGCCACGCCTTCATCAGGTTCACGCGGGTGAGGAACTCGTTGGCCGAGCAGACGCCGTTCAGATGCTCGCCGGGGATCTCCAGGAAGCGGGGGAGACCGGCTCCGGTGGCCACGAACACCGCGTCGTAGCCCTCCTCCTGCAGCAGCTCGTCCACGGTGACCGTCCGGCCGACCACCACGTCGGTTTCCATCTCGACCCCCATCCGGCGCAGGGTTTCGACCTCCTGGCGAACGATGTCCTTGGGCAGGCGGAACTCCGGAATGCCGTAGACCAGGACGCCGCCGATCTCGTGCAGCGCCTCGAACACGCGCACGCCGTGCCCCCGCTGCACCAGCTCGCCCGCGGCCGAGAGCCCGGCCGGACCGCTCCCGACGATCGCCACCCGCCTGCCCGTGGGCGGGTCCGGAACCGGCAGCCCGACCTCGCCCACCTGGCGCTCGTAGTCGGCGACGAAGCGCTCCAGGTGGCCGATGGCGAGCGGGGCGCCGCGCTTGGCCAGCAGGCAGGCGCCCTCGCACTGGTCCTCCTGGGGACAGACGCGGCCGGTGACCGCGGGCAGCACGTTGTCCTCCCGGATCTTCGCCGCCGCGCCGAGGAAGTCGCCGTCATAGACCAGCTGGACGAAGTCGCGCACCTTCACGCCCACCGGGCAGCCCTTGACGCACGCGGGGTTGGCGCACTCCAGGCAGCGCAGCGCCTCGCCGGCCGCGGCGCGGGGATCGAAGCCGAGGTTCACCTCGGCGAAGTCGTGGGCGCGCACCTCCGGCTCCCGGGCCGGCATGTCGGCCCGGGGCAGCTTGATCCGCTCTTTCGGGGACGGGCGGGACGCGGTCGGATTCATGGCCTGGCCTCCGCTCGGCAGGCTGTACGGTTGGGATCGAGGAAGGCGTCGAGCGACTCCCGCTCCTCCTTCCGGTAGGCGGCGTTGCGCTGCTGGAGCACCTGGAAGTCCACCTCGTGGCCGTCGAACTCCGGACCGTCGACGCAGGCGAAGCGGCTCTCCCCGCCCACCAGCACCCGGCAGCCGCCGCACATGCCGGTGCCGTCGACCATGATCGGATTGAGGCTGACGATCGTGGGGATGCCGAACGGACGCGTCAGCTCGGCCACGGCGCGCATCATGGGGATGGGGCCGATCGCGAGCACGCGGTCCACCGGCTCGTCGTCGATGCGCGCGGCGAGCGGCTCCGTGACCAGGCCCCGGCGGCCGTGGCTGCCGTCGTCGGTGGTGACGATCAGCAGGTCGCTCACCGCGCCCAGCTCCTCCTCCAGGATGAGCAGGTCGCGCGTGCGGGCGCCGAGGATGGTGATCACCCGGTTGCCGGCCTGCTTGAGCGCCACCGCCGACGGGTAGGCGATGGCCGCGCCGACCCCTCCGCCGATCACGGCGACGGTGCCGAACCGCTCGATCTCCGTGGGCCGGCCGAGCGGACCCACCAGGTCGAGAAGGGAGTCTCCCGCCTCCAGCCGGTTCATGAGCTTCGTGGTCTTGCCGACCCCCTGCACGATCAGGGTGACGGTGCCCTGGTCGACCTCCGAGTCGGCGATGGTCAGCGGGATGCGCTCGCCGCCGTCCTGGACGCGGATGATGACGAACTGCCCCGGCCGCCGCTTGCGCGCCACCCGCGGCGCTTCGACCCGGAAGAGCTTGACCTCCGGAGCCAGCCAGCGGGCTTCGACGATCCGGAACACGGTCAGTCCGCCACCGGGATGGGGCTGCCGGGACGCGTGGTCTTTCTGACAGGCAGTCTTCTGACAGGCAGGCTCATGTCGGGCTCCTCTCGCGCCGGACCGGGGGCCGGCTGCAGGATGAGCGTATGCGGGACAGGCCGGGCAGCGCGCCATTCGTCCGGGCGGGAGGCCGGCCCCACCCGGCCGGGTGGCGCGCTCTCTACTTCCTCTTCGCCGTGAACACCCCGTTCGGCTGCAGGAGGGTGATCGCGGTCACCTTTCCGTTCTCCTCCTCGAAGCGGACCCGGATGATCGAGGCCTCCTTGAGGCTCAGCTCGCCGTTGACCTCGGGCACGAGGTGGTACTGGGGTTGCCCGGGGACGTTCACCGTCAGGGTGTTGCCCGCGAGCTGGATGGAGACCGCCTGCCCGTTCAGGTCGTAATCGCCGACGAAGCGGGCCAGCCAGGCCGGATCGGACCAGCGGCTGTCCGGCTTCTTGTCGAACGTGATCCCCTCTGCCAGGCTCGGCTCGAAATCGGTTCTTACGGCGACCACGTTGCCGGAGGTATCCGTCTGGAAGAGGAACCGCTGATCCTCGAACGTCGGCGGCTCGACCTTCTTGGCGCCGATCCAGGTCTCGTAGTGCCAGTGCTCCAGCGGCGACGTCATGTGGTTGTAGGTCATCTGAAGGGCCTTGCCCTGGACCTCGACGCGCAGCGTGCCGTAGCCGGGGTGGAAGTAGTCGCCCGCGTACTCCTCCAGCTTGTGGGCCGGCTTCGTGCCGGGTTTGCGGGTCTCCTCCTTGCGGCCCTCGGCCTTCTTCACCTCGGCCTTCCCCGCGTCGCGCCTGGCGATCGCCTCGGTGTTCCAGTCGATCGGCTCCAGCTTGAGAAGGCGGTCGATCGTGTGGCGGACGAGCAGCTCCGGCATGCCGGTGCCGTTCTTGTTGGTGAGGATCACCATGCCGAGGCCGTCCTGGGGGAGCATCGCGACCAGGGCCGAGAAGCCGTCGATGTTGCCGCCATGCTCCACCCGCTGGTGGCCGCGGTAGGTGTCGACGAGCCAGCCCAGAGCGTAGGAGGGCTGCGACAGCTCAGGGCGGTCCGGCGGCGCCTCGATCACCATGTGGGCCGCGTGGATGTCCGCCAGGGTCGCCGGGCCGATGACCTGCCGATCCCCGACCTTGCCTCCCGAGAGGTGGACCTGCACCCACTTCGCCATGTCCCGGATCGACGAGTTGATCGAGCCCGCGGGCCCCATGTTGGTGATCGTGCGGAAGGGGATGAGCTTGATCGCGTCGTCCTCCTCGCCGTACGGGAGGGCGAAGTCGGGCGCCTTCTGGGAGTCGTCCACCGAGAAGTTCGAGTGGGTCATGCCGAGCGGCGTGAAGATCCGCTCCCTCACATTGTCCTCCCAGCTCTTCCCGGTCACCTGCTCCACGACGTACCCGGCGGTGAGGAACATCAGGTTGTTGTACTGGAACGTCTCGCGCATCGTGTGGGTCGGCTTCAGGTAGGGGAGCCGCTCGACGAGCTGCTTGCGGGTGAGGTCGGTGGCGTTGTACCAGGAGAGGTCGTGGCGCGGCAGGCCGGAGCGGTGGGTGACCAGGTCGCGCGGCGTCATCAGCTCGGTCGCGGTGCGGTCGTAGAGCTTGAAGCCGGGGAAGAAGCCGGAGACCGGCTTGTCCCAGTCGAGCTTGCCCTCGTCCACGAGGGTGCCCATCACGAACGTGGTGAACGCCTTGGTGCTGGAGCCGATGGCGAAGAGGGTGTCCTCGGTCACGGGGAGCTTCTGCGCCGCATCCCGGACCCCGAACCCCTTCGAGTAGATCACCTCGCCGTCCTTGACGAGCGCGACCGCGAGCCCCGGAACCTTCCAGGCGTCGACCATCCCCTGCACGAGCTGGTCGTAGCCTTCCAGCTCCTTGCGGGCGGCGTCGGCGCCGCTGGCGGCGCGCTCGGCGGAGAAGGGGAACGCGCCGCCGCCCTGCGTGAACGCACCCGCGATCTTCGCCGCGGTAAGGGTCCCCTTGAAGGTGGGGTTGCCGGGGATGCCCTGGATCTCGAAGGTGGCCTGATCGCCCTGGGCGCCGTCGACCTTGACGTTGATCAACGCCAGATCCTTCGCATTCTGGAGGGGGATGGAGATGTCGCCCTTCCAGGCGTCCCCCTCCCGCTGGAAGTCGAGGTTGAAGCCCAGCTTCTGGCCGGGCAGCTCGATGGCGCCCTCCCAGTGGCCGGCGAGGCCGGCTTCCTCCGCCAGGACGACGGTTGGAGCCCCCAGGGTCAGCGCCGTCAAAGCGCAGAGCAACGCGAGCGCAAGGCTCAGCGGGGATGGCTTCTCTCTCATGAAAATCCTCCGTAGGTCGGAATCCGGGGTCTCTCTTCGTACGGCGGCGGTGAGGAAAAGATTACCGTAGACTGTGACGGTGCTGTTTCCCCGAGGGCGCTACGCCCCGTCGCCCACCGGGCTCATCCATGTCGGGAACGCCCGCACGGCGCTCGCGGCCTGGCTCTCGATCCGATCCCGCCGCGGTACGTTCGTCTGGCGCCTGGAGGATCTCGATCCGCCGCGCGTCGTCCCCGGCATGGCCGAGGCCGCGATCGAGGATCTGCGCTGGCTCGGTCTCGACTGGGACGAAGGCCCGGACGTGGGCGGCCCGCACGCCCCGTACGTCCAGTCGCAGCGCTCGGCCTTCTACGAAGAGGCCGTCGACCGTCTCGCCGCGGCCGGCCGGCTGTTCCCCTGCCGCCGATCCCGGAAGGATCTCCAGACCCTGGCCTCGGCGCCGCACGGCCCGGAGGGCAGCGCCCCCTATCCAGCCGCCTTCCGTCCCGAATCCTTCGAACCGGACTGGCTCGACCGGCTCAGGCGCTCGGGCAGCTCCGACGCGGCGCTCCGGTTCCTCGTCCACGACCGCCCCGTGGAGTGGATCGACCGCGTCCAGGGCTTTCAGACCGAGCAGGTCGACCGCACCGTCGGAGACTTCGTGCTCAAGCGCCGGGACGGCCTCTGGGCGTACCAGCTCGCCGTGGTGGTCGACGACCTCCTCATGGGCATCGACGAAGTCGTGCGCGGCGCCGACCTGCTGGACTCGACCGCGAGGCAGATCCAGCTGATCGAAGCCCTGGGCGGGGCTCCGCCCGCCTATGCCCACATCCCGCTGGTCGTGAATTCGGACGGCGAGAAGCTCTCGAAGCGCGACGCGGGGCTCACCCTGCGCTCGCTGCGGGAGGCGGGAGTGCGACCCGAGCAGTTGGCCGGCTATCTCGGCTGGAGCCTGGGGCTGCTGGAGCGGCCCGAGCCGTGCCCGGCGTCGGCGTTGATCGAGCGCTTCTGCTGGGAGCGGATCGGGCGGGCGAGCTGGGTGCTGCCGGCGGATCTGGCGGGGGAGATCGGGTAGGACGAGTCTCAGGCCAGAGGGTTGCGCCAGCGCAGGCCTGGAAAGCGCGCGAAATCACCGTCCGTCGTCAGAAGCTCGATCCGGTGCTCGATGGCCAGAGCAGCGAGATGGGCATCCGTAGTGAGATTTCCTCCCGTTCCGGCGTTGCGGAGAAGCCCCAGAAGGATCTGCTCGTGCCGCTTTCCTGGGTGGACCGGCGTGACCTGTGGCCTGGCGAACCACGAGGACACGATGTCGCAGGACTTGCCGACGGGGAGCGGATCGGCCGTTGCCCATCGATTCGTCGTCAAGCGGAGAAAGCCGAGGGTGACGACCCAGGGAAGCAGAACCTGCCGGTCCGTCCCCAGGCAGGATTCCCACCACAGGCGCGCGTCTCCGTGGAGCGCCGAGCCCGAGTTGTACGCGTGAATCAGGAGATTGAGATCGGGAAGGATCAAGAGCCGAGCTTCTTGAGGAGCTCAACCGCTTCAAGCTCATCGACGAGCTGGTTCAACTTGTCCAGGTCGATCCTGGAATCGAAGCCGAAATCATGCGCCTCGACCCGGAAGGGCGGCAAGCGAGCCTTCTGCCGCTCCGGGGAGGGTTTCCGTCGCGGTCTCTCAGGCTGTCGGACGGCGGGATGAACGGCCATGCAAATAGTATCCGCCGCGAACTAGTCTCGCGTCAAGATGTCATTCACAGCCCGGCCGTCGTCCCCAGAGAGAAGGGCCTGGACCAGGCGATATCCCCACCGCGTCGGCTCTCATCCCAGAAGGAATGAACGCCATCCCTTCTACCCGAGGCACCATTCCCTCTGGAATGACACTCATTCCCTCTGGAATGGCTCTCATCCCAAACGGAATGGCCTCCATCCCAGAAGGTACGGCCTCCATCGCAGAAGGTACGGCCTCTATCGCAGAAGGGATGGCTTCCATCCCAGAAGGAATGGCCTCCATTCCTTTCGGGATGGTCTCCATCCCCACTTCCCGAGGCGTCATTCCCGATGGAATGAGGCCCATCCCAGATGGAATGGATGCCATTCCTTCTGGAATGCCTCCCGGTGCAGGAGGAATGGGCGCCGTTCCCTCGGGAGGGACGCCCGCCCGATTCAGCACGGACTGTTACTCTTGGGGGAGACGTCTCGACACAAGGGGGATGGCGCGATGTGGCCGGTACTTCTCACTGTTCTTTTCACCCTGCTCTCCGGCTTCGGGGATGCCCTCGGGTTCATTCATGCGGGCCGGGTCTTCCGCGACGGCCGCTTCCTCTGGGAGGAGGCCCTCAAGTCCGCGGCCGGCTTTCAGATGGGGGTGTTCATGCTGTGGCTGGCGCTGCGCTACATGTCGCAGCTCGCGACGCTCTCCACCGAGGTGCAGACCCTTCTCTGGTTCGGCGTCACCATCATCGGCATCGCGATCCTGAGCGGCAAGTTTGCCCAGTGGCAGACCACGGATCAGGTCGTCGGCGTGGGCGTGCTCGCCGGCATCGGCTGGCTGCTGGTTCGTACCGGCGGGTGAGCCTCAGAGCCCGTGAATGAATCGCGGCCCGCGGGGGGAAGCGTGGAGCAACGACCGGTGTAAGCCGTACCTGTGACTGGACTTGGAGCGTTTGCGAGGGGCGCAACAAGCTCAGAGGGAGAGACTACCGCCCTCTTTATG
>JANMTS010000020.1:0-43313 GCA_031390755.1 Holophagales bacterium
CGTGGACGAACGGGGGCTGGCAGAGCTTCGCAGGAAGGCGGGGTTGTTGCCGTTGGCCGAGTACGTCAAGCTTTTCGGCGCAACCGAGGTGAGGCTCAGTTCCGCCTGTGCGCCCCGCAACACGGCAGTCAAGTAGAGCCACCCCAAGGGTTCATGACTCGAGCCGAGGCCCGGCATTCCTCGCCACTCACCCGCCGCCCTTGAGCCGCGGGTCGCCTTTCGCCTTGGCCAGGAAGTCCTGGAGCTTCCGGACCATCTCCACGGTGACGCGCTCCTTCTCGGCCGCTTCCTGGAAGAGGATCACGGCGGCGAGGGCCTCCCGGTGGACCTGCTGGGCCGTGAAGATCTTCAGGATCTCGGCGGCAAGGTTCTTGATCTCCGGAAAGCGGCCTTCCTCTCGGTAGAGAAGCGCCACGTCCAGGCTGGCCAGGGCGTAGTCGAAGGGGTGCTCCCGGGTCTCGAATTCCTGTCTCACCTGCTCCAGCCTGACCAGGGCTTCTTCTCTTTGGCCCAAACCGGCAAGGCAGTTTGCGGCCAGCCAGGAGGTTCTGATGAGGTCGATCTCGTTGCCCAGCTGCTCGGCGAGGCGCTGGGCTTCTTCCGCGAGCGGCGCTGCTTCGTTGGGGCGGCCTTGAAGGCACAAGCTTGATGCCCGGTTGAACTGAAGCACCCAACGCAGCCGCGGCTGCTGTGCGCCGTCAATGACTTGAGCGGCCCGCTCCATACTCTTGAGGGCGCACTCAGGTTCGCCGCCATCCTTGAGCGTGGCAGCTTGATTCAGCAGAATGACGCCCATCTCTCCGGAGCGAGCCAACCTCAAAGCATCTTTATGAAGCTTGAGAGCCCGCGAAAAGAGCCCCTGGTCCCGTCTGAATGAAGCCTCCATGTCGAGCAGGTAGGCCTCGGAAAGCAGTCCTGTCGGGTCTTCTCCTGCGCGCCAAAGCCGCCAAACACTGGACCACCTTCTGTCAATGCTCGGGAGGTCGCCGCCAGTCACCTTTTGAGCGTTCGCCATGAACCCCATGCACCAGCCTTCCAGCCGAGTCCGGAAGCCGATGCCGCCCGGCACATCCAGATCGACGCGACCGGCGATGTATTCGGCAAGCTGGGCCAGCCTTAAAGCCTTGCCCGGGTCGGCTGGCGCCGCGTCCTCGCTCGCCTTGCACAGGCGCAGGGAGAGCAGCGGATCTCGGTACGCCTGCGAGCGCTCGATCAGGAAGCGCTGGCGGTCCTCGGGATGACCCGTCAGCTTCTCGAACAACGCCTCCACTCGTGCGGGCGAGCTCGCTAGGTCCGGGCTCCGCATGCCGTGCAGGAGCACCTGCTCCGCTCTTGCCAGAGCCAGCGCCCTCTCCACGATGTTCCACACCGCCGCCTTGGCCTCTTCCGGCAGCCGTACCTCGCTCGGCGGAGCCTCCCCCAAGCGGTCGGCCATCGACATGGCTTTGCGGCTGAGCCGGTGGCACCAGCGGAGGAAGCCAGCGAGCCGGCGGTCCAGGCCGAGCCTTTGGGTGATCTGATCGACGGTCGCCGGCATGGGCGTCTGCTTCCCATTCTCGATGCGGTTGATCTCGGTCCGCGGCATCCCGGTAATCCGGGAAAGCTCGGCTTGGGATTCGATGCCCAACAAGCCGCGGAGGAAGGTGAAGAACTTGCCCGGCTCGGTCCGGTCCTGCTTGTCGTCTTTCATCGGCGTCTCCCAGCCGGTGCTCACACCGGTGTGAGGTCGGAGGTGGATTAATTCACCCGTGACCGGGCACCATGTACGCTCGGAGAGGCGCCTCCGCGGCCAATGGCGGCCGCCTCAGAGCTGCCTCCTCCGAAAGGAGCCAGCATGCCTCGCAATCATTTCGCCCGCCTGTCAATAATGCTTCTGGTCGCCGCCTCCCTTGTCTCACCGCCGGCATGGGGAGCGCCGGGCCGGCTGGCCGGCGGGATCGAACCGCTCGACATCTTCGCACGTGTCTGGAAGTCCCTTACCGCCGTCTGGTCAGCGGCAGGCTGTGGCCTTGACCCTCATGGCGGGTGCGGTACTGACCAGCTTCCAACGACGGACGCGGGCTGCCACGCTGACCCCCATGGAGGCTGCGGAACGGCCATGCAAGCGGTGCCGGCACCGCCGCCCGCGACAGATGCGGGCTGTACCGCTGACCCTCACGGCGGCTGTTCACCCGCCGGGAGTTGAGAGAGCTTAGTGGTTCCCTCCCTCGCATAGCGGGGGAGGGGGGCATGTCTCGGTCTCGGAGAATTGAAGGTGAGGATTGTTCTTCGCCTTTCGCAGGTAGCTCTGGAGTTGCCGGACCAACTCTACGGTGACTCGTTCTTTCTCGGCGGCCTCCTGGAGCAGGATCAATGATGTGATGGCCTCGAGGTGGACATGTTGGGCAATGAAGAATCTCAAAAGCGAAGCGGTCAGAATCTTGATTTCCGGAAAGCGGCCTTCCTCCCGGTAGATAAGCACCACGTCCAAGCTTGCCAGCGCGTACTCGAAGGGGTGCTGCCGGCTCTCGAAATCGTGCTGCACTTGCGCCAGCTTGTTCAATGCTTCCTCTTTGCGGCCCAAGCCGGCCAAGCAGTTTGCATCCAGCCATGAAGTCTTGATGAGGTCAATTTCGTTGCACAGGCGCTTGGCTAGCCGCCAGACTTCTTTCACCAGCGGCACGGCCTCCTCGGCCCTACCGAGGATACAGAGACTCGATGCTTGGTTGAATAAAAGCACCCAACGGAGACGGGGTTGCCGAACGCCGTCAATGACCAGGGAAGCCCGTCCCATGCTCCGAAGGGCGCCTTCGGGGTCACCGCCATCCTTGAGCGTAGCAGCATGATTCAGCAAGATGATGCCAGTCTCCTCGGGCCGGGCCAGTGCCAAGGCGTCCTCATGAAGCTTTAGCGCCTGCGGAAAAAGCCCCTGAACCCGGCGAAACGAGGCCTCCATGTCGAGCAGGTAGGCCTCGGAAAGCAGGCCCGCTGGGTCTTTGCCTTCGCGCCAAAGCCGCCAAGCACTGGCCCAAGTCTTCTCTACGCTCGGGAGATCCCTGCCGGCCACCTTCAGGGCATTCGCGACGAACCCGGTACACCATCCCTCCAGCCGCGTCCGGAACCCTTCGCTGCCCGGCACCTCCAGGGCGACGTTGCGGGCGGCAAGGAGGGCGAGCTCAGCCAGCTCAAGAGCCCTGGTTGCTTTCTGCGGTGCCGCCGCCTCGCTTTCGGCGCAGAGGACGAACGCCAGGCCCCAGTGCTGATACTCCGGCGCCCCTTCGACGAGCACGCGCCGGTCGGCCGGGGTCTCCTTCAAAAGCTCCAGGGCCAGCCGCCGCCCTTCTTCAAGGGCGACCAGCCGGTTCGCGTGCCGGTGCTCGCGGAGGCGGAGATCCAGAAGGAAGTCGATCAGATCGCCCGCCGCCACTGCCGCGGCCTTCTCGTCGATGAGCCGCTCTTCGGGCGTCGGGTCCACCGGCGACCACGGGACGGGAGGGGGAGGCAGGGACACTCGGGCGCTGATGACGGCCCGCTCGACATCCAGCGGTCCCAGAGCCATGCGCCCGGCCAGCTCCTCCAGGCGCTCCCGGGTCAGGCCGTCCTCCCAGATGTAGAGCGAAATCCTGCTGGGGGAAATCCCGTCCACTTCCGCCAGCTCCTTGCCGGTCCAGCCGTGGCTGGTCAACAAAATCTCCAGGGCGAGCCCCAGGAGCGTCCGGGTCTTCCGGGCCGCCCCCTCCGTCGCCATCCCATCGTCGCTGCCAGGTCGCGTCGCGTAGGTTCCCATAAAAAGATAGTTGCCGCAGGGCGCCTTTTTGTGACAGCCGAAGCAGAAAAAAGCTGGCCCCGAAAGAAGTCCACATCGCGCCTCACAGCGGTGTGAGGAATCCCCAAAAGCCGGCTCACGCCACGCAGAACCTCGTCTAGCCTTCAAGGGCGATGAGCAACGAAGGCGGCTTCATGAGCGAGGACAGCCGAGGAAACGGACCGATTGAGCCAACTGAGCGACCTGCTCGCGTTCTGCAGCCGAGGCTTGGATCTGATCGAAGCGACGGCCTTACGGCACGACCGGAAGGTGATGCTCGGCTTGCTGCTGCGGGATCTCGACGCCGCGGCGAGATTGCTGCCCGCCGCACGTCCGGATCAGGCCGACGTGCTCAAGGCGCTTCGCGCCGAGGCGGCCGGATGGGTGAGGCGCATCGGCCCGCCTACGCCGGTCGGCCTGGAGGTGAGAGATGCTGACGAAAATTCAAGAGATTCCCGCCGGGCCCCCAGGAGACAGGCCCGGCGCCTGCGCGGAGCACCATCCACCGCCCGCCGTGCTGCGTCAGTTCGCCCGCGGCGAGCTGACGCCGGCGGGGGCGAAGGCGGTCGTCCGGCACCTGCTGCGCCGGTGCGGGAGCTGCGCGGCTGCGGCGAGGCAGGCCTACCCGGGGCTGAAGGAGGACCAGCCTTGACCGAGCCCCGGCTTCTGGAGGTTTTTCCGGCGGCGCGGTTCTGGGTCGAAGCCGGCGTCGGGCTGGGTCCGGCCGGGAAGCTGGTCCGCGCCGGCTTCCCGGGCCTCGAATCGCTGGCCGAGGCCAGCCGGGACGATCTGCTAGCCATCCCAGGCGTCGGAATCCTGACGGTGGAGATTTGTGAGAGGCTGCTCGGCCGCCGGCTGCCTTCCCTCATCGGCGACTGGCAGGCCAGGGGCTTCTCGCCCAAAGGAGCCGCAGTCCTGGCCGAGGCCGGCATCGACTCGTTGGAGGCCTTGGCCCGGCTGACGGACGAGGAGATCGGGGCGATCGCCCTGAGACATCCCGACCGCCAACTCTTCAAAAACCTGCGCGGGCCGCGTCCGCAAGGCGCAGAACCGCCGGCCGCGCCGGCCAAGGCGGACCCCGAGTTGGAGCGGTCGCTTCGCAAGCTTCATCAGCAGATCCTGCTGGAGCTCGTCGAGCACTTCCCCGCGCGCGGCATCGGCCCGGTGGTGGAGCCGGCCCTGCTGGCAATGTGGGAGGCCGGGCGTGTGATCGAGTCGGTGATCGTCGGCGCCCCGCAGGGCCTGGACCTGACGGCGGACGACCCGGGAACCGGCGAAGCCCTGTACGAGTGGGTGGTGCGGCACCACTTCGCTCTGCGGGTGTTGGACGACCCGGGCGAAATTCTGATCTCGGCCCACACCCCCGAAGAGTGCCAGTTGCGTGTTCTCTTCGAACACGGCCGCTATTTCGCAACCTGGATCAAGCTGGATGTAGACGAGAGCCAGCCCGAGTCGCTCCGCCGCGAGCTGATCCTGTTCGAAACCGGCGAGCAGGGCGAGCTCGTGGAAACGGCGGTCTGAGCCAATGACCTCTCGCGGAGGCCCGCACGGGGAGGCTTGCGAAGTTAACAGGCGCCTCGGCGAGGAGCCGGCAGGCCGGGTTCTGGAACGCCGGATCTCCACGTGGCCAGGGGGCGAGCCTGGAGTGGGCGCTCGGAGCGCCTGCGCGCAAGCCATTGAGCGGCGCCTCGGCCGGCAGGCGGCGGACGCCGTTCGTCCGTGGCTCGATGAGCTGCCGCTCGGCCGGCTGGGGAGGGTCTGGAGCCGTCTTCCGTATGTCGAGGGCGCTGAAGCGCTCAGCAATCCGGAATGGACGCTGGAAGCGTCTCCGGTGGGCGTGGTCGAGCTGGCCCGCCGAGCCTTCGCAGGCTCGGCGAAAGCCGGGCTGCTCCTGGAGCTGCGCAGCCGGCGGCTGGGGCCTCCGGAGCCGTTGGTGCTCTACACCGCGATCCCATGGGCTCAGCACCTCCGGGAGCAGGGGCCGTTCATCGCAACCCTTTCGGCCGCGGGCTGGGCGGTCCTGGAGTGCGGCTCCCCGCGCGCAGCCGCTCGCCTGTGCGGGGCCGTCGATTCGGCGGTGGTCCGGGCAAGGCGGCTCGGTCTCCGGAGCGATCTGCCGCCGAGCTTGCTGTGAATGACGCCTGCTGAGGAGCTGGGGGCGAGCGCGCTGCGAGCGCTCTTTGAGGAGGGACCGCTGATCTGTGCGGCGCTCAGCCGAGCCGAGATCCCGCTCGCCCGGGCTGAGCGGCTCGTCGGCGACGCTCTACTGGCTTGGGCAGAGGCCGGAGCCACTCGAGGGCAGCTCCATCTGCACGTGAAGCATGCGGCGCTCGCCGCCCAGGCTTACCGCAAGCAAAGCAGCAAAGACACCCCGAGACGCAAGCGCAGTCCGGCGAAAGCACCGCGTCTCAACATCAGAATCGGGAGGCCAATTGATTGAGAACGTCGGTTCGTTCCATCTCGCCTATTGCAAGCACTACGCGGACGCCTTCAGGCAATCCACGTCCGCGCCGCTGATCTGCCAACCCTCACCTCGGCCTGCCGCAGCGAGAGAAAGGGCTCCGCCAGATTCCCGACTTCACGCGATGGGTGGGGATGGGGAAGGCCGGTTCTGAGAACCCGAGTCCTGAGTTCCGGTCCGACGACGATCTCTGGAGTTGACACGGTTGTCGCCAGCCGCGACGACGCTCCGCAGCCGGTGCCAGTCCCACGCCAGCAGAAAGATCGAGCCCAGCAGCATCGGACCCGTGATGAAGGGGGTGCCCTTCCGGCCTCAGGCCTTCGGGTGGGTGAACACGACCAGCCCGAAGCCGACCGCGAACAGGACGTAGACGGCGAGTCCTCCAAGGACCGCGATGTCCCTCGATCCGCCGGCGACGGCTTTCAGCAGGGTGATCGCGACCACCGCGAAGTGGAGCAGGTTGCCCACCGCGATCGGCCGGTTGTAGATGCCGCCGATCCGGTTCGCCCGCGACATCCAGTTGAGCATCGCGAAGCCGAGATAGAGGGCGCCGACGACCTGGACCAGCAGCACGCCGGGGCCGGCGGGTGACGCGCCGAACCAGGCCAGGATCTCCTGGGGCAGGAACGTGGCGCCGAGTCCGAGGAGGGCCATCAGCAAGGCGCTCAGGGCCATGAGGATTCGAGTGTTCATCACCAAAGCCTCTTGACGTCATAGGCGTCGAAAGCCGGGTCGGCGGAGACCAGGGTCAAATTCTCTACGAGCGCCTGGGCTGCAAGGAGGCGGTCGAAAGGATCTCGATGGTGGAGTGGCAGCTCTGCCAGCCGGGCGATATGACGGAATTCGATGTCCATCTGGTGAAAGCCATTCGCCGCCATGTGGGACGGAATGAAGTCCTGCAAGGGAGAGGGAAGAGTGAGCTTGCCGAGCCCGTGTTTGATGGCCATCTCCCAGCAACTCACCAGACTGACCAGGCACTCGGCCTCAGGCTCCCGGATCGCACGGTGCGCTTCCTCGGACAGCTCTGGGCTGTCGGCCACCCACCAGAGAAACGCGTGGGTGTCCAAGAGGAAGCGCATCAGGCGTACTCCTTGAAGTCCTCCGGGGTTTCGTCAAAATCGGGAGCCATCCAGATCTCGCCCCGGGCCGAGCCGGGTTCCCTGGGTTGCCGAGGGCTCTGCAGGGGCACCAACCGCAAGACGGGCTTGTTGTCCCGGGCAATGATGACCTCTTCCCCCATCATGGCGCGCTGGATGAGCTCTGAGAAGTGGGCTTTTGCGTCGGCAACGTTGAACTGAGCCATCCTGGACCTCCGCGAAATACATGGTCATGTTAGATGGTCATGCGAGGGAAGGCAACGGTAAGGCGGAGGGAAGGAGTTCCCCTCACCTCCGGTTGTAGGGATGACAGGGAGACCAGGAGGCTATCGGCCTCCTGGCATTAGAATAGGCTCATACGGTTGCCCTGAAGCGGCGGCCAAGGAGGTTCAACGTGCCCTACAGTCCATTGCTGGTCAGGCCGATGCGCGAGGAGCTCACGAGCGCCGGTGTGAAAGAGCTGACGACCCCCGCCGATGTCGAGGCCTGGATGGCCGAGAAGAGCGGGACGGCCATGCTGATCGTCAACTCGGTCTGCGGCTGCGCCGCGGGCATGGCGCGTCCGGGCGTTCGCCTGGCGCTGCAGCACGAGCGGCGGCCCGATCGCGTCGCCTCGGTGTTCGCGGGTCAGGATCTGGAGGCCACGGCCCGGGCCCGGGCATTCATCGCCGACATCCCGCCGTCCAGCCCGTCCGTCGCGTTCTTCAAGGACGGCGAGCTGGTCTACTTCCTCCCGCGGCACCGGATCGAGAGCCGGACGGCCGACATGGTGGCCGGCGACCTGGTCGCGGTCTTCAACGAGCACTGCGCGGTTCCCGTCAGCTAGGCGACGGCTGATGGGTACCTTCCACCAGCACAAGGGCGAGCTGCACGGCATCACGGTGGTGGTCGACACCACCGGCCCCGAGGTCTTCGTCGGCCGCTGCGACGACATGGACGACCGCGGGATCTTCCTCCACGACGCCGACGTCCACCGCGAGGGGGACGGCGGCCGCTCCAAGGAGGAGTACGTCAAGCGGGCGGCCATGATGGGGATCTGGAAGAAGTACGACCATCTCATGATCCCCAAGGAGTCGATCGTCTCCGTCCGGAAGCTGGGGGAGATCTAGCCAAGGGCACTCTCAGGCCCCTGTTCCATGTTCGGAGAAGGGGCCTGACCGAGAGCCCGCGTTACACACCAGTCGAGAGGCGCAGTCCAGCCGCGCAGGTTGAGACGCGGCCAGCGAGGGGGTAGACTCAGGACATGCAAGGCTCATTGCGCGAGCAGGCGCTGATCGGAAAGCTGCGGGATCTCCCGGCAGAGAAGGTCGCGGAAGTCGAAGACTTTGTGGACTTTCTCCGGAATCGTGACGCGGACCGGCGTTTGAGCCGCGCCGCGGCTAAAATGTCCGAGGGCGTATTGCAGAAGGTCTGGGACAATCCGGACGACGCCGAGTATGACCTCCTTTAAATTCGGAGATATCGTCCTCGTACCCTTCCCGTTCACGGACCAGACAAGCCTGAAGAAGCGGCCGGCAGTCGTAGTCAGCTCGGCTGCGTATCAGAGGGAACGGCCCGATCTGATTCTGATGGCGGTTACGAGTCAGGTCCGGCCGCTGTCGGCTTTTGGCGAGAAGCTCCTGGCGGAATGGGAAGAGGCCGGGCTTCTCAAGCCTTCCGTCCTGAAGCCGATCCTCATTACTCTGGAGAAGAGCTTGGTCGCGCGCAAGCTGGGCTGTCTTCGCCAGCAGGATCTCGATTCGCTGAAGAAGAGTCTGTCGGAGATCCTTGGCCTATCCGAGATCTGAGAGCACGAGCTTGTTGGGATAGGATCGACATCATGAACTGGATCTTTCTCGGCGCTCTCGGCGGTGCGTTGGCGGTGGTGTCGGGGGCGTTCGGGGCGCACGCGCTGGCGGCGCGCCTGGATCCCCGGTCGCTGGAGCTTTGGGAGACCGCGTCGCGGTATCTGATGTACGGCTCGTTCGCCCTGGTGCTGGTCGGGCTCTACGGCCACTCCGGGGCGAGGCGGATCGACGCCGCGGGCTGGTCGCTGCTCGCCGGAACGCTGATCTTCAGCGGCACGGTGGCGGCGCTGGCCCTGGGCGGACCCCGCATCCTCGGCGCGGTGACGCCCA
The DNA here is from genome assembly GCA_031390755.1 of Holophagales bacterium. GTDB lineage: Bacteria > Acidobacteriota > Thermoanaerobaculia > Multivoradales > UBA5704 > DATMER01. The sequence goes on from JANMTS010000020.1 coordinate 9,460, forward strand.
TCGGCGGCACGCTGATGATCGTCGGCTTTCTCCTCTTCGCCTGGGCCGCCCTCCGCTGATAGCATCGGTCCGCTTCCCGCGGTCCTCAGGGCCGCGGGAAGCGGCCACCGCTCTCGAAACACCTCAAATAGGAGCCTCCGCATGTCGAATGCGATCTTTTCCCTCGGCGTCCCCGGCAACGAGCCCGTCCGCTCGTACGCTCCGGGCTCGGCCGAGAAGAAGTCCTTGAAGAAGCGCCTGGACGAGATGGCGTCCGAGGAGATCGAGATCCCGGTCATCATCGGCGGGCGCGAGGTCCGCACCGGCAACATCGCCAAGGCCGTCTGTCCGCACGACCACAAGCATGTCCTGGCGAAGTACCACCAGGCCGGCGCCGCGGAAGTGCAGGCCGCGGCCGACGCCGCCAAGGAAGCCTGGCGCGACTGGTCGGAGATGAGCTGGGAGGCGCGGGCGTCGGTCCTGCTGCGCGCCGCCGAGCTGCTCGCCGGCCCCTGGCGCGACACGCTCAACGCCGCGTCCATGCTGAACCAGGCGAAGACGGTGTACCAGGCGGAGATCGACTCGGCCTGCGAGCTGATCGACTTCTGGCGCTTCAACCCCTACTTCATGCGCCACATCTACACCGACCAGCCGCTGTCGCCGACCGGCACCTGGAACCGGGTGGACTACCGGCCGCTCGAAGGCTTCGTGTTCGCGGTCTCGCCGTTCAACTTCACCTCGATCGGCGGCAACCTGCCGACCGCGCCGGCCCTGATGGGCAACACGGTGCTGTGGAAGCCGGCCTCGACCTCGGTGCTGTCGAACTACTACATCCTGAAGATCCTCCAGGCCGCGGGCCTGCCGGACGGCGTGATCAACTTCCTGCCCGGCAAGGCGAGCCAGGTCGGCGACCCGGTGCTCGCGCATCCGGACTTCGCGGGCATCCACTTCACGGGCTCGACCCCGGTGTTCCACTCCATGTGGAAGACGATCGGCGACAACATCTCCACCTACAAGACCTATCCCCGGGTGGTGGGAGAGACGGGCGGCAAGAACTTCGTGTTCGCGCACCCGTCGGCGGACGTGCCGGCGCTGGTCGCCGCGCTGATCCGCGGCGCCTTCGAGTATCAGGGCCAGAAGTGCTCGGCCGGCTCGCGGGCGTACATTCCGAGCTCGCTGTGGAAGGCGGTCAAGGAGCAGCTGGTCGACGAGCTCAAGGACGTGAAGATGGGCTCGCCGGTCGACTTCCGCAACTTCGTGTCGGCGGTGATCGACGAGAGCTCCTTCGATCGCATCATGGAGTTCATCGACTACGCGAAGGCGTCGAACGACGCGAAGATCGTGTCCGGCGGCAAGGGCGACAAGTCGAAGGGCTACTTCATCGAGCCCACGGTGGTCGAGACCACGGACCCGCGTTTCCGGCTGATGAACGAGGAGATCTTCGGCCCCGTGCTGACGGTCTACGTCTACGACGACGCGGCGCTCGACGAGACGCTGGAGCTGGTGAACACGACCAGCCCGTACGCGCTGACGGGCTGCATCTTCGCCCGCGACCGCGGCGTGATCGAGCGCCTGCAGAAGGCGTTGCGGCACGCGTCCGGCAACTTCTACATCAACGACAAGCCGACCGGCGCGGTGGTGGGGCAGCAGCCCTTCGGCGGCGCCCGGGCGTCCGGAACGAACGACAAGGCCGGCTCGATGCTGAACCTGGTGCGCTGGGTCTCGCAGCGGGCGATCAAGGAGACGTTCGTCCCGCCGACGGACTTCCGGTATCCGTTCCTGGGCGAGAAGTAGCCCTCCCCCCGGCCCCCCTTCCCGGTCCGCTTGGAATGGGGGGCCCTCACTCGTCCACCGGAATCGCCAGCTCCAGTCGTCCCTTCCGACCATGTGTATCAGCTCCCAGGCGCTGATCGAAGAGATGCAACCTCTCCCAGCTCCATCGCCCGATCAATCGCTTCTTGCGCCATCTACGCCTCGGGACTCCCTCCTCGAAAGTGCCCCGAACCCCTTGCTAATGACGATCGAGCACGCCACCTCCGGGAGGCAAGTCAAGGAGAAAAGGCATTCGCGAGGTCTCGCTGGCCGGGGGACAATCCGTGGAACCATTTGACCACTGCGTCCTGGTGGTCGGAGGTGGGCAGGCCGGAATGGGCAAGTGGTGCTAGGTATTCGTCGGCCATGAACCGCCGACCCTCACACGTGTGCCTGGAGTCGAGGCTCGCCTTGAGACTGATCGTCGGAGCCACCGGATCCGGGTTGGCGATCAGGAACAGGTGATTACCGTTCGCCTGGCTGCTTGCATCGGTCATCAACTTGATGAGCCGATGGTCGCCCATGGCATGCCCTACAACATGCCATACTACCGGTCCGTCACCCAACGATCGGCTGAGCAGCCGTTCCGCTGAGGCATAGACTAAATAGAGGTTGTCGACTGGCATGCTCAAAGGGCTGAAGAGATCCTTGTCATAGCCAGCGATGGCCATAGTGTGAAGGTGCCCCACATCGCCGTGAAGTTTGAAAAGGTATCGATAGGAAGTATCGAGACGACCGTCGTCTTCCCGGATTGACAGGTTGGCCTCGGCGCCTGTCGAAATGATCCGCCACTCTTGCGCGGCCATCAGCGCAATCGCACGGTCCGCGAAGCGCGTATAGTTCGTCGTCAGCCAGGCGTGCCAGGGAAGGTTGGCTGCGGCGAGGCTCTGATTCATATGCCCCCAGTCGTGGTTGCGGATCGAGCGACGGAACGCCTCCCGCATACGCCGTTCCCCAAGTAGAGCCCGGGCCGCCGTCGTCTCCCTCTGGAGACCCGCCATCACTCCAAAGTCACCAATGCGGTAAGTCAGCTCCTTGATAAAGATCAAGTCCCAATACCTGTCGAGCTGGCTCTGTTCTGCCGCGTTTTGGATGTACGCGTAGGTCGACCATCGTCCGCCGGAGGGATAAGGCAGGCCGCGGCTGTCGACCAGATGGATCAGATCGTCGCTGGGTGCCCGAGGAGGCTCTCCGTAAACGAACGGATTCTTCATGCTCCTCAGAAGTTGTGGCGTGGGCAGCATGCCGAAGCCTCCGCGCGGGTTTCTGATCTCGAACCCTGCTCCGGTCACGAGGATGTGCTTGGCCGCCGGCTGTCGATAGGGTGTGCGGCGCGTGTCTCCGTACAGCAATCGCCCGAGCTCGTTGAGCGTGCTCCTCGATTTTGGTTGAACCTCGATATCCTGCTCGATGCGAGCTCCGATGTGGTAGGCGCTGACCAGCCGCTTTTCGACCCGGATCGCGACGTTCTGTTGCCAGGTGTCGAGCAGGGCAAGAACGAGCTTCGGATCGTAGCTCCCCTTACCGTTTACATCGACGATCGCCAGAAGACCCCAGCCGTCGGCCAGATTGTCCAGAAAGCGGCGCAATTTCACCTCCCACCGGCTGTCCGCATGAAGCCAGCAGAAGCGATGCACTCCGTCCCGGAATGGTATGACGTCTTCTTCGGTCAGCCAGTTGGCGTCTGAGCCGTCGGTCGGGTGGGTACCAATGCTCAGCGACCGGTCGAGATATCTCCAGACATGGAGGGCAAACTCGCCGCGGTCGTCGAGCACGACGACGTACCATCGCATCGAGGTCTCATTCATCGGAGTGCTCGCAGCTGAGAAGAAAGCGCAGACGACCGGGCACTTCGTAGAGATCTTCGATCTTCAGCTTCCATCCAGCCGCGGCGGCCGCGAGGTTGGCCAGATAAAGCCCGGCACCATGAGACTGCGAATCCGGCTCCTTTTTTGGTTCTACCGGCACCTGGAGGTTCTCGGACTGCTCCACTACATCGTTCAGCCGTTCGAGAAGCTTTCCGTCTGTGTCGTGATAGGGAAACTCGATGCGAATCTGGAGGGGCTGGGAAGCTAGCAGAGACACGCTCGGTACTGCCTTGCTGCGGCTATGAGTCCGTTGATTCTGTGCAAGCTCCCGCAGCATTAGCTGGAGGAAGTGATAGGAACGCTTCGATATCTTTTTCTCTGGAAGAGAGCTCGGGAGCTCCCAGCCCTTGAGCTCTCGAAGAAGATCCCCCACAGGGATACGCGCCTCTTCCGGTCGCGCCGGATAGCTCAAGAAGCCTTGGAGGTTGCGAAGATTCTTGGGGATCAGTTCGGCCTTGCTGGCTGTTGAGAGGAGATCGCTGGCGAACTGTCCGGCTCGGGAGTCGGGCGCATCGGTCCTATCAGCTTCGTCAGGGTTCCTGTCTTCTTGATCCCAAGTCTGTTTCGGATCCAGCACCTGGGCGATCTCCCAGAGCTCGAGAAGGTGCTCGTCCAGGAGCTCGAGGAGGCTATGACCCAGCACGCCGAGCACCATGTTCTTCTGTAAAGCCGCCCCATGGGGAAATCCAGTTGCCGCGACCCTCAGCCGGTCGAGCGCCCGAACATACATCGAATACTGCGGTTCGAAGATATCGTACCCTTCCTTGAGCCCGCGCAGGCGCTCTCTCTGTTCACCGCACCAGATCGCCAGTTGGCGGCTGAACAACACCAAGTCCGGCCGGGTGGTCGGATGGCTCCTTTGATTCTCGTGGATGGCAGCCAGCTTGCTTTTGCTATAGCCCGCCGCCTCGAGCCGTTTGACGAGGGTTTCGAGTGCCTCGGTCCAGAACTGCCCGGAATGGATGAATTGCTCGTACTTGCCCTTGCTAAGATCCTCCAGGCGCGTCCAGGCTTCGTGCAGGCCGATGTCGAAGGCATCGCTCGCGAGCGCCTGAGCCATGCGCCCGAGCCATTCGAGAAGACTGTCGAAAGAAACCGACTCGCGGATCAAAGTCCAGTTATCCAGTCCGAGGCTGCCGTCGTCTTCCTGGTCGCCCCACGCTCTTTGCGTGCTCGCGAGGAGCGTTGCATGATCGCCCTCCGGCGACTGGAGCTTGGAGATCACGGCGTCGACCAGGCTCCTCGGCTTTTCCGGAAGAGGCGAGCCGAGAAGCTTCTCGACGATCCGAAGCTGGAGATGCACCCCACTTCCGAATTCCCGGGGAAGGTCGGCCTCACATATCATATGGAGAAGTCGATACGTCCGCGGAGGACAGGCGAGCATGCCGATCGCGTAAGCTCGGCAGATCTCGTGCGCGACCGCCTCAGTCATGTCCGCCCGTCCGGAGTGAGCGACGCGGGCAGCGAAGTCTCCAACCGCCTCGAAATAGCCTTGGATCGAGTCCCAATGAAGATCGCGCCTATGTATGCCTCCTTGTTTATCGAGTAGCCGGCAGCAGGCGCGAAAAATCGCGAGATTGGCAGCTCGGAGGGTCTCCAACGCGAGCAACGGATCCCCAGCGGCCAGAAAACGGTGGAGCTGCTCGACGCGGGCTTTCATAGCTATCCGGAAAGGGTTTCCGGTCTGCGAGCCTTCGCTCATCAGGAGATGCGTCTCGCCACCCAGCATGCACGCGAGGCTCCACAAGGTATCTCCATCGACCAGGCACTTGGCGAAGACGACCCGGATCTTGGTGTCGATGTCACCGGACCCGCCCAGCCACACGCCTTTCATCTCATCGAGATCTTTCATGATCTCTACAAACTGGGTGGCGAATTCCGGCTCCTTCTGTTCGAGTTGCAAGGCCTGCCGAAAGAGTTGCTCGTTCGCGCGGCGAAGGATGACCTCGACGATTTCTTTGAACAGTCGCAAATCTCCGACCTTCCAGGCGTCGAGGAGTGCTGCCTTCACCTTTCCCTTCAGGGATGCGCCGGCCGACCAGGCTTTGTCCAACTCGACGAGCGCCTGGAGATGCCGGGGAATCCATTGGTGAGGATTCTCGCCGGGCCATTTCCCACCGACTCGATCCGCCCAGCTTTGCTTGGTTGGCTTCGAGGACAGGATCCAGCGAACGAAAATCGACGGCAGGTACGGAACTGCGGCGTACATGGCCTCGACTTTTCTGAGCAAGGAGACGTTGATGCGCCCATCGGGGGTCTTCAGGATAGAGAGCCAGTCCTTCCGGATCTGAATGTAGACTTTCCTTCGGGAGTCTGTGTACTTCGGGTAGTGGAGAGTCAGTATCCGTAAGGTTCCTTTTCCTGTCGCGACAACGAGGCGTGCCATCATACCGTTCTTGCGGAAGCTTTCCCAACGTTCCGCGAGGCTTTCCTGCTCAACGAGCGCCGATCCGAATACGTTGGTTCCGAGGGTGAAGCGCCCCAGCCGCTCGCCGGGAATCCGGAGCCGATGATGGTCATTCCAATCCGGTCTCGGAGGTTCCACTTGGGAGGAGTTGAGAAACAGGATCGCCATTCCCTTCTGAGTGACGGCGAGGACGAGATCCATTCCGCCCCCCTCCTCGGGAGGGAGACCCTGCTCGCACAGGTGGAGGCGCGCGATGGGCCCGTCCTCGCGAGTGGCCCAGAGAGTGGCAAACGCCGATTCGACCTCCTGAAAGGCGACGAGCGTACCATCCGCTGCACCGGCGAACACCCGAGGTTCCCGGCTGCCAGTCGGGTCCGTGCGCGCGGACTGATAAATCAGCGAGCGCACCGGTGAGCCTAAGCGCCCGACACGAGCCCCGCCTCCTTCGAGATGAAAACAGCTTTCGTCCTGCGGCACGCGAATGGAAATGCGGAGGATCTGCCCGTCTCCCCGTCCCACGACAACGGTATAGCGGTCCTCTTGAGCGGTATCCTCAGGATCCCGAGCCAATGCGAGGACGGGATTGCGCTGGCTCTCGATGGTGCGGGTATCCGGATTGACGGACGGTAGCCGAGCTTTTGGGTCCGAGCAGCGCAGGATCTGAAATCCGCCTTCGGAGGTGGTGCGGACAACGACTAGAGGCAGTCGCTCACGAACCTCCTTGTCCTTCTGGTGACCGACCTGCAATCCGACGAGAACTAGGCCCGGAGCCAGATCGAGGAAACTGAAGACCGATTCCTGAGGCTCGAGAGAGGCTGAAGCCTCTGGTGTCACGTTGCCACGCTCGACCTTTCCCCCCGGTTTCGGATCGATCCACCAGAGCCGAAAAAATTCCGGGCCCTTCTCTTTGGCTGGCGACTCCAGGATGTATGGCTGCACCGCTCCGTTCCGGCTGGCCGTCCCCATCATGATTTTCCGGCTGAAATCCTCGACGGGCTCGATCTTTAGCGGCGGAATTGCCTTTCGATCCTCGGGCCAGATCTGTACCCACTTAGTAGCCCGGCCGTCCTGGAAAGAATCCCGCTCGTAGAGCTCGATCCTCTCTCGCCAGGAGACCGCCACCAACTGGCGCAGGCTCCCGCCTTCCGAAGGAAGAGAGAGATACCGGACATCCCACGGTGTCAGTGGGCCGCGGGGATCAGCCGGGAATTCCACTTCCAAGTTGGTGCGCCGGCCGAAAAGCAGCGAGCTGTAGACGATGTGATCGAACTTTCGGTAGTCCTCTTTCCAGTATTGCAGGGCTTCCAGCGGACGTTCGACCTCCTGCCTTTCGTAGTAGGTGTTGCCAAAAATGCCCCATTTGCGGACTTGCTGAATGGCGCGCTCGATGGCTTCCGCCACCTCTTGGTGCCATTCCGGACCTGGCTCAGCGCAGCGATCGGACAGTCGGCGCAGCCAGCGGATGACGCCGAGAAAATGCTGTGCGCTTCGTTCGCTCATCCGCCGGTGAATCGTGCCGATCAGCGCATAAGTCCAGGTCAGGATCGCCTCGGCGGCGCGGCCTTGCGGACCTTCCCGTGCAATCTCCAAGAGGACGGACCACGAGAGGCGGGTGGTCGGATTGGCCAGAAAGTAGGTCAGCTCGTCGGGATGCTCTCCCGCTTCCTCGAACAGATTCGCTATGCACGCCTCGGGAGCCCAGGTATTGCTTTTGCTGCGTTTCTTTAGTTGCTCCCAGGTACCACTGGAAAGGAGATGGGCGAGCGCGAAGAGGGGATTGTCCGTCTCGCCCGCCGGCTCCTGCGGGTACCAGGTCACCACGATCCGATCGCTACGACAGGCCTGGCCGAGAACGAGGACATCCTTGCCGTCGACCGGCAGGGTGGTGGCGATGGAACGAATCACCTGCGAGGATTCGAGGCGAGAGCCCAAACGCCGCCAGGGCGACAGAGTCTCGCCGGGCTCGGTCCTGGAACGCCAGAATAGGCCGACGTCTCCGATCAGGTCGGCCACCCAGAGAACCACGCCTTTTCCCAGGACTGCCTGACTCACCGCCATCGACATCCCTGTGAATCCCGGCAGGAGCTCTTCTTCGACCTCCAGGTCTGGCGGCTCGGCCTGAAACCGAAGGTGAAAGACGCCCTCGTCGCTGGAGAAGTAGATGCCGTCTCCGGAGCCGGAGCCGCCGAGATCCTGCATGGGAGCGATGTCCGAGATCAAGCCTGGCTTTCCGAGCCGCTTCCAAGGAGCCGGAAAGCCGGCCTTCATGGGCTCAACTGCATTGCCGTCGCCTTTGACGACCCACAGGTCTCCCGATTCGGAGACGAGGAGCCGGCAGGGGCCGTCACGGAGGATTCCACAGACGGCCCGAGCCTGCGGGAAGGTCCGCTTCGAGGCCAAGCGTAGCGGCGGCCCGGCGGGATCGTCCGTCGACGTCAGCTCCAGGTTCAAAACCTCGGTGGCGCCATGGCGAACCGAGACCACGACCGAGAGACACGGGCCAGAGGCATCCCAGGCCTCGATCAAGGTGACCGGCGAAAATTCCTCCTTGCGCACGGAGGTTTCGAGCGTGTATAGCCTATGCAACACGCCGCGGTCTGGTTCCTCCCACTTCATCAGGCTGATTGAGCCCCGGTCGTCGCCGACGAGGAGCCAGCCTTGCCCGCAGTCGTAGATCGCCCTCACGCCGGCCGGCGCAGTCTTGCCGTCCCCCTTCGGAACGGTGAGTTGTCCGTCATAGGCCTCTTCCTCCCGAATGGCGCGCTTCAGGTCAATCGCGGTGATCGAACCGTCCTTGCATCCCACGAAAAGTGTCGCACCGTCGCGGGACAGCGCGATGGCCCGGGCGCCATAGCCGCCGCGGAAGTGGTCATTGGTTCTGGGTAGAAGCTCCGGGCTCTGGCTCATCATTCCCTCACAAATGTGGCCGTTTCGCCGGGGACATGGCTTCCGCGCCCCCCTCCGCGAGCGGTAGATCTTGATCATCTGGCTGCTTCGACCCGGAAGGTATCGAAAGGGGTTAGTGAAGTCAATGAACGACCGCTGGTCCGTCAGGAGGCGGCCGTGTGATTGAGCCTCGAAAGGCACTTGTCGTTGGGGTCGTCCACGTTGTGTCAAGGGGCGACAGTACTCCTGTGCCGCAATGGCCTGGCACTTGGAGCCCGGCCGCCCCGTGCTGACGGTCTACGTCTACGACGACGCGGCGATCGACGAGACGCTGGAGCTGGTGAACACGACCAGCCCCTACGCGCTGACGGGCTGCATCTTCGCCCGCGACCGCGGCGTGATCGAGCGCCTGCAGAAGGCGCTACGGCACGCATCCGGCAACTTCTACATCAACGACAAGCCGACCGGCGCGGTGGTGGGGCAGCAGCCCTTCGGCGGCGCCCGGGCCTCCGGCACGAACGACAAGGCCGGCTCGATGTTGAACCTGGTGCGCTGGGTCTCGCAGCGGGCGATCAAGGAGACGTTCGTCTCGCCGACGGACTTCCGGTATCCGTTCCTGGGCGAGAAGTAGGGGCGGCCCTCACCCCCCGGCCCCCTCTCCCGGACCGCCCGAGTCCCCCGCCGGGAGAGGGGGAGAGCTGTCTGGAACCGCGAGGGCCTGGCCAGGGTCCGGGCATCACGCAGCCCGATACCCGGGGCCAGGCGCCGCGCCGCTCGGTCACTCGAGCACGAAGGTGACCTTGAGGTGGACCCGGTATTTCACGATCTTGTCGTTCTCGATCTCCACCATCTGATCCCCGACCCAGGCTCCTTTGATTTTCTTGACGGTCTTGCTGGCGCGCAGAAGGCCCTCCCGAATGGCGGCATCGAAGCTTTCGGGCGATTCAGCGCTGATCTCGATGATCTTGGCAACGGACATATGGGTTTCCCCTTTCTCAATGGTTGACCTGCTAAGCGACACCCCTCTTTATCCCACGTTTCGCTGAGAACTGCCAGACCGGCCGTTTCCTGGTCCGGACGCATGAGCCCGTTTGGCGCGCGACTTGCACAGAATCTATCCAGCAAGTTCAAATCCGAAAATCTGTTTGGAGGCTATCCATGATTCAGAAGATCTCTGTTCGGCCGGCTGTTCTCGTTGTCTTGGTATCGTTACTCGCCTGGATGGCGGCGGGTTGCAGCTCGACACGGAGCTATGACGAGCCAGCCGCAACAACCACGTCGGCCCGTTCGCAGCTCGCCGAAACCGGCCCGCAGGGGCTCACCGTCGATGGCTTGGTGGAGTATGGACGCTCATTTCCGCGCGGCCTTACTTCGCAAGGACGAGGCCAACTGGAGATTGAGGATCGCAACTTTGTCTGGCGCAGCGACAAGAAGAAGCGCAGCTTCAGTATCCAGGTCGACGTGATCAAGAACGCGACTCTCCGGTGCGCCTCCCGCCCGGGAGGCAACATCTGTCTCGAGCTGCAGATCGAAACCGTCACGGATCTCGACTACGCCTTCCGGGATGCCAACTGGGCTGCCGGGCACAATGAGCAGATCACCCAGGTCTTCAACTATCTGAAGGCCAACTTCCCCCGGATCACCTTCTCCGAAGAATCGGTCAAGAAGATCGATTAAGCCTCAGAGCCGGCCGACGCTCATTCAACCCGGCGCCGCTCACCTGAGCAGCTCCGCGAGGTGAAGCGCCCGCCGGCCGGTGGCTTGGCGGATCTGCTCGCGGCAGCTGAAGCCGTCGGCGAGCACGATCTCGTCCGGTGAGGCGTTGCGGAGATTCGGCAGGAGAGAGCGCTCGGCGCAGGCCATCGAGACTTCGTAGTGACCCGACTCGAAGCCGAAGGCTCCGGCCATGCCGCAACAGCCGGAATCAAGAAAGCGGGCCTCGACGCCGATCCGGCTGAGCAACTGCCGGTCGGCTTGTAGGCCCAGGACGGAGTGGTGGTGGCAGTGGGTCTGAATCAGGACGCGGGCGTCCAGCGCGGGGAGCGGGGCATCGGTCTGCATCAAGATCTCGGCCAGCGTGAAGGTCTGGGAGGCGAGCCGGCGGGCGTCGGGACTTTTGGGGAAGAGTTGGAGCAGCTCGTCGCGGAAGACCGCGAGGCAGCTCGGCTCCAGGCCGACGATCGGCACGCCCGCCTCGATCTCGGCGTGCAGGGCGTTCAGGATCTCGCGCAGCCGTTCTCGGGCGAGGTCGAGCAGGCCGACGTCGTAGAGCGGCCGGCCGCAGCAGAGGCCGGCGGGCGGAAGGGCGACCTGGAAGCCGGCCCGCTCCAGGACCGTCACCGCGGCGCGGGCGATCTCCGGCTGGAGGTGGTTGGTGAAGGTGTCCGTCCAGAGGAGGACTCGCGGGCCTTCCTGGGTCCTGGGCTCGAACCCGGAGCGGAAGGTCCGCGGAGCGAGCGCCGGGAGCGTGCGGCGGGGGTCGACTCCGGCGAGCTTCTTGACGAGATTCGTCCGGCCCAGCGCGTTGGCGAGACCCGGGGCGAGCGATCCGACGCGCAGCCAGCGGTCGACAAGGCCGACGCCCCAGGTTCGCAGCGGTCGATGGCCCTCATAGTGATGGTGGAGGAACTCGGCCTTGTAGGAGGCCATGTCCACGCCGGCCGGGCAGTCGCTCCTGCACCCCTTGCAGGAGAGGCAGAGATCGAGCGCCTCATGGACCTCCTCGCTGTGCCAGCCGTCCTCGATCACCTCGCCAGCCAGCATCTCGAAGAGCAGCCGGGCGCGTCCGCGGGTGGAGTGCGTCTCGTCCCGCGTCGCCTGCCAGCTCGGGCACATGACGCCGGAGCCCGGGTCCTCGCGGCGGCAGCGGCCGACGCCGACGCAGCGGAGCACGGCCCGGGAGAAGAGGCCTTCGTCGTCCGCAAAGCTGAGCGCGGTCTCGTATGGGGCGAGCGGGGTGAGCACGCGAAGATCGGCGTCGAGCGGCCGGGCGTCGATCCCCTTACCCGGGTTCATGCGGCCGTCCGGATCCCACAGCGCCTTGAATTCGCGGAAGGCCTGGCAGATCTCCTCGCCGAACATGCGGGGCAGCAGCTCGCCGCGGCACTGGCCGTCGCCGTGCTCGCCCGAGAGCGATCCGCCGTAGGAGACGACGAGGTCGGCCGCCTCTTCCAGGAAGGCCCGGTAGCGGGCGGCGCCGTCGGCCGTGGCGAGGTCGAAGTTGATCCGGGCGTGAAGGCAGCCCTCGCCGAAGTGGCCGTAGAGCGCGGCGCCGTAGCCGAAGCGGCCGAGCAGCGCCTTGAAATCGCGCAGGTAGGCCGAGAGCCGGGCCGGCGGCACCGCGGCGTCCTCCCAGCCGGGCCAGGCGTCGCCGAGACCGCCGGACTCGCGGACGTCGCGCGAGGTCGTTCCGACCGCGGCCTCGCGCACCGACCAGACGGCGGCCTGGGCGGCCGGGTCTTCGAGGAACAGGCCGCCGAGTGTGGCCGCGAGCCGCCGGGCCTTTTCACGATCCTCACCGTCGAACTCCGCCATCAGCCAGGCGCCGCCCGGGGGCAGGCCGGCGAGGACGTTCCGGAACGCGCGGCGGGTGAAGTCGTTCTCGACCAGGAAGCGGTCCATCCCCTCCAGGCCGATGGGGCCGGCCGCGAGGATCTCCATCACGTGGTCGGCGGCGGCGAACACGTCCTCGTAGCCGAGGACGAGCAGCACGCGGCTCCGCGGCGCCGGCACGAGGCGGACCGTCGCCTCCAGGATCGTGACGCACGTGCCTTCGGTCCCGGTGAGCGCCCGCGCCACCTGAAAGCCGCGCTCGGTCAGCAGCTCGTCCAGGTTGTAGCCGGAGACGCGGCGCGGGAGGTCCGGGAAGCGCTCGCGGATCTTCCCCGCATAGCGATCCCGGAGACCGCGAAGCCCGGCGTAGATCTCGCCTCGCCGGCCGCCGGAGCGGACGATCCGGTCGAGATCCGGCTCCGGCGTCGCGCCGACCCGCAGGCGCAGGCCGCCGTAGGTGAGGACGTCCAGCTCCTCGACGTTGTCGGACGTGCGGCCGGCGGTGAGCGAGTGGGCGCCGCAGGAGTTGTTGCCGATCATCCCGCCCAGCGTGCACCAGGCGTGGGTGGCCGGATCGGGTCCGAACGTCAGGCCGTGCCGGCCGGCTGCGCGGCGCAGGTCGTCGAGCACCACGCCGGGCTCGACGCGGGCGAGGCGGCGCTCGGGATCGATCTCCAGGATGCGGTTCAGGTGGCGAGAGCCGTCGAGCACGACCGCCACGTTGCAGGTCTGGCCGGCGAGGCTCGTACCGGCGCCGCGGCTGAGCACCGGGGCGCCGTGCCGTCGGCACACCTCCAGAGCCGCGGCGACGTCGTCCGCATCGCGGGGCAGCACGACTCCGATCGGGATCTGGCGGTAGTTGGACGCGTCGGTGGCGTAGGCCGCGCGGCTGCCGGGGTCGAACCGGATGTTTCCGGGGTCGTCGCCGGGACCGCGGCGAAGGCTGCGGCGGAGGTCGGTCTCCAGGGAACGGGCGTCGCCGGTCCAGGTCATGAGGGATCAACTCTATTACCTCATGGAGCCTCTTTCTTCTTTGGTGTTCACGGAAATCACCGGATCGGCGGTCGCAAAATGCTCCTGCGCCAGGCTACGGCGCGTCGATCGACATGCGGCTGTGGTTCCGTGCAAGCAAAGAACACGATTTGCCTTTGGTACGATGGCGACGCCGAGGACGCGGCGCGCTTTTAAGCCGAGACCTTTCCTGATTCAGCCGTCGGCGCGGTGCACCGCGCACCGGGAGACTTTCCGTCCGGGAAGGAAGGGGATGTGTTGACGGTCGAGTTTACCGTTATGGGGATTCCCTGCCTCGGGCTCAATGGCGGACCAGAGTTCAAGCACAACGAAGCCTTCTCGTTTCGGGTTGCAATCGCCGACCAGGCCGAAACCGATCGTTACTTGGAACGCAATCGTCGGCAACCGCGGCCAGGAGAGTGCGTGCGGCTGGTGCAAGGACAAATGGGGATTGTCCTGGCAGATAACGCCGATCGCTCTCACCCAGGCCGCTCGGCGTGGGGTTTGCAGCAAGCGCATATGCTTACGGCGTGCGCCGTGGTTTCCTTCAACGACCGATCCGTGTCTGAGATAACTATGAACCGAGCTTTGCGCCTTGCCCTCGTTGCCGCCGTCTTCCTGGTTGCTCTTCTAATTGTCCCGGGCCTGCCGGGGTTCGCCCCCGTGTTCGCGGTAGCATCGGTGGAGAAGGAGGCCGCTGTGACGGACAAGGCAGGTTGGACGGAGGTCGAACGGCTCATCAAGGAGCTCAAGCTCCGCGAGGCGTCCGCGCGCCTCGACGCGATGCTGCCGGGGATCGTCAAGGGCGGCAACGACGACGAGCTGATGCGCGCCCTGGTGCGCGGCGCCCAGCTGCGCGCGGGGTCGGGACAGCCCGAGGAGGCGGTCCGGTTCCTCCAGGCGCAGGAGCAGGCCAAGGCCTGGCCGGAGGGGAAGCGCGAGCGCGCGGTCCTCTCCCTGTTCCAGGCCGAGGCGCTCCAGAACTACTACAACAACTACCGGTGGACGATCTGGCAGCGGGAGGCCGTCCTCTCCAAGGAGCCGGTGGATGTGGAGAAGTGGACCGCCGGCCAGATCTTCGAGGCCGCGTCCAAGGCCTATCTCGAAGCCTGGCAGCAGCGCGAGGCCCTCGGCGCCGTGCCGGTCACCGGGCTGTCCGACTTCCTGGTGCCGAACACCTATCCCAAGAAGGTCCGCGGCACGCTGCGCGACACCCTGACCTATCTCTGGGTGGGGCTGCTCGCCGACACCGGCTACTGGTCGCCGCGCCAGACCAACGCCACGGCCCACTTCGATCTCGCGGCCCTGTTTCGCGACGAGCGCGGCGAGCGCGACGAGAAAGCCGATGCTGCGAAGCTCGGCGATCCCGAGATCCATCCGCTGCTGCGGGCGCTGACCGTGCTCGCCGAGCACGAGCGCTGGCACGCCTCCCAGGGCAACCTCGACGGCGCCCTGGAAGCCCGGCTAGAGCGCTTCCGCCGGCTCCAGAATCACGCCAGTACTGCCGGGCAGACTGCCGAGCGCACCGCTCTCGCCGACGAGCTGGAGGCTGCGCTGCCCGCCTTCTGCAAGGCGAGCTGGTGGTCCATGGGAATGGCCGAGCTGGCGCGGGTCCGGCAGTACGGAGATGAGCTGGTCGAAGCCGTCCGCATCGCCCGCGCGGGCGCCGAGGCCTGGCCGAAGAGCCCGGGTGCGCTGGAGTGCCTCAGCATCGTCCAGCAGATCGAGGCTCCCGAGCTCCGGGTCTCCGTCGCGGCCACGGACGCCGTGGGCCGGCGCTCGGTCCAGGTGACGCACAAGAACCTCCCGGCGGTCTGGTTCCGCGCCTATCCCCTGGATCTGGAAGCGCGGATCAAGGCCACCGGCCCGATCTTCCCCGGTCGGCTGGAAGAGATCGCGAAGGGCGCCAAGCCGGTGCTCGCCTGGAAGGCCGACCTGCCGGCCACCCCCGATTTCCGGGAGCACGTCACCTACGTGACGCCGCCCGCCGACCGTCCCGGGATCTACATCCTGGTCGCCTCGACCCGCCAGGACTTCGCGGAGACCGACAACCGCATCCTCTCGACGCCCATCGTCCTCGGCAACCTGGCTCTCCTGGCCCGCCAGGTCGGGCCAGGCGTCGGGAAGGGGACAGACGGCTTCGAGGTCACCCTCCTCTCCGGGGAGCGCGGCGAGCCGGTGGCCGGCGCGACCGTGAACCTCTACCGGAGCCGGTCCTGGGAAACCCGCGAGCGCGCGGAGACCCGGACCACCGATCAGGACGGACGGGTCCGGTTCGATGGGGAGACCGACGAGTCGACCTTCGTGACCGCCCGCAAGGGCGGCGATCTCGCCTTCCTCAACACCTACAGCCCCAGGATCGCTGAAGAGGGCGAGGCCATCCGCTCGCTGGTCTTCACCGACCGCAGCATCTACCGGCCGCAGCAGTCCATCCTCTGGAAGGTTCTGGTGTACGAGGACAAGAAAGAAGGCCGGCTGCGCGGGCTGTCCACGTCGGTCACGGTCTCGCTCATCGATCCCAACGGCCAGTCCGTCGAGTCCCGCAACGTCACCACCAACGACTTCGGCACGGCCTCGGGCGAGTTCGCGATCCCGGCGGGCCGGCCGCTCGGAGGCTGGAGGATCCAGACGTCGCGCGAGGGGGACATCGGCATCCGGGTGGAGGAGTACAAGCGGCCGACCTTCGAGATCGCGCTGGTAGATCCCGCGGAGCCGCTCCGGCTCGGCAAGCCTGCGTCGTTCACCGGCCGGGCCAGGTACTACTTCGGCCTGCCCGTGACCCACGGCGAGGTGTCCTGGCGGGCCGTGCGCCAGCCGCTCTACTCCTGGTACTGGTCGGCGAGCCCGGCGGATGAGGAGGTCGTCGCCTCGGGCACGGCCCGGCTGACGGCCGACGGCACGTTCCCCGTCAACTTTACGCCCGATCCTGGCGGGGCCCGGCCCGATCCCGGCGGGCCCCGAAGCATCAATAAGGACGCGGGCCAGCTGACCTACCGCTACAAGATCACCGCCGAGCTGACCGACGAAGGCGGCGAGACGCGGACGGCGGAACGCTCCTTCCGGCTGGGCTGGGTGTCCATCGAGGCGGAGCTGCAGCCGTCCCGGGATCTGCTCACGGCGGGCAAGCCGTCGGACGTCACGATCGTCCGCAAGGATCTGGACGGGATCGGCCGCGCCGGCGAGGGCACGTGGACGCTCGTCTCCCTGCGCCAGCCCGAAACGACGCCGCTGCCGTCGGATCTTCCCTTCCCGGTCCAGCCCGGGACCGGTGCGGGGGCCGCTGGTAAGGGGATCAATCCCGGCTTTGCGACGCCGGGCGACCGGCTCCGTCCCCGCGGCGAGTCCGGCTACGACCCGCGGGAGACGCTGCGGCTCTGGGAGGACGGCGCCAGGGTGACCTCCGGAACCCTTCGGCATGCGACGAACGGCGAGGCGAAGCTGAGCCTCCCCGGCCTGGAGCCCGGCGCCTACCGGCTGCGCTACGAGACCGCGGATCCGGCGGGGGAGCCGTTCTCGACCTCGATCGACCTGGTCGTGGGCGGCCCGAAGCCTCACCTGGCGCTCCCCGGCGCTCTCTTCGTGGATGCCTCGGACGCCCGGCCGGGCGGCAAGGTGACGGTGCTCGCGCACTCGGGCTTCCCCGACCAGCTCCTCTGGCTGGAGACCTGGCGCGGCGGCCGGCGCCTCAAGTCCGAGCGGCTGCGGATGGGGAAGGACAGCAGCCTGGTCGAGATCCCGATCCGTCCGGAGGACCGCGGCGGCTTCACCCTCAAGCTGGTGACGCTGCGGGACTTCCAGCTCGTCGACCTGACCGAGCACGTGGTGGTCCCCTGGGACGACCGCCGGCTGGAGATCGAGGCGACCACGTTCCGCGACCGCATCCGGCCGGGCGGCCGGGAGACCTGGACCCTGAAGATCCGCCCGGCCGAGGGGCAGGGATCGGAGACGCCCGGGACATCCGAGGCGCTGGCGGCCGAGCTGCTGGCGTCGATGTACGACCGCAGCCTCGATCTCTTCGCGCCGCACCACCCGGCCGATCCGCTGAACCTCTATCCCGACCGCCGCGGGGCGCCCGGGATGCAATCCTCCCTGGGCCGGCTCGAAGCCAACTGGGTCGGAGGCTACGGGCTGGAAGGGAACATCCAGGGTCCCGGCCTGCAGCCGGACCAGCTGCGTTTCCGGTTCGCGTTCAACGACGGCGACGCCTCGCCGATGCGCCGGGGCATGGCCAACCAGGCCTTTTCCGTGGACGGGGTGGTGGTGACCGAAGCGGCCGCGGCTCCGGCTCCACCGCCGCCCCCCGGTCCCGGCGTGGACGCCCTTCAGAGCAGCTCGGGATACCTTGCGGACCGGATCAACATTGGCACCAAGAGAGAGACGGACCAGCCGCCGGCCGCCCCCGAGGCCCTGCGCAGCGAGTTCTCCGAGACCGCCTTCTGGGAGCCGCACCTCCTCACCGGTCCGGACGGCACGGCGTCGCTCGAATTCACCGTGCCGGACTCGGTGACCGCGTGGACCTTCTGGGTCCGGGCGCTGACCCGGGACCTGCGCGCCGGCTCGCTGACCAAGGAGGTGCGGACGGTCAAGGATCTGATGGTCCGGCCCTACGTGCCCCGCTTCCTGCGCGAAGGCGACAAGGCCGAGCTGCAGGTCGTGGTCAACAACGCGTCCGACAAGGAGCTGACCGGCGAGGTCGTGCTGGAGCTGCTGGAGCCCGGGACCGACCGCAGCCGATTGAACGACTTCGGGCTCGACGCGGGCCGGGCGCGCGCCCGGTTCACCGCCGCGCCCGGGGGAGGGACCACGGTCCGCTTCCCACTGACCACGCCCGCGGCCCTCACCGACGCGGCCGATGGAAGCGTGGCGTTCAAGGTCACGGCCACCGCCGGCTCGGTCGGCGACGGCGAGTTGCGCCTGCTGCCCATCCTGCCGTCGCGGATGCACCTGGCCCAGTCGCGCTCGGTCGCCCTTCAGGGGAACACGACGAGGGAGATGGCCTTCGCCGACCGCGCGAAGCCCGATGCGACGCGCGTCGACGAGCAGCTCGTCGTCACCCTCGACGCCCAGCTCTTCCAGGGCGTCCTGGCGGCGCTGCCGTACCTCGTCACCTATCCGTACGACTGCACCGAGCAGACGCTCAACCGGTTCCTCTCCACCGGCATCGTCACCAGCCTGTTCGACCGCTACCCCGCGGTGGCGGCCATGGCCAAGGATCTGTCGGCCCGCGAGACCCGGTACGAGACCTGGGACGCGGCGGACCCGAACCGCAAGATGGCGCTCGAGGAGACGCCGTGGCTGGCGCTCTCGCAGGGCGGAGCCGACGTCGAGTCTCCGGCCGAGCTGATCAACGTCCTCGACCGGCGCATCGCCAAGGCCCAGCGCGACGAGGCCCTGATGAAGCTCCGCCAGGCGCAGCTCTCCGACGGCGCCTTCCCCTGGTGGCCGGGCGGCCCGCCGTCGCCCTACATGACCCTCTACCTTCTCTATGGCTTCGCCAAGGCCTCCGAATTCGGCGTGGAGGTGCCGCGCGACGTGGTGGCGAACGGCTGGCAGTACCTCGCCGGCTACTACCGCACCGAGGAGAAGCCCGGGCTGGCGAAGAAGACCTGCTGCCGGGAGCTGCTCGTGCTGCTCAACTACGTGGCGTCGACCTACCCCGATGAGTCCTGGATGGGGGACGGCGGCCTGACCGCGGCGGAGCGCAAGGAGATCCTGGACGACAGCTTCGCCCACTGGCGCCAGCTGCCCGGCTCCCTCAAGGCCCTGCTGGCGATGACCCTGAAGCGCGCCGGCCGGCCCGCGGACGCGGTGCTCGTCCTCGGCAGCGTGCTCGATCTCGCGAAGACGACGCCCGACGAAGGCATCTTCTGGGCACCGGAGGAGCACGCCTGGCTCTGGTACAACGACAACATCGAGACCCACGCGTTCATCCTGCGCGCGCTGACCGAGATCGCGCCACAGGACGCCCGGCGCCACGGCCTCGTGCAGTGGCTCTTCCTCAACAAGCAGCTCAACCACTGGAAGTCCACCCGCGCCACGGCCGAGGTGATCTACGCCCTGGTCCACTACCTGGAGAAGGAAGGCACCCTCGCCGCCCGCGAGGAGGCCGTGGTGAAGGTGGAGGGCCAGACCACGACCTTCGTCTTCGAGCCGGACCGCTACACCGGCAAGCACAACCAGCTCGTAGTGCCCGGAGACAAGATGAAGCCGGGCACGGACGCGAAGGTGGTGGTGGAGAACCGGGGTCCGAACCTGATGTTCGCCACGACCACCTGGCACTTCTCCACGGAGGAGCTGCCGAAGGAGGCCCGCGGCGATCTGTTCGGCGTGACGCGGCGGTATTTCCTGCGGACCGGCAGCGGTACCGGCGATGCGTTCGTCCTCAAGCCGCTCGACGAGGGGACGGTGCTCAAGCCCGGCGACGAGGTCGAGGTCCAGCTCACGATCACCAGCCGCGCCGCCGCCGAGTTCGTCCACCTGCGCGACCCGCGGCCCGCTGGCCTGGAGCCGCAGACCGCCCGGTCGGGCTACCGCTGGGACTTCCTGGCCCCCGGCCGCTACGAAGAGACCCGCGACAGCGGCGCCAACTTCTTCTTCGACTGGGTGCCGGCGGGGGAGTACACCCTGAGCTACCGGCTGCGCGCGAACATGGCCGGCACCTTCCGGACCGGACCGGCCACTCTCCAGTCCATGTACGCACCCGAGCTGACCGCCTACTCGGCCGGCGACGTGGTGACCGTGGGAAGCGATCAGCGATAGTCTTCCCCGCTGACGCCACCAAGGGAGGCAAACCATGATCGTCACGACCGACCACGGCCCCGTCCGCGAGCTGCGCCTCGACCGGCCGCCGGCCAACGCCTTGACCTCCGAGCTGATCGTCGAGCTGCGCGAAGCCGTGACCCGTGCGCCGGAGGAGGGCGTGCGGGCGCTCGTCCTCTCCGGCCGTCCCGGCCGCTTCTCGGGCGGCCTCGACGTGCCGGCCCTCCTGCCGCTCGACCGTCCCGGCATGGACCGCCTCTGGCGCGAGCTCTACCGCCTCCTCCATGCGCTCGCGGCGTCTCCGATTCCCATCGCGGCGGCCGTCACCGGCCACAGCCCGGCGGGCGGAGCGGTCATGGCGCTGTTCTGCGACTACCGGGTCATGGCGGAAGGGGAGTTCGTCATCGGCCTGAACGAGGTCCAGGTGGGCATCCCCATCCCCCTGGCCGTGCTCCAGGCCCTGTCCCGGCTGGTGGGGCCGGGCCGGGCCGAGCGTCTGGCCGTCGAAGGCCGGCTCCTGAAGTCTGACGAAGCGTTGCGCATCGGCTTCGTGGACGAGCTGGCGGCGCCGGAGCGGGTCGTCGAGCGGGCGGTCGAGTGGGCGTCCGGGCTGCTCAAGCTCCCGGCGGTGGCCCTGGCCCGCTCCCGGTCGGCGGCCCGGGCCGACCTCGTCCGCATCATGGAGGACGGGCTCGCCGAGGAGATCCCCCTGCTGGTGGACAACTGGTTCAGCGACGAGGCCCAGACCCACCTGCGGGCGCTGGTCGAGAAGCTCTCCCGGAAGAAGTGAAGGCCGCACCCGGCCCCCCCCTCGGCCCTCCTCGGAGACCGCCGAAAGGGGCCGCGCCGGTTTTATTCCCGTTTTCACCCTTGTCGTCATTTTGCCACTTGCGCTTTGCGGCGGCCGGGAATAGTGTCTGTCTCAAGCCGAATTACGTCCGATCCTCGTCGGTCAACTCTTGAGGAGTCGTGAACATGTCGCCGAGCTTCCTGCCGAGCCGGAGAAGTGCCTTCCTGGTATCACTACTGATGGGCTTCCTTGCCCTGGGAAGTGGAGGTGCTGCCTGGGCAGGCCAGGGTTACCTGGGTGAGGTCGAGCCCAACGGCACGACCGCCACCGCCTCGCCGATCGCCGGCACGAATGTGGTTGTGCGGGGAAATCTCTTCCCTAACGGCGACATCGACGTCTACTCGTTCACCGCGGCCGCCGGAGATCGGGTCTACGCGGCGACCATGACCTCCTTCTCGGCGGGCAGCAGCACGGACAGCCAGCTGACCCTGCTGGCCTCCGACGGCACGACCGTGATCGAGTTCGACGACGACAACGGCAGCTTCGCCGGCTTTTCCTCGTCGATCGCGGGCGCCACGCTGCCCACGGCGGGCACCTATTTCATCCGGGTCAACGACTTCACCGCGGGCACCGCTTCGGAGCGCCCGTACGAGCTTCACCTCCGCTTGCAGAGCGGAGCCCCGACGCCCGAGGTCGAGGCGAACGACACGCCGGCCACCGCGAACGTCCTTCCGGCCAACGGCTGGGTGAGCGGCGCGCGCAACCCGGCCGTGGCCACCGAGCAGGACTGGTTCAGCCTGACCCTGAACGCCGGCGACACCGTCTACCTCGCGCTCGACCTGGATCCGGAGCGTGACGGCACGGTCTGGAACGGCCGCCTCGGCATCGCCCTCTTCGGCGATGCCGGCAACCAGATCCTGGTTGTCGACGATGCCGGAGCGTCCGAGGCGCCCAATCCGACCCGCCCCTCCGAGGCGATGTTCATGACGGTCAAGACGGGCGGCACCTTCTTCGCCTTCGTCGATTCGGCGTCCGCCGCGGTCGGCGGCCCGACGGCCACCTACCACCTGAGCGTCAGCGTCCATCCGGCGGCGAACGAGGGTGTGAGCTGCACGACCTACACGAGCACGAACGTCCCGCAGACCATCGGACCCGGCACCGGGCTGGTCAGCTCGACGATCACGGTGCCCGGCAATCCCCGGATCGCCGACCTCGACGTCGAGATCGTCCTCAATCACGCCTTGATGGCCGACACCGACGCGCACCTGCGCTCGCCCGCGGGCAACGACAACGGCCTGTTCACCGACATCGGCGCCACGGCGACCGGCGGTCAGACGCAGATGGACATCGTCTTCGACGACGAGGCGGGCATCCCGCCCGCCTTCACGGTCCTCCGGGGAATTCAGATCAAGCCCGAGCTGAACTACCGCCTCGGCTGGTTCGACGGCGAGAACGCCGGCGGAACCTGGACCCTCGACCTGCGGGACGACACCGCGGGCGCCAACGGCGGCACCCTGACCGCGTGGAGCCTGCGCATCTGCGAGCCGGCGCCTCCGCCGGCCTGCGCTCCGGGCTTCGTTCCGACCACGGTGTTCACCACTGACTTCGAGTCCGGAGCCGCCGGCTTCACTCACTCCGGCATCGCCGACGAGTGGGAGCTCGGTCTGCCCGCCACGGTCGGGACCACGACCGCCAACCCGATCGCCGGCTTCAGCACCTGCAACAGCGGCACGAGCTGCTGGAAGACGGACCTCGACAACACCTACAACGTCAGCAGCTCCCAGGATCTGCTGTCGCCAGCCATCAACCTGGCCGGTCTCTCGGCCCCGATCGTGGTCACCTGGGCGCAGCGCTACCAGATGGAGAGCGCGAGCTTCGACCACATGTCCGTCGACCTCCAGCAGGTCGGCGGCGCCACGCCGGTCCGGCTGTTCGACTGGCTGGACGCGACGATGACCAACGCCCCGGGCAACCCGGCGGTCAACATCGGTGAGAGCTCGGGCTGGTCCGTCCTCTCGCGCCGCGCCGACAGCCTGGCCGGCCTCAACAGCGAGCTGCGCTTCCACCTCGACAGCGACACCACCATCAACTTCGCCGGCCTGGCGGTCGACGACGTGACGATCACCGCCTGCCGCGCCGCCTCGGCCGATCTTTCGATCACCAAGACGGACGGCGTGACCAATGCGACGCCGGGCGGCTCGGTGACCTACACCATCACCGCCTCGAACGCGGGCACCGATCCGGTGACCGGCGCCACGGTCGCGGACACCTTCCCGGCCGTCCTCACCTGCAACTGGACCTGCGTGGGGGCCAGCGGCGGCACCTGCACGGCGGCGGGCGCGGGCAACATCAACGACTCGGTGAACCTGCCGGCGGGCGGCAGCGTGACCTACACGGCCTCCTGCGCGGTGAGCGCGTCGGCCACGGGCAGCCTGAGCAACACGGCGACGGTCAGCAGCTCCGTCACCGACCCGGTCCCCGCCAACAACAGCGCGACCGACACCGACACGCTCACGCCGCTGGCCGACGTGTCCATCACCAAGACGGACGGCGTGACCTCGGCGACGCCGGGCGGCTCGGTGACCTACACCATCACGGCTTCCAACGCCGGACCGAGCAATGCGCCCGGATCGACGGTGGCGGACACCTTCCCGGCTTCGCTGACCTGCAACTGGACCTGCGCGGGAGCGGGCGGCGGCACCTGCACGGCGGCCGGCTCGGGCAACATCAACGACGTGGCGAACCTGCCGGCGGGCGGCAGCGTCACCTACACGGCCAACTGCGCGATCAGCGCATCGGCCACGGGCAGCCTGAGCAACACGGCCACGGTCTCGAACGCGGCCGACTCCACCCCCGGCAACAACAGCGCCACCGACACCGACACCCTGACGGTGACCACGGATCTGGGGATCACCAAGACGGACGGCGTGACCTCGGCCACGCCGGGCGGCTCGACGACCTACTCGATCGTGGCGTCCAACGCCGGACCGAGCAACGCCACGGGCGCGACGGTCGCGGACACCTTCCCGGCCTCGCTGACCTGCAACTGGACCTGCGTGGGAGCGGGCGGCGGCACCTGCACGGCGGCCGGCTCGGGCAACATCAACGACACGGTGAACCTGCCGGTGGGCGGCAGCGTCACCTACACGGCGATCTGCGCGATCTCGGGCTCGGCCTCGGGGAGCCTCGTCAACACGGCGACGGTGGCGGCACCGGCCGGAGCGACCGACCCGACCCCGGGCAACAACAGCGCGACCGACACCGACGCCCTCGGTGCGAGCGCCGACCTCTCGATCACCAAGACCGACGGCGTCACCTCGGTGACCGCCGGCGGCTCGACGACCTACACGATCGTGGCGTCCAACGCCGGACCGAGCAACGCCACGGGCGCGACGGTTGCGGACACCTTCCCGGCGTCGCTGACCTGCACGTGGACCTGCGCGGGAGCGGGCGGCGGCACCTGCACGGCGGCCGGCTCGGGCAACATCAACGACTCGGTGAACCTGCCGTCGGGCGGCAGCGTCACCTACACCGCGAGCTGCACGATCTCGGGCTCGGCGTCGGGGACGCTCGACAACACGGCGACGGTGACGGCGCCGGCCGGCGTGACCGACCCGACTCCGGGCAACAACAGCGCGACCGACTCCGACACGATCACCGTTTCGGGCGGCCCGGTGCTGAGCGGCACCAAGACGGTGGCCGGCTCGTTCACGGTCGGCGGTACCATCACCTACACGGTGACCATCAACAACA
Source organism: Holophagales bacterium (assembly GCA_031390755.1). Taxonomy (GTDB): domain Bacteria; phylum Acidobacteriota; class Thermoanaerobaculia; order Multivoradales; family UBA5704; genus DATMER01. The sequence continues at coordinate 34,277 of JANMTS010000020.1, forward strand.
CCGGCAGCGCGGCGCAGCCCGACAACCCCGGTAATGAATTCAACGACATCCTGCCCGCTCAGGTGGCGCTGGTCTCGGCCACGTCCACGAGCGGTACCGCGGTCGCGACGACCGGCACCAACACCGTGATCTGGAACGGCGCCATCCCCGCGGGCGGCTCCGTCACCATCACCATCACGGCCACCATCCTGCCGAGCGCCGTGGGCACCACGGTCACGAACCAGGGCACGATCTCCTACGACGCCGACAACAACGGCACCAACGAGGCGACGGCGGTGACCGACGATCCGGGTGTGGCAGGCGGCGGGAACCCGACCTCCTTCCTCATCGGAGGCCCCCCGGTCGAGGTTCCGACGCTCTCGCCGCTGGCCCTGCTGATCCTGGTGGCGGCGCTGGGGAGCGCGGCCTTCCAGCTGATGAGGCGCCGGACGGCCTGAGGCCGGGCGCAACTCCGAACCCACCGGGCCCCAGGGGCGGTAAACGCTCCTGGGGCCTTTCCGCTTTCAAGCGCCCCTCATGCGCCTTTTGCAATTCCAGGATGCTTTTTGACCGGCTTTTTGGAGAAATTCTGCGCTTGCACTGCCGGGTCGTTCTCGACTAGCATCCAAGCTCGTTGGACCGGGAATAAAAGCTCACTCACCTCAAGACGTCTTTCAAACCGAGGAGGGTTCAAGAATGGAGGACCAGACTTCCATGTCAAGGCGATTCGACAAGCTCAGAAATTCCCGGAAGGTCTGCGCGGCGATCGTTGCCGCCGGCCTGCTCTGGGGCACGGGATCGGCCTCGGCCGCGATCGACAAGAACGCGGTCTACCAGGAGATGCTCAGCCTGGCCAGGGACATCCAGACGCTCAAGCCGCAGGTGCGGACGAACGCCCAGGCGGCGACGGCCTTCGCGAACGCCACGGCCCGCTACCGGGAGCTGTCGGCGTCAATGGGCGGTGACGATCCGGGCGCCACGGGTCTGAACGGCGCGGCGGGCGCTTCCGTTCGGCGCTCCAACGTCGAGGTCGTGCCCACGACCCCGGCCGGTTGCAGCACGTCGACGACCACGTTCACGCAGTCGACGCCGACCGCGGTTCCGACGGGTCCGGGCGTGGTGACCTCGACGGTCGTGGTGTCCGGTGTCGGGACGTACCTCTTCGACCTCGACCTGACGACGTTCCTCACGCACACATTCGCGGCGGACATCGACATGACGATCATGTCTCCGGCCGGAACGGTGGTCACGCTGACCACCGACAATGGCGCCGGCAACGACAACGTCTTCAACGGCACGGTCTGGGATGACGACGCGAACCCCGCCGGCCAGGTGCCGTATGTGACCAACAACGGCCTCGTGACCGATCAAGCCTACGTGAACCTGACTCTCGCCTCGCCGCTCGTTCCCGAGGAGGCCATGGGCGCCTTCATCGGTGAGGATCCGAACGGCACCTGGACCATCACGATCTCCGACGACCTCGCGGGCGACGGCGGCAGCCTCGACAGCTGGTCGCTCGGCGTCACGACCCTGCCGACCGCGCCGACCGTGACCACCGTGCCGACCGTGACCCAGGCGACGCCGACCGCGATCCCGACCGGTCCGGCCGTGGCGACCTCGACGCTCGTCGTGAGCGGTGCCGGCACCTCGATTCTCGACGTGGACGTGACGACCTTCCTCACGCACACGTTCGCGGCCGACATCGACATGACGATCATGTCGCCCGCCGGAACGGTAGTCACGCTGACCACGGACAACGGCGCCGGCAACGACAACGTCTTCAACGGCACGGTCTGGAACGACGACGCGAACCCCGCCGGACAGGTGCCGTACACGACCAACAACGGTGTCGTGAGCGACCACGCCTACGTGAACCTGACCCTTGCCTCGCCGCTCGTTCCGGAGGAGGCCATGGCTGCCTTCATCGGCGAGGATCCGAACGGCACCTGGACCATCACGATCTCCGACGACCTCGCGGGCGACGGCGGCAGCCTCGACAGCTGGTCGCTCGACATCGACACCTTCACCTGCGCGTCGGCCGACATCTCGATCACCAAGACCGACGGCACGCCCACGGCCACGCCGGGCGCCACCACCACCTACACGATCACCGTGGCGAACGCCGGCCCGTCCGCGGCGAATCCGGTGGCGGTGACCGACACCTTCCCGGCGGCCTGCACGAGCGTCACCTACACCAGCACCGCGGCCGGCGGCGCCACCGGCAACACGGCCGGCCCCACGGCGGGCAACATCAGCGACGCGGCTCTCAACCTCCCGTCCGGAAGCTCGGTCACCTACACGGCGGTCTGCACGATCAACCCGTCCGCGGTCGGCACGCTCGACAACACGGCCACGGTCAGCTCGTCCGTCGACTCCACGCCGGGCAACAACAGCGCGACCGACAGCGACACGCTCGTCCCCCCGGCGGACCTCTCCCTGACCAAGACGCTGACGACGGTGGGACCGATTACGGTCGGCGACAACGTGGTCTTCTCCCTGACCGTGACGAACAACGGTCCGGGTGGCGCCACGGGCGTGATCGTGACCGACACGCTGCCTGCGGGTCTCACCTACGTCTCCAACAGCTGCGGAGCCACCTTCGCATCTCCGACCCTCACCTGGAACGTCGGCGCTCTGGCGGCGGCCGCTTCGGCGACCTGCAACCTGACGGTGACGGTGACCTCCGAAGGCATGATCACGAACCAGGCCACCGCGACCTCGGATGCGGGCGACCTCGTTCCGGCCAACAACACCGGCACGTCGACCGTGACCGTTCAGGGCCAGAGCGTAATCGACATTCCCACCGTCGGCGAAATCGGAATGTTCGCCCTCATGGCCCTCCTGGCCGCGAGCGCGGCGTTCACGCTCCGCCGCCGTCAGGCGTAACGCTCAACCCATCTGCTGATCCGCACCGGCCGGTCTGGGCTCACCCAGACCGGCCGTCTGCTTTTCAGGCCCGCTTTTTCAGGCAAGCGCGGTCTTTCTTCTCAGCAGCTTCCACGCTCCGAACAGCAGCAGGAACAGACCCAGCGAGCAGACGATGGCGGGGCCGCTCGGGAAGTCCACCTGGTAGGACGCGATCAGCCCCACGGCGCTCGCGAGAAAACCGACCGCCCAGGCGATGCCGATGCGCGAGCCCCAGCGGTCGCTGCTGCCGAGAGCGATGATGGCCGGTGCCACCAGGTAGGAGAAGACCATCAGCACGCCCGCGATCTCCACGGAGAGGGTGATGATGACGCCGAAGGAGAGATAGAAGAGGAAGTCCCAGAACCAGACCTTCCAGCCCAGCTCGTAAGCCCGGTCCGGGTTCTCGGTGATGGTGATGAACCGCTTCCGGAAGATGTAGTGGAAGACTCCTACGACCGTGTAGATCACCAGATCCTTCACCACGGTCGGCCAGGTCACCCAGAGGATCGTTCCGGCCAGCAGCTCCTTGATGTGCTCCGCCCCCTCCGGCGCGCGGTCGGCCACCAGGATCGCCGCGGCCGACGCGATCACGTAGGTGATGCCGATGATCGCCTCCTGCGGCACCTTGCTGGTGTGGCTGCGGGTGCGCGTGAAGCTGAACACCAGCGCCCCGATCACCGCCGCGCCGAGCGAGCAGGCGAACGAGGCCGCGCTCCCGGGCTGGTGTCCGAAGATGAACGCGACCACCGTGCCGAGGGCGGCGATCTGGGCGAGCGCCAGGTCCACGAAGATCACCTGCCGCAGCAGGACGTGAAGACCCAGGTAGCCGTGGATTCCCACCAGGATCAGACAGGCCGCGAAGGGCGCGGCCATGAACTGCAGCATCTCGAGCATCCGCGTCCCCTCTTTAGCCCTGATAGGCCTGGGCCAACTGATTCACCCAGCCGTCGATGAGATCGAAGTAGGCATCGGCCCGGGCGCTGTCCGGGCCGAGCGGCACGATCACGGCCTTGGCACCGGTCCGGTCCGCGATGGCCTTGGATTCGCCCGGCGGGTAGTAGCTGGGAGCCATGACCACCTTCACGCTTTTTGCCTTCATCGTCTCGATCAACTGGTGGACGTGCCTGGCCGACGGCGGGATGCCGGGCTTCGGCTCCACGTCTCCGGCCACGTTCAGCCCGAACAGGCGGGTGAAGTAGGTCCAGTTCTGGTGGTAGGTGACCACGTCCTTGCCGCGGAACGCCATGCCCTTGCCGAGCCAGCCGCCGAGGGAGTCGATCAGCTTCTTCCCCTTGTAGTCCTTGGACTGCAGAAAGGGGATCAGCTTGCCCTGCCGGGCCAGGTCGTCCAGCGTGGCGGAGCCGAGGATCTGCGGGAGCTGGTCGCCGTAGAGCGCGCGGTCGAGCCGGTCGTTGAACGCCTTCAAGTTGGCGTCGTAGACCGGGGCGCCCTGGGGATCGACGCGCTTCAGGCCGGCCGCGATGTTGCGGGCGATGATCTTCGCGTTGAGCGGGCTGGTGTGGATGTGCGGGTTGCCGTAGATGTGCAGATCGCCCGCGGCGCGGCTCGCGTTGGCGGGCTTGTCGAGGAGCGGCACGCCCTGGCTGGCGTTGACGTAGCCCGGCTGGCCCTCACGGATCCTGGCGTTGCCGGACTTGTCGACCAGCACGGGCGCCCAGAGCTCCAGGTCGAGACCGGTGGTGACGAAAAGGTTGGCCCGCTTGAGCATCAAGGCGTACGAGGGCTTGGGTTTGACGAAGTGGGCGTCCTCGTCGCCGCGGGAGATGGACTGCACCGCCACCCGGTCGCCGCCCACGAACTGGGCGATCGAGGCGTAGGCGGGGAGGGTCGTCACGACCTGGACCGGTGCGGACCAGGCCGCGCCAGCGGAGCCGAAGGCGAGGGCCAGGAGGAGGATCGTCGGGAAGAAAGTGCGTCGCATGGCTCTGGGCTCCTAGTAGATCTCGTGCTTGTGGGGGCCTGCGGCCCAGGTGACCTGAAGGCTGAAGCGGTTTTCCTTGTCGCCGGTGAGGTCGTCCTTGAGGAAGCCGTACTCGCCGCGCAGGCGGACGTACTCGCTCTGCCACCAGGTGAGGTTGGGGAAGACTCCCCAGGTCACGTGCTCCGGATTCAGAGGGTCCTCGACCCGGTCGTAGCGGACGCCGGCGTAGAGGTTCTGGGCCACCAGGCTCTCCAGGTAGGAGTAGCCGCCCCAGGACTGGTGGTTGACGCCCTCCGGGTCGTCCCGGTCGGAGCGCATCAGCTCGGTGCGCCAGGTGACCTCGCGGTACTTGGCGCGCGACGGCGGCTGCCAGTGCCAGGTGAAGTCGGCGCCCAGGATGCGGCTGTCGCCGCCGCTGCCGTTCCCACCCGCGATCCCGGACAACCCAAGCTCGGCGTAGACCGAGTCGCCGATGTCCCAGTAGTTCTTGAGATGGGCGAGGCCGACCAGGTGGTCGAACGACTCGCCGCCGAAGGCGTCGCTCTCGCCGTCCGTGAGCTCCAGGGACAGCTCGTTGGCGCTGGCCCACGGGCGGGGGAGAAGCCACTCGGCGCGCACTCCGGTCTGGGCGAGCCCTTCGTCGCCGAAGTAGGTCTGGAGGGCGAGCGGGTAGTCGAGTTGGGGAAGGGCGTGGAGGTGCCAGCGGTTCAGGACGCCGAAATTCTGGCGGAACTTGCCGGCCGTGAGTTGGAGGCCGCCGGGCAGGTTCGCATAGGAGACATAGCCCTCCTCGATGTCCACGCCTTCATCCGGCGAAAACGAGAGCGTCAGCTTGGTGACGGAGAAGGGGTCGAGGGCCGACTGCACGTTCAGCTCGAACTCGCGGGCGTCGAAGTCCTCCCGGCCCTGGTCCGTGGCGAAGCCGACCATGTCCCCGGTCATGGAGATCTCGGGGTTGAGCTGATTGAGGTTGCGCTCGCTGCCGGCCGTGGAGATCTCCGGGGGCGCCGGCTCTGCGTTTGCCCGATCGGGGGATTCGCCGCCGGCCGAGCTTTCGGCGGAGGCCCGCAGAGCGGCAAGCTCGTCGTCGTCGGAGGAGGTTTCGGTGGCCTGTTCGGTGGCCTCCGGCTCGGCACCACCGCGTTCGGCTTCGAGCCGGGCGAGACGGGCCTCCAGATCGGCGAGGCGGTCGCCATACTCCTGTTTCAAGTCTGCGATCGCCTTGCGCAAGTCGTTCACCGGATCGGCGGCGGGCGTCTGGGCGCCGGCCGCGGAGGCGTTGAGAATGCACAGTGAGGCGAACAGAACGAGCGCGGTGCCGCGTCGGGCACCAGGCAAGCCATGGATCGGCATTGCTGATCTCTCCCAAGTCGTGCCCTCTCCAGCTCTGGCTGGAGGAGCGCGTTCCCAAAGAAGCCCGCCGAAACGGGCGGCTACAGGGCGAAGGAGAGGGCGGCTGGCGGGGCTCGGGCGGAGCCCGGATGCGAATGGGGCGAGGAGACGGCGGCGGCCGAAGCGAGGACGACGATACCGTCGAGCACGGGCTCCGGCAGGAGCGTGGGGGGCGGGACGAGGTTCGAGCCCGTCTGGCACAGGAGGAGGCAGCTCTCGCAGGCCTCCCGGTAGGTGCTCTTCGAGCCTTCGAGATGAGGCGGAGCTTCGGGGTGCCGGGCCGCCTCGTCCACCATCGACCCGTGCAGACCCTGGTGCTCGAAGAGCGGGTCGTGCGGAGCGGCCGTCCCGAAAGCGAGCGCGAACCCGGCCGCGAGGACCAGGAGCGTGCGCCGCCAGGGCGGGAGCGTGGGTGAGGGCCGAAGGTGTCTCATCGAACGGTCGTCATGCTATCCCGGAATCAGCAACAGAAGGATCGGGCCGGGGATTCCGGGCGCCCTGGGCACACGCCGGCCCCGCGGCGAGGATTCCCGGAGCCCACAGCCGCCGCGCCAGGAACAGCCCCAAGCGGCGGCTGCGGGTCACCAGGTACGCGAGCAGCGCGATCGTGACGCAGACCGCCGTCCACACGGCGACCCAGACACCTTGGAAGAGGTTGAAGAGGAGCCAGAAGAAGCGCATGAAGCGCCGATTCTATCGGAGACCCCTCCCGCGCCGTCATCTACCGGTCCACTACCGGTCCACGGGAACCTCGCGACGGTTCTTGAGGAGCGACGCGACGATGGCCGTCGTCAGGATGGCGGCCACGACGATCAGCGAGGCCGTGGCGGGAATCTTGTACACCTCGACGAGGAGCATCTTGGCGCCCACGAACACGAGGATCGCCGACAGGCCGAGCTTCAAGTACGCGAACTTGTCCATCACCCCGGCGAGCACGAAGTAGAGCGAGCGCAGGCCGAGGATGGCGAACACGTTCGAGGTGTAGACGATGAACGGGTCCCGCGTCACCGCGAAGATGGCCGGAATCGAGTCCACGGCGAAGATCAGGTCCGTCGTCTCCACGAGCACCAGCACCAGGAAGAGCGGCGTCGCCATCAGAACCCCGGCCTTGCGGACGAAGAAATGATCCCCTTCGTAGTCGTTGGTCACCGGCATCATCCGGCGCACCAGCTTGAGGACCGGGTTGTGCTCGGGGTGCATTTCCTGATTGCGGTAGATCGCCATCTTGATGCCCGTGAACAGCAGGAAGGCGCCGAAGACGTAGATGATCCAGTGGAAGCGTTCCAGGAGCGCGGCGCCCGCAACGATGAAGATCGCGCGCATCACCAGGGCGCCCAGGATGCCCCAGAACAGCACCCGGTGCTGGTAGAGCTTGGGCACCGCGAAGAAGCCGAAGATCAGCGCGATGACGAAGATGTTGTCGACGCTGAGCGACTTCTCGATCAGGTAGCCGGTGAAGAACTGGATGCCTTGCTCCGCGCCGCGGGTCAGGTAGACGAAGACGTTGAAGACCAGGGCGAGCGCGATCCAGACGGCGCTCCAGATGGAGGCCTCGCGGACCGAGACCTCATGAGCCGTGCGATGGAACACGCCGAGGTCGAGGGCGAGCATGAGAAGGATGAAGGCGTTGAAGCCCACCCACAGCCACAGGGAAGTTTCCTGCATGGACCTATCTCCCTTGGGAAAGATAGCCGTGGGACGCGAAGAGCGAGACCCACGGCACGGTTCGCGTGTCGTGGTGGTCTCGCTGTCGGGATGCAGAGGGTTGGTCTGGATCACCTATCGTCGGGCCGGGATTCGATCGCGGTCGATCGCTCCGTGGTGACGGCCCTACGACCCAGAACGTTCCTGGGTAGCTACTCCCCACCGGGGAGCCGGAAGACTATCAAACATCGTCCTGTTTCTGTCAAGGAATGGGGTGTGACATTTCCTTGACAGATTCCCGTGGCTGGAGCTGTGTCACAGGCCGGCGGCGGCCTCGCGGCGGTTTCTCAGCAGGGAGGCCACGACCGAAGTGGTCAGGATGGTCGCGATGACCAGCAGGGAGACGAGGGCGGGGATCTTGTAGAGCTCGATGATGAGCATCTTCACGCCCACGAACACCAGGATGCCCGCGAGGCCGACCTTCAGGTAGACGAACTTGTCCATCACTCCGGCGAGCACGAAGTAGAGCGAGCGCAGGCCGAGGATGGCGAAGATGTTCGAGGTGTAGACGATGAACGGATCCTGGGTCACCGCGAAGATGGCCGGGATCGAGTCCACGGCGAAGATCAGGTCCGTGGTCTCCACCAGCACCAGCACCAGGAAGAGCGGCGTCGCCATGAGAACCCCGGCCTTGCGGACGAAGAAGTGGTGCCCCTCATAGTCGTTGGTCACCGGCATCATCCGGCGCACCAGCTTGAGGACCGGGTTGTGCTCGGGGTGGATCTCCTCGTTGCGCTGCACGGCCATCTTGATGCCCGTGAAGAGCAGGAACGCACCGAAGATGTAGATGATCCAGTGGAAGCGGGCGAGCAGCGCCGCGCCGGCCACGATGAAGATCGCCCTCATCACCAGCGCGCCCAGAATGCCCCAGAAGAGCACCCGGTGCTGGTGGATCTTGGGCACCGCGAAGAAGCCGAAGATCAGCGCGATGACGAAGATGTTGTCCACGCTGAGCGACTTCTCGATCAGGTAGCCGGTGAAGAACTGGATGCCCTGCTCGGCGCCGCGGAAGTACCAGATACCGGCGTTGAAGACCATGGCGAGCGCGATCCAGACGCCGCTCCAGATCGTGGCTTCCTTGACCGAGACTTCGTGGGATTTGCGGTGGAAGAC
>JANMTS010000030.1:0-4182 GCA_031390755.1 Holophagales bacterium
GAGTTGCTTTGCTCGCGCCCAAGGCTGATTTGCCCCAGTTGCGGGCGGGCCGGATTCACCAGCAGGGTACGAATGCTGGGATTGATGTGAAACGCGAGATAGTGCTCGATGGCTTCGGCCGGCGGGATCTGGCCGATGTCCAGGCGCCACCACTGCATGGCAAGGGCGAGGCCGTCGTAGAACCCGGCCGAGTTGCTGTAGCTGACGAGGAGCCCCTTCGGGACTTGTGGGTAGCCATACACCTCATCCCCCGACTGAATCCGGGCGAGCAAACCCTCAAGTTGGCGCTCGTTGCAGGCGACTTCTTCGGTGGTCAGCGGCTGCGTAAGCTCAGCGGCGCTCGCGCCTGCTGCGCCTAGCCCGAGAGTGAGACCGATAGCGAGAATATGTGCCAGCGATGTCTGCATGGAATTTTCTTTACCTCACGTTGTAAGCATGGAACGCGAACATCTGAGCCCCGGACTGGACGGAGTGTCCACTGACCCGAATCACGATCTGTTGACCGGAAGTGAAGGTGTTCTTTGGGATGAAGATCGCCTCGACCGTGTTCACCGTGTCGTTCACTCCCGGATCTCCACCAGCTGAATAGGTGTAGGAGTAGCCGTTGTCCGTTCCGGTGATGTTCTCGTTGAAGTTGCTGCCGCGCCAGAAGCGGTTTCCCCCTATGGCCTCGACGGTGAGCCTCAGATCGTTGACCAAGGGAGGCACGGTAGAGCCGGCCGCTGACGCAATGTCGCTCCAAGCCAGGACGATCAAAGTATCTCGGGCCGGATTGTCGATCGTTCGCGTCCACGTGCGCTCCTGGCCTGTGGTGACAGCCTGGGCTGGATCCTCCGTTATGTTGACGCGGCGCACGCTTACGTCCGTGGCTCGATCGAGATTGGCGCGACCATAGCCGAAGTCATTGCTGGGCCGGTGATCGCCGGCAAGATCGAGATCGTCGGCCGTGGCGATGAGCACCGCCTTTACGAGGCTGGGAGAGGGATTGATACCCCCGTCAAGGAGTTGTTTGCGGACCAATGCGGCGGCTCCGGCCACGACAGGCGCCGCAAAGCTCGTTCCCTGGGCGTAGGAGTGGTAGTCGGTGGGGGGAAGCACGTCCGGCCAATAGTCCCGGCAGATCCCTTGGCAGACGTAGCTTGGCGTGGCCGCGTAGGGGACCGTGGAGAAGATCCGGCCCCCTGGCGCCACTAGATCGGGTTTGACGAAGATGTTGTGGATCAGTTGGAAGTCCGGCAGCGCAGCGAAGTGTTTTCCCCGCGAGCTGAACTGGCCCACCTGACCAATCTGGTTAGCTTCGGCCGTGAATTTGGCAGGAGCAGCCGGATCACAGGTGTTCGGAGGAGCGCTCGCCTCTGAGGAGGGCCGATAGTTCTGGGTCGCTCCAACCGTGATCACGTTCTTGGCGGTTCCGGGGTTCTCGACTGTGTTATGAGCGTCACCGCTGTTGCCCGCCGTGACCACCATGAGCATAGGCTGAAGGCCAGCCCGGCCGGGATCTGCGTCCGCAGTTCGCTCGTCCATAAGTTTGGCATGGTCGTCGTACCTCAGCACGCCTGTGTTCCAGCTATGGTTGGCAATCAGCGCCTTGTCTCCACCCGACGCATTCGTCCGGCTGAAAGTTATGGCGTCTCTGAGCTTTGGGAGGCCGGGATTCAGAGTCTTGTTAATAATGTTGCTGATCGTGCAATCCGCCCCCAGCTTCGCAAAGATCTGTACCGCCACGATCTTGGCATCAGGGGCAATGCCCGTACCCAGGTAGAAGCCCTGGGCGTCCTTGGTGCCGCTGCCGGCGCCGTTCCCCACGATCACTCCGGCCACCATGGTGCCGTGGCCTTGGGCGTCGGTGGTGACGGCGGTTGGAGTCGCGGGGACATAGTTGGCATTATCGATGAGCCGCTCCGGATTCTCCAAATCAGGGTGATGAGCGCCGGCTGGCCCCGTTCCGTCGTCGTATCCCGTATCGAAAACGGCTACCGTCTGCTGGTTGCTTGCGGTGCGCAGGCCCCGGTTGCTCAGCCAGGTCAGGTAGGGGGTGTACCCCGGGGTGCCGGGATAGGGCGTGATCTGGGTGCCGTTGTGGCGGCCGGTGATGATGAGGCCCTGGCGCTCGTCCGAAAGGTGGGCTTCGCCGGCAGGCGAGGCTGCGAAGAGCCGGGGGCTCGTCTTAAGAAGGGCCTCCAGCTCGGGCCGGCCGGCGCGGACGGTCACGGAAAGCGTGTCGTCGCTATTCCAGCGGCTGGTGCCGAGAACCTCCATGGCCGCCGGCAGCTCCGCGAGCGCCTCGTGCTCTTCGAGGCCGGGAAGAAAGCCGAGCGTCCAGGTGAGGATCTCGGCCCCGGCGTCCCCGGCCTTGTCCAGCTCGTTCCGGTCGATCCGGTCGGTGGTCAGGGAGGAGCCGGCCCAGTCGAGGTAGGGGGCGACGCTGCACTCTGAGATGGCCGAGAGCTTCCCGGCGCGGACGAGGAAGGTGCCGTCTCCCAGATAGAGGGGCTTGGAACCGGCGCAGCCGGCGAGAGCTTCCGTCCAGCCGGCATCGATCGGAAAGGCGAAGTGGACGACGTAGAGGCCGGGGACCGGGGCGGGCTGAAGAGAGCTGCCCTCCCACCCTCTCGGGACCGCGTCGGGCTGCGCCGGGTCAAGCTCTCGGAAAGGCAGTTGAATCGGCCTTCGGGAGCCGAGCAGGACGCCGAAGCCCTCTTCGAGAGCCAGCTTCTTGAGCGCGGCGGCGGCTTCGGCGTCGAGCCGGGCAGCTGCGAAACTCTTGTAGTCGACGAAGTCCGGGCCGAGCGCCTCCAGAATCGACGGAGGAAGCGGGCCGGCGGGCTCGCCGCTTCCCGGGCGGGTCTTCTCCACGATCACCAGCTCCCGGCCGAGCCGGGGAGCGCGCCAGCTCTCGGCGGCGAGGCCGGTGGCGAATAAAAGACAGACGAGGACGGCGGACAGGCTGGCCCAGCGCAGGGCAGAGCCCCGGTAGCGGCGTTCGGACATGGCGGCTCTCCAGAGGAATGGGATGCGGCTTCACTCCAGAGAGTGCGGAAGAGCGCCGAAGGCGAGCCGGTGCCGAGTTGCCGGCGCGGCGGCGGAGGCTCCCGGGACGCCGCGAAGGCGAACGGGCTGATCGGGCCGGAGCTGGTGCGCCGCGAGAACGTGGAGCGGGCCGGCGCGTTTCTACCAGATGTGCATTCCTGGAATAGGGAGGGGGGGTATCCTTTGTTCTGGATTGTGTTACGGTGTAGCTCCGCCGACTGGATCGGCCGCGATTGGAACCATGACACGTATTCTCTCCACCCTGCTCCTCCTCTCCGCCTTCGGGCTGGGCTTCCTGCTGGGACCGCATCCGTGCGGGGCGTCGCAGGCAGAGCCGGACAGCGCGCAGGCTTCCTGCCATGAGGCGGAGACCTCGCCGGACGGTCCGCAGGTCCGCGAGGCCTTGCAACACGGAGACGACGACTGCTGCAGCACCTTCTGCCAGCACGTCTGCCACGGGACAGCGATCTCCGAGGCCGAGCCGGTGGCTTTCGCCATCTGGCCGGTCTCCGAGACGACCATGGAGCCTTCCGGCTCCGGGCTCCCGCTGTTCGCCCATCCGATCGACCACATCCCGCTAGCCTGACCCTCTCCCGCTCCGAACGCCTCGGCTTCCCGGCTGCATGCCGGGAGGGATGACCGTTCATCTCTTTTTTGACCGGAGAGGTTTCAATGATGTCTGGAAACATGAAGACCACGGCCGCCGCCGGGGTGCTCGCGCTCGCCATGCTGATCGGCTGCGGCGGCGAGCCGAGCGTCGCCAGCAAGAGCGCGGCGGCGTTCCAGGAAGCGCAGAAGGAAGGCAAGACGTTCGAAGGCGCCGGGCACGATCACGGCGCCCAGGGTGCCGCCGAACCCGCTCCCGCTCAAGGCGGCGAGCACCTCCACGGCACGGCGCCGGAGGCCGATCATTCCGCCATGGGACACGGCGGCGGGCATCCTGCCGAGGAGCACGCGACCGCTCAGCATGGAGGGCATGCGGCTCCGTCCGCAGGGAACGAACACACCGGCCACTCGCAACCGGCCGCCCAGGGCCACGACCACGGCGCCGCCCGGCCATCCGCCCCAGGTCAGGACCATTCCGGCCACGCACCCTCGTCCCCGGTGGCCGGGTTGCCGGCCGCGCCGGCGAGCATCCTGCGGCCCGACACG
>JANMTS010000062.1:0-30333 GCA_031390755.1 Holophagales bacterium
ACTCTTTCTTGAGCTCCTGCTTGATATTGGGAAGGGTCTCGATCATCGACAGCTCGTAGACCGACTGGGCGTTGTCCGTGACCGGGCCGTAGGAGTCGACCGCGATGGTCACCGGGCCCATGCCGAGGAAGCCGAAGGCGATGAGGCCGAACGCGAAGACTGCGGGAGCGATCATCAGAGCCTCGGGGCCCGTCGGCAGCGTGCCGGCCACGCCGGCGCCGATCGCCATCAGGGCGACGATCGTCAGGCCCGTCCAGTAGCCGCTGAAGTTGCCGGCGACCAGGCCGGAAAGGATGTTGAGCGACGCACCGCCCTCGCGGGAGGCGGTCACGACTTCCTTGACGTGGGCGGACTCCGTCGAGGTGAAGACCTTCACGAGCTCGGGGATCAGCGCTCCGGCCAAGGTGCCGCAGGAGATGATCGTCGACAGCTTCCACCAAAGCGTGGGGTCGCCGTTGAGCCCGGGGATCAGCATGTAGGAGACGATGTAGGTCACCGCGATCGAGAGGATCGAGCTCAGCCACACCAGCGAGGTCAGCGGCGCCTCGAAGTTCATGGTCTCGGCGTTGCCGTAGCGCGCCTTGGCGATGGCTTCGTTGACGACGTAGGAGAGGCCGCTCGTGATGACCATCATGATGCGCATGACGAAGATCCAGACCAGCAGCTCGATCTGGTTGGTCGGGTTCGACACCGCCAGCAGGATGAAGGTGATCAGCGCCACGCCGGTCACGCCGTAGGTCTCGAAGCCGTCGGCCGTCGGGCCCACGGAGTCGCCGGCGTTGTCACCCACGCAGTCGGCGATCACGCCGGGGTTGCGGGCGTCGTCTTCCTTGATGTTGAAGACGATCTTCATCAGGTCGGAGCCGATGTCGGCGATCTTGGTGAAGATGCCGCCCGCGATGCGCAGCGCCGCGGCGCCGAGCGATTCGCCGATGGCGAAGCCGATGAAGCAGGGACCCGCGTAGTCGGGCGAGACGAAGAGCAGGATGCAGAGCATGATCAGCAGCTCGGTGCTGATCAGCAGCATGCCGATGCTGATGCCGGCCTTGAGCGGGATCGCGTAGGTCGGGAACGGCTTGCCCTGGAGACTGGCGAAGGCGGACCGCGAGTTGGCGAAGGTGTTGACCCGGTTGCCGAACCAGGCCACGAAGTAGCTGCCCGCGATGCCGATGAGGCTGAAGATCACGATCGTGATGACTTTCATCGCCTCGAACCCGCGCAGCCACCCGAAGTAGAAGATCATCACCGCCCCGATGAAGACCTCGAGGATCAGGATGAACTTGCCCTGGGTGACGAGGTAGGTCTTGCAGGTCTCGAAGATGAGCTCGGAGATCTCCCGCATGGAGCTGTGGACGGGAAGGTTCTTGAGCTGGATGTACATCCACAGCCCGAAGAGCAGCCCGAGCACGCAGACCACCAGTCCGCCCTTCAACAGGCTGTCGCCGGCGATCCCGCCGAGGAAGGTGACGTCCCCGAAGTTCGGGAGCTTGAGATCCGCCTCGCTCGCCGCGGCGGGCGCCGCGGTCAGCGCCGCGAGGAACGCGGTCAGCCCAAGGGGCAGGAAATTCCTACAGGCTTGACCCGTCCGGTCAAGAAGTCTGGATACGAACATGGTTATCCTCCGAAGACTCCGGTAAACAAGAGACGGGGGAAGTTACCACAATTTGGCTAGAGAGCCGACGTATCCCCCTTGCCGCAGAGGTTTCCCTTGGGGTTGTAGTAGGCCTTCGACGCCCCGGTCGCGGTGTCGGTGACGGTGATCCGGTACTCCACGTCGGACAGCGCGCCGTAGAAGAACCAGAACTTGCCGGTCAGGGGCCGGCCGTCCAGAACCTTCACCACCAGCTCGATGTTCTCCGGCCCGAAGAACCAGAGGGTGCCGCTCTGATCGGAGCGGGGGATGGCCATCGCCTTGCGGATCGCGCCGTTGGCCGGGTCGCGCAGCTCGGCGTAGACCCGGAACCGCGAGCCGAAGAGACAGAGGTCGGTGGGATCGGCGGAGCAGGCGGCGAGGGTCGCCGAGGCCGGAGACGGAGACGCCAGGAACGGAGCGGCCGATAGATCCTCGACCGCCGATCCAGCGAACGCGCTCGTGTCGGCCGCCCCGCAGAGGTTGCCGGGCGCGTTGTGGTACTGCCGGATCTCCCCGGTCGTCTTGTCCTTCACCGTGATCCAGTACTCGACGTCGGAGAGGGCGCCGTAGAAGACCCAGAAGTGATGGTTCACGGGCCGGCCGTCCAGGATCTTGACCACCAGCTCGAGGTTCTCCGGCCCGAAGAACCAGAAGAAGCCGCTGTTGCCGGAGTCCGGCACGGACCGGCCATAGCCGCTCTGGCCCTGGTGGTCGCGCCAGGCCACCTCGACCGAGAAGCGGTTGCCGAACAGGTTCAGGGCACGGCCCGCGGCGCTCGCCGCGACGGCGTCCCGGTAGGCGAACCAGGAGGGCTTGAGGGAGCCGTCCCGGCGGACCAGCCCCCAGGTGGGGCGCTCCGGGGTGTCGGCGTCGTCCATCTCATAGAGGAAGATCTTGTCGATCCAGGTGCGGTCCTGCCGGCCGGTCAGCCATTCGTCGAGCAGGCCCCGCAGGTATTCCGCCTGCTTCGCCTCGCCGACCTCGCCCGACTCCCAGCCGGTCTCGGTGATCCATACCGGTTTCCCCTGCCAGCCGGCGTAATCGAGCACCTCTTGGAGGGACGGGTTCACCGTCCCCCAGAATGCGGGCCGGTTGCCGAAGAGCGTCGAGCCGGCGAGCTTCTTCGCCACGTCGCGCGGCCCGTCGGCGTCGTAGACGTGGTGGGTGACGAAGTCGAGGCTCGATCCCTCCTGGACGAGCGTCTCGCGCAGCCACTCGTACCAGTCGGAGTCGCCGGACGTCAGGTGGGCCAGATCGGGGCCGCCGACGCGGGCGCCGGGGTCGGCCGCGTGGATGGCGGCGGCTCCCCTCTTCACGATCGTATTGAGATACTGTTGCCGCGTGCCGGCCCAGAAGTGATCGAGGTTGGGCTCGTTCCAGAGCCCCCAGTAGCGGATCTGACCCTTGTAGCGCCGGGCCGCGCGGGAGCAGAAGTCCGCCCAGTCGTCCGGGCTGTCCGGCACGCCGGTGAAGTAGGGTCCGCTCGTCGCCCACTGGGGCGTGTAGGCCAGGGTGGCGAAGACTTCGATGTCGCGCTCCCGGGCCTCGTGGACGATGGCGTCGTAGAGGCGCCAGTCGAACCGGTCCTGGGAGGTCTCGACATAGGCCCAGACGAAGTCGATGCGCACCCATCCGATCCCGGCATCGCGCGCCGAATCGAGAATGCGGTCGAGCTCGGCGCCCTGGGGCAGATGGATGTTGATGCCATAGGGCGAGGCTTCGACGGCGGCGGCGCGGGCCGGCAGGAGTGAGGCGAGGAGCAGGGCGGCCAGAACGGCGGCGGTACGGCTTGTCATGAGGTCGGCAGCTTCCTTTCCTGGACGTTCTTCCTGGGCGTTCTTCCTGGACGGGGGGCATCCTTCCGCCCCTAAATGGCCTCCTCTATACTAAGGCCAACGAAAGACCTGCTCAGGAAAAGGCGGGAAGCGAGACATGGAATTCCGCGAGATCACCGAGCGCTACGACCTCGCCAAGATCCTCCACTCCGGCCGCTCGGGCACGGTCCTCCTGGGGACGGACCGTTCGACCCGGCAGACGGTCGCGGTCAAGATGATCGTGGCCGGGCCCGGATCGCTGGAGCCCGGAGCCCTGGAAGAAGCCGCGGCGAGGTTCGAGGCGTTCGGCGCCGCCCTGGCCGTGATCAAGCATCCGGGGCTCCCGGTGCTGCTGGATTCGGGGATCTCCCCGGACGGCAGCGCCTTTCTCGTCTTCGAGCTCCTGGAGGGGCGGACCCTCGACACGATGGTGGGCAAGCTGGAGCCCGTCGACGCGGTCAAGCTGCTGGGCCAGGCGATCGGCGGGCTGGAGGCGCTCGCGGTGCGCGGCCTCGCCCACGGCAACCTGGCCCCTGAAAACCTGTTCGTCGCCACCGGCGGGGCCGTCAAGCTGCTCGGCCTGGGCAGCGCGGCGTTCCGGGGTGTTCGCGGCGTCTCCGCGGCGCCTCCGGAGAGCGCCCGCTTTCTGGCTCCGGAGCTCGCGATGGGTGGAGTGCCGACCTCGCGCTCCGACCTTCATACCTTCGCGCGTGTGGCCTGCCACGTGCTCGGTGCGACGGTCGAGGGCGGGGATTCGCCTTCGGTCCAGATGCCGTTCGCGGTGACGCTCGACCTGGCCAACGACGCCGCCTTGCGGACGATTCTCGAGCGGCTTCTCCAGAGCGAGCCCGCCGAGCGCCCGTCGTTCCGGGAGGTCCGGGCGGCTCTGCGCCAGGCGCTGGGAGCGCAACCGGCGGCCTCGGCAACATCGGAAAGCTCGGCGACACCGGCGTCCTCCTTGATGAGCGGGGCGTTCCCGGTGTTCACCGAGGCCCCCGCGCCGCCTCCGGCGGTGAAGCCGGCCGCACCGGCCACGCCCTCGGTGCCCGCGTTCGCTCCCCCGGCGGTGTCCGCTCCATCTCCATCTCCGACGATCGCGCCACCCCGTCCTGCCGCGGTCCCGGCTCCGGCTCCCGACCCGGAGCCTTCGATGCCCGCGTATGTCCCGCGCCCGGCCGCGGCATCAACGCCGGCACCGGCTTTGTCGGCCTCGGCGGCGTCCCCGGTGGAATCCGGGACGCCGGCCCTGGGGCCGCTCCTCGGCGACCTCCCCGACCTCCCCGACCTCGACAAGCTGGCGGGCGGTGACCTGCTGCCGAGCATCAGCTTCGACGATCCGCCCCGGCCCGCCGTATCGCCCGCCGTATCGCCCTCGGTGTCGCCTGCTGCCGGGCCCTCGAAGCAGCCGCCATCGCCACAGATGCAGCCGCCGGTGCGCCGTCCGGCTCCCGCGCCCCCGGCCCCTCTTGCCGCGCGCCCGTCCCCCTCCGTCAGCCCCGAGGACGGCGAGCTGCTCTCGGCCATCACCGATGAGGTTCTGAACGCGCTGGACGGCGGCGGCCCGCCGCCGCCATCCTCTCCGCCGCCCGCGGTGATGCAGGGGCGGGCCGCCGCCGCCGCGGCGCCCGAGAAGGCGCCGGTGAATCGCCAGAAGCTCGCCATCCTGTTCGGAGGCCTCGCGGCGCTGCTTCTCGTGGCGCTCCTGGTGGGAGTCTGGTGGCTCAACCGGGGGCCGTCGGACAGCGCCGCCCCGGCGGGCGTCGAGGCGCCTCCGCCTCCGCCGACCGCGTCGCCCCAGGCCGTGATGGTCCGCGTGAACCAGGCCGTGGTGCTCCTGGCCCAGGGTGAGGAGGACCAGGCCCGGAAGCTCGTGGAGGAGCTGACCTACTCCGACCAGAGCGGTCTTCCGCCCGAGGCCTGCGCCAAGCTCTCGGAGTTGGAAGGAACCCTCGAGCTTCTGGCTCTCGAACGTCTGCCCGACGACCTGGAGCGCGGCCTGGCGGCCGGCGACCTCGGAATGCTGCGGGCTACGGTCGGCCGTGGCGCGGGCCTCGGCAGCGCCCTGCCCGCCGGGCTGCGGGGCGACTTCGAGACCGCGAAGCGGCTGGTGGAGCTTCACCGGCTGGCCGAGGTCGACGCCTCCGAGGGCAAGCACGAGGCGGTGCTGCGGCGCATGGCCGAGCTGAAGTCGCTGTCCTCGAAGCTCAGCGATCCGCTGGATCTGCGCGAAAAGGCCGCGGCTGCCGTGGAAAAGCAGGCCGAGGAGCTTGCCACCTCGGCGCAGTACGACATGGCCCTCGGCAAGCTGGAGCCGCTGCTCAGCACCTGGAGCGACCGGCCCGGCCTCTCCGCCCGTGCCGCGGGCTACCGCTCGGCCCGCGACGACGAAGCGAAACAGCAGGCCCTCCTGGATGCGATCCCGGCCTGGGAGAGGCGGCGCAAGCCGCACGAGCCCCTGGAGGCGCTGAGCAAGATCAAGCCGACCCCGCACCTCGCGGCGAAGATCGAGGAGGCCCGCAAGCGGCTGACCGACCAGCTCGGCACGCTCGACCAGCAGCCGCCGACGGTCGAGCTGCGCCCCGGCTTCGGGCTCGAATACTCCCGGGGCAACCCGGTGCGCCTCGAGTTCAAGGTCCGGGACGACTACGAGGTCCGCGGCGTCACGATGTGGGCGAGGCCGCCCGGCGGCAAGATGAAGGAGATGAAGCTGGAGCACCACAAGGGCATCAGCTTCTGGTCCGTCGACATCCCGGTCAGCTACCACCAGAACGGCACGGTGGAGCTCTACCTGAAGTCCACGGACCGCTCCGGCCACGAGGGCTGGTTCGGCACCACGAGCAAGCCGATGAAGCTCACGCGCATCGGCAGCGACCGGCTGTAAGCCGCTGGCCAGCAGCCGTGACTTCCTCTCCCTCACATTCGAGGGTCAAGCGAGCGCGTCCAGATCTCCGGGGCGGTTGAGGTTCAGGAACATCTCCGCGGGCTCGCCGAACCGCCGCAGCTCGGCCTCGCCCAGCCAGCGGACCGCGAGCCCCGGCTCCTCGGGCAGCGTCCTCAGATCGAACCGGCCTTTTGCGACCCGCGTCTCCAGGGCGGCGAGGGCGGCGGGGCCGTAGAGGGCGCAGAGCGGCTCGATCCCGGTTTCCCATCTCGGCATGGCCAGGTCGACCGTCCCGACTGAGCAAGCCAGCTCCTCCAGGAGAGGGATTGGAAGGTTCGGCAGATCCACGGCCAGGACGAGCAGCCGCCGCCCGGGATGCGCCCGGGCCGCGCCGAGGAGCCCGGCCGCCGGACCTCGGCCCGGGCCGTCTTCCAAAGAGGGGAATCCAGGGAGGACTCCGCGCCCGGCGTCCGCCATCGCCGCCTCGCCGCAGACCGCCAGGAGCTTTCGCGCCGCCCGGGCCGCGAGCGTCTCTCCGGAAATCTCCAGCAGGGCCTTGTCGGTTCCCATTCTCCGGGAGCCGCCTCCGGCGAGAACCACTCCGAGGGGCCGTGGTAGCATGCCCGACTGACCTGAAGAAGGATCCGCTGAAGCAGGATCCGATTGATAAGCAGAAGGAGAGACCGACATGAACCTGAGCATAGCCGTTGCCTTCCTCGTCCTCACCGCCGTCGGAACGAGCGCCGCCGCCGGCGCCGGACAGACCGCCGCCCCCAAGGCCAACCCGCGGGTCGTCCTGGAGACCACCAAGGGCAAGATCGTCCTGGAGCTCTATGCGGACAAGGCCCCGAAGTCCGTCGAGAACTTCCTCCAGTACGTCCGCAGCGGGTTCTACGACGGCCTGATCTTCCACCGCGTCATCCCCGGCTTCATGGTCCAGGGCGGCGGCTTCAAGGCCGACATGTCCCAGAAGCCCACCAAGGGCAACGTCCAGAACGAGGCCGACAACGGTCTCGGCAACGAGCGCGGCACGATCGCCATGGCCCGCACGAGCGATCCGCACAGCGCCTCGTCCCAGTTCTTCATCAATGTGAACAACAACCGCGCCCTGAACCACACGGGCAAGACGGCCCAGGGCTGGGGTTACGCGGTGTTCGGCAAGGTGGTCGAGGGCATGGATGTGGCGGACGCGATCGTGGGCGTCCGGACGACGACCAAGGGCCCCTACGGCGACGTGCCGGTCGAGCCGATCACGATCACCAAGGCCTCGGTCCAGCAGTAGGAAGGAAAGGGAGCATCCCTTTGGGGGCGTAGGGGCGGCCCTTGTGGCCGCCCTCGGTCCGCTTCTTCCTACTTCTTGGTGTTCTTCCGGATGAGCACCAGGCACGCCCAGAAGATTTCCAGCTGCTCCTTGCCGAAGGGCAGCCCGGAATCCCGCCAGATGTCGCGCACGGCGCACAGGAAGTCGTTCCAGTCGACCGGGTGCTTCTTGTCGTAGATCCGCCGCATGGCCGCGAACAGGTCGGGCACGGTCCACATCGCGGGCCGGCGTCCTCCCAGCTCCGCCCAGCCGAAGCGCAGGTTGTGAATCCGCCGCCGAGCCAGCTCCTGATCCTTGTAGCGCACCCGCAGCCCGCCCACCTCGGGCAGGCGCTGGAACACGATGTCCTCCGGGGCCACATGGCTCGACAGCACCTGCCAGTGCTGGGGGATCAGCTCCTCCTTGCGCACCTGCATGACCAGGGTGTCGAGGCGCTTGACGTCGACCCCCTCGAACAGGGCTCCAAGGGTGGGCACGTCCGTGCCGTGGATCCACGCCGAGATGTCCTCGTCGGAGGGCAGGGCCCGGGGCGGAGCCGCGGCGGCTGCGGCAGCCTTCGCCGCGGCGGCCGCCTTGGCTGCGGCGATCTTCTCCGGGTCCGGTGCAGGCTTTTCGGCCGGCGGCGCTTCCGGGGGCGGCGCGGTTACCTCCGGGGTCACCGGGGTAGCCGGCGCGGGCGTCACTTCAGTCGGTTCAGTCATCATTTCCTCCGAGAGGGCTGGGGTAGTCTATACGGATGAACACGAAGACAGGAACCTATGAAAGCCGCGGCCTGCATCTGAGCTTCGGAGACTCGGGCCTGGGCGCTCCCCTGCTGCTCCTTCACGCCTTCCCTCTTTCCAGCCGGATGTGGGAGCCGCAGGTGGACCGGCTCGGCCCCTGGCGCTCTCTGACCCCCGACCTCTCGGGCTTCGGCGCGTCCGAGACCAACCCCGAGACCCCCGAGATCAACGAAATGTCGGACTTCGCCCGCGACGCCGCGGCGCTGCTCGATCATCTCGGGATCGACCGCGCGGTCGTCCTGGGTCTCTCGATGGGCGGCTACGCGGCGCTCGCGTTCGCGGAAGCGTTCCCCGATCGCCTGCGCGGGCTCGTGCTGGCGGACACCCGCTCGGGCGCCGACGCTCCGGAGGGCCGGGACAAGCGGCTCGCCCTCGCCAGGGACGTGCTCGAAAAGGGCTCGGGCTTCCTCCCCGACGCGCTGGTGCCGAAGCTCCTCGGCGCCGGCACGAAGGCTTCGAACCCCGGGCTGGTCGAGCAGGTGCGGGGCTGGGTCGCGGACGCTCCGCCGGCCGGCGTGGCCGCCGCGTCGCGAGGCATGGCCGCGAGGCCGGATCGGACCGCGCTGCTGGCCGGCATCAAGGTGCCGACGCTGGTGATCGTGGGAGAGGAGGACGAGCTGACGCCGCCGGCTGAATCCAAGGCCATGGCCGCAGCGATCCCGGGAGCCGAGCTGGCGCTCGTTCCGGGTGCCGGACATCTGTCGAACCTGGAGCAGGCCGAGACCTTCAACCGGGAAGTCTCCCGGTTCCTGGCAGGTCTCAAGAACGTCTGAGCTGAATCGGAGATCTGGGTCTGTGCACGAAGGGATGGTGCCGAAGACCGGACTCGAACCGGTACGGGTTGCCCCACACGCCCCTCAAACGTGCGCGTCTACCAATTCCGCCACTTCGGCGCGCACAGACCTTCTGTCAAAGACCCCGGGCTGAGAACCCGGGGAGCCAGCTTCTCAGTTCGGCGGCGTGCCGTTCTGGGGAGCGGGAGTGGTATCCGTGGATACCGGGGGGACGACCGGGGCCGTCGGCGCCGTGGTCGCGGCCGCCGGGGTCTCACCGGCCGCCGGAGCAGCCGCAGCCGCGGGGGTCGGCGTCGCCGCCGGACCGTCGCCAGCCACTCCGCCCATCACCGTGCCCCGCTTCGCCTGGGGAATGCCGATCAGCAGGGTGGTGAGAATGAAGACGACGAACGAGATCACCGTCAGCTTGTGCAACAGGGTCGTCGCTCCGCGGGCTCCGAAGGCTGCCTGCGTGGTCCCCCCACCGAACACCGACAGATCGGCGCCCTTGCCCTGCTGAAGCAGGACGACCAGGATGAGGAAGATGCAGACGATGATGTGAATCGCGTACAGCAGATAGATCACTAACAGAACCTCCGAAGGACCACGGGCACTTCACCCGTCTACGGCTGACCCGCGTCAGCCGGAAGCACGAATGATACTCAGGAATTTCTCCGGGTCAAGTGCGGAGCCGCCAACCAGGAAGCCGTCGATGTCCGATTCGGCGATCAGATCGGGTGCATTGGCCGGTGTCACCGACCCTCCATAGAGGATCGGGAGGGCCTCCGCGCGCTCGGCGCCGAGCAGCTCTGCGAGCAGCCCGCGGAGGAAACGGTGGGTCTCCTGGGCGATCGCCGGAGTCGCGGTCTCGCCGGTGCCGATCGCCCAGACAGGCTCGTAGGCGAGCGCCGCGTCGACATCCGGTTGTTCCACGAGCGCCGCCAACGCTGCCAACGCCGCCCGGGTCTGGCGTTCCAGCACCGCGAAAGCCCGTCCGGATTGCCGCTCCTCGCGGGTCTCGCCCACGCAGGCGATCGGCGACAGTCCGTTGCGCAACGCCGCCGCCACCTTCCGGCCCACCAGCTCGTCGCTCTCGCCGTGGTTCTGGCGCCGCTCGCTGTGGCCGGCGAGCGCCCACCGGCAGCCGGCGTCGGCGAGCTGCGCGCCGGACACGTCGCCCGTGTGGGCGCCCTTGTCCTCCGGATGGAGATCCTGGCCGCCCAGCGCCAAGCCTCCGTTCCCGCTGATACCGCCGAAGGCCGTCTTCACCGTGTCGAGCAGGACGAACGAGGGGAACAGCACCACCCGAGTCCGGCTCGCGGGCGTGACGGCCAGCTCGTCGCCGATCCGGCGCACGAGGTCGACCGCCTCGCCGCGCAGGAGGTTCATCTTCCAGTTGCCGGCGACGAGCCGCCGTCTCACTTGCCCGTCTCCGCGTCCGCCATCAGGCCCGTCATGAGGACCGCGACGCCGGGCAGCTCCCTGCCGGCCAGCAGCTCCAGCGAGGCGCCGCCGCCGGTCGAGACGTGGCCGATGCGGTCGGTCACGCCCGCCTGGTGCGCGGCGGCCACGGTCTCGCCGCCGCCGATCACCGAGAAGCCCGGGCAGCTCGCCAGCGCCTGGGCCACGGCTCGGGTCCCCTCGTCGAACGGCGGCTTCTCGAACACGCCGAGCGGGCCGTTCCAGAACAGCGTCTTCGCCCGGCCGATCGCCGCGGCGAACGCCTTGCGGGTCTCGGGGCCGATGTCGAGCGCCTTGCCGTTCGCGGGGATGGCGTCGACCGCCACCGTGCGGGCGGTCGAGGGATCGTCGAGGCTCTCGGCCACCACCACGTCGGTGGGCAGCAGCACCTCGATGCCCCGGTCCCTCGCCTGCTTGAGAATGTCCCTGGCCATCTCCACCCGGTCCGGCTCGTAGAGCGAGCCGCCCACGTCGTGGCCCTGGGCCGCGAGGAAGGTGTTGGCCATGCCGCCGCCGAGCAGGAGGATGTCCAGCCGCGGCAGCTGGTTGAGCAGCGTGTCGATCTTGCCCTCGATCTTGGCGCCGCCGAGCAGCGCGGCGAACGGCCGCTCGGGCTCGCCGAGCAGCCGGCCGAGCGCCTTGACCTCGCGGGCCATCAGCCGGCCGGCTGCCTTCGTCTTCGCCAGTCGCTCAGGAACGCCGACCACCGAGGCGTGGGCACGGTGGGCGCTGCCGAAGGCGTCGTCCACATAGGCCACGGCGAGCGCGGCGAGCTGGTCCGAGAACGCCGGATCGTTCTTCTCCTCCTCGGCGTGGAAGCGCAGGTTTTCGAGCAGCGCCACCTCGCCGGGGGCCAGCTCGCGGGCGACCCTCTCGGCCTCTTCGCCGACGCAGTCCTCGGCGAAGCGCACCGAGGCGCCGAGCAGCTCCGCGAGCTTCGCGGCCACCGGCCGCAGGGTGTAGCGCGGATCGCGCTTGCCCTTGGGCCGGCCGGCGTGGGAGGCGAGCAGCACCTTGCAGCCGGCCGCGGTCAGCTCGCGGATCGTCGGAATCGCCTCATCCAGGCGGGTGGTGTCGGCCACCTCGCCGGTCTCGGACATCGGCACGTTGAAGTCGACGCGGACGAAGACCGGCTTGCCGTTGAGGCCGGCGAGGTCGAGGTCGTCCAGGGTAAGAAGCTCAGGCATGCGGATCGCTCCCTTCTCTCTCTAGTCGTCGAGCCACCCGGGCGAGCAGCTCGGCCAGCCGGTTGGCGTAACCCCATTCGTTGTCGTACCAGCCCACCACCCGCACCAGGCCGTCCACCGCCTGCACCAGGGGGAGGTCGATCACCACCGAGCGCGGATCGCCGACGAAGTCGGACGACACCGGCTCGTCCTCCGTTGTCCCCAGCAGCCCGGCCAGATCTCCGGCCGCGGCCTCTACATAGGCCTCGCGGATCGCCTCGGGCGTCGCCGGCCGCTCCAGGTCCGCGACCAGGTCGAGCAGGGCCACGACCGGAGTGGGGACGCGCACGGAGAAACCGTCGATCCGCCCCTCCAGGCCCGGCAGCAGGAGCCCGGCCGCCGCCGCCGCCGTGGTCGAGGTCGGGATGATGTTGAGCGCCGCCGCCCGCGACCGCCGGGGGTCCGGATGCGGCAGGTCGAGCAGGCGCTGATTCTCGGTGTAGCTGTGGACCGTGCTCATCATCGCCCGGCGCACGCCGAAGCGGTCGTGCAGCACTTTCGTCATCAGCGCCAGGGCGTTCGTGGTGCAGGACGCGTTGCTGATCACCGGCTGGACCGCCGGATCCCAGCCCAGCTCCGGCTCGGGTGAGATCCCGAGGCAGAGCGTGGCGTCCACCGGGTCCGCGGGATCGCCGTTGGCCGAGAGCACCACGGTCCGCACGCCGCCGCGCAGATGCGCCGCGGCGCGCTTGCGGGGCAGGAACCGGCCGGTGGCCTCGACCACCAACTCGACCCGATGATCCTCCCAAGGGACGAGCGCGGGGTCCGGCTGCTGGAGGACCGGGATGCGGAGGCCGTCAATCCCGTCGCCGATAACGAGGACGCCCGGCTCGGCCGTCACGGGGAGCGAAAACCGCCCCTGGACCGTGTCCCGGGCCAGGAGGCGGGCCAGGATCGGCGCCGCGACCACGTCGTTGACCGCCGCGGGTACCAGGTGCCGGCGGAGGTCGTCCCGAGTCAGGACGATGCGAAGAAGGGCCCGGCCGACGCGGCCCAACCCGTTGATTCCGAAGCGCAAAGGCATGGTTTCCTCTGCCGGCGGGGAAGCTCCGGCAAGGGGTGTAGTCTATAGCAGTGTCACGTCTGGGGGGTTCGCGGCACTACAGAGAGTGAGCCGCGCTCTTCCGTCCGCCCGCCGGCTGGACGATAATAGGCGCCCCGAGCCAAACGACCCCGCTGCCGCGACAGCGGCAACGATCCGCAGGAGGACCGATCCATGGAAATGGGCAAGTACTGCAAGGCATATCTGGCGAAGCAATTCCGCGAGTTTTCGGGCTGGAGCGAGAAGAAGGAGAACGCCCGGAAGGACAAGAAGGACGTCGACGGCAAGGAAGTCGAAGTCCTGCGGGAGCTCGACGACGACTCGATCCTCTATCTCCAGGAAAACTACGTGGTGACGGACGGCATTTTCAAGGATGAGAACATCATCTTTGACAACGTCACGGACGAGTGGAAGGAGTTCTGCCACGGGACGCTGGCGTTCGAGATTCCGGTCTACGAGCCGATCAACATTCCGGTCGCCAGCACCACCGAGGGTTGATCCGGGATTTGATCCCATCCCCCCTCTCCCCGACCCTCTCCCCCGTGCCGGGGGAGAGTGCGCCCCCACCCGTTCTCCGAGAGTCAGTCTCCCCCTCTCCCGGGGCGGGTGGACTCGGGCGGACCGGGAGAGGGGGCCGGGGGGTGAGGGAGCCACCCGCCCTTCTGGCTCCAGCGTTAGACTCTTTGGATGAGCCGTACCTCTCCTCTCGTTCTCGGGATCGAAACGTCGTGTGACGACACGGCCTGCGCCATCCTGGATGGCGAGGGAAGAGTTCTGTCTTCCGTCGTTTCCAGCCAACTCGCCGCGCACCGGCCGTATGGCGGGGTGGTTCCGGAGATCGCTTCCCGCGAGCATCTCTCCAACTGGCCCCAGGTGAGCGCCGAGGCGCTGGAGCGGGCCGGGGTGACGATGGACGAGATCGGACTGGTCGCGGCGACCCGCGGGCCGGGTCTGGTTGGAGCGCTCCTCGTCGGCCTCTCGCTCGGCAAGGCCATGGCCTTCGCCCTCGGCCGGCCGTTCCATGCCGTCCATCATCTGGAAGGCCATCTCTTCTCGCCCTTCCTGCCGCCGCCCTCGGAGCCTGCCCCGGCCGAGCCGCAGCCGGACTCCTTCGTGGGGCTGGTGGTCTCCGGCGGGCATACGTCCCTCTTTCAGGTCGAGCGCGGCAAGATCTCGACCCTGGCCGAGACGCGGGACGATGCCATCGGCGAGGTCTTCGACAAGGTGGGCAAGCGCCTGGGCCTGCCGTATCCGCAGGGGCCGCGGGTCGACGAGCTGGCGGAGCTCGGAGATCCGAAAGCGAAGCGGCTGACCGTCCCCTTCCCCGGAGACGACCTCTTCTTCTCCTACTCCGGCCTCAAGAGCCAGGTTCTCCTGGAGATCGAGAAGCTGGAGAGGAAGCTCGGCCCCCTTCATCTAGAGGAAGGCGTAGAGGATGGCGCCGAGCCGCCGCGGGAGGTTCTGGACCTGGTCGCCGCCTTCCGCGCCGCCGCCGTGGGCCAGGTGATCGACCGCCTGGACCGCCTCCACCGCAAGCAGCCCATCGGCCTGCTCGCCGTCTCGGGAGGCGTCGCCGCGAACCGTCTCCTCCGCCGCGAGCTGCCCGCCTGGGCCGCGGAACGAGGCATCGATCTGAAGCTCGTCCCCCTCAAATGGTCCGGAGACAACGCCGCCATGATCGCCCACGCCGCCCTCCTCCGGCACCGCCGGGGCGAGCCCGGAGATCCCTTCTCGGTCGAGGCCGAGAGCCGGATTCCGATCTGAGACCGGGATGTTGAGCTGGGCGCCAGGGCGGTAGAGCTTCCCGCGCTCGGCCTTGGAAAAGTCGTATTCGCGCTTCATGAGATCGCTCCAGGTCATCACATTTGAATGTACATCGCCATCTTTCTCCTTGGGCCCGCCAGCGTCCCGCTGAGTTGATGGCATTGCGGGCAGCCCGTCAGCAGGTGTCGCACGACGGTTCGAGCTTCGCCTGGGGGCGAGAATCCACGAAGGAAGCGCTGTAACTGATCCGCGTCCAGATGGCTGGCCGGCCCGATCATCGATCGGTTCTCTTGAGCGGGTGGACCGGCAGGCCGCCCGGCTGCTTGTAGCGGGCCGCGTGCAGCAGATTCTCGATGGCGAGGTCCAGTTGATCCCCGTTCACTGCGTTGATCGTGGTCCGGATCTCGGTCGGGGAGTCCGAGGGAATCTCGCCTTCGAGCATGGCGTCTTCCTGCGGCGAGCGGGGGAGGTCGTGGGCGAAGGCCTGGAGCTTGTGCTTGAGGCTCGCGAGGTCGAGCACGACTTCCAGGAGGGTCGACCGGGGATCTCCGGCCGCGGCCAGCAGCGCCCGGAGCAGCGGATCGAAGTGCTGCACGAGCGAGTCTTCCAGGCTCACACGAAGAGCGGCCTCGGCGTCCGTGATCTCGTCGGCTACGTCCGCTTCGAAGCGCTCCAGGTCGAACGCCATCCCGGCAAGGCGGAACCGGAACCTCAACAGGCCCTCCATCAAGCTCAGGATCTCCTCCGACCCGGGGCCTTGCCCTGACCTCTCCGCCATCGCGCCGACCTCCTCTTCTGTCTCCAGACGTGGGGTGATCCTGGGACGGCGGCTCCCGAGCCGGGCCCGTACCCAGAAAATCGGCAAATTTTTCTGGAGAGACTACGGCTGCGGAGCCGCCAGAACTTCGCCAGGGCGCACAACTGAACAAAGTTGCCATCTTGCGTCACGACTTTGGCTTCCAGAGCACTCAACAGAATGTAACGTTGATTGCAAGGAGGCTCGAAATGCACAAGCTCACGTTGAGGCAGCTCACCGTCCTGATCCTGGCGCTGTGGAGCGACCTGGGACGCAAGCAGATCGGCAGCCGGGCGGGGATGACGCAGATCCGCGTCTCGCAGATCCTCACCCGGCAGAGGAAGAAGGAGATCGACGACGAGGTCTACGACCTGCTGCTCGCGGCGGTCGCGAGCCGGCGGGGTGCGGTCTCGCTGACGAGGGCGTTTCTGGAGTCGCTCGACGCCCTGGAGACCGAGGGCGGCCTGACCGAGGAGGAGCAGGCAGGCATTGAGGAGGAGATTCTGCATGGTTCCGGGCTCCTGCGCAGGCTGCTGACGGCGTTCGCGCTGCAGTCCCGGGCCGTCGGCCCGGTGGACGAGTATCCGCGCGACCTCGACCTGGCGGTCTGCCGCGATCAGGCCGAGGAGCGGCTGGCCAGGCTGAGGCCGGTCGACCGCCGATCGAGGCTCGCGGTGGTGAGGCTGGGCCGGTCGTACCAGCAATGGGCTTTCGTGGAGAGGTGCTGCGAGGAGTCGGTCCGCGAGTCCTGGCGCAGCCTGAGGAGCGCGGACGACTGGGCGCGGCTCGCGAGCGTGGCGGCCCGTTTCTTGGCCGGTCCCGAGGGCTGGCTCGAAAGCCTCCGCGGCTATGCCCTGGCGCATCAGGCCAACATCCTGTGCGTCCAGGGGAAGCTGGAGGAGGCCGAAGCCCGGCTCGACGAGGCCAGGGCGCTCTGCCGGGCGGGCTCCGATCCGGATGGCGTGCTCGACCCCGGCGTGCTGCTCGAGGTGGAGGGATCTCTGCGCCGGGGTCAGCGCCGGTTCGAGGAGTCCTTCAGCCTCTTCGACCGGGCCGTCCGGGTGAGCCGGTTCCCGGGCCGGGTGCTGATCGAGAGGGCTTTCACCCATGAGGTGCTGGGCGACTACGAGCAGGCCGCCTCAACCCTGGCGGAGGCGGAGACCCGGATCGGGCGCGATCCCCAGCTCCTGAATCTTCGTCGCCTCCGCCTAGCCGGCGTGCTGTCTCAGCTCTCCAGGCACGCCGAGGCTGCGGAGCTGATCGAGGAGGTCCGTCGATCCCATGCCCCATGAAACGGTCCAGGGCTCCGGGGAGGCCGCCGCAGGCCCGGGCCCGCTACGACCCGGGCCTGCGGTTCGAGTCATGATCCCGGTGCCGTGGCACAGCGCCCGTTGGGATCCCAGATGCACCCTTCGTCGACCTGTTGCGCGGGCCGGCACTGGCCATTGGGATCCCAGCCGCACCCCGCGTCGACCTGTTGCGCGGGCCGGCATTGGCCGTTGGGGTCCCAGATGCATCCGGCATCGCCGGTGAGAGAGGAGAGCAGGGTCCAGAGCTTTTCGAAGGCAACAGGGCCGGCGCCCGAAGCCAGCAACGAGGCGGTCACGGCGACGGCAAAGATTGTTCGGCGCATGAGCAGATTCTCCAGGACGGCACCGAAAGCGGGCCTCTCTGGTCCGCGCGGGCCGTCTCGGCAAGAATAAATGCCTGTGCCGGGAACTGAGGCGAAAATTCGTCTATTCTCTGGGTAGAGGAGCAAACATGACCAGAAGCACTCTGAAGACGGCGCACTTGAAGGCACGCATGTTCCGGGCGGTGTCCGGCTTGACCCAGGAGCAGATGGGCGAGGCGACCGGCATCACCCCGTCCCTCCTCGATCAGTTCGAGCAGGGCCATGTCGTACCGGGCAGCCACCACCTGGCGGTGATGGCCGGCTGCGCGGGGGTTGAGGAAGCGGAGGTCGACGAGCTGCTGCGCCAGCGTGAGACGCAGGGCAGCCCCTGGCTCCGGAGCAGCCGCGGTGCAGCCGGCACGATCGACCGGCTGGTGCGCGGGCTTCGCCGGCACTGCGCTTCCGCCGTTCGCCGCCTGCTGAAGGTCCGGCCGCCGGTCTGGCCTCCCGAGCCCTGGGACTGCCGGATGGCCGAGGAGCAGCTCGCCAGCCTGAAGCGGCTGTCCCGTCGTTCGCAGCTGGCCGCGGTGAGGTCGATCGAAGAGCTCCAGAACTGGGCGCTTGTCGAGCGCTGCTGCGACGAGTCCGTCCGCCAGGCGTCTCACAGCCTGAAGCGCGCCACGGCGTGGGCACGGCTCGCCATGGAGATCGCCCGGCTCGTGTCCGGCCCGAAGAGCTGGCTCGACCGGCTCGGCGCCTACGCCCTCGCACACTGGGCGAACGTCCTGCGGGTTCAGGGAAGGCTCCAGGCCGCGGAGGCCCGCCTCGACGAGGCGAAGCGGCTCTGGCAGGCCGGCTCCGATCCTCGAGGCTTGCTCGATCCCGGCAAACTGCTCGATCTGGAGGGCTCGTTGCGGAGAGACCAGCGCCGGTTCGCCGAGGCCCTCTTCCTCTTCGATCAGGCCCTTCCCATCAGCCGGTTCCCGGAGCGCGTCCTGCTGATGAAAGGCTTCACCTACGACGTGATGGGCGAGCACGCGCTCGCCATCGCGACCTATCTTGAGGCCGCGCCGCTCGTGGAGCGGCGGGGGGATGCGCGCCTCAAGGGTCTGCTGCGTCTCAACCTCGCCAGCAACATGGCGCACGCCAGGCGCTACGGCGAGGCCGCGGAGCTGATCGCCGAGGCTCGGCGTTCTCCGGAAGGTCTCGGCAAGATCGACCGGTCGAGAATCCCCTGGCTGGAAGGCCGAATCCTGGCCGGGCTGGGCCGGCCCGCGGAAGCCCTGACCGCGCTGGCCGAGGCCCGGCGGAGATTCGCGGCGGAGGCCATGTCCTACGACGTCGCCCTGGCTCTCATGGAAGAGGCCGGCCTGCTCCTAGGCGAGGGGCGGACGGAGGAGGTCAAGGCCCTCACCCTGGATCTGGCAAAGGTCTTCGAGTCCAAGGGCGTCCACCCCGAGGCCGAAGCCGCCCTCCGCCTCTTCCAGGAAGCCGTACAGCAGGAGACGGCGACCGCCGAGCTGGCCCGGGGTGTTCTCGGCTTCCTCTTCCAGGCCCGGCACGACCAGAGCCTGCGGTTCGGCCCCAGCGGCTACGGCTCGGCCGGGTAAGGATTCGGCGTTCTGGCGAAGGGCTTCGCCGAGAAATGAAGCGCTTCGTCGCCGCAACGAACGCCTTCGCGCCGCGCCGAAGGGGTTCGCCGCCAGGCCGAAGGGCTTCAGACGGCGGCGAAGCGCTTCCGCGTCCTGCCGAAGCGCTTCGTCGTCCGCCGAAGCGCCTCGTCGCTCGCCGAAGGGCTTCGTCGCGGCTCCGAAGCGCTTCGCGGCGGCTCCGAAGCGTTTCGCCGCCGCTCCGAACGCCTTCGGAAGGCGACGAAGCGTCTCGCCGCCATGACGAAGCGTCTCGTTGTCCTGACGAAGCGCTTCGTTGCCGTGACGAAGCGTCTCCTCCGGACCTCTTCGCCGGGGGCGCATTGCGACCCCGCCCTGGAACGCGTACGATGCCGGCAGCTTTTTCGATACCTCCAGGCCGATGAATTTCCTCCGCTCGCGACGCGACCTCTGGGCCACCCTGCTGCCGACCGCAACCGCGGCCGTCCTGCTGTTGCTGGCACCCCGGCTGCCCTGGATTGCACCGTCGGCTCAGCCGTCGCCGCTGCTTCTCCTCGTGCTGATCGCCGTCGGCGTGGCGGCGTCGGTCCATCGGCCGCTCAAGGGGGAGACGCTCGGCCTGGGTGCCATGGTCATCCCCCCGGCGCTCTACCTTTCCGGAGGCGGACCGGCCGCGGCGCTGGCCGCGGCGTGCCTGGTTCTGACCCAGCTCGCCCTGCGGCTCTCGCGCACGTCCACGGCCCAGAAGCACGAGCGCCGGGGGATGCTGCGCGTCCTGGAGGACGCCGGCCGGGCCGCGCTGGCCACGCTCGGCGGGGCCGCCGCCTGGGCCGCGGTCCGGTTTCTCTGGGCGTTGCCCGCGGCCCTGGCCACTGGGGCGTTCGTCTACCTCCTGGTCTGGATCGGCCTGGAGATCGCGGACCGGAAGATCCGCCGTCCGGACCAGCCGCTCCGCCTGCAGACGCTCCTTCCTCCGTTCGGGCTCGATCTCTTCGGATGGATTCTGGGCGGCGCGGTCGCGGTCGCCGGGCTTGCCGGAGGCTGGGGGCTGGCGGGGGTGCTGCTCGTCGCCCTGGCCCTGCTGGTTCTCGAAGCGGCCCGCAGCGCCTGGATCCTGAACCGCGCCGACAACCGCATCCACGATCTCGAACGCCTCGGCCTGGCCGGCGAGCGCATGTTGAAGAAGGAAGAGGAGCTGGTCCAGGTCGTGGAGCGCATCCGCGACGAGAGCGCCAAGGTGCTGGCCTACCACTGGTACCACTTCGAGGCGCTGGCTCCGGGCTGGGAGCTGCGGAGCTGGTGCTCGACGCCCGAGGGCCGGCTGGAGGAAGGCGTGCCCGAGCCGGGCAACTGGGCGCCGGTGCTCCCCGGGTTCCATAGGCGCGCGGCCTGGCAGATCCTCGAACGCCAGCTCCGCGCCCAGGGCCGGGTCGTGGCCCGGGTCCGCTTCTGGTGCGATCCACGCCGGCTCGATCCGAAGTCGGTCGACCTGCTCGACCTCCTGATCCCCCAGGCGAGCCTCTCGGTGCAGCGCTGCTTCGCCGGGCTGGAGGCCCAGGAAGACCCGCTGACCGGAGCGCTCCTGCGGCGCGCACTGGAGCCGAAGCTGAACCAGGCCTACTACCGCGTCGGCGAGCGCGGCGGCGCGATGTCCGTGGTGCTCTGCGACATCGACCACTTCAAGAAGATCAACGACACCTACGGCCACGCGGTCGGCGACCGCGCGCTGGTGGCGGTGTCGGCGGTGCTGAAGGGCAGCCGGCGGGACGGCGATCTCTGCTGCCGCTACGGAGGCGAGGAGTTCCTCCTCCTGGTGGACGGCATCGCCGGGGAGGACGCCCTCGGCATGGCCGACCGCCTGCGCCGCAGCATTGAGGAGCTGCCCTTCGAGGTCGACGGCAAGCGCGTGAACATCACGATGAGCGCCGGGGTCGCCTGCTTCCCCGACCTCTACATCAAGTCCGCGGCCGAGTTGATCCTCTTCGCGGACGAGGCCCTCTACGCGGCCAAGCGCAAGGGCCGCAACCGCTGCCTTCTGGACATCGGCCAGGGCAAGTACCTGGATGTCCACGGCAACGTCGTGGACAGCGGAGAGCCGGTGGCCGAGACGCCGGAGCCGCCGCGGATCTTCGCGTAACTCCAAATTATTCTGTCAATCAGGATATGCTGAATCAAGAGGTGTCCCCTGATGGACGAGGCGGAGCTGCGAAGGCGGATAGCGAAGCTTGGAACCTGGTACCACAACCTGGAGCTGGCTCCGGGGGTCTGGACGAACCCGGCAATGGGGGACTATCCGCGCAGTCGCTGGAACCTGATCGAGCCTCACGTGCCGGCGGATCTGACGGGCAAGTCGGTGCTCGACCTGTCCTGCAATTCGGGCTTTTTCTCGGTCCAGATGAAACAGAGAGGCGCGAGCCGGGTTGTCGGAGTCGAGCGCGTCGGAAAGGCCGTGGAACAGGCGCGTCTGGTGCGGGAGGTGACCGGGCTCGACTTCGAGATTGTCCACGACGACGTCTACAGCTTCTGCTGGAACAATACCGAGACGTTCGACTACGTCTTCTTCCTGGGCCTCTTCTACCACTTGCGGGCGCCGCTGTTCGTGCTCGACCGGGTCGCGCTCCTGGTGAAGGAGAAGATGTTCTTCCAGACCGTGGTGCGCGGGGACGACCCGAAAGCGGCCGCGGTCGAAATTCCAGCCGACATCGCCGTCGACGATCTGGACCTCTTCCGCCACCCGGCGTTTCCGCGCGCCTGCTTCATCGAGGGCATTTCGAACGGCGACTGGTCGAACTGGTGGTTCGTCAACAGCGGCTGCCTCCACGCCATGCTCCGGTCGGCCGGCTTCACGCGCTACACCCAGGTCAGCGGCGACACCTTCGTCTGCGACCCTCCGCCGGACCGCAAGGCCGTGCCGGACTATGGAACGCTCTGGTAGGACTGTGGGACGCCGGAGGCCTGCGAATCGTCACATGAAGACAAGGAGCGTCCTTCTTCGGTACACTGAATCCGGAGAACGATGCCATGGTGAGACCGTTAGCTGATTTCAAGGCCAATCCAGACAGGTGGATCGATGAAGTCCGGTCGACGGGCGAGACCCTGATTCTGACGGACCGGGGGGAGGAAGCCGCTGTTGTCATCGAGGCGAGAAGTTACGAGAGGCTTCTCGATGAGCTCGACCTCCTCCGGGAGGTTCGCCTCGCCGAACAGCAGATTGCGGCAGGGCAGGGCATTCCGCACGAAGAAGCTCGCCAGCAGGTTCTCTCCGCCCTCAAGCGATGAGGCTCATCTGGTCGCCGCTCGCGGCTGCCAAGGTTCGAGAGGAAGCAGACTACATCGCCCTAGATCGGCCAGGCGCGGCTCTCGGCTGGGCCGAGGGTATCTTCGACGCGGCGGAGCCGCTGGTCAGATTCCCCAATCAAGGCCGGATCGTCCCCGAGTTGGGAAAACCCGAGTTCCGGGAGCTGATCCACGGCGGATATCGAATCCTGTACCGAGTTGATCGGGACAGGATCGTCATCCTGACGGTCCGCCACAGCCGGCGACTCCTGGATCTGTCCGAGATTCTGGCCCGGCCCTCTGACCGATAGAGACTCGGGTCAGCCTTCAGGGGGATCAATTTTCAGGGCAGCGGCAGCAGCGGCGTCCAGGTCCACTCGGGCCGGTCGCCACCGACTGCAGCCATCTCCTGCTTTTCGGTCATGCTGTCGAGCGGCTCCAGGGCGGGCCGGAGGCTGTCGTACTCAGCCCGGTTGTTGCGGATGGCGCCTTCGAGCCAGGCCGGCCGGGTCGCGGCGGTGAGATCTCCCGCGAGGTCGAAAGGCAGGAAGAAGGCGTCTTCCGGCGAGTCGATCACCCCCCGGCCGGCGGCCTTCCGGGCGTAGAGGTCGTAGATCGGGGCGAGCCGGTCCAGCGCCGCGCGCCAGGCTTCGCGGAAACGTCCGCGATAGCGGTCATAGCCGGGAAGCGGCTGGCCGGCCAGTGCCTGCCGCGCCTCCTCGGCCCGCTCCGGAGCCTTGACCCAGGACGGCTCGAGAGGATCGGGCCGGCCGAAAAGCGACAGATCGGTCCGCCCGGGTCCCCGCGAGCGGAGGTTCCAGGCCGCCCGGCTGAGGACCGGCGGAGCGGGCTCGCCCCCGGCCCGCGCGGTGCGGCGGTTGAGCGCGGCGATCAGCTCGGAGAGCAGGGCGTCCCCGGTCCGCGGCTGCAGCCGGGTCACGGTCGAGCGGAACAGCTTCCACAGCTCTTCCGGGCTCTCCTGGCCCGACAGCCCGGCCGGGCGCCGGGCCGGCGGGCGGAAGCGCAGCAGGCGCATCCGGTGGAAGGCCAGCGACGCCGCGAGCCGGGGCGGCAGGGCCGGGTAGCGCGCCTCCCCTTCGGGCTCCAGCAGCGCTCCGAGAAGCTCCTGGCCCCCGGGGACGCTGGAGAGTAACGGTCGCAGATCCTTCCCGTAGAGATAGGGACGCAGGCGGATCGTCCGCACCGGCGGCGCGTCCGGCAGCGGCAGGCCGAGATGGTAGAGCGCATAGCGCAGCCCGCTGCCGATCGTGTGCCGCAGCAGCGTCACCCCGAGGTGGGACAGCGGGGGCATCGGCCCGGGCGTGAGCAAAGCCCGGCTGTAGGCGGGTCGCTCGGCGAGGGCTTCGAGAACGGGCTCCTGCTCTGCCTGCATGAAAAGGGAACCTCGCGGTGATCTTGCGGCGGTCATCCTATGGGCATCTTCTAAGGTACCACGGGGAGCCGCCGGGCCGTCCCCGGGGCAACCGGTGGAGAGGACCATGCGAGAATGGCCGGGTGACTGACCTTGCCGTCTCCCCCGTTCTGCCGCCGACCGAGCCCGGGCGCCTCGCCCGTCCCTCGCTCGCTTCCCGCATCCGGCCGACCTCTGACCCGGACGAGATCCTCGACCTCTTCGTCGACTGGTCCGTCGAGGCCGGCTTCGAGCTCTATCCCGCCCAGGAGGAAGCCCTCCTGGAGATCATGGCGGGCAAGCACGTCATCCTCAACACCCCGACCGGCTCGGGCAAGTCGATGGTGGCGCTTGGTCTCCACTTCAAGGCGCTGTGCGAGGGCAAGACCTCGTTCTACACCTGCCCGATCAAGGCGCTGGCGTCCGAGAAGTTCTTCGCCCTCTGCGACGACTTCGGCCCCGAGAACGTCGGGATGCTGACCGGCGACGCCAGCATCAACCCCGGCGCCCGGGTGCTCTGCTGCACGGCCGAGGTGCTGTCCAACATGGCCCTGCGGCGCGGCGACGCCCTCGACGCCCCCTACGTGGTGATGGACGAGTTCCACTACTACTCCGACCCGGAGCGCGGCGTGGCCTGGCAGATCCCGCTGATCACGCTGCCGCGCACGCGGTTCCTCCTGATGTCCGCGACGCTCGGCGACGTGAGCAACATCGCCGAGCACGTCCGCCGCCGGACCGAGGTCGACGTCGCGCTGGTCACCTCCGAGATGCGGCCCGTCCCGCTCGACTTCGAGTACCGGGAGACGCCGCTCCACGAGACCGTCGAGGCGCTACTGGAGTCCGGCCGGTCGCCGATCTACATCGTCAACTTCACCCAGCGGGAGTGCGCGGAGCTGGCGCAGTCGCTGACCAGCATGAAGATCTCCAGCCGGGAGGAGCGCGAGCGCATCCGCGAGGCGGTCGGCAACGTCCGGCTCGACACCCCCTACGGCAAGGAGTTCCGGCGCTTTCTCTCCTTTGGCATCGGGGTCCACCACGCCGGCCTGCTTCCCAAATACCGGCTGCTGGTGGAGCAGCTCGCCCAGCAGGGGCTTCTCCGGGTGATCGCCGGCACGGACACGCTCGGCGTCGGGGTCAACATCCCGATCCGGACCGTGCTCTTCACCCGGCTGGCCAAGTTCGACGGCAAGAAGACCTCGCTTCTCTCGGTGCGGGACTTCAAGCAGATCGCCGGCCGCGCCGGGCGCAAGGGGTTCGATGTCGCCGGGAGCGTGGTGGCCCAGGCGCCCGAGCACATCGTCGAGAAGCGGGTGGCCGACCGGAAGGCCGGCGAGGGGAAGAAGCGGTCGCCCGCCAAGCAGGCGGCCAAGGGCGAGATCACCTGGACGCAGGAGACCTTCGACAAGCTCATGACCCGGCCGCCGGAGACGCTCAAGTCGCGCTTCCGCGTCACCCACGGCATGGTGCTGGATCTTCTCCAGAGGGACGCCGAGCTGGACGATCCGGGCCTGCGCAACTTCGGCTCGCTGCGCGCCCTCATCAGCGGCAGCCACGAAGACGAAGGCTCGAAGGCCCGCCACCTGGGCCAGGCCGCGGTGCTGGTCCGGTCGCTTCATCGGGCCGGGGTCATCCGGATGAAGCGGGACGTCCAGGCCAACTACTACTGGGCCGTGGTCGCCGAGGATCTCCAGTGGGACTTCTCCCTCCTCCACGCGCTCTCGCTCTTCCTGGTGCAGACCGTCGGCCTGCTCGACCTGGAGTCCGAGACCTACGCCCTGGACCTGATGACCCTGGTCGAATCGATCCTGGAGGATCCGGAGATCATCCTGCGCAAGCAGGTCGACAAGATCAAGCAGGAGCTCGTGGCCCAGCTCAAGGCGGACGGCATGGAGTACGAGCAGCGCATGGAGCGGCTCGACGAGGTGACCCACCCGAAGCCGCTGTCCGACTTCCTCTACGGCACGTTCAACCGC
This sequence comes from Holophagales bacterium, assembly GCA_031390755.1. GTDB lineage: Bacteria > Acidobacteriota > Thermoanaerobaculia > Multivoradales > UBA5704 > DATMER01. Next base: position 25,376 of record JANMTS010000062.1, read on the forward strand.
TTCCGCGGCGATCATCCGTGGGTCGGCGGCCACGACGTGCGGCCGAAGTCGATCGGCCGGGAGATGATCGAGGGCTATCTCTCGTTCGCGGACTATGTGAAGAAGTACAGCCTCCAGCGCAGCGAGGGCGTGGTCCTGCGCTATCTCTCGCAGCTCTTCAAGACGCTCGACCAGACCGTGCCCGAGTACGCCAAGACGGCCGAGGTCTGGGATGCCCTCGGCTACTTCCGGGCGCTGTTGCACCACACGGACACCAGCCTCCTCGAAGAGTGGGAGAGCCTGCTCCACCCGGAGATCCGCCTGCGCCGGCTGCAGCGCCACCAGGCCGCGGAGGTTCTCTGGCTCAAGCAGCTCCTCGGCGACCCCAAGGCCTTCGCGGCGCGGGTCCGGGCCGAGCTTCACCTGCTGGTGCGGGCGCTGTCCGAGAAGGAGTGGGAGGACGCGGCGGCGGCAGTTCGCCAGGACACGGGCCAGGACGGGGCCCATGACGGGGACAACCGCTGGGATCCGGAGCGGTTCGAGCAGGCGATGAAGCCGTTCTACGAGGAGTATGGCGAGTTGGTCTTTACGCCCGAGGCCCGGCGCCACCAGTACACCCACATCCGAGAGGTGGACGAGCGCGTCTGGGAGGTGGCCCAGACCTTCCTCGACCCCCAGGGGGACAACCTCTGGGCCGTCCAGGGCATCGTGGATCTCCGCGATCCCGACGTCATGGACGGCCCGCTGGTGAAGGTCGTCGCCGTCGGGGCCTAGTTGAGTCGGGGTGGAAGGGCTTGAGGAGCAGGGGGCGGCGCGTCTCCGGCGGCGACGATCTCGATCTCCGAGGCCTTCGAGGAGAGGCGGATCGTCTGGGGCAGATGACGCCCCTCGAGCAGGACGATGCGCTGGCGTTCGAGGTCGTCCGCCGCCTTGCGGAAGGCCCGCTCCAGGGACGGCGTGTTCCAGGCGTCCTCGATGTCTCCCCAGGCCTTCCTGGCCGCGATGTTACGGTCGATGCTCCAGACGTGCAGAGGCACGCGGAGCGCCGAGAGATACCGCCGGACGGTGACGGGGTCGTAGCGGCTGTCGTCCCCCGAAACGGCGTCGACGAGCAGCACGACCACCCGCCGCCGGCCGCCGGACATCGCCTGCAGACCGGCGACGGCGACGGCGTCGGCCGGGCTGATCCGCTCGCTGCCATCCCGCTTGAAGGTGCTCGTGGCCAGGTAGGAGACGATGTTGCCGGTCAGGTACGGAGAGAAATCGAACAGCTCGGAGCGGGTGCCGGCCCCTGCGTAGGCTCTCGACCACGGGGACACGAAGCGGAGCCGGTCCTTGCCGAGCAACGTCATGTTGGTCGGGGGCATCCTGGACGAAGCGTTGATCTGGCTCTTGATGTAGTCGGAGCCCGGCACTCTGATCAGATAGAGCTCGCCGGGGCCCTCCTCGACGGCGGTCACGTTGAGCGGCTCGCCGCGCTCGGTCTCGAACCAGCCCTGAAGCTCCGCGGGAGAGGGCAGCCCGCGCCGCCGCTTGAAGCGCACCGGCACGGCGGTCAGCTCGGTGTACGTCTCGCCGCCCTCGCCGCCGAAGATCAGATCCTTCCGCGCGGCGATGTTGTGGGGGAACAGAAGCTCCGCCGTGAGCACGTGGGTGGAGTCCGGGCTGTACGAAGGCAATGTCGGCAACGTTGCGCGGCCGGCGGGGTCGAGCTGGAGGGGACGGCCGTCGAGCGTAAGGGAGCTGGAGATCGGCGGATCGTGGGTGAGCCGTTCCCAGGTGAGCCGCACGCGGGCGGGCTTGCCCGAAGGCCCGGCTTCGAGGGCGATCTCCACCTCGGCCGGCGGCCGGGGAAGGTTGAGCCACTGCCGGGCGCGGCCGACCTCGCGGTTGTCCGCGTCGAGGGCCCGGGCCTCCAGCCGGTGGGGAAGGAGATCCCGGCCGAAGTCGATCGTGCCGCTCCAGGGCGGGCCGGGCAGGCGGCCCGCCACCGCGCCGTCGACCAGGATCTCGACGGCCGCGACCGGCCCGGTCACCGACAGCTCGAAGGGCTGGACCCCCGAGGTGAGGCCGAGGAACAACGTCAGGAAGGCAATGTGGAAGTCCATGCTGCGTCCTCGAATCAGTGCGTTTGCCGACGTCAGGATCGGGCGCGCAGCTCCAGGCCGTGGACCAGGACGGTGGGCGACCCGATCATCCCGAGGAGCGGGTGGAAGGTGAGATCCCGGCCGATGCCGGCGATCCCTTGCAGGAGGTCCGCGATGCGGCCGCACAGCCAGGCGTTCGCCACCGGGGCGCTCGCCCGGCCGCCCTGGACCGCGAAGCCGCAGACCGGGATGGCGAAGCTGCCGGCGGCGAGGTCGAACCGGCCGCCGCCGGAGACGTCGATGAGGTAATAGCCCTGGGAGATCGAGCCGAGCAGCGCAGCCACCGGGTTGCGCGGGTCCGGTTTCAGGAAGAGGTGGGTGGGGCCGGGCGCCGGAATGTCGCGCCAGCCCGGCCGCCGCGTGCAGCCCGAGGAGATCCCGATGCCTGGATGCGACTCGGCCTGCCACCAGGCGAGCAGCGACTGCCGGTAGACCCCCTCCTCGATGAGCACGATCTCTCGCGTCGCCACTCCCTCGCCGTCGACCGGCGCTTCGAGGGCGCCGCCGGGGAGCCGGCCGTTGTCGATCAGCGTCAGCCGCTCGCTGCCGACCCGTCCCCGGCGGTCGCGCAGCCCGGCGAGGAGCGTGCCCGCCTTGGGCCCGACCAGCAGGGGAAGCAGCCCGGCGAGGAGCCGCGCCATCACCGGCGGAGCGAGCAGGATCTCGCCGCCGTCGCGGTCGGGCGGAGCGCCCTGGGCGGTGACGGCCAGCCGGTCGGCCAGCCGGCGGGCCAGGGCCGGGGGATGGAAGCGCCGCGCCTCCCGCGCCGCGAGGTAGACGGACGCCGAAGCGGCGGGCCGGCCCGGGCCGGCGGCTTCGAGATGGAGGGTCGCCACCCGGTTCCGGACGCGGCTGCGCAGGCCGCGGCTGTTGACGATCTCGCTCTCGCTGGAGCCGTCCTCCAGGGCGGCGCGTATCAGGCGGGCTCCCGGCAGCTCGGCGGCGAGCTCCCGGCCGAGGCTCTCCAGGAGCTTGAGCCCCTCGCGCTCGCCGATCAGCGGGGCGTCGAAGTCCGAGGGGTCGTTCCAGGGCGTCCAGGTGGGGGACTCTTCCGGCAGGCGGACCGGCCGTCCCGAGGGCTCGGGCCAGGGTCCGTCGGTCGACGGCTCGCCGGTGCCCGCGGTGAAGAAGGAGCGCCGCGGATCGCCCGCGCGCACGGCCCAGCCCTGCTCCTGGCTGAAGAGGGAGGTCTCGGTGACCGGCGAGATCTCCAGGCGCCGGGAGCGTCCGCGCTTGGCGAAGACCTCCACGTCCGGAAGACCGCGGCGGATCAGCGCGACCATGACCTCGTCGAGAACCGGCGTCACGGCGGTCATCGTGGTCATTCCATGCCCCCGGGCCGGGCCGGGCCCCCGTCGGGAACGATCTCGACGCCGTCCAGCCGGATCGACGGCGCGGTCGCCCAGACCGGCATCTTCTGTCCGCCCTTCGCGCACCAGCCGGCCCCGGCCGGGCGGGTCTCGCGCGCCACCGCCGTGATGCGGGTCAGCAGGTCGGCCACGCGCCCGCGCAGCACGCAGGGGCCGACGGCCTCGGTCAGAAGTCCCCGGCGGATGCGCCGGGCATAGGGAAGATGAAGCCGCAGCTCGCCCGACAGCGGATCGAGGCTGCCGCGGGTGGTCTCCTCGATGGCGAGGCCGCCGTCGGCATCGGACAGGAGATCGGCCTCGCGGGTCTCGCCGGGCAGAAGCTCCAGGTGGCTCGACCGGGGGCCGGGCGGCTGATGGCGGCTGCCGCGGCGGCCGGCGCCCGGGATGAGCACCGGCGACGTGCGCGCCCAGAGCAGATCGGCCAGCGGTTGCTCCACGATCCCGCCCCGCAGCAGCCAGCGCCGGAACACGGAGGAGCCTTCGTCGTCGGTGGCGCGGCGCAGCCCCGGGGGAGCGGCGGCAGGGTCGTCGAGCACGTCGATGCACGGCGCGGCCATGGAGACGCCGACCGCGGCCTCGGGGTTGCCGCCCTGGGCGAGCACGTCCGCCTCCAGGGCATGGGCCACGGCCTCATGAAGAAGGACGGCGACCACCGGCGGCGCCAGCACCACCGTTCCCCGGAACGGCTCGGGCGGCGTCGCCTGGCGCGTGCGGAAGAGATGGACGAGCGAGGCGGCGAAGCCGTCCACCGCGCCCTGGGTGAGCCGCGGATAGAGGTCGCCGTGCATCCCGAAGGAGGCCTCGGCCTGGAGGCTGTAGAACGTCTCCTGCTCCTGGGACGCCACCAGCCGCGGCCCGACCACCTGGATCCACCGGCGGTGCCGGCGGATCGTGAGCCGGACCGGAAAGCCGACGTGATGCGAGCGGATGGCCCGGGTCACGGCCTCGGGGATGCCCGCCAGCTCGATCGCCGTCCGCGGATCGGACTCGAAGGGAGGCAGGCGGATCGCCGGCTCGGGGTAGGTGGCGGAGGGGAGGACGCGCGCCACCTGCCGCAGCGCCTCGGAGAACGGCTTGGACCCCAGCGTGTCGCGGGACGCCAGCCAGGTTTTCCCGTCCCGGGTCAGGCGGATCGCGAACCCCTCCTCGCGGCGCACCCGGAGGCCGGGAGCCTCGTCGTCCGGAGGCAGCTCGGTCTCCTCCCGGCGCTCGAAGAACGCATCCACGACGTCGTCCGGTTTCTCGGCGATCTGGGAAAGCGTGCGGGCGACGGCGGCGGTGTCGAGCTCCGAGAAAGGCATCGGGTTGGATTGTAGTTGATCCCATCCTCCCCTCCCCGTCCCTCCCCGCGCGCGGCGAGGGGAGGGCGCCGCCACCCGCATGCTGCTAACCCCTTCTCTGGATCCGAGAGGTTCTTCTTTCTCCTTCTCCCCCGGCACGGGGGAGAGGGCCGGGGAGAGGG
>JANMTS010000078.1:0-12933 GCA_031390755.1 Holophagales bacterium
CTTCCTTGGACGGCGCCAACAGCGGCGCCGCCCACAGGTCCCACAGGCCCGGCGACGAGGGCGAGACAGGACTAAGACAACCGGAGGAGAGGGGGAATTTTAGGTGATCGGCACGGGGGAAATTTGGGTGATCGTTGACAACACCAACAAGATGCACACAGCCTGCTTGCCTGATCTTGGCCATAAAGGTGGCGATTGAGTTTTGAGGCAATGCTTGGTTCGCAGACTGATCCTGCACAAAATCAGAAAGCACTATCACGGTTATATGACTATACTTGTCCTTTCGCACATCAATCCAGCGATTGATGTCTTCCAAGAAGGTAGAGATATCCGTCTTCAAGGGCTCACTTCCTGATTCGCTCAACCGCGCCCTTAACTCCTGACAGAATTCGCTTCGTACTCTTGCTCTGTTTAAATCCACATCGGTATTGAAGAGTGGCGCTGCTCGACCAGCAAAAACAAACGGGAAAAAGTCGTCCTCTGCCGTAATAATTCGAGTTCTATCAGGATCGGCCGAATCGGCTGAAAGTAAAGTTTGCACTAGGTCGCACACATTTTCTAGCTTTTGTGTGTCCCTGGATCGGGAAAGATTGCTTTCCGATATATCTATCGCCAGCAAGAAGGCTGACGGTTTCTGTTCCGATGTCTTTGGAGGGGAATCTTCAAGTAAGTAGAATCTCTTGCTTTCAGAGGAAAGCGCGGTAGTGAAATGAGGTATAGAAACAGCCAAACTGATGAAGGTCAAGGCGAATGCGGGCAGCGCAACGGAGAACCCTCCCATCAGACCGAGATTAATGAGCCTTCGATTCATGAAGTTTACGTGTGCGCTCCTTCGAGGCCCCTCTTGTTCATGTAGAAACTCGCTCAGCGCCGTCTCGGCGAAGAATATGACGTAAAGAAGGACCGCCGCGGTCATATAGGTCCAGACGATCAGCAGATTCCAGTAGCCAGGAATTTTAGCTGCGTCTTCTGGAGAAAACCACGGCCCTCCCCAGCAGAGGCGGAAAGCGATACCTGCCCACGCGGTCCAGAAGGCTAATTTTGGTAGAAAAAATCGTGACATTTCGCCTCCTCGTTGGTCCAACCCATTAGGATGGTGGTCGAACCACTTCATTGCTTCCCTGTCAATGCATTACATCGAAGGCTAACTCATACCCTTCGCTGAGCGCCATATCGCAAAGAAGCGAGGCAGCATTGATGCTACGGAGCGGGTGCCCTCTGCTCTTGAAGACACCGATGAGCGGGCTTTGTTTACGGGCCTGAGTCCAGTACCCACAGCGCCCTACCGCGATCAGACCTAACTCGGTGTCTGCGATATCGGGGCAAGAGCACCCATCCGCCGTCATGCGGGCCGGGGAGCGGCCGAGAAGGAGCGCGTCCCGTGGAGATGGCCCGCAAGCTCCTGGGCTTCCTGGCCGAGGCGAATGGCGACCCGCGGCTCAAGATCGAGGTGGATCGGAGGGAAGAGAGGAAGGAGCTTCGGCGAGACGCTTCGTCGTCTCCCGAGGCGCTTCGCCGCCGCATCGAAGCGCTTCAGGCGCCGGCTCAGGCCTTCGGCGGCGCGGCGAAGCGTTGATTCGGTCCAACGAAGCGCTTCGGAAGCCGACGAAGCGCTTCGGCGAGAAATTCAGCGCTTCGCGGAGCCGACGAAGCGCTTCGCCGTGCGGAACCGCGCTTCGGCGGCAGGGCGAAGGGCTTCGCCGCCCGCCGAAGCGCTTCGGCGAGGCGACGAAGCGCGGGGTTCTACCACCCCAGCCCGTAATCCTCGCCGAAATCGCTGGAGCCTCCCCACATCGTGCCGTGCTTGTGGTCCAGGAGGATGGCGTTGACCGGCCCGGAGGTGCGGTCCTTCACCTCGACCTTGTAGCCCATGCGGGTCAGCTCGGCCCTCACCCATTCCGGCGTGCCGGCGTGGACCTCGATCCGGCCGGGCTGCGATTCGTGGCCTCCGAACGAGCTGCGCATCTGGTAGCTGTTGATGGCCGGCCCCTCGACCGCTTCCTGCACGTTCATCCCGAACTCCACGATGTCGAGGAAGACCTGAAGCAGGTTCTGGTCCTGCGAGTCGCCGCCCTGCACCGCGAAGGCGAGCCAGGGCTTGCCGTCCTTGACCGCCATCGTCGGGGTGAGCGTCACCCGCGGACGCTTGCCCGGGACGAGGACGTTGAACGGGCTCTGCCCCTCCTCCAGCACGAAGCTCTGCATGCGCTGGGAGAGGCCGACGCCCGTGCGGCCGGCGATGAAGGCCGGGACCCAGCCGCCGCTCGGCGTCATGGAGACGACCCAACCCTCTTCGTCCGCCGCGATGACCGAGGTCGTGCCGGCGTGGAAGCCCTCCTCGAAGGTCATGCCGGGCAGGCCGTCGATTCCGGGTGACTGAAGAGCGGCGTTGTGCGGCTGGGTGTAGGTCGAGGACTCCGCGGGCGTCCCCCACTTCTCCAGGAGGCCGAGGAACGGGTTCTTGCCTCCCTGGAACGGGTACGGATCGCCGGGCTTGACCGCCGGATCGTTGCGCGTCCAGTCGATCTGCTGGCGCCGGGCGTCGGCGTACTCCTTGGAGAGGAGACCCTGGAGCGGCTCGTCCGGCGGGAAGGCCGGGTCGCCGTAGTAGAAGTCGCGGTCGGCGAAGGCCAGGTTCATCGTCTGGTAGAGGGTGTGGATGTAGCGCGCGCTGTTGAAGCCCATCCCCTTGAGGTCCATGGGCTCCAGGAGGTTGAGCGCCTGGAGCATGGCCGGCCCCTGGGTCCAGGTGTCGAGCTTGTAGACCTCGATCCCCTTGTAGTCGACCTTGACCGGCTCCTCGATCTTGACCTGCCAGCGGGCGAGGTCGTCCTTCGTGATGAGCCCGCCGGCTTCCTGCGTGCCGCGCGCCAGCTCCTCGGCGATGTCGCCCTTGTAGAAGCGGTCGTAGGCGGCGAGGATCGCGGCCTTGCGGTTCTTGCCTGCGGCGAGCGCCTGGCGCTCGGTCTCGACCAGCTTGCGCAGGGTGGCGGCGAGGTCGGGCTGGCGGAAGACCTGGCCGGGCTCAGGGGCGGCGTCGCCCGGGCCGGGAAGGAAGACGGCCTTGGAGAAGGGCCAGTCGAGGATGCGCTTGCGCTCCGCCTGGATGCGGCCGATGACCTGGGCCTCGATGGGATAGCCGTCGGCCATCTCGATCGCCGGGCCGAGCACGTCGGCGGCGCTGAGCTTGCCGTACTCCGCCAGCATGACGAGCAGGCCGCCCGGGGTGCCCGGCGTCACCGCGGCGAGGGGGCCGAATTCCGGCGGATAGGCCATGCCCTTGCCGCGGAAGAAGTCCGGGGTGGCGCCGGTCGGGGCCACGCCCAGGGCGTTGATGGCGATGACCTTGCGGGTCTTCGGGTTCCAGAGGAGCGCCTGGGTCTCTCCGCCCCAGCCGAGCGTGTCCCACATGGTGCAGGTCGCGGCCAGCATGGAGCAGGCCGCGTCCACCGCGTTGCCGCCCTTCTGGAACATCATCGCCCCGGCGGTGGCTGCGAGCGGCTTGCCGGTGATGGCCATCCAGTGGCGACCGTGAAGCACGGGCTTGTTGGTGCGGGCGGCGACGGTCCGGATCGCCGCGGTTGACACCAGAAGAGCTAGAAGAACTGTCCCGACCGCAAGGACTCCCCGATTTCTCGTCATGGTTCTCTCCCTCGGAGTGGGAGTCTACAGGAGCGCGAGAAGACGGGATTCAGTCGTTCCGGGCGGCGAGCTCGCGGCGCAGGCGGGCCAGCTCGTCCTCGAGAGACTGGCGCACGGCCTCGGATCGGACGAGCTGTTCATCGAGCCGCCGGTTTTTCTCCCGGGACTCTGCCATGGTCAGCAGGCGCTCGCCCGTCTCCAGATCGACAAGCCGAAGTGCCCGCCACGATTCTCTCTCCTCTTGACGAAGGAGGACGCCAAGGGTCCGGCTGACGAGCGAGCCATCCGGCTCGGGCTGGATCCGCTGGTAGCGGCCCCCGACCAGGCGGTGCCCCTGAAGCGGCGGCCGGAGATACTCGGCGAGCGGGTCGTGGAGGAAGTACTCCTCAACACCCATCTCCTCGTAGAGCCTGTGCTTCTTCTCGAGATCCTCGCGGCGGGTGCTCCTGGAGGTGACCTCGCAGACGAAGCAGGGGGGGTTCTCCTCCCACAGCTTGAACACGTTGCGGAGATGCTTGTCGACGCCCCTGACCACATAGACATCGGGTGAGACCGCGTACCGGGGGTTGCCTTCGACGTAGTAGAGGAAGTTGTTGCCTGCGACGTAGACATCCAGAACGTCCCGATAGCGGTCGATCAGGGAGGAGAGCAGATTCAACAGCTCTTCGACATGGATGCCGGTTTCCGCCATCGGCTTGCCGTCGGATTCGGGGTACTCAACCTCTTTGTATCGTTTGTATCGGAGTGGCATCGCGGACATGGAAGCCGTCCTTTCTGTGATCGGCAACAATCTCACCACACCTAATCATACCGACATGCCCGGACGCAACCGGGTTGCCTTTCATCATGGCCCCGGATGGCCTGGACGGCCTCCGGCGCCCCCGGGTGGACGCCCCTCCCCTGACGTTCTAGAATGCCAGGGTCTTTCCGGGCGGCGTTCCGCCCCCGGCCCCCCTATTCACTCAAACCCCCCTACGGGAGGAGATGAACATGGCTGAGCCCACTGCGGCCGAGCGCACCCTGGTCCACTACGAGGTGAAGGACGGCGTCGCCTACATCACGTTCGACGATCCGCCGGCCAACACCTACACCCACGAGATGATGCGCCAGCTCGACGAGCAGGTTCTCAAGGCTCGCTTCGACAAGGACGTCTACGTGATCGTGCTGCGCGGCGAGGGCGACAAGTTCTTCTGCGCCGGCGCGAACATCAACATGCTCAAGTCGTCCGACCCGTACTTCAAGTACTACTTCTGCCTGCACGCCAACGAGACGCTCAACCGCCTGGAGCAGACGCCCAAGGTGGTGATCGCGGCCCTCGACGGCCACACGGTCGGCGGCGGCCTGGAGATCGCGATGGCGGCGGACATCCTCGTCGCGCGCAAGGGCTCCGGCAAGCTCGGCCTGCCCGAGATCAACCTCGGCGTGCTCCCGGGCACCGGCGGCACCCAGCGCCTCGCCCGCCGCGTCGGCAAGACGACCTCGATCGAGCTGATGGTCTCCGGCCGCCTCGTCGACTTCGAAGAGGCCAAGGATCTCGGCATCGTCAACTTCATCCACGAGGGCGACTCCGCCAGCTTCGCCGCCCACGTCCACGAGTACGCCACGCAGTTCACCCCGCCGAACAAGGCCGCGAAGGCCGCGGGCCGCATCAAGCGGGCGGTGCAGTCCGGCGCCGAGGTGCCGTTCGAGAGTGGTCTGGCGATCGAGCGCGAGCTGCAGCAGCAGCTGTTCGAGAGCCCGGACGCCAAGGAAGGCCTCGACGCGTACATCAACAAGCGCAAGCCCGAGTTCCGCGGCTGGTGAGCGCGGCGCCCTTTCCCCCGGCACGGGGGAGAGGGCTGGGGAGAGGGGGAGTGGGGTCAAGCGCCCTCACCCCCCGGCCCCCTCTCCCGGTCCGCCCGAGTCCACCCGACCCGGGAGAGGGGGAGACTGGCGGGGAAACCCCCCGGAGAATGCGGGCGTGAGGGAGAGGGCCGGGGAGAGGGGGAATGGGATCAATCCACAGGAGTCGACATGACCGCGAAGCACGACCACGACATCGTCCTTGCCGCACCGGTGCGGACGCCCATCGGCAAGTTTCTCGGCATCCTGTCGCCGCTGACCGCGGCGGACCTGGGGACGGCGGCGGCCAAAGCTGCGCTGGAGCGTGCCGGGCTCGATCCGTCGAAGGTCGACCAGGTCATCTTCGGCCACGGCCGCCAGGCCGGCGGCGGTCCGAATACGGCCCGCCAGATCGGCTACCGGGCCGGCGTGCCCGTCGAAAAGCCTGCCTACACGGTGAACCAGGCGTGCGCCTCCGGCCTCCAGGCCGTGATCTCCGGCGCCCGCGCCATCCTCACCGGCGAGGCCTCGGTCGTGCTGGCCGGCGGCACCGAGAGCATGTCGAACACGCCTCACTATCTCCCCCGCGCCCGCACCGGCTACCGCCTGGGCCACGCCGAGATCGTCGACGGCATGTACAAGGACGGCTTCAACTGCCCGCTGTCCGGCCTCGTCATGGGGGAAACGGCCGAGGAGCTGGCCGCCGAGATGGGGATCGACCGCGCGTCCTCCGACGCCTTCGCCCTGGAGAGCCAGCTGCGCTGCGAGCGCGCCCGGGCCGAGGGCCGCTTCGAGAGCGAGATCGCGCCGATCACCGTGCCCGGCCGGAAGGGCGACACCCCGGGAATCACCGTAGATAAGGACGAGCACCCCCGCGACGGCGTCACCCTGGAGTCGATGACCAAGCTCAAACCCGTCTTCCGCGACGGCGGCGTCGTCACCCCGGCCAACGCCTCGGGCATCACGGACGGCGCCGCGGCGATCCTCGTCGCCTCCCGCGCCGCCGCGAGGGAGCTGGGCCTCCCCATCGTCGCCCGCCTCGTCGGCTGGAGCGTGGTCGGCGTCGAGCCGCGCATCATGGGCATCGGGCCGGTGCCGGCGGTCCGCCAGCTGCTGGACAGGCAGGGCCTGACGATCGCCGAGATCGACGAGGTGGAGCTGAACGAGGCCTTCGCCGCCCAGGTGCTGGCCTGCAACAAGGAGCTGGGCTTCGACCCGGCCCGCCTGAACCCGGACGGCGGCGCCATCGCCATCGGCCACCCCATCGGCGCGACCGGCACGCGCATCCTGGTCACCCTGCTTCATGGCATGGAGAAGCGCGGCCTCCAGCGCGGCATCGCCACGCTCTGCGTGTCGGGCGGCCTGGGCATCGCGGCGCTCGTCGAGCGGGAAACGGCGTGAGCGGTATGAGCAGCGAAGGCTTGATCCTGGTTGCCACCGCCTCGGACGAGAAGGCCGCGCCTTACGGCGAGGCCCTCCTGGCGGTGGGGGTGCCGGCCGAGCGCATCCGCTACGTCACCCCCGACTCCGTGACGCCCGCCGAGGCGCGCGAGCTCGCCTCCCAGGCGGCGGGGATCGTTCTCTGCGGCGGTGTGGACCTCGCCCCGGAGCTCTACGGCGAGCCCGTGCTCAACGACACGGTCGAGGTCTACGCGGAGAGAGACTCGATGGAGTGGGCGGTCCTCGAAGGCGCCCGGGAGACCCGCACTCCGGTCTGGGGCGTCTGCCGCGGGCTCCAGATGCTCAACGTCTTCCTCGGCGGCTCGCTCTGGCAGGATCTCCCGACCCAGAAGCCGTCGGAGATCGATCACAGTCTTGACGGGCCGGACCAGCCGAAGAATTACATCGCCCACGGGCTGCGCGTGCTGCGTCCGGACCTCCCGCTCGGCGAGATCCTGAGCCGCGAGGAGCCGCGGGTGAACAGCCGCCACCATCAGGCGATCAAGCGCATGGCCGACGGCCTCGTGACCGTGGCCGAGTCGCCGGACGGGCTCGTCGAAGCCGTCGTCCTCGACCGGCCGGACTGGTGGGTCCACGCCGTCCAGTGGCATCCCGAGAATCTCGTGGCCGATCCCCAGCAGCGGGCGCTCTGGGAGGACTTCGTGCGGGTGACCGGATGAGTGAATCCACCCTTCTGCTGGCCCGCGACGGCCGCACCGCGACGCTCACGATCCAGCGTCCGCCGCTCAACATCCTGGACATCCCGACCATCGAGCGGCTCGCCGCAGCGCTCGACGAGCTGGAGGCCGACGCCGATCTCCAGGTGGTCGTGATCCGCGGCGGCGGCGAGCGCGCGTTCTCCGCGGGCGTGGCCGTCCAGGACCACACGCCGGACAAGGTCGGGCCGATGCTCGCCACGCTGCACGGCGCGGTCAAGAAGCTCCGGACCCTGCCGGCGGTCACCATCGCGGCGGTCCAGGGTCACTGCCTGGGCGGCGGCATGGAGGTGGCGCTCGCGTGCGACCTCGTGATCGCCACGGACGACTCCCGCTTCGGCCAGCCGGAGATCGAGCTGGGCTGCTATCCGCCCGTGGCCGCGGCCCTCTACCCCGCCCGCATCGGGCCGGGCCGGACGCTGGACATGCTCCTGACCGGCCGCACCTACACCTGCCAGGAGGCCGAAGCGCTCGGCCTCGTGACCCGGCGGGTGTCCGGCGGGGTCAAAGGCGGCCTGGACGAGGGTCTCGCGGAGCTGGTCTCCGGGATCACCGCCCGGAGCGCCGCCGTGACCCGCCTCACCAAGAAGGCCGTCCGCCTCGGCGATCAGGCCTACGAGGAGGCCTTCTTCGCCGCCCTCGACGCGAACGAGCGCCTCTACCTCGACGAGCTCTGCCCCACCGCCGACATGGCCGAGGGGCTCGCCGCCTTCCTGGAGAAGCGGCGGCCGGTCTGGAAGCACCGTTGATTCTTTCCTTTCGGAGGAGACTACCCAATGCCTGAGACCATTCTGGTGGAAAAGGAAGGCCGCGTCGCCATCCTCACCATTAACCGACCCGACAAGCTCAACGCCCTCAACCAGCAGGTGCGGGACGACATGCTCGAAGTCCTCACCGCGATCGAGAAGGACGACTCGGTCGGCGCCGTCGTCATCACCGGCGCCGGAGAGAAGTCGTTCATCGCCGGCGCCGACATCGGCGAGTTCGCCGGCCGTTCGCCGTTCGACCAGCGCGAGGCCATGGCGAGCCCGCGGATCTTCGACATCATGTCGAATTTCCCGAAGCCGGTCATCGCCATGATCAACGGCTTCTGCCTCGGCGGCGGCTGCGAGCTGGCGATGTCGTGCGACATGCGCGTGGCCTCGGACAAAGCCCGCTTCGGCCAGCCGGAGATCAACCTCGGCATCATCCCCGGCGGCGGCGGCACCCAGCGGCTCCCGCGCCTCGTCGGCCTCGGCAACGCCATGCGCCTGATCCTCACCGGCGACATGATCTTCGCGGCCGAGGCCAAGGAGATCGGCCTCGTCGACATGGTCGTCGCCGCCGACGAGCTGCGCGCGAAAACCCTGGAGCTGGCCGCCAAGATCGCCAGCAAGAGCCCGGTCACCCTGCGCGTCGCCAAGGAGGCCCTGCGCGCCAGCGAGAAGCTGGCGATCGAGGACGGCATCGCCTACGAGCGCGACCTCTTCTGCCTCTGCTTCTCCACGCAAGACAAAGAAGAGGGCGTCGCCGCCTTCCTCGAGAAGCGTCCCGCACAGTGGACGGGCCGCTGATCATGGCCTCTCCGCACGAGGATCTGCTGTCGCTGCGCTCCGAGTTCCCGATCCTGGAGCGCTCGACCTATCTGATCAACAACTCGCTCGGCGCCATGCCCCGCGGCGTCGACGAAGAGCTGGCCATCTTCACGAAGGAGTGGGGACAGCGCGGCGTGCGCGCCTGGAGCGAGGGCTGGTGGGAGATGGCCGCCGAGACCGGCGACCTGCTCGCGCCGCTGCTCGGCGTCCAGCCCGGCGCCGTCTCGATGCACCAGAACGTGGCCGTGGCCGCGGCGCTGTTCATCTCGGCCATCGACTATCCGAAGGACCGCAACAAGATCGTCTACACCGAGCTGAACTTCCCCAACGTGATGTACATCATGGAAGGGGAGGCCCGCAAGGGCGCCGAGGTCGTGATGGTCCCGTCGGACGACGGCATCGGCGTCCCGACCGAGCGGCTGCTCGCGGCGATCGACGAGCGCACGCGGCTGGTCCCGATCTCCCACACGCTCTTCCGCAGCGCCTACGTGCAGGACGCGCAGGCCATCGCGAAGCGCTGCCGCGAGGTCGGAGCGATCCTGCTGCTCGATGTCTACCAGTCCACCGGCGTCCTGCCGCTGGAGCTGGAGGCCTGGGGCGTCCACGCCGCGATGGGCGGCTCGGTGAAATGGCTCTGCGGCGGCCCCGGCGACGGCTATCTCTGGGTCGAGCCCGAATTCGCGAAGACCCTCCAGCCGACCTTCACCGGCTGGCAGGCGGACCAGGAGCCCTTCCAGTTCCGGCCCGGCCCCATCCGCCTCCGCGAGGAGGCGAACTGGCGGTTCCTGACCGGCACGCCGAACATCCCGGCCCTCTACGCCTGCCGTCCCGGCTACCGCATCGTCGCCGGAGTCGGCTCGAAGCGCATCCGCGAGCGTTCCCTGGCGCTCACCCAGCACCTGATCGACGCTGCCGAGGAGGCCGGCTTCGAGCTGCGCACCCCCCGCGACCCGAAGCACCGCGGAGGCACCGTCTCCATCTGGCACCCGGAAGCCCAGCGCCTCTCGAACGAGCTGATCGCGAGAGAGATCGTCTGCGACTACCGCCCGAACGCAGGCATCCGCCTCTCGCCGCACTTCTACAATACGGAGGCGGAGCTGGATCATGCGGTGAAGACGTTGAAGGAGCTGGCGGGGTAAGGAACGGCCTCACGGGTGAGGAGTAATCGCGACGACGGTCAGCACGGCGATCCGGCGGCCGTCGTCCACCCTGTCCGGGCCATAGTAGAAGAAGACCCGGTAGGCCCCTGGGGTCTGATTCTGGACGTATGCCTCGAAGACCTCTTCGCCCCCGGGGCCGAGGAGCGACCTGAACTTGTGGGTCTTCAGGGAAGGGTGGCGGAGGTTGACTTCGAGCAGCGCCAGGGTCTTCCGCACCTGATTCAGAAGGCCGGCACGGTGCTCATCGGCCTCCAGCTCACGCAGCGAGTCCTGCGCCGCCGGAGTCACCCTCAGCTCGCGGTTCATTCCTCGTCAGCGTACTTTGCGAACGAACCGATGGCGACGGCTTTCCCCTCCGCCGCCTCCTGAAGGCCTCTCCTGACGGAAGAGAGGGCCGTCGGATTCCGGTACAACCACGCCTCCGAGGCCGGGATCGAAACGCGCGGATCCAGGACGATCTGTCCGTTCGGGCGTCGGTAGACGTCGAACCGAACGTCGCTGTCCAGCCCTTCAAGAGCTTTGCCGAGCGTCAGCCTCCGTTTGGTATCGGGGCGGACATCCTGAGCGATCAATTCCAGGTCGTGCTTCTCCTGTGCTCTAGCCATGCAGCAAGAATACACCCTGGTGGGCTGATCGCCCAAGTGGGAGCGGCCCACTGCAGTGAACCTCGGGATTGAGGTCGGCAGCACCTTCTCGCGTGACGCCGCTTTTCGATCCTGGTAATATTGAGGGCATGAAGACGATCGTCGATCTGCCCGATGACTTGGCTGGCCAGGTCAAGACTCTTGCCGTCGAAGAGAACCGGCAACTCGATGATGTCGTCACCGATCTGGTGAGGACCGGCTTGGCCGTCGAGCAACGCGCGGCGCTGAAGGTTCGTGCCAAACGTGTTGCCATCCCCCCGAAGAGGATCGAAAAGGCTCTCCTCGGCAAAAATCGATCCCTTCTCGACCTTAGGGGAAGCTTCAAGGTCGGGCCTGGAGATCCCGTGAAGGACGTGCGCATAGCACGGAAGCGAATGGGAACCGACGGCGCGTGACAGAGGTTCTCGTCGACACCAACGTTCTGGTTTCCTTCTTCACCGACCGCAATCCCGCTCAGCAGCAGCGACCTTCGATCGTCCCCTCCGGAAAAAGCTGAACAAGCTCAACGTCGCCTCCTACTGGGCCGACTGACGTCAGCGGCCTCAGCCCCGCGCAAACTTCAGATGCGTCACCTTCGCCGTGGCGACCGTCCTCACCAGCTTGAGCCCGTGGAGGTCGTCGCCAACCCCTTCGAATAGCCGCTCGCCGCTGCCGAGGAGCGTCGGCGCGAGGTTGATCTCCATCTCGTCCACGAGGCCGGCGGCCAGATACTGCTGCGCGGCCTGGGCGCCTCCAGCGAGCGTCACGTCCTTGCCGCCCGCGGCTTCCCGCGCCTGCCTGAGCGCGTCCTCAATTCCCGTGGTGACGAAGTGGAAGGTCGTCCCGCCTTCCATCTTGAGCGGCTCCCGCGCGTATTGGGTGAGCACGAAGACCGGGTGATGGTACGGGGGATCGTCTCCCCACCAGCCGTTCCAGGGCTCCCTGGCATCCCAGGGACCGGGATGACCGCCGAACATGTTGCGGCCCATCACCGTGGCGCCGATGTTCTCGAGCGACTCCGCGATGACCCGGCTGCTTGCGTTCTCCTCCCCGCCCTCCATCCCGTGCGCCCCGCGCCACGCCGCGAGCTCGAAGACCCACTCGTGGAGGCGCATGCCGCCGATTCCCAGCGGGTTCTCCACGCTCTGATGGGGGCCGGCGACGAAGCCGTCGAGCGACATCGAGATCTTCAACCTTAGCTTGGACATGTCCTGTCTCTCCAACTGGTTAGCGGCTCTCGGCGGACCCGCGGAGCCCGCCGGTGACGCCTGAGCGGCCGGCGCCGCCTTGTTTGCCGCTGCCGCAACCGGGTTTTCCTCTGCAGCAGCCATGGTCTCCGCTGCGGCAATCCCGTTTGCGGGTCATGAAACCTCGTTTGCCGCAGCGGCAAACACGACGGCGGCCCCAACCACGACGTCTCCGCAGCCGCACACTCGATTGCGGCAGCCGCAAACGGGGTCTCCGCAGCGGCAAACCTGTTTGCGGCGGAAGAAATCACGTTGCGGCAGCGGCAAACGCGACGGCGGCGGAAGAAACGTGCCCCAAACGGCCCCTACGATACACAGCCCAGCGCGCAAGTCAAGGGTGAGAATGTGGTTTTTCTACACATCCCGACCGAGGATGAGAACACCCGTACAGAATATGTACTTTTTCGTCCTTGACTGTCACGGTGGAACGTGTAGAGTGTGCGCCGCTGGACGGAGACAGCACTCGCCGAGGAGACTCCGCGGCGAGATTGCCGTCTCCGACAATGGGTTCATTGACAATCTGGAGGGATGGCGGCTGCCGTGTCCAAGGCCACCGCCGTTCCGACCCGGGGGGTCCGCTTGCCGGGGAGGGAGCGGAAAAGGCCGGAGGTGTGCGCGGATGAGGTGAAGTGAGGACGGCGCGCACGGCTCCGACGACCGGGGGTGCCTCCGTGAACGTCTGACCTCCCCGGCTTTTTCTCACCGGCCAG
>JANMTS010000094.1:0-69118 GCA_031390755.1 Holophagales bacterium
CCGGGCTGAGTCACCGGCAGAGCGGGCTGGACGGCGACGTGCAGCTCGGCCGACGCGCCGCCCGGCCCCATCTCGTAGACGTGCACGGTGTGCGTCGCGTCGTCCGCATGAGGATACTCGCGCACCGGCCGCATGCCCACCTGTTGCAGGATCCGGTCGGTCGGCGCGAGCGCGGGCACGCTGAGCATGATCGGGCCGAGTCCGCGCACCTGGTGCGCCACCGGCACGGGGCTGCCTGACCACGGATGCGCCTCCCCCGCCCCGCCGTCGTCCACGAGCGAAAGCCGCTGCCCTTCCGGGTCCTCGAGGTCGAGCGTGAGGCGGCCGTCGCGCTCGGCGATCGCTCGCGCCGTCACGCCTCGCTCCCGCAGATGCTCCGCCCACCACGCGAGCGTATCAGGCCCCGCGACTCGAAGCTGGGTGCGCGTGATGGCGCGCGTGCCGCGGCGCTCGCGCGGCACCCGAAAGTCGAAAAAGGTGAGGTCGGTGCCCGGGCTGCCCTTCGCGTCGGCGTAGAACAGGTGGTAGGCGCTCACGTCGTCCTGGTTGACCGTGCGCTTCACGAGACGCATGCCGAGCGTCCCCGTGTAGAAATGATGGTTGTCGCGGATCTTCGCCGAGACCGCGGTCAGGTGATGGATGCCCGTCAGGTCCATGTTGTTCTCCTTTGCCTCTCTCAGGAGGCCAACCAGTTCTCCAAAGCCAGACGTGGCACCCGACCAAACTCCACGACATTGTCGGTCACCAGCGTCAAGTCGAGGGCCAGCGCATGAGCCGCGATCAGGAGATCGTTCGGCCCGATGGGGGTTCCCGAGCGGTCGAGGTGAGAGCGGATCTCGGCATAGCGCCGGTCGGCGTCCTGGTCCAGGGGTAGAACTTCCAGACTTGCCAGAAGCTGCTCGATGCGCGCCGTGAGTTGGGGTGAGCCTTTCTTGGCCGCTCCGTATCGAAGCTCACTGGCGACGATGATGCTGGTACATACCGCGGACTCTCCAACGACGGCCAGTCTTCGGGATGTATGCCCGCCAGGGTTTCGGAGGAGATCCGAGAGCATGTTGGTATCCAGCAGGTAGCGGGCCATCAGAGCGTCACGTCCTCGATGGGTTCGAGGTCGTCGATGTCAGTAAACTCCTCGTCGAGCGGTCCCCACGTGGACAAGAGCTCCAGAAGGGACTTGCGGGGCATGGGCTCGAGAATCAGCCGGTCTCCTTCCTTCCGGAGCACAGCTTCGCTACCCGCGAGCTCGAGATCCCTGGGGATTCGAACGGCCTGATTCCGCCCGTTTCGGAACAGACGCACAATGCGTTCGGTTTGCATGGGCTCCTCCCAGCCGCGAGATTTCGCGGCCTATGCTGCGGCATAGGCTAGCATAGGCGGAGCGTTTACGGGTCTTCGATGACCCGAACGGCGGAGGTGATCCTCGCGTACCCCTCCGGCCGTTCCCCCTCCCCGGCACTTTGCCCGGATGGCACCTTGCCCGGATGAGCTTGTCCCGTTTTTCCGGGCCGGTGCACCACCACTAGTAGAAGCAAAGAACAGGGCCGCCGCCGAGGATGAGCTCGGAGGCTCTCCCGAAGTGATTCAGGTATCTCTGAAGGTTGGGTGAGTCGTCCTTCGCAAGACGTAAGTTCGGAGCGTGCGACAGGTATGCGCTCTTTCAGAGGAAGAAGTCACGGAGTAGGAGTGCCCCCATTGTGGGGGCGCATAGTTCAATTTTGTTGACGTGGATACGTCAAGATGGAGACAACGATCATGAACAGGAAATCGGTTTTCGTTGCTGGTGCTTTGCTCATCGCCGGGCTTGCGGGGCAGGCCGCGCAGGCCCACCAGTGGGGTTGCTGGATTCAGGCGGACCGGAACGTGAAGATCCGCAATGCGTCAGGCGGGACCCAGGGGCAGAACGCGATCAACGATTGGAACAGCATGACCATCCTCAATATCTCCGCAGTCAGCTCGGGCGAGGAGACCTACGTCTTCAACGCCAACTCCGGCGCCACCGGTTGGGGCGGTATCGCCCGCATCGTCAACTACAGTGGTTGCACCATCCTCCGGGCGACCGCTCAGGTGAACACCTACTATTACTCGGCGACCTCGAATTCCGCCCGCGGCGTCCACTGCCAGGAGATCGGCCACACCTTCGGCCTCGATCACTCCAATGACGGCGGCTGCATGGGCGGTGGCTACTGGTACAGCATCGCTACCGCCTACAGGCCGGTCTCCCACAACGTCACCGACATCGGCAACATGTACGCCAACCGGTTCTCCGCCGACTCGGCCTTCCCGACGGTCGGACCCGAGGCGGGCGCGCCCCGCATCCACGCTTACTGGTTCCACAACCCCAGCACCCTCCGTCAGACCGCCCGGATCGCGAGCCAGATCGTGGTCGCGACGGTGACCGGCGTGGCCGAGGGCGACGCCATCGAGAACACTGACAAGGGCGGCGTCAGCGCCATCCCCACGCAGCGGGTGTCCTTCGACGTCGTCCGCAGCCGCAAGGGCTCTCTCGTCGAAAACGAGCCCTTCGTCCTCTTCCAGAACGGCAACGAGAACAACCGCTTCGACGAGGACCCGAGCTACAAGGTGGGCCACTCCTACCTGCTGTTCCTGACCGCGCGCGAGGACGGCACCTATCTGGTGGTCTCCCCGGCCGGCCGCTATGAAGTGACCAAGAGCGGATTGGTTCCGGCGGCCAAGCATGGCTTCGCCGCAGAGCTCAAGGGCGCCAGCCTGCAGGGCGTGATGTCCGACGCGATGCGGTCCCTCGTCCAGATCGACGCGGAGTAGTAGTCTTTCGCCTGATTCCAGCGTGCGCCGGTGTGGCAATGAGGTCCCGCCGGCGCACCTGGAGCCTCCTCTCCATGACCCTCCATCGCCTGCTGCGTCGCCTTGTCCCGTCCGTCCTCTGCCTGCTGACGGCGATCGTGGCCACCTGGCCGCTCCTGCCTTCCATTGCCAGCGCCCTGCCGCTGGGGACCGAGCACGAGGTCACCGTTCCGCTGTTCAATCTGTGGAGCCTGTGGTGGGACGCCGACCGCGTGCCGCACGGCTTTCAAGGACTCTGGAACGCTCCCATCTTCCATCCGCTCGAAGGAACCTTCACCTTCTCGGAGCCGATGCTCCTGCAGGGCGTCACCCTCTCGCCTCTCTGGTGGATGGGGGCTCCGCCGGCCGCGATCTACAACCTGGCGATCCTGCTGACCCTGGTCTGCAACGGTCTCGCCACCCGGAGTCTGGCGCGGGCGCTCGGTGTGGCGCGCGGCGCGGCGCTCCTGGCGGCGCTTGCCGGGGTGACCCTTCCCTACACCGCCAAGGTTCTGGGCGTGCTCCCCGTGCTCCCCCTCTTCGGCACGATCTGGGCGTTGGCAGCCCTGGTCCACTTCGGGGAGAAGGGCGGGTGGCGACCCGCCGCGCTGGCGGTCCTGTCGTTCGCCGCACAGTTCCTGGCGGGGCAGCAGATGGCGCTCCTGAGCCTCCCTTTTCTTCTCCTGGCCGGGATCGTGGCGCTCGCGGAGCAGAGGTTCCGCGTCCGGTCGATCGCGACGCTCGGCGCTCTGGCGATCCTCGGGGCCCTCGTTCTCTCGCCCATCGCCCGCACGGTCAGCCACTTTCATGAGAAGTACCAGTTCACGCGGTCGGAGGAGGTCGTGGCGAGCCTCTCGGCCCAGCCCCGGGATTTCGCGACCCGTCCCAGTTCCTCACGCCTTCCGGTTCCGCCGCGCGAGGACTCGTTTGCGGGGGACACGGGAGGTCTCTTCCCCGGCTTTCTTCTGCTCGGTCTGGGCGTGGCGGGAGCTTGGCTGGGCTGGCGCCAGGGAGAGCGAAGGCTCTGGATCGTCTTCCTTCTCGTCTGCGCCGTGGGAGGCGGGCTTCTCGCGCTCGGTCTGAACCTGAGGCTCGGGGACTGGCGGCCCTTCGCCACTCTTCGGGAGGTTGTGCCCGGCCTCCGCACCCTGCGCAGCCCCTTCCGCGCCGTGGCGGTCTCGCAGGCGGTGCTCGCGGCGCTGGCTGCCCTGGCTCTGGCCCGTCTCGCCTCCTGGCGCGGAAACACCGGCAGGATTCTCGCCGTCGCCCTGGGAGTCCTGGCGGCAGCCGAGAACCTCGCGTCTCCCGGCGTCCTGGTGCCGACCCCGGCGACCCCGCGCACCGCCTGGACGACCTGGCTGCGGAACCAGCCGGGAAAGCTGACCGTGGCCCACGTCCCGCTGCCGCGCGGCCTGCACGTCTCCAACTACGAGGTGGAGACGTGGCGGATGTTCGCCCAGATCGACCACCATCGGCCGCTGCACAACGGCTACTCGGGCTACTTTCCCTCCGGCTACGCCATGTACCAGATGGACATGGACCAGAACTTTCCCTCCGACCGCCTCCTCTGCATGATGTCGTTCGGGATGGGGATCAACACCCTCGTTCTGGACCCTCCCTACCTGGATGAGCGGCGCTCCCTCTTCGAGAGCGAATCCCTGCAAGGCTTCTTCGGCCCCGGCTACAGCGATGCCAGCGTGGTGATCCTGCGCCTGCACCCGTCCCCGGAAGCCTGTGGCGTCCCGCCTTCGTAACCCTTTGCAATGCCCCGTGGTGTCAACGGGCAGCAGATCAAAGGAGTGTCACCTCCTCGGGAGGCTCTCACTACCCTGTGAGCATCCTTCAATACCCATACGTTCTCCTCTATAGAACAGCCGCGCGATGCGATCGGCTGACGGAACAACGAGAGGAAGCTCTCACTTCTCCGGAGGACGTCACGTGAAGAAACTCATGCTCTCGATCGGTCTGTTGATGCTCGCGGGGCTCGCCCCGCTCCAGGCGCAGTGCAAGGTGGCTGCGACCGGGGTCTCTGCCATTGCTGGCGGCTATGCCGTCACCCTTCCCACGCAGGTACGCTCGGCGGTTCCGACCAGTGAGCCTCTTCGGCTCGTGCTGCGGGATGCCGCCGGCAACGTGTCGTCCGTCGCGGGGCCGGTGCGGACGCTGGCCTCCGGTCAGCTCTGGATCCAGACGGCCGACCGGTTTCCTTCGCCGAGTCAGTGCCCGACGACGGCGGTTCTTCAGCGCGCGACTCTGAACGATTCCAGCTGCCTGGCGGCGGAGTTCGGGATCGGCTGCTTCCTCACCTGGTGTGCCGGTCAGGCGTACTGCCTGCCGGGCAGCGGTCCCGGCGGTTTCGACTGCAAATGCATCTGAGGAACTGAACGGGGTTGGTGGGGGCCGTTGGCTTCCACCAACCCGCCTTCTCGCCGCGGCTGCCCCTTCCGACTTCCGTAGCATGGCCGCGGGGCCCCAGCAGTTCGGGCCTCCTGCCTGCTCCAGTGCGGATAAGCTTAGCCGCAGCGGTAGATTGGAGAGGGAACCTTAAGAGGCAAGCCAGTTTTCTATGGCCAGCCCCGGCACCCTGCCAAACTCCGCGACATTGTCGGTCACCAGCGTCAAGTCGAGGGCCAGCGCATGAGCCGCGATCAGGAGATCATTGGGCCCGATGGGTGTTCCGGCTCGGTCGAGGTGAGAGCGGATCTCGGCATAACGCTGGTCGGCGTCCTTGTCGAGGGGGAAAATTTCGAGACTGGCCAGCAGCAGCCCGATGCGCTCCGTTAGCTGAGGTGATCCCTTCTTGGCGGCTCCGTAGCGAAGCTCACTGGCGACGATGATGCTGGTGCCTACTGCGGACTCTCCTACTACGGCCAGCCTTCGAGCTGTATTGCCGCCCGGATTGCGGAGGAGATCCGAAAGAATGTTGGTATCCAGCAGATAGCGGACCATCAGAGCGTCACATCCTCGATTGGTGCGAGGTCATCGATATCCGGAAACTCCTCGTCGAGCGGTCCCCACGAAGACAGAAGCACCAAGAGTGACTTGCGGGGCACGGGCTCTAGAATCAGCCGATCTCCCTCCCTCCGGATCAAGGCTTCGCTACCTGCTAGCTCGAGATCCCTGGGAATTCGAACGGCTTGGTTCCGTCCGTTTCGGAACAGACGCACGATACGTTCAGCTTGCATGAGCTCCTCCCGGTCGCGATCTCTCGCGGCCTATGCATTGACATAGGCTAGCATATTCGACTGATTGACAGCCCTTCCCGCGCTCCCCTAGGCTTTGCGGGTTGTGTAGTCCAGGGCAATTGAGCCCTGTTCCCGAGCGGGAGGACGAAAGACGATATGTCTACCAACGCCGTGAAACTGCACCGTGTGCTCCAGGCGCCGCCGGAGCGAATCTACCGGGCGTTCCTCGATCCCGACGCCATGGTCAAGTGGCTTCCCCCGAACGGCTTCACCGGCAAGGTCCACCACCTGGATGCGAAGGTGGGCGGCACCTACAAGATGTCGTTCACGAATTTCAGCACGGGCGGCGGCCACTCGTTCGGGGGCGAGTACCTCGAGCTGGTGCCGAACGAGCGCATCCGCCACACCGACGTCTTCGACGATCCGAACCTGCCCGGGCAGATGGTGACGACCGTGTCCCTGAAGGCCGTGTCCGTCGGAACCGAGGTGAGCATCGTGCAGGAAGGCATTCCCGAGATGATTCCGGCCGAAGCCTGCTATCTCGGTTGGCAGGAGTCGCTGACGCTGCTCGCCCTGCTCGTCGAGGCGGAGATCCCGGGCTGAGCTGAAGCCCTCACGCGGCGAAGCTGCGCCCCGACGGATGGGTGCAGAGCTGCCTGACGCCGACCTCGGGCCGCTCTGCGCCATAGACCAGGTGCTCGACTCCCAGAATCGGGGTCCGCCCCTGGAGGTGCTCCCCGAGGCGCTCGGCGACCCGGATCGAGGCGTGGTTCTCGGGATGGATCAGGCTGATGACCCGGTCCTGCTCGAGGATTTCGAAAGCCCAGTCCATCGCGGCCTGGGCTCCTTCCGTGGCATAGCCGCGGCCCCAGCGGCTGCGCACGAGGGCCCAGGCCAGCTCGAAGCCCGGCCAGCCATAGGGCTGGCAGCAGCCGATCCGGCCGGCGAGCTGCCCGGTCGCCTTCTCCTCGACGGCCCACATTCCATAGCCCAGGAACTGCCAGTGGCCTGCCATGTAGGCCAGGTTCCCCCAGGTCAGCTCCCGGCTGTAGGGGGTTCCGCGGCCCAGGTACCGCATCACCTCGGGATCGCCGAACATGGCGGCGGCATCTTCGAAATCGCTGGGTTGGAAGGGCCGGAGCCTCAGGCGCTCCGTCTCCAGGATCGGGATCTCGCGGGTCTTGAACATGGTGCGGCGATTCTGAAAGAGGCGGCGGGCTTAGTCTCACCCAAGGCTTCACCCGGTTTTCGTGGAGAAACAACACCCGCGGCTGGCGAGAATCGTCTTTCTCCGCGAGCCGCTTCACTTTTTTCCCCCCAGCCGTGTCCCGCAATCGCGAGTGCAAGCACCTGATTGATTGAAGAGCTGACAAAAGGAGACTTGCCAGATGCTCAGGATCAAGCTCAGGCTGCGGCAGCTCGTGCTGGCGGTGCTCGCGCTGCGCAACGGATGGGGATACAAGGAGATCGCCGTCCGCACGGGACGATCCCACGCGCAGGTGGCGGAAGCGCTCGCCCGCAAGAGGAAATCGGGGGATCTGGACACCGAGGTCTACGAGGCTCTGCTGCCCGGCGTGCTGCCGGCCGCGGCTCCCCGCCGGGCTTCGGCGACGGCGGTGACCTCCTGTCTGGAGGCGCTCGACGAGATCGACCGGGCGGAGGATCTGTCGGACGAGGAGCTGAGCGCGGTCGAGGAGGCCGTGCGGCGGATGTCCCGCGGCTACCGCCGGTTCCTGACCGCAGCGGTGAGGCGATTGCGAACCGCGCCTCTCGGGGAGACCGCCCCGCACGTCTTCGAATTGCCGTTCTGCCGCCGGCAGGCGAAGGGGCTTCTGGAGGTGTTACGGCGGCTGGACCGGCGCCCGCGGCTGGCGGTGGTGAGGCTGACCCGGCGGTTTCAGGTCTGGGCGCTGGCGGAGCTTTGCTGCGAGGAGTCCGAGAACAAAGCGTCGCGCAACGTTCGGGAAGCGGCGGCCTGGGCGCGGCTCGCGCTGGCGGTCGCCTGGCTCGTGCGCGGGCCACAGAGCTGGCGCAATGCCATCCGCGGGTACGCCCTGGCCCACTGGGCGAACATCCTGCGGGTGCGCGGTGAGCTCCAGGCCGCTGAGGCCTGCTTCGAGAAAGCCTGGCGGCTCTGGAAGGCGGGCTTCGACCCGGCCGGCGCGCTCGATCCGGGACGTCTGTTCGACCTCGAAGGATCTCTGCGCCGGGGCCAGCGCCGGTTCCCCGAGGCACTCGCCCTATTCGAGAAGGCCACGCCCTTGAGCCGGTGCCCCGAGCGCGTGCTGATCAAGATGGGGACCACCTATGTGGTTATGGGTGAGTACAAGCAGGCTGTCGCGGTGTTGCTGGAAGCCGGCCCCGGTGTCGAGCGCCGAGGCGATTCGCGCCTGCTCTACATGCAGCGTTTCAATCTCGCCGTGACGTACACACACCTTGGGAGATTCTCCGAGGCCTCGGAGCTGGTTGAGCAGGTACGCGACCTCGCCAGGAGTCTGGGCGACGACCTTTTTCTGGTTCGTGTGCTCTGGCTGGAGGGGCGAATCCTGGCCGGCCTGGGAAGCCGGGAGGCCGCCCGCTCGCTGCTGAAGGAAGCCCGCAACAGATTCGAATCCGAGGGGCTCGCCTACGACGTGGCGCTGTGCCTGCTGGAAGAGGCAGCTCTGCTGCTCGCCGGCCGCCGGACCCGCGACGTCAAGGCGCTCAGCCTGGACCTCGCGGTGGTGTTCCAATCCAAGGGAGTCCACCGCGAGGCCCTGGCCGCGCTCCAGCTGTTTCAGCAGGCCGTGGAGACGGACGCGGCCACGGTCTCGCTGGCCCGCCGCGTTCTGGCCTACCTCTTCCTTGCGCGCCACGACCAGGGCTTGCGGTTCGAATCATGATCCCTTCGGGCAACCGCTGGGGTCCGCAATGCAGCCCTCGTCGGTCTGCGGGGCGGGCTGGCAGCCGCCGCTTGGGTCGCCGATGCAGCCTGCGTCGACGGCTGCCGAGGCCGAAGAGAGCAGGCTCCACAGAGAGTCGACAAGGCTGGAACTTACACCAGGGTTGAGGAGGGAGGCGGCGATGGCAACAATGAGAAGGGCTCGGCGCATGGGGGTGTCTCCGGCACGGCGTCGACGCCGGACCTCCCTGGCCCGGCGGGCCGCGCCTGCCACTATAGGTGCCGGGTCCACGAAAATCGGGTGTTTTTCTTGGTGGAGGGACGCGCATGAGCGGAACCATGAAGCCGGAGACTCTGATCGCGCGCCTGCTCCGGGCGCTTTCCGGGCTCAGCCAGATCGCGTTCGGGAAGAAGACCGGCCGGAGCCCCGTCCGAATCGATCAGTGGGAGCAAGGGAGCCCCATACCCGGCGAGCCCGACCTGAAGGCCCTGGCCGAGCTGGGCGCCGGCATCTCCCGGGACGACGCCGGCGAGCTGCTGGAGCTTTATGAGACCCAGAGAAGCGCCTTCCGCAGGAGCCTGGACGGCGCGGGAGCGCTGCTCGACGGCCTGACCGCGGCGATGATCCGCCACGGCGCGAGCGCGGTCCGGCGCCTGTTGACGCTGCCGGCCGCCGAACGCCCGCCATCGCCCGGCGACCGAGCCGAGGCTGAGGTCCGGTTCGCGGAGCTGCGCCGCCTGAGCCGCCGCGCCCGGCTGGCCGTGGTGAGGCTGAACGAGGACTACCAGGGCTGGGCGCTCGCCGAGCGGTGCTGCGCGGAGTCCGAGGCGGAGGCGTCACGCGATCTGGCCAGCGCCGCCGGCTGGGCGCGGCTCGCCCTGGCGGTGGCGTGGAGGGTGAAGGGGCCGAAAGGCTGGCGCCTCCGGGTCCGCGCCTATGCCATGGCCCACTGGATGAACATTCTCAGGGTGCGGGGCAGGCTCGAAGCCGCCGAGATCTGCCTCGTCCGCTGGGCGAAACCTCTCTGGGAGGAAGGCGCCGATCCCTGGGGCCTTCTCGACCCCGGCCGGCTGCTCGACCTCGAAGGGTCGCTCCGTCGGACTCAGCGCCGGTTCGGCGAGGCCCTTGGGCTCTTTGAGAAAGCCGAGACCGTGAGCCACCACGTGGAGCGGGTGCTGATCAAGAGGGGTGGCACTTATGCGGTCATGGGCGACTACGGCCGCGCCCTCGCCACCTTCCTGAAAGCCGGCCCCGGCGTGGAAGCCCTGGGAGACTCGCGCCTGCTCTACATGCAGCGGTTCAATCTCGCCGTGATCCACACCCACCTGGGCAACCACGCCCAGGCGGAGGATCTGGTCAAGCTGGTCCGAGGCCTCGCCGAGGGCCTGGGAGACCGGATCTTTCTGATTCGCGTGACCTGGCTGGAGGGCCGGATCCTGGCCGGGCTCGGCCAACGCGACGGCGCCCGGCGGCTCCTGGCCGAGGCACGGCAGAAGTTCGAGCAGGAAAAGATGACCTTCGACGTGGCCCTGTGCCTCCTGGAAGAGGCCGGCCTCCTCCTCGCCGCCGGCCACACGCGGGAGGTCAAGGCGCTCACCCTGGAGCTGACCGGCGCCTTTCAATCCAAGGGAGTCCACCTGGAGGCCCAGAAGGCGCTGCGGCTGTTCCAGCAGGCCGTGGAGACCGACGCGGCCACGGCCGAGCTGGCCCGCAACGTCCTGGCCTACCTCTTCCTTGCGCGCCACGACGAGGGACGGCGATTTGAGGAGCCAGCCGGGAATAGAGGCAAGGCACTGCTTTAGAACGGCGGCGTGTTCCAGGTTGTCCCGGAGAGCATCTTCTCGAAGTCCACCGTCACAGAGGGACCTGGAACGCCGTCAGTGTAGAGGTCAATTCCTGTCAAAAACTCGTCGTTCAAGTCGTATCTTCCCGAGCCACCAAACACTGGCGTAACCAACGCCGCCCCGGCGCCGATCAGGAGCTTCGAGCAGCCGAGATCCTGCCCCTCCCGGCATAGAGGCAACATCGCCCATGTGCCAGTCGTCAGCTTGCCGGACGGTGTCCAGGAGAGATGGATCTCTCCAGCAACC
Organism: Holophagales bacterium; assembly: GCA_031390755.1. GTDB lineage: Bacteria > Acidobacteriota > Thermoanaerobaculia > Multivoradales > UBA5704 > DATMER01. Next base: position 10,960 of record JANMTS010000094.1, read on the forward strand.
CTATCTAGCGGAGGGTTGCTGGCCCCTTGGACTGCAAAGATATTGAAGCGGTACGTATGAGGATCCGCTCCGCGAAAGATGGCCCCTTTCCAGTCGAGCAGGCCGAATCCGGCCAGATAGAAGCGGGTCATTCTTTGCAGGATGGCGAAGACGTGCCGGTCAAAAGGAGTGAGCTTGTCGTGGCAGGGCGTCAGAAGGCCGTCCTCACTCAGGCCGCGCCCCGGCTTGGTGCTGTTGGCGAGGAATCCATTATAGGGTTCGCCAGGGCCAGGAATCTTATAGTTGTTGATCACGAGGAAGTCGGGCTGAGGATTGCCAGGTAGACTTGGATCGATCTCGACTTTGAGCTCGAAGTAATCTCCAGGGCTGACCATGTTGGAGTTGCTCTCCTCGCGGCCGATGCTGACCTGGCCGAGTTGCGGCCGCCCCGGGTTGACCAGAAGGGTCCGAATGCTGGGATTAATGTTGAAGGCGAGGTAGTGCTCAACGGCGTCTCGCGGCGGAGTCTGGCCAATGTCGAGGCGCCAATGCTGCATGGTAAGGGCAAGCCCTTCGTAGAAACCTACCGAGTTGCTGTAGGTTACGAGAACGCCTTTGGGAACCTGTGGGTAGGCAATGCTCTCATCCCCGGCTTTCAGCCTGCGGAGCAGTCGCTCAAGTTGCCGCTCGTTGCAGGCGACGTCTTCATCGGTAAGCGGCCGGGTTAGCTCGGCGGCCTCGCTGCGCCCGTTGGCCAGCGACAACAAGCATGCAATCGCGAAGGCGCCGACCAGCGCTCGTGATGGTCTCATGGGACAACCTCCTACCGGACATTGTATGCATACAGGGCGAAAGTTTGCGAGCCGGACGGGACGGACTGCCCAGTTATCCGGATCACGATCTGCTGATTTGCTGCGAAGGTATTCTTGGGGATAAAGACGGCCTCCACGTTATTCACGGCATCACTCACGCCGGGATCGCCTCCGACGATGTAGGTGTACGAGAAGCCATTGTCGACTCCTGATACGTTCTCATTGAAGTTATTTCCTCGCCAGAAGCTGTTCCCAGGGAACGATTCAACCGTGAGCCGCAAGTCGTTGATCAGACTTGGAGTGTTGGCAGGTGCAGGTGAGGAGAGGTCGCTCCAGACAAGCACAATGAGGGTGTCTTGCCCGAGATTATCGATAACTCGAGTCCATGTGCGTTCCTGGCCGGTAGTGAGGGCCAACGCTGGATCTTCGTTGACAAGGTAGCGGCGGACACTGGTGGCCGTGGCTCGATCCAGGTTGACAGGCCCCCATCCGAAGTCATTGCTTGGCCGATGATCACCCGCAGCGTTGAGATTGTCTGCGGTCGCGATGAGTCCGGCCTTCAAAAGGCTGGGCGAGGGATTGATACCGGCATCGAGAAGCTGCTTGCGGAGCAACGCGGCAACGCCGGCCACGACAGGCGCCGCAAAGCTCGTACCTTGTGCGTAAGAGTGATAGTCGGTCGGTGGCAGCGTATCCGGCCAATAGTCCCGGCAGATTCCCTGGCAGACATAACTCGAAGTGGCCGCGTAGGGGACCGTCGAGAAAATCCGGCCCCCCGGAGCAACGAGGTCAGGCTTGACGCGAATGTTGTGAACGAGTTGAAAGTCCGGCCATGCTGCGAAGTGAACTCCTCTTCCGCTGAACGGACTCACTTGGCGGAGTTGGTCAGCTTCCGTGGTGAACTTTGCAGGGGCCTGAGGATCGCAGGTGTTGGGCGGAGCACCTGCCTCCAAAGAGGGGCGGTAGTTCTGAGTTGCCCCGGCAGCAACCACATTCTTGGCGGTCCCAGGGTTTTCAACGGTGTTCGGGCTATCACCACTGTTACCTGCTGCGACAACCATGAGCATCGGCTGAATTCCAGCAAGATCTGGATTGGCATCCACGGTTCGCTCATCAAGGAGTTTGGCATGCTCATCGTACCGGTTGACCCCTGTGTTCCAACTGTGGTTGGCAATCAGCGCCTTGTCTCCACCCGACGCATTCGTCCGGCTGAAAGTTATGGCGGCTCTGAGCTTCGGGAGGCCGGGATTCAGGGTCTTGTTGATGATGTTGCTGATCGTGCAGTCCGCCCCCATCCTGGCCCAGATCTGCACGGCCACGATCTTCGCGTCCGGGGCGATGCCGGTGCCGAGGTAAAAGCCCTGGGCGTCCTTGGTGCCGCTGCCGGCACCGTTGCCTACGATCACCCCGGCCACCATCGTGCCGTGGCCTTGGGCGTCGGTGGTGACGGCGGTCGGAGTGGCTGGGACATAGTTGGCATTATCGATGAGCCGCTCCGGATTCTCCAAATCGGGATGATGGGCGCCGGTTGGACCGGTTCCGTCGTCGTATCCGGTGTCGAACACGGCTACCGTCTGCTGGTTGCTTGCAGTGCGCAGCCCCCGGTTGCTCAGCCATGTCAGGTAGGGGGTGTACCCCGGGGTGCCGGGATAGGGCGTGATCTGGGTGCCGTTGTGGCGGCCGGCGATGATCAGGCCTTGGCGCTCGTCGGAGAGGTGAGCTTCGCCGGCCGGCGAGGCTCCGAAGAGCCGGGGGCTCGTTTTCAGAAGAGCCTCCAACTCGGACCGGCCGGCGCGGACGGTCACGGAAAGCGTGTCGTCGCTGTCCCAGCGGCTGGTGCCGAGAACCTCCATGGCGGCCGGCAGCTCCGCGAGCGCCTCGTGCTCTTCGAGGCCGGGAAGGAAGCCGAGCGTCCAGGTGAGGATTTCGTCTCCGGCCTTGTCGAGCTCGTTCCGGTCGATCCGGTCGGTGGTCAGAGAGGAGCCGGCCCAGTCGAGGTAGGGGGCGACGCCGCAGCCTGAGATGGCGGCGAGTTTCCCGGCACGGACGAGGAAGGTGCCGTCTCCCAGATAGAGAGGCCTGGAGCCGGCGCAGCTGGCGAGGGCTTCGGTCCAGTCCGCTTCGATGGGAAAGGCGAAGTGGACGACGTAGAGGCCGGGGACCGGGGCGGGTTGAAGCGAGCTTCCCTCCCAGCCTCTCGGGACCGCGTCGGGCTGCGCCGGGTCAAGCTCTCGGAAAGGCAGTTGGATCGGCCTTCGGGAGCCGAGCAGGACTCCGAAGCCCTCCTCGCGAGCCAGCTTCTTGAGCGCGGCGGCGGCTTCAGGGTCGAGCCGGGCAGCCGCGAAGCTCTTGTAGTCGACGAAGTCCGGGCCGAGCGCCTCCAGAACCGACGCAGGAAGAAGGCCGGCGGGCTCGCCAGTTCCCGGGCGGGTCTTCTCCACGATCACCAGCTCGCGGCCGAGCCGGGGTGCGCGCCAACTCTCGGCGGCAAGGCCGTTGGCGGATAGAAGACAGACGAGGACAGCGGACAGGCTGGCCCAGCGGAGGGCAGAGCCCCGGCGGCGTTCGGACATGGCGTCTCTCCAGAGGAAGGGGATGCGGCTTCACTCCAGAGGGTGCGGCAAGGCGCCAATGGTGAGCCGTCGGCAAGTCGACGAAAAAGTCGGGGAGGTCTGTGTCGCGGAGGCACCCCTGGTCCTCGGAGGGGCGCTCAGCTCTTTGACTGCGCACACCTCCGGCCGTTTCCACCCCCTCCCCGGCGGGCGGGCCTCACGGGTCGGAATGGCGGCGGCCTTGGACACGGCGGCCGCCACTCCTCCAAGTTGTCAAGGAACACGAGCGCGGCTCTTCCAAGGCCTCAGGACTGCAAAGAACCGCACGACAGGGGCGGGAGACTGACAAAGACTGCCGTTCTTGTCAAGAGTCTTTTTTCTGGACGTTCCGAATCCGCCGATAAGGTTCTTCGGTCGCGGGAGAGAGCCTGGCACCGAATCGAGGCTTCACGAGAGGGCATGCGCCGCAAGAAACCAGAGCAAACCGGCCGTGGCGCTCACGGCGAGGGTCTTCAGCATGCCGATCTTCCACCGGAACAGGGCCAGGAACGCGAACACCGCGATGACCAGGGCTGCGGCATCCAGGGTCTTCCAGGCCGGCACGAGCCAGTGCAGGCCCATCCGGCGGGCTTCGCCGACCTCTCCGAAAAGAGTGTGGAGAGAAAACCAGACGGCGAGGTTCAAGATGACTCCGACCACCGCCGCCGTGATCCCGGTCAGCGCGCTGCTCAGGGCGCGGTTCCCGCGGAGAGCCTCGATATAAGGCGCACCGAGAAAAATCCAGAGGAAGCAGGGTACGAAGGTGACCCAGACCGTCACCACCGAGCCGAGGATTCCAGCCAGCAGCGGATCGAGCCCGTCAGCCAGGCGATAGGCCCCCATGAAGCCGACGAACTGAAGCACCATGATGAGGGGGCCGGGCGTCGTCTCGGCCATGCCCAGGCCGTCCAGCATCTCGCCCGGCTTGAGCCAGCCATACGTCTCCACCGCCCGCTGGCCGACGTAGGCGAGCACTGCATAGGCGCCGCCGAAGGTCACCACCGCGGCCTTGCTGAAAAAGATCCCTTCCTGAACGAGAACGTGCTGCCAGCCGAAGACGGCGACGAGCGCCAGCATCGGGACGAACCAGAGCGTCAAGCCCACGCCGAGAACCCGGAGGGATCGCCCCAGGGAGGGCCGGACGCGATTCACCTGGGCATCCGCCAGAGGCTCGGCCCCTGGCGGCGCGCTGCCGGGCTCATGCATCCGGGTTGCGCCGAAGGTCTCCGGCAGGACGCGGCCGCCCAGCCAGCCGGCCAGGCCCGCGCCGACCACGATCAGCGGAAAGGGGACCTTGAAGACGTGGATGGCCAGAAACGCCAGGACGGCGATCCCGATCAGGGCTCCGTTCTTGAGCGACCGCCGGCCGATGCGAATCACCGCCTCGACCACCACCGCCATCACTGCAGGCTTCAGGCCGTAGAACAACGCTGCGACGAAAGCCGTGCCTCCAAAGCCGGCGTAGAGGATGGAGAGGCCCAGGATCGCGATGAACCCCGGGAGCACGAAGAGGATCCCCGCGGCGAGGCCGCCGGCGGTGCCGTTCAGGAGCCAGCCGATGTAGGTGGCGAGCTGCTGCGCTTCAGGCCCCGGCAGCAGCATGCAGTAATTGAGGGCATGCAGGAATCGCTGCTCGCTGATCCAGCGCCTCTCCTCGACGAGAATGCGGTGCATGACCGCGATCTGTCCCGCCGGTCCGCCGAAGCTTTGAAGCGCGACCCGGGTCCACACCTTCATGGCTTCCCAGAACGGAACCGGATCCTGCGCCGCCATGGGTGACCGCTTGGGTGGATCCGGCACCGGTCCGGGGCCGGCCTGGCTCGCAAGATGTGTCATTCTTCGGGCACCTTTCAGAGCTCTTTCTGGACGTTCCGAATCCGCCGATAACCTTCGCGGCCGGCTACGAAGGTTATCCCGCCGCCGAGAAGGTTCTCGGCCGCGGGATAACCTTATCCGGAGCGGGGAAAGCTTATCTGCCGCGGGAGAACCTTATCCGGCGGCCGGGAAGGTTCTCCGCCGTGGGAGAACCTTGTTTGCGGCGGGATAACGTTATCCGTCGCGGGATAACCTTATCGACAGCGGGAGAAGCTTATCGACAGCGGGAGAAGGTTATCCCGCGGCCGAGAACCTTCTCCCGCGACCGGGAAAGGTTCTTTGCGGCGGGAGAAGGTTCGTAGAGACAGGGAAAACCGGTGGGAAGGCCCTCAGCCCGGCGGCGGATAGAGCTGGCGGTAGCTGTCCGACAGCACCAGGATCCGCTTCACGTAGATCTTCGACTCCTCGATGTTCAGGCCTTCGAGGAAGCTGTCGATCTCGCGGCTCCCGGCTTCCTTCCACAGCCGCTTGATCCGGTACGGACCGCCGTTGTAGCCGGCCAGGGACAGCTCGACGTTGTGGTCGAACATCTCCAGCACCTGGCTCAGGTAGGTCGTGCCGAGGCGGACGTTGAAGTTGGGGTCGGAGAGCCTCTCGTGGGTGTACGGCAGACCGGCCTTGCCCGCCAGCTCGCGCGCCGTGGCCGGCATGAGCTGCATCAGGCCGCGCGCCCCCGCCCAGCTCTGGGCCTGGGTGTCGAAGGCGCTCTCCTGGCGGATGACGCCGAAGACCAGGTGGAGCGGGATCTGGTTGCGCAAGGCCCAGGTGCGGATGGTCTCCTGGTACTCGATGGGGTAGTAGAGGCGCCGCGCCTCCTCCGGCAGGGTGGCCTGGTAGGACGTGCCCAGGGCCGGGAAGGCCTTGCGGATGGTCAGCACGCTCTTGCGGCGGTCGCCCTGGCGGGCCTCGATCAGGGCTTCGAGGGCGCGGACCGCGCGCTCGTCCGCCGGGCCGACGGCGCTCTGGACCGCGCTCATCTCGGCCAGGGCCAGCCCTTCGAGGCCCAGATCGGTGAGCAGTCGCGCCCTCTGGAGGGAGGGGGCCTCGGGCCAGGGCTCGACGCCCCGCTCGTCGACCGCGGGCGCCTGGCCGCGCAGCCGGGTGAGGGCGTTCTTGCGGTAGAAGTCGTTGGTGTCCGCCGAGGCGACCTCGCGGTAGATCTGCTGGGCCCGCTCGGTCTCGCCGAGGCGATCGAAGGCGCGGGCGGTCCAGTAGCGTCCGCGGCGGCCGTTGCTGTCCTCGGGATAGAGGGCGTACAGCTCGGTCCAGTAGCCGACGGCGCCCGAGGCGTTCTCCCGGCCGTACTCGCGCCAGCCGCGCAGCCAGAGATGCTCGGCGCCGGTGGTGTCTTTCGGCGAGATCTTGCGGAGCTGGCGCAGCACCTCGATCGACTCTTCGAAGCGGTCGTTGTCCGCGAGATCCTTGTACAGCTCGCGCAGGGCCTTCACGGCCAGCCCGGGATTGCCGGCGGTACCGACGGTGCCGCCCGCACCGGCGGTGCCGACAGGGGTGAACCCGACCTTGCGCAGGTGGAGGTGGGAGGCCTCCCGGTACCGCATCCGCTCGGCGGTGGGGGTCGTCCGGCCGCGCCGCGCCGTCGCCGCCTCGGAGGCGGCCTGGGAGCGCGCCCACTCCAGGGCGACGATCTCCTGGGGATTTGCAGCGGATCGGCTGCCCAGGACGAGAAGCGCTTCGTCGCCGCGCTGGAGCCGAGTCAGGGTGTCGGCCTTGAGCAGCGTCCATTCCAGATCCCGGCTGCGCAGGTCGACGGAGTCCAGGGTCTCCAGGGCGCTCGCCGTCAGCTTGAGGTCGAGCAGGGAACGGGCGCGCAGCTTGAGCTGCTGGGGCGACAGGATGTCGGCCCAGGCGAGAACGCCGGAGGGCTGGCGGAAGATCTCGGCCACGGCCAGCTCGGAGGCCCGGGCCGGCGCGGCGGACAGCAGCCGGCGGGCCGCTTCGCGGCGGATGCCTTCGTCCCCGAGGCGGGTGCCGATCTCCCAGGCGAGCGATTCCAGGCTGGCGGATTCGGCGGCGGCGATCGTCTCGGTGCGGGCGCGGCCGATGAGCTCGAGGGCGCGCGGGGCGTCCTGCTGCTCCCAGGCGAGCCGGGCCGCGGCGGCGAAGGCCTTCGACCGCAGCGGCGAGTCCTGATAGTCGCCGAGCAGCCGGGCGAGCGACGCCTGGGCCAGGAGCACGTGGTTCCGGGTGCGCGCGACGTCGCCGAGGGCGTACAGCCGCCAGTCTTCCAAGGGACCGCCCGGGTCCTGCGCCGCGAACAGGCGTTCCTCGGCCAGCCCCGGCTGCTTGCAGGAGTAGGCGTGGAAGCCGCCGACCAGACGCGCAAACTCGGCCTCGGCACCGTCCCCCGACGTAAGAGGCGAGAGCGTGCGGGCCGCTCCGGCGCAGTCGCCCTTCCGCACGGCCGCGGCGGCGTCCGCGTAGAGGAGCGCGGTGCGGTCGGCCCGGCTGCCCAGGGGGAGCCCGGGATTCGGCCGGATCGGAGACGACGCGGAAGCGCCCAGGAGGAGAGGAACGAGAAGGACGAGGACGGGGGCTGCGAACGACCAGCGCGCGCGGATGTACTGGGATCGGGCCCCGGCGCAATGCGCCTGACCGGATCGATCGGCCCCCACGGAGGACTGCGGCGGACGGCTCAAGCTGCTCAACGTCTCAAACGACTCCTCAACGGGCGCCGGCCGAAGCCGGCGCCGGGTTGCTGCTCGGTTCGGGGCGGCTCAGATCCCGAGGGCCCGGGCGTCGCCCGAGGCCAGAATCCGAACCAGCTCCTGGTAAAAATAGTCGGTGGTCTTGAGGATGCGCTGCTCGACACGTTCCTCGTACATCTGCCGGGAACGGTCGATGTCTTCGCGCAGACGCTCGTAGATGTCGCGCTTCCGTCGTCCCTCTTCCACCTGCTCTTCATTATAGAGCTTGATCTCGCTCACGAGCAGCCTGGCGAGCCGGCGGGCTTCCTCGTGCAGGGCCTCGTCGTTCGGCGCGACCGGAACGCGGGTGCTGGCGAAGGCCCAGCCCGGTCCCTGGAGATCGCTCGGGGGACGGACCTCGGGAGTGGCCGAGACGGCCGCCGACGCGGTGTCGTCCGCCGCTGCCGCCGTCGGGGACGCCGCGGGAGGCGGAGGAGGGACCGCGCGGATCGGCGGTGGCGGAGGGGTCGAGGGGCGTTCCACGACGGAAGCCGCGGTCGGCGTGTTCATGACCTCGCGGAGGTTGGGCCGCTGGAGGAGAACAGTGGCGTCGGGGCTGTCGGCCGCGATACTTGGAGCCGCAGCGGACGCCGTGGTCGGCGGATCGGTGATGCCGGCCGCCACGTGGAGGATGCGGAGGTCCACCTGCTGCGTCGGCGTGCCGGTGCCCTCGCCGTCGTTGGCCGCCGTGTCGGCGACCGCTTCGGGCTCGACGCCGTACGGCGAGGTCTCCTCGGACGAGGCCCAGGGGGCCGGTACTGCCGTCGCCGGAGCGGGCTCGGGGACGGCTTCGACCTCCTCGGGGATCGGAGCCGGCTCGTAGCTGTCCCATCCGCCGACCGTGACCGGCATGGGGCCGGTCCTCAGGGTCTCGGGGCCGGCCTCGGATTCCGCCGCGGGCGCGGACCAGACGGAGGTCTCGGACTCGGATTCGGGTTCCGCGATGGCCTCGGCTTCGATTTCCGGCACGGTCGGCTCGGCCGGCTCGGGCTCGGCGGTGATCTCGGGCTCCGGCGCGGTCGGCTCGGGCTCGGCGATCGGCTCGGGCTGCACCGCCGCCGGAGCCGGCTCCCCGGCGAACTCGGCCAGGGTCGCCGTGGAGGCGCGCTCGCGGAACGAGAGCGACTCGATGGCCAGCGCCGCCGTGTAGGCGAGGATCTGGAGGGCTTCGGCGGCGATCGGCTGGTCGTCGGTGCGGTCCGCGTAGACCGCCGCGGCCACTTGGTCGCGCAGGATCATCGGCACGAGCGCGCCCTGGTGGGCGAGCGGCGCTTCGATGCGGCTGCACAGCAGGGCGCAGTCGGAGGCCGACAGGTAGGCCGGGCCCTGGCCGGTGAAGACCTGGCGCCAGGCGCCTTCGGCGGGAATGCCCAGGCTGACCTGCCGGAGCGCGGCATCGGCGTCGCCGAAGCCGGCGCCGTTCCACACCCGGACCTCGCTGCCGCGCAGCAGGAGAATGGCGGCGCGGGTGGCGAAGCGGTTGGACTCCTGGAGGAGCGCGTTGAGGATCTCGGCCTGCGAGCGGGCGCGGTCGATGGCGCTCAGGGCGGCACGCAGATCGGCAATGCCGGCGATGTCGGCGCCGGCCGGCGCCGGCGGAGCTGCCGCGGCTTCACGCCGGGCGTCTTCTCTCGCCTCCAGACGCGCCTCCAGACGGGCCTTCTCGCGCTCCTCGGCCCGGACGCGCTCCGTCATCTCGGCGACGGCGGCGCCCACGGCCGGTCCCAGGTCGTCCTGGGCCAGGAACGTTTCGGGAACCTCGGGCTTCAGGGTGGAGAGGCGCCCCAGGATCTCTTCGTTGCTGGTGCTCAGCCACTGCGAGACCTCCTGCCGCACCTGCTCCATGGCGTGCTCCATGGCGGAGCCGATCTCGCGATTGAGTTGCTGGACTTTTTCCGAAAGGGACATCTCAGATCCTCGGCTCTCCGCGGGCATTCCCGACAACGAACCTGCTTGAAGCAACCGATTATTCTGTACGCACCCTCGCATGTCAAGGTTCGAATCCCTTTGAAAGAGAAGGGCTTAGGACGGCGTTCCCGGAGGGGGGCCGGCTGTGGTACGGTGCTCGCCGGCAAGGAGGCAGGCAATGGCAGGGAGGCCCCGAGCTGGAAACACCGCGATCTACGGTCTTTTGTTGGGCTGTCTTGGGTTGGGGACGCTGGTCCTTCTCCCGGCCTGCCGCCAGTCCGGCCAGGAGGAAGGGCGGAGCGCCCGGTCCGGCGCGAGCAGCGCCAGCGAGGGTGAGTGGAAGTGGCTGCAGGCCACGAAGACGCGGCTCGACGCCCAGCGCGCCCGCCTGGCTCAGCTCGAAGCGGGCACGCCCAAGCCCGCCAACCCTGCCGATCCCGCCACTCCCGCCGATCCTGCCAATCCTGCGGACATCGCCCGTCTCCGCGACGGCGTCTCCCGCCTCTCCGTCGAGCTCAATCAACGCCTCGTCGCCTTCATCAACGACAACGCGACCGTGGCCGGTATTGCCGATGATGCCGGTGCCGCCGGGACTGACGGCAAGACCCCCGGCCCCCGGAGCCCTCTGAACGAGCTGGACGAGCGCCTCCGCGCGGCCATCCGGATGAAGAGCGGCGAGGACGCCCTCCTCGCCCGCGAGTTCATCGAGCAGGGCGGCGACTACCGCCGCGCCATCGAGATCTACGAAACCGCCCTGGCCACGGACCCGGACAACGAAAGCCTGCGCAAGGAGCTGGAGGCCGCGAAGGCGCGCCGCTACATCAGTGCCGCCCGCTTCAAGCTCGTGCGCGAGGCGATGAAGGAGGACGAGGTCCGCCGCCTCCTTGGACCGCCAAATCGGCAGGACGTGCGCGAGTATCCGGAGCGCGGCGTCACCGCGTGGTTCTATCCGAAGGACGCGAGCGGCGCCGCCGCCGCCGTCTGGTTCCATTCGAAGGGCGCGAATCGCGAGGTCTATCTGCTCGACTTCGACGCGATCCGGCCGGCCGGCGATCCGGCCCCGGGGGCGACGCCTCCCGCCCGGGGTACTCCCCTGGGTACTCCGGCACCCCCTGCCGCTCCGGCTCCGCCGCCGCCAACGCCGCCGACGACGCCGGTCGGCGCCTGACGGGCCTGGCTGGGGGCCGGCGGGCTGCGCCCTGGCGCGAAGCTTGCTATCCTTATTCTCCGAATGAGACCCTCGGGAGAGCCGCGCGCCGCGAGTGTCCTGCCTGAGGGACGCCCAGGACAAATCACTGCCATGAAATCTTTCCGTTCCCTGGCTCCTGCCGTTCTCGCCACCCTGATCCTGGCGTTTCCGGCCATGGCCGGCTCGGCCTAGCCGGTGAACGAGGAATTCCGCTACCGCTGGCAGCTCAAGAACTTCCTCGGCGCGATGGCCGGGCTGTTCCTGCCCAACCAGGGAGACGGCTCCCTCACGTTCCACCGGACGAACGGTCACCTGAAGAGCGAGCTGACGATCACGTCGGAGCAGAGCAAGGACGGGTTCTTCCGTTACGGCTCCGAGATCGAGGTCGCCACCCTGCGGCCGATCCGGGCCTGGAGCTCCTACTCCTGGCGCGGCGAGACCAAGTCGAAGAACGAGCCCGTGGACAAGTCCGGGGTTCTCGACGTGGCGGCCGGCATCTATGCCATCCGCAGCGACCCCCCGGTCCGGTCCCGGCGGATGCAGATCTGGTCCGACGGCAAGATCTATCCCGTGGTGGTGATCCCCCTGGGGACCGAGACCCGCCGGCTCCGGTCGGGACGGGTGAAGGCCCGCCACTACTCGATCCGCGGTGTCGACGTGCCCGGCGAGCGCCGCTGGAAGGGGAAGCTGGACCTCTGGCTGACCTCCGACGGGAAGGCGACTCCCGTGGAGATCCTCATCTCCCGCAACCTGGCCGACGTCCACCTGGAGCTGGTCTCGCCGCCCTGAAGCGCCCGCAGGCGCATCTGGACAGCCAGCGCGCATCCAGCCGACTCTTTTCGGTATCCTATCGGCATGAATCTGCCGCGCGCGCTGCTGTCCTCCCTGATCTGTCTCCTCTCCGGGCTCTCCGGACTCTCCGGACTCTCCGGCTTGCCGGGGTCGGCCGCCGGCTGGACCTCGATCGACCCTCCGGCCGGTCCGGGCTCGATGGCGCCCAGCCTCACGCTCGCCGGCAAGGACCCTGTCCTCACCTGGCTGGAGCCTCTGGGTCCGGTCAAGGAGCCGACCGGCCACCGTCTTCTATTTTCCCGGTTCGCGGGCGGCCGCTGGTCGGCGCCCTCGGTGGTGGCGTCCGGTCGCGGCTTCTTCGCCAACTGGGCCGACTTTCCGGCCGCGGCCCAGGCTCCGGACGGCTCGCTGGTCGCCCACTGGCTGGCCAAGACCGGCGACGACACCTACGCCTACGGTATCTATATGGCCCGCTCCACGGACGGCGGCGCGACCTGGAAGCCGGCCGGCCTCCTCCACGACGACGGCGTCCCGGCCGAGCACGGGTTCGTGTCCTGGATTCCGGACGGTCCGAACGGCCTGCGCGCCGTCTGGCTGGACGGCCGCGAGACCGCGAAGGGGGGCGCCATGACGATGCGCACCGCCGTGCTGGAAGGCGGAATCCCGAAGAACACCGAGATCCTGGACGACCGCGTCTGCGACTGCTGCCAGACCGACGCCGCCCAGGCCGCGGACGGCCCGGTGGTGGCCTACCGGGACCGCAGCGCGGACGAGGTCCGCGACATCTTCGTGCTGCGACGCACGGCGAAGGGCTGGAGCCGGCCGGTCCGCGTCGGCTCCGACAACTGGAAGATTCCCGGCTGCCCGGTGAACGGCCCGGCCATCGCGGCCCGGGGCAAGCTCGTCGCCGTCGCCTGGTTCACGGCAGCCCCGCCGAGCCCGCGCGTCCAGCTGGCGTTCTCGCAGGACGGCGGCGCCACCTTCGGCAAGCCGTTCCTGGTCGACGGCGGGAAGCCGCTCGGTCGCGTGGATCTGATCCTCGACGAAAAGGGCGACGCCCTGGTGAGCTGGCTCGCTCTGGACGGCCAGGGCGCGGCGGTGAGACTGCGCCGGATCGGCCCGGCGCAGAAGACCGGAGAGCTCAAGCCGGCCGAGACCGTCGCCATCACCAGCGCCGCCCGCTCCGGCGGCGTCCCCCGGCTGCTGGCCGGCGACGGCAATCTCTATGTGGCCTGGGTGGACGACTCGGAGGCGGGCCGGCGGGTGCGGGTCAGCCGCAATAATCGTTGACGGACCGGGCGGGGCTCCCTCTCCCCCGGCACGGGGGAGAGGGCCGGGGAGAGGGGGGATGGGATCAAACGACTTCGACCCACTCCAGAGGTACGGTCGAGTCGCCTAGAATCCGCCCCGCCAGCCGGTGGAAGCTCTCGCCGGCATCGGTGACGCAGACGTGGTGCTCGGGCTGGCGGTCGATTCCTGAATGGGCCGCCTCGATCCCCTGCTCGGCCAGCCCTTGCGCCACCACCTCCGCCACGGCTTCGGCCGAGTCCACGAGGATCACGTCCGGCCCGGCCACCCGTGCGAGCACCGCCTTCAGCATCGGATAGTGGGTGCAGCCCAGGACCAGCGTGTCGATCCCGGCTTCCAGCAGCGGCTTCAGATATCGGCGCGCGACCTCTTCGGTGACCGGGTCGTCGTGCCAGCCCTCCTCGACCAGGGGGACGAGCAGCGGGCAGGCCTGGCTCAGGATCTCCAGCTCCGGCCGCAGCAGGCGGAGGGCCTTTGGGTAGGCGTCCGAGCGGACCGTCGCCTCGGTGGCGATCACTCCGACCCGGCCCCGGCTCACCGCGGCGGCCGCCCGGGCGCCGGGCTCGATCACCCCCCAGGTGGGGACGTGCGGGTCCAGGTTCGGCAGCGCCAGCGCCGAGGCCGTGTTGCAGGCCACCACCACCGCCTTGACCCCGCGCTCGGTGAGGAACTCGATGTTGCGGCGGGTGTAGCGGGTCACCGTGTCCGGGGACTTGCTGCCGTAGGGGAGGCGGGCCGTGTCGCCCAGATAGAGGATCGACTCCCGCGGCAGCCGGCGCCGCAGGGCGCTGACCACCGTCAGGCCGCCGACGCCCGAGTCGAAGACCCCGATGGCATCCATCGTCAGAGGGTTACCATCAGCGAGCCACCAGGGAACGGTCGGGACGCAGCGGCCGGCTCAGGTCGACGTGGCCGGCGAAGGTGTCGCGCTGGAAGCCGTTCCAGAGCAGCACGACGCTCTGCGCTTCGGGCACGCTGAGGCAGACCGAGTCGACCAGGCTGAACACCCGCTGGATCTCCTCGGTGGAGCCCGACGAGGGCGGCTCCTCGTGGCCCTCCCAGACCAGGTCCAGGTAGAGGACGCCGTCCGCGAGCAGCACCGAGCGCAGGACGACCCCCTCGGGGAAGGGCCGATAGAGCCCTTTCGCCTTGGGGCCGGCCAGCAGGGCCTGGACGATCTTGCGCGCCCGGTCGCGGGGGGACTCGGTCACCTGAAGCTCGCGGCGCTCGCCGGCGAGAGTGCCGCCGTCCGTCGGGAAGTAGAGGATGAACTGCATCGGCTGCCCGGGACCGGAGAGATCCTCTGGCGGCGCCTCGCTGGGACCGGGATCGCCTTCCTGTCCCGACAGCAGCCACCAGGAGAGGCCGCCGACCAGGAGCACGAGCGCGATGCCGAGGACCACCCCTGCCGCGCGCCGGCTCATGGCGTGCGGGGCGCTCCCGGCGCAGGAGGAGTCTGAAGAGGTTGCGCGGGCGTGCCCTGCGGTATAGCCGGCGGTGCCGGCGGTGGCAGGGTCGGATCGGGCCGGCCTTCCACCGAGGCCTTGTAGCGCTGGACCGACCGCACGAGCGCCTCGATCAGGCCCGCCCGGTAGGACGAGTCCTGGAGCTTCTTCTCCTCGTCGGGGTTGCTGATGAAGCCCAGCTCGACCAGCACCGCCGGCATGTTGGCCCCCATGAGCACTCGGAACGGCGCCTGCTTGACCCCCCGGTCCCGGAGCTGAAGCGTCTGGTTCAGCTCGCCCTGGACCAGGTTTGCGAAACGCTGGCTCTCGGACAGGTGATGGCTCTGCGCCAGATCCCAGAGGATGAGCTGCAGATCCTCCATGGCCTGGGTGTCCGCCGGGGTGGCCGGGGTGCCGGCCTGCGGGTCGGGCGCCCCGGTAGTCCCGGCAGTCCCGGCGGGATTGGCGGCGTTCTCCGCCTCGGCGGACTGGGCGGCGCGCTGGTCCGTGGCCTCCGTGCTCAGGAAGTAGGTCTCGGTGCCGTGGGCTCCCGAGCCGAAGGACGAGTTCAGGTGGATCGAGATGAACAGGTCCGCCTTGTTCTGGTTCGCGATCGCCGTGCGGGTGTCGAACGGAAGGTCGGCGTCCTCGTTGCGGGTGAGGACCACGCGCATGCCGGCCTGCTCCAGCCGGGCTTCCAGATCGCGCGCCAGGATCAGCGTCAGATCCTTCTCCTTGACTCCGCTCGGACCGATGGCGCCCGGAGCGCCGCCGCCGTGGCCCGGATCGATCACGATCGTGCGCACGCCGGGCGGCAGGTTCGGCTTCGTCGGAGTCGACGGCGACGCCTGCACGGACGACGGCTTATGCACGTCGAAGACGATGCGGAACGGGTTCTCCAGGATGTAGCTCTGCGCCTCGACGCCGGGCATGAGCTGCACGCGGATCTGCTGCGCGGAGACCGCCACGTCCTGGACCAGCGGGTCCACGATCGGTTCCTTCTGGAGCGGCACGGAGAGGCGGTCCGCGGTCATCAGCACGGTCACGACCCCCGGCTGCCGTTCCACGCGGTAGCGGGGCATCTCGGTGAACTGCAGCACCACCGTGGTGATCCCCTGCTGGTGGACCACGTCGGTGAGCACCGACAGCTCGCGGGCGCCGCGGCGGACGATCAGCAGGCGCGACGCCTCGGGGCGCCAGTCGACGGAGTAGCCCTGGAGGTCGCCGTAGGTCTTCCGGAGGAAGTCGACCGGCACCAGGATGCCGCCCTCGCCGCGCACCGGCGGCTGGGTGAGCGAGACGATCGACTCGCCGACCGTGATGATGGCGCTGCCGATCCCCAGCACGATCTCGGTCTGGTCGATGGTCAGGCTGAGACCCTCGCCGGAATCGTCCTGGGCGACCGTGCCGCCGAGGCTGCGGGTGATCGCCTCCAGGCCGAACAGCGGGCCGGAGGGGCTGATCGACACCGGGACGGGGATGAGCTGGCCGTCGACCGAGACGGTCGGCGAGCGCTCGGCGGTGGCCCCCAGCGGTTGCGGCGATGTCTGCGGGCTTGGGGGAGCCACCGGAGCCGGCGGAGGTGCCTGGAAAGCGGTGACCAGGAGGGCGGCGAGGAGGAGGCCGGCGAGGGCCGGGGCTCCGCGGAGACGGCTGACGTTCACGCGGGAGAGGATACCACCCCCGCCGGGCTTTGAAAGTGGCTCGCCGAGTGTGGTACTCCTAGGCGGGGCCTGAGCGGGCCGGGGAGCCTTCCCCGCCTCTGGATTCAAGGGGACCACAAGGGACCCAAGGAGAGAGACCGAGATGGAGATCCGGCAGTTCCGTGTCGTCATCCGCGCGGCGCGCTTCGATCGCACGTGCCGCTTCTACGAGGAGTCGCTGTCCCTGCCGCGGCTGGAGAGCTGGGACCGCGAGGACGGCCGGGGCGCTCTGTACCAGGCCGGCTCCGGGGTCATCGAGGTCCAGGGCCGTCCCGCCGGCCGCGACCGCGGTTTCGACGAGACGTTCGAGTACCAGGGACCGCAGCACAAGATGTCCATCGTCCTGGCCGTCGCCTCGGCCGAGCAGGCCTATTCCGAATGCCTCTTCCGCGACAAGAACATCCCGGGCGGCCTGCGCAAGGACGAGGAGGACAACCTCCTGTTCGAGACCCACGACCCCGACGGGGTGAGGATCATCTTCCGCCAGTCGAAGTGAGGGCCGCTAGCCGGCCCCGTCAGGTGTCGGCCGGGAGCGTCTCCCGCGTGCCCAGATCCTGCTGCCAGTCGACCCGGTAGACGGGCACGGGCTGGGCCTTGCCCTTGAGGGGAAGCGGGCGGAGGGCTTCGAGCGGCGGCGCCGTCGAGAGCGCCATCAGGAGGGAGTCCGACACCAGGATCTCCCGCGGCCCCGCCTCCGAGCAGAGCCGGGCCGCGATGTTCACCGTGTCGCCGATCACCGTGTATTCGAGGCGGCGGTCGCTGCCGATGTTGCCGGCGAACACGTCGCCCGCGGCGATGCCGATGCCCACCGACAGCATCGGCTTGCCGCGGCGGCGCCAATCCTTGTTGAGGTCGTGGAGGGCCTGCTGCATGGCGATCGCCGCCCGGGTGGCGCGGTCGGCGTCGTCCTCGCGGACGAGGGGGGCGCCCCAGAGGGCCATCAGGGCGTCGCCCATGAATTTGTCGAGCGTGCCGCCGTGCTCGAACACGATCTCCACCATCACCGTGAAGTACTCGGTCAGCAGGCTGGCGACCTCGTCCGGAGCCATGGTCTCGGCCAGCGACGTGAACCCCCGGATGTCGGAGAACAGAACCGACACGGGACGGCGCGATCCGCCGAGCTTCACCAGCCCTTCCGAGCCGGCGATCTGCTCGGCGAGCTCGGGGGCGAAGTAGCGCTGGAAGTTCGACAGGACGACCGCCTCGCGGCGAGCCCGTTCGATGAGCCGGCTGTTCTCCAGCGCCACGGCCGCCATGCCGGAGAACGCGGCGAGGAACTCCAGATCCTCCTCGCTGAACGAGTGGGTGGCGCCGAGGTTGTCCAGGTAGATCAGGCCGAGCAGCGTGCCCTGTCCGCCCAGGAGCGGCGCGCAGAGGGCGCTCTGCACCCGGTGGTGGAGGATCGTGCCGTCGCCCGCGAGGTCGACGGGGACGTTTTCCAGCAGGATCGCAACCTTCTCCTGGACCGTCTTGCGGGCGATCGCGCTGGGCACCCGCCACCCTTCGCTCGACTCCGCCGCGTCCATGCCTTCGCGGAGGCGGGAGACGCGGGAGACGAGCTCGGTATCGCTGCCATCACTGCCTTCGCCGGCCATGAGGATCGCGACCCGGTCCACGCTCATCACCTGGAACGTCAGGTCCGCGATCCGTTCGAGGAGATGGCCCA
This sequence comes from Holophagales bacterium, assembly GCA_031390755.1. GTDB lineage: Bacteria > Acidobacteriota > Thermoanaerobaculia > Multivoradales > UBA5704 > DATMER01. The sequence continues at coordinate 28,933 of JANMTS010000094.1, forward strand.
CGTCCGTCTGGCCGGACAGCTCCTTGGCGATGTCGATCAGCAGATCGAGCTTCCGCTCGTGGCGGTCGGCCGCGGACTGGCCGCCGATGCGGAGCCGGGACGACCCCTGGGCAGGCTCGGAGAGGCGGGCCGCGATGTTCGCCGTGCCCTGGACCGGCCGCTTGCGCAGGATCGTGGCGTCGAGGATCTCCTCCTCGGTGGGCCCCGGCGTCACGATCGCGGTCGGCTCCTCCTCGCGGACCTCGAAGGGGACCTTGCCGAAGGAGATCCGGGAGCCAGGCGGAGCGACCGCGTCCCAGATCCGTTCGCCGTTGAGGAACGTGCCGTTCGTGGACGCCAGGTCGCGGACCCGAAGCCCGACGCCTCCCGGCGCGACCTCCACCTCGGCATGCTGGCGGGACACCGTCACATCCTGGATGGAGAGGTCGCAAGCCACGGAGCGGCCCACGACCGCCGGGCGGCCTCCAATGGGGACCGATTTCTCTCCATCGGCTGAAACCAGCTTCCAGGGCACTCGACGTCCTCACCGCGGACCGATCCGCACCCGTAACGCTACTACATCTATAGGAGATGGAAGAGAGGAAATGATTCGGGGTTGAACCCCGTTTGGTGTCTATGCTACCCTTCGCCGCGCGGTCGATGGGTGCCCTGCCCAACCGCTGCACCGTGGCGCATTCGTCTAGGGGTCCAGGACGCCGGCCTCTCACGCCGGTAACACGGGTTCGAATCCCGTATGCGCTACCAAACGTTCTCTCACCTGCTCGCTGCCCCCTATCTCCTCGAAGAATGAGCAAGTTGAGGGTGTTCGAAGTCCTCCGGATTCGGCCCTTAAACCCTCGGGAAACAGCAGGCTCTGAAGGCGCTGGCGCTGCTCGAGGTCCGCTTCCAGCCACATCCGCGAGGCGTTGAGGGCCACGCGCTCGGCGAAGTCCAGAACGGCCTCGATGTCGAGCTCCTCGGTCCGCGTCTCGTGCAGCTCAATCTCCAGGAGGAGTGCCTTTTCGTTCAGCTTGTCGAGCTGGATCTTGTAGGTGACTTCGTCCAAGGATTTCTGGAAGACGAAGGCCTCGACGAGGAGATCCTTCCGGTGCTGGATCTCCTTGACCTGCCGATCTAGAGCCACTCGACGGGTCGTCAGGTCTACCCGTTCGCTCTTCCAGACGTCGATCACTACGGCGCGGAACAGGCGGAGGTATTCCGGCTTCGGGCGGAGCTGGTCCAGCAGCGCGAGGAACTGTGCTTCCAGCTCGTGCCGCGCGAGGTTGGTGCGGCGGCAGCCTTGCGAGGGGCAGTGGTAGTAGGCGTAGCGTTTCTGCTTGCCCTTCGACCATGAGCCGGTGAGGGGCTTGCCGCACCGGCCGCATTGCACGAAGCCCCGGAGGGGGAAGTCGGGATTGTTCCGTTCCTTCGCCGTAATCAGGAGCCCGGTTGACTGGAGCAGGCCCTGGCAGCGCCAGAAGATGTCCTCCGCGACGAGAGCTGGCCAGTTGCCAGCCACGTCGAGATTCCAGCCCTTCACGACCAGGCGCCCGATGTACACCCGCGACGCGAGCATCTCCCCCCACTTCTGGGCGGTCAGCTCCTTCCCCTGGCGTGTTCGGAGGCCCAGCGCGGTAATTTCGTTGAGAACCTGCTTCCGGCTGTACAGGCCTGTCGCGAAGCGCTCGAACCCGTACCGCACAAGGTGGGCGGACTCCGGGTCAGGGATCATGGTTCGCTTGTCTTCCTTGGCGTAGCCGAGCGGAGGCTTCCAGACCCACTGACCCCGGCGGGCGGCCTCGCGCATTCCCGCGGTTGTGCGGCTGCCGCGGACCTCGTTGTCGAACTGGGCCAGGGCCGAGAAGATCCCTTCCATGAACCGTCCAGCGGGCGTCTCATCAATGGGCTGGCTTACTGCCCGGAGCGTCACGCCCAGGCTGGCTAAGTGCCGCCGTATCAGCGCGTGGTCGTACTGGTCACGAGCGAAGCGATCGACGTTCGTGACGACCATCGTATGAATGCGGACCGCCCGTCTGTTCTTCTCCCGAATGTAGGTCAGCAGAGCCTGCAGCTCGGTCCGGTTCGCGGTCTTGGCTGACTCACCGCGCTCTACGAAGACCCTGTCTATCTCCATGCCGTGGGCGAGGCAGTACACCCGGCACTGCTCCTCCTGGACGGGAAGAGACAGATTCTGGGTCTGCTCCTTCGAGCTGACCCTTACATAGATGACTGCCCTAAGCTGAGCACTCGGAGTCATGCTGCGGTCCCTCGATTCGGTCTTTGTCTCGCTGCCGGTTGAACATCCTGAGGCTGATGTCGGCGAGACCATACATCGCTGCGCGGAGGCGGACCAGCTCCTCGTCGGAGAGACCCGCCTCAGCGTTTCCCAGAATCTTACGACACTCCTGGAGCGATAACATGGCGTTTCTTGCGTACGGAACGCGCCCCTATGACCAGGAGTAGACCAGCAGCTCCGACCGACGTGTGCGCCTGCCTTCGGAGGTGGCCGGGAGCGGCTCTCCCGCGCCTCGCGGGGAGGCCTCCAGCGTCAACTCGGCAGGGTCGCTCAGCCAGTAGTCGTAGCGGGCCTTGCTGGCCGTAGTCTCGTTGACTACCTCTTTCCACTCCGGATGGCCCAAGACCCAGACCTCGAAGGCAAACACGCTTGGAGAGCCGATCACGACACCACCTCCTCCGGGCGCCGCTGGCAGCGTCCCTGATGGGCGTTGCGAGCTTGCGGAGTACCGAAGGTCCGCTCGCACCAAGGGCAAGGGAGCGTCGCTGCCTGCGCGCTCGGAGCGCCGCTCGATTCCGCTCGCAGCTCGCTCAGAGCGCGCTCAGCGCGCTGGGCTCGCTCGACAGCGGTGTCCCTTTCGCTCCACAGCCGCAGCTCCAGATCCTCGGGCGATTCGCTCGCGGCGCTCGCAGCGGCGGCCAGCATGCAGCCAGCGGCGGTGAGCTCGTGGGCCAGCGCGGCCAGGATTGCCCAGGCGCTCCGGAGCAGCGGGACGTCGAGGATCTGGTGGAGCGGCTGACCGGCCAGCCCGCCGACGATGCCCGGGGCGACGAGGGCGGCCGTCGCTGTCAGGACCAGCACCCAGGTGATGCCGAGCGCCAGGCGCCAGCGCGGCGCCGTGAGGGCTGCGTGGGCGAGGTGGACGCCACCGCCGGTCAGGACGAGCGCCGTGCCGACGGCCGCGACGGTGAGCAGTGCCTGCTCAGCTCCAGGCTCCACGGGGAGGCGATCGGCGGCCAGGACCGTGAGGACCAGGCGCGGCGCCTGAACCAGGACCGCGGCGCCGGCCAGGGCGTAACCCACCTTCACGCGCGGCGCTCCAGGAGCTGAAGGCCTGCGTCCGTGATGCGGCCTCGCTGGACGAGCAGGAGGTCGTAGAGCCGCCGGACCGTCGTCACCCTCACGCCGCGGACGTGTCGGCCGCGGCGCAGGAGGAACGAGACCCTGGCCTTGCGATGTCCGGGCGGCCTGGCGGCCGGGAGCAGCAGAGCTCCGGCCGCGAGGTCGGCGAGGATGCGGAGCTGGCGCGTGGTGACGAGCGGCGACGTCATCGTTTTTGCCTCCTCTTCTCGATGTTGGCCTGGCGGAGGCCCTCGTCGAGCCGGCCCTTGCTGCGCAGCTCGGCGAGGGCGGCGTCGACCCTCAGGCCGCCGCAGTGGAGCGTCTTGCGGATCGATGTCAGGGACTGCCCGGCGTGCCAGCGGGCGGCCAGGTCGACGGGATCGATGCGCGTCGCCGCGGGCCGGCCGCCCTTGCGCAGGCCGCCGGCCTTGGCGAGGTGGCGATCCCGGATCTCGGGATGGAGCTTGCCGGCGTCGAGCAGCTCGCGGAGGCGCTTGCGGATCGTGGCCTGGCCGTACCCCATCTTCCCGGCGATCTCGCGTACGGACAGCGGCCGTTGGCCGGCGCTGCCGTGCCAGTAGCCCGCCAGCTCGAGGGGGTTGATCGCGGCGATCGGCCGGCCCCAGGTGTCGTCGACGCCGCGCAGCGCCACCTTCATCCGCGCCAGGCGTGTTGCCTCCGAGAAATGCGCGTGGCGGATCCGGCGGAAGAGAGCCACGGAGTCCCGCCAGTGCACGCGGCCGTCCGGTGTGGTCGTGTCGACCACGTCGTCCAGGGCGACGAGGGCGACCTCATGACGCCCCTCCCGGCCGTCCGCCTCCAGGAGGTCCGCGACGTCGACGACGTGGCTCTGCGAGCGGCACAGCCGCGCGAGAGACGTGGTCACCAGGACGTCGGCCTCCCCGGCCCGGATCGACGCCACGAGGCCCGCAAGCCCCTCCCGCCGGCCGGTGATGCCGGGGCCGCGGTCCGAGATCTCCGCGGCGATGTTCCAGCCGCGGACGTCCGTGGCGTAGCGCCGGAGCTCGGCGAGCAGATCAGCCGTGGTCACGCCCAGGTCGACGGCGCTGGTGCGCGTGTAGAGCACGGCGCGCATCACGCCGCCCTCCTGGCCTTGTACCGGGCGAGGATGGCGCTCACGCCGCCCCGCGTGAGGCGCTGACCGCCCTCGTCCACGAACAGGGGCCGGCGCTCGTTGTAGCCGCGGATCTCGCTCAGCCAGGCCACGAGATAGGCCGAGTGCTGGGAGCCGAGCAGCAGCTCGCACCGCCAGGGCGGGCGCCTGGCCAGGATGCGCGCCTGACTGGTCTTGGCCAGGAGCGTGACCTGGTCGCAGTCCAGCGCTGCCACGTCGGCGCAGCTCAGGCCGCTCGCCAGGAGCGCGAGCAGGGCACCGTCCCGCAGCCCGACGGCGAGCGAGCCGTACACTCGCCCGAGGTCGACCGTGAGCAGGGCATCCACCGCCCATTCGCGGGTAGTGCTCAAAACGGGTCTTCCCCGCCGTAGTAGCTGGGCGCCGGAGCTTCAGCCGAGGACTCCCGGAAGGTCGTGGTCTCGCCCACCCAGACCAGGGGCAGGTCACCCGTCCCGCCGTGCCTATTCTTGGCGACGATCACCTCGGCGCCGGCCGGCGGCGCCTCCTGGTTGTAGGCGTGTTCGCGGTGGACGAAGGCCACGACGTCGGCGTCCTGCTCGATGGCGCCTGACTCTCGGAGATCCGCGAGAGAGGGCCGGAAACCTGACCGCTTCGTCACCTCGCGGCTGAGCTGGGATAGGGCGATCACCGGGATCCCCAGCGACTTGGCCAGATCCTTGAGGGCTCCGCTGATCCGTCCGACCTCGCTGGCGCGATTCTCCTCGCGCCGGCCCGGCCGGGGATGAACCAGCTGGAGGTAGTCGACGACCGCCAACACGATCCCCTGATCCTCGACGGCTCGCCGGATCCGCCCCTCCAGGTGGGTGATGGACAGAGCGGCCGTGTCGTCGACGTAGAGCGGGGACTCGGCGAGCGTGCGACCGGCCTTGATGAGCCGCCCCCACTGATCGCGGGAAAGGAAGCCCTTGCGGACGATCGCGGAGGGCACGTCGCTCTCGGAGCAGAGCATGCGCAGCGCCAGCTCCTTCTCGGTCATCTCCAGCGACCAGATGCCCACCGGCCGCCTTTGCCGGATCGCCACGTTCTGGGCGACGTTGGCGGCGAAGGCGCTTTTCCCGAGCCCGGGCCGGCCGGCGATGACGATCAGGTGCCCGGCGTGCAAGCCGGCCGTCAGATCGTCGAGCCGGCCGTAGCCGGTGGGCAGGCCTTGCAGGGTTTTGCGGCCTGCCTCTTCGACCTGCTCGAGCAAGGGGGAGACGATGTCGACCATGGACCGGAGCCTTGGCCGGCTCGTCGCCGCGAGCAGTCCGGGCAGCTCGCCCTGGATGCGCGCGAGGGTCTCTTCGACCTCGGCCGAGCCGAAACCGTCGCGCATGGCGTCGCCCGCGAGGCGGAGGATGGACCGGCGGGTGGCACGCTCGACGATGATCTCGACGTAGTTGTCGAGCCGACCAATGTCGGGAAGGTCGAGATCGAGGGTGGCCAGATAGGTCAGTCCGCCGATACGCTCAACGCCCCCTTGCTGCTCGAGCCTCGTCTGGAGCGTGAGCAGATCGACAAACGTGCCCTTCGCGTGAAGATCGAGCATCGCGCGATAGATGATCTGGTGGCTCTCGAGGAAGAAGTGCTCCACAGTCAGCTGGCTGACGACCTGCCCCATAACTCGGCCATCGAGCAACACTGACCCCAGCACGGCGCGCTCGCTCTCCGGGCTGTGCGGCTGCTCGATCGACGTCGGCACGAACGAGGGCTCTGTCGCGCGCCTGGTCATGCCTGCCCCGTCCTGGCCTTGGCGAGCCGCTCGTCGAGGCCGTCCACTTCGATCACCCGGCCGCTGAGCGCCCGTGACACCGCGGCGCCAAGGGAGCCCGTGGGGTACTTGCGGGCGTTGGCGCCGAGCGCGACGAGCGCCTCGGGATCGAGCTGCGAGGTCACGATCGTCTGGGCTCCGTGTTGGTCGCGGTGGCGGATGAGCATGAGCATCCGACCGGCCGCGTAGTCGGTGAGGTAGCCGCTGAACGGCTCGTCGAGCACCAGGAACGGGGTGTGGCAGAGGCGCGGCAGCACCACTTGTTCGCTGCCCGAATCCATCTCCCGGCTGAGCTCGCCCATCAGGGTCATGCCGTCGATCCACAAGCCCCGGCCGCCTCGCGCGAGGTGCTCGGCGAGGAGGACCGTGGCGGCCGAAGTCTTGCCGGTACCGGTCGGACCCCAGAGGCAGAGCCACTGCTCGCCAGCCGCCGGCCAGCCGCCGACCTGGAACGTGGGGCGGCCGAAGAACGCCATCCAGGCCTCCCGGGTAGCGTGCTGGCGAAACTTCCAGGGCACGCCGGCCTTGGCCAGAAGGGAGGCCAGCGGCGGACGATCGAGCTTCGCCAGGCAGTCATGGCAGAGTCTTTGCGTGGGAGGCGCCTCCGGACCGAGGGTGACCTGGGCCTCGCCGCACCCAGAGCAGGGCCAATCGGTCACGCCGCACCTCCACGACGGCCGGCGAGCGCCGCGGCCTGGTCAAGGCGCCGGCGATCGGCGACCGAGCGTGCCGGGACGGCCGGCGCCAGGGGTTTGCCCACACCGGAGACCCGGTGCTTGACGGCTGCGAAAACGTACTCGGGACCCTTCGTGGTGAGGTGCCCGGCGCCGGCCAGCTCGTCGAGCAGGGCACAGAGCGGATCCATGCCGCCGAGCCGCTTGGCCCAGTGGTTCAGGAGACCCGGAGCCGGAGGCTCCGCACCGACGGCCCGATAGACCTCGGCCGCTCTGGCATGGGGAGGCAGCCGCCGTGTTGTTGGTGTTGTTGTTGGGGGGGTGGGGGTATAGGGGGGTCTGGGGGGAAAAGGGGGCGGGGGAAACGGCGAAACCTGGCCTTCGGCATCCGTGTCACCCTTTAGGCCGGAAAGGGTGACATCCGAGCCGGAAAGGGTGACATTCAGGTCACCCTTTTGCCCGTCGAAAAGGGTGACATCCTCCGAAAGGGTGACATTCAGGTCACCCTTTTCCGGGCTGCTGGAAAGGGTGACATCCGAGCTGGTGCGGACCCGGTACTGGGCAGGCCTGCCTCGCCCGCCGGCTTTGCGGACGGCGAAGATGTCGCCGGCCGCTTCGAGCAGGCGGAGGAGGCGCTGGATGTGGCGGTCGCTCAGGCCGCCCAGGGTGCCGGCAAGATGAGCGACGCTGACTTCGGCGAGCCCGTCGGCAGAGGCGCGGACCCGCAGCTCTTGGAGCAGGATGGGCGCCATGTTCAACCCGCGCTCTCCGTCGCGGCCGCGATCGTGGCGCCGAGCCGGCCCAGAGCCCGGCCGAGCACTGCCAGGGCGTCGAAGGGCGCATCGCAGCACACCGTGAGGGCGGTGCCGGCGGCGCGGAAGGCGCTGGCCAGCTCGCCGCCGCGGTAGGCGGCTAGGAGGTGCTGGCGGTAGGCCTCCTGCGCCTCGGCCGCGCTGAGGGTGCCCTCGGCGACCCGTTGCGCCAGGCTGGCCGTGGGCGCGGCCACGTGGGGCATGCCCGGGCTCAGGTCGACCAGCAGGCCGGCGTACAGCACCGGCCTGGCCGAGCACAGCCGGACCGACACACCCGCCAACGGTGCGGCCGAAACCTGCGCCTTGGGCTCTGTAGGCTTTCCGCGCGGGATCGGGCGGCCGGGAGGGGGTTGGGTACCACTCGCCGCGGCAAGGCGCCAGATCCACGAGGACGAGCCGGAGCCGGCGTCGTAGGGCTTGCCCTCGAGCTCGACGCCCAGGCGCCGAAGGTCGCGAAGCCGGCGATCGCCAGCCGAGCCGCCGGCCCAGGGCTCGCGAAACACCCAGACAGGAACCCAGCCTGCCGGCGCCATGCCTTGCCCCACGCGGAAGCAATGGGCGGTCTCCTGCGTCAGTCGTAGAATCTCAAAGACGCGGGCAATGGAGCCCGAGAGGTGCCGGACGCCGGGAAGATCGACGTCGTTCCGCAGCGCCCAATGGACCGGCTTGCCGGCCTGATAGTGCGCCTGTACCGCGATCACGCTGCCGCCTCCTGGATCTCACGGAGCACAGCCATTTCGGCCCGCCACTCGGCGGCCATGGTTCTCCAGTGGACCGGCCGGTCCACTCCGCGTGCGAGCAGCTCGCGCACCAGCTCGGACTGCCCCCAGCGCCGCGGGACGACCTCACCGCGGTCCACCCGGGCGGCAAGACGCAGCACCCGGGCCTCGGTCGACAGCAGGCACCTGCGGCGCCCGCCGAGCTGGAGCCCGCTCGTCGCCGCGGCGTACCCGAGGTGCTGTGCGACCTCCCTGCGCGCGAACCCCATGGCGAGGAGGCGCCGGAGCGTCCGGTTGGTAGTCGCGGCGTCGACGAGCGCCCCGTCCGCCCGGGCGTCCTCCGGCCGGACGCCGAGTACCCGTCGCTCGGTGCTCGCCCGGATGCGCGGGCGTTTGCCCGTGATGACTTCGTTCAGGACGTTTGGCGAGACGTCGGTGACGGCCGCGACAGACTTGTATCCGACCCCGGCGCGCCGGAGGGAGAGGAGGTGCTCCCTGGCCGGCCCGGAGTCGACGAGGCCGTCCCAGACGGTGTGGCGCTCGACGCAGAGGCGGCACACGCCACCGCCGCCTCTAAGCCACGCTCCGCCATCTCGGCCGACGCAGGGGAGACCAACGGCGCCTGGGCAGAGCATGACCCGGTGCTCGCGACCGCCGCGCGAGATCGAGCCCGGCACCGGCGGTCCGTTCGGGCGGACCGCGTCGGCCAGGCGGGCAGCGGCGATCTGACGCGACTTGTGGCGGCGCCGATTGGCGCCGCGACACGGCTCACATCGGCAACCGGCTACGTAGCAGGCGCGGTTGCCGTGATCCGACCGCGGTCCGAGGATCATCCTGCTCACGGCCTCGGCCCGCTTGGCTGGGATCTCGGTCGAGCTGATCATGGCCGCCTCCCTGCGCCCACTGACGCGCGCCGCGAGGCCTCCAGCGCCGCGATGCCCTCCGCGGTTACGATCCACTCGAGGGACGTGGCCTCCTGGACCCAGCAGCGTGCCTCCGCGGTGTGGGTCGCGCACAGGTAGATGCCCTCGTCAAAGAGCTGGCTCGCCGGATTGCCGCAGATGTGGCAGGAGGGCGTCGAAGGGTTCGTCTCGTCGTACAAACGGAGCCCCCTAATCCACCGCTCGCACGGTGCGCCAGGCCGCGTGGTGCCGGCGGCGCTCGAGAGCGATCGCGTCGTCGAGGCGCTGCCAGACCGTCCTGCGCGCCTGGTCGAGACTGACCACCCGATCCATGTACTCGGCCTGGCACGTGTGCTCGGGGGCGTAGCCCACGAGCTCGCAGTGCATCGCGGCGGCGCTGCCCATCCCAGGCAGGCCGGGCTGGCCCCGCCAGTGCGGGCAGGCGTCGCGGGCGCAGAGGTAGAGGACGGAGCCATCGTCGTCCTTCGCCTCCTGGGCAGACATCCGTGCCCCTGAGCTGTGGGTGAGCTGCACGAGCCTCACGCGGCCACCTGGTTCAGGAAAATCATCCAGTGGGTGCCGGCCCGCTTTCCAGCAGTGTTGCCGAAGAGCGGCGGCTGAGGTGAAAGAGCCAGCACTTCGCGGATTGGGACCTGGTTTTCTGACCACTTGAACACCAGGGTTCCCGAGGCCTTCAGGACGCGAAAGCCCTCCGCAAATCCGCGCTGGAGGTCCGACCTCCAGTCCCTCCCGAGCTTGCCGTACTTGGCGGCCATCCAGGAGCCGCGGCCGGCCCTAATCAGGTGCGGGGGATCGAAGACCACAAGATCGAAGGTTTGATCCGCAAAAGGCAGAGATCTGAAGTCGCAGGCCACGTCGGGCTCGATCCGTACGGATCGCTTGCCGTCGGCGCGCCCGTGCGAGCGATCGGCGACGACGAGGGTTTCGATTCGGCGATCGCCGAAGACTGTCGATGTGTGTTCCCGGTCGAACCACAGCATGCGGCTGCCACAACACATGTCGAGGGCGACCGGCGGCCGAGCCATCTATGGCTCCCCCAGGTGGCGCTTGATGCGCGCGAGCAGATCGGCCTTGCGGGCCTGGTACGCATCGACGTCAACGTCACCGCCGCCCTTGTGCTGGCGATCAAGCTCGCGGAGCAGATCGAGCACCTCGGTCACAGTCGGCCGCGCCGCGGCCTCGGCGATGCCCTGGCCGGCGAAGACGTCGCCGGCCACCAGCTGGCCGAACGTGATGTCGTGGCGGCGGTCCGAAACGAGCGTGCCTTGGTCCACCAGCTCCACGACCAGGTCGCCGAAGCCCAGGCACGGATCGGGTTGCAGGATCTCGATCTGGGCAGGCGTGGCCAGATAGCGGCCCCCCTGCCAGTCGACGGCGTAGTCGCCCCAGGATCCGCTCCCGAGGGGCTCGTAGGCTGTTACGTGGACCTCGGCGCCGGCCGGGATGGTGGGCAGGTCCGGGCCGGTGATCGCGGCGAGAGCCCGGGCCGGGAGCCTCACGACGGGGCTCCGTGCTGAGCGGCACCCGCCGTTCTGCCCGGTAACGCACCGGGTGAACGCGGACCTCGGGGAGGCACGGCGTAGGCCAGTACCTGCCTCCATGAGGGCGAGAAGGCCTCACCCTCTAACCACCCCCCTTCCTGCCGCGACAGATCCTTCATCACTTCCGCGCCACCCGGCAGCCGGACCCAGCAGAGGTAGACGATTCCAAGCGAATCGGCAGGCGGCGGAACCAACTCCGGATCAAGCCAGAGGATGGTCTCCGTGGCGATGACGCCATTGGCGATGTCTGTCATGGAGTCTCCAGGAGCGGCCGTACCTCAGCCGGACGTACGCCGCTGAGGACTCGCTCACCGTCAGGCAGGGATAGATGCAGGAAGTCGCCGCCCAGGCGACCCTGGTCGGGATAGATGCCGGAAATCTCTAGCTCGCAGCCGACGCCGAAGCTGCCGACGTGGGTTTCGAAGGAGCGCAGGAGGGCGACGCGGGCGGGACGCATCACCGGTCCCTCGGGACGAGCCGCACCAGCACGATGTTGGGTGACTCGCTATCTGTAAGCCGCTCAAGGCGCGCTTGCGGGCTCCTGGCCTTCCGGTACTGCTGTTGAAGATTCGTTGCAATGCGGCCTGCAGCGGTCGCCGAGCTAGCCTCAATCGGCAGCCACTGACCAGAGCCTGCGAGCGCCCGGAGACGAGCGTGGATTGCGCGGTAGCTTTGCCGCGGTGTTGGCCCAGCGCAAGACCGAGGCGGCAACAGGCGGAACGCGGTAGCTTGCATGGCGGGTAGGGTACAGCACCGCAATGCTGTAGTCAACATCACAAATGCACAAGGCCAGCATCGCGCCAGCCAAGTGTTTGAATGTGCTACCTTTGACTCGCATGGATAGCCCTTCCAGCGTTGGAGAAGCCGAGGCTCAACGCCTGAAACTGGCGCTGCGAGCCGAAATCGACCGAACTAGAGTGGATCTGCGGGAGCTGTCGGCCCGAACGGGCCGCTCAGAGGGCTATTGGTCGCAGGTGTTTCAGGGGCGCGTAGCCTTCCGGGTTGACCACGTCTTTACCGCGCTTCACGCGATTGGCGCCGCACCTGACGAGTTCTTTGCCCAGTTCTACGGCGGCGCGGCTAAGAGCGCACCTGGGGAGACGATCGAAGAGGCAGTACTGCGGACACTACGGCGGCTCGGGATATCCGCGAGCGCCGCTGAGGCAAAACCCTAGGGCGGTGCGGGCCGTCCGCATTGGCGGCTGCGCGGCAGCCCGGCGACCTCTCGAGCCAAAGCCAGTGCCGAGGCAACAAAGGTTTCGCGTGTCTTCGCTTGGAGGGCCTCTTGAAGCAGGCGAGCCGCGACAGCATCCGTGCCGATCCCCATCGCCTCCAACAGGTCAGAAACACCCTGCAGTTCCCTGCGTGCCCTGCCCAGGTGCCCCTGCTGTGCATTGGCGAAACTGATGTCAATGCTGATAAGCGCCGTTTCCTGGGGCATGCTCTGACAAGCAAACCCATCGCGCGCAAGACCCAGCTTGGTCACGGCGTGCGCATAGGCACCAACGGCGATGGCGAGTTTCCCTTCCAGCCACGCTACCCTAAGCTTGGCGAGCGGGCCTAGAGTGCTGAAAAGATCCTCACCCGATATGAGTACTTGCAGGGCGCGGCCGGGCTGGCCTGCGTTGCTTAGGTAGAGAGCAATCCCCTGAATTGCTGAGGCAACGTTCAGCGGGTCGACAAGCGCGTCAAGGGCGCTCTTCGCAAGCTCCGCAGCCTGCAAGTGATGGCCTGTTAAATCTAAGACGTTGGCCGTTTGCAAGATGAGTTGGGCACGCTTTTCGGGTTCAGCAGTGAGTAGACTCGCTCTGGATAGGCAAGTCATTGCCGGCTCGAACTCGCGCCGGTCCTGATGCAAGGATGCCCGAAACAGCAAGACCAACGGCTGGTTTGAACCATACAGTGCGTCGGCTCGATCGAGAGCCGCGTGTGAGGCGACAAAGAGGCCGTTGACCCGAAGGGCATTTCCTAGATGGGCACAGGCGTAGGCCTGCGCTTCTTGGCTTGTGCCGTGCGCCAAGTCGACAGCAAGTTGGGCAAGGGCGAGCATTTCGCCGGGATCGTCGTAGCGGACGGCGAAGGCTCGGTCGGCCAACTCCACCACCACGGCGACCTTATTTCGCCGCCGTGAATTGGCAAGACGAAGTCTCAATTGGCTCGCGGAAATGTCCGGCAGCACACGCATTTGAAGGCATATGGTACCACCACGGAGGAGCGTACGGGGGCTGCCAAGCCGGCCCCCGCCGCAGAATTCCTGAGCCCTGAGCCTAGGTCGACCCCGGCACACAGACCGGGCTGCCATTGGGATCGATCCAACAACCGCCCTGCGTAGCAGGACCACCGCCGCAGGTCGTCGGCCGCCCATTGGGATCAACACAGATCCCGTTCGCTGCCCCACCCGGTGTGCGGGCGCCATTCGGGTCGATCTCCGGGCCTGCCTGGGTTTCCCCACCGCCACTGCAACCGTCCGGATCGATGCAGATCCCATTGTCGCCCCACACCGCCGACCAAACCGCCTCGATCCAGCGGAAGACCTGGTCAACGCTGCCGCCGCCGGCCGGAGCTGCCCACCCGGCGCTGGGGATCACGAGCACCGCCAGCACGATCACCACAAGTAGTGGCCTGATTTTCCTCATACCAATTACCTCCTCCCCCGCAGGGGCGTGAGCGAGCGGCCTCGAAGGTGAAGCCGGCCATATCAACCCGAGACACGGACCGGCAGCACTTTGTTGATGCGCCGAGCCGACACTTGATTACCGTGTTGCGGCATCTGGTCCCGAGTTTACGCCACGATTCGCCGCAATGGAAGACCAGACCTGCGCGGATATGGGTTGGCGCGCCGCCTGTTTGAGGCGACGCGCGCAGGCTGGGGCAAGCGGGTGAGTAAGTCCGGTCTTCAGCGTGCCCGGAGGGCGATCTGCTCGGCGAGGCGCACCAGCAGAGTGCCGGACACGAGGCCGTCCTGATCGAACGAGTGGTCCGCCTGGAACTGCTTGATGGCGGTGACGGTGGTGGGGGTCTTCAGACCATCCGGCTGGCCCGGGCGATAGCCGAGCGCTGAGAGGAGAAGCTGCGCGGTAAGGATCAACTGCCGCTCCGTCGCGACGCCGCGGACGGCGATGCTGGGTGCAGGAGCTGGTGGTGAGGAATAGAGCGGCGCGATCCTGGATGAAGGCGAAGGAGGGGCCGCAGGCCGTGGTGTGGCGGGGGCGGGGGCAGGCGGTGGCGCTGAGCCGTGGCAGTGGTAGTCGCCTGTCTTGCGGTTGGTATGGCAGCCGGATGCGTCAAGGCCGCCGCCATGGGCTGACGCCGATACCGGTATGAGGCCGAGGAGAAGGGCGACGATCAAACTGCGAGCCATTGCTAACACTCTCCCGAGTTTACGCCACGCCCCGCCGCACGAAAAGCCCTAACCCGCGCGGGTATGGGCTGGCGCGCAGCCTGTTCAGGCCATCACGGCGTGTGTAGTGTTCGCGTTCGGAAGCAACATCCCACTACCGAAGGGAGGAAATCTGGAAGCCATGGCCGAAAATCTGCTGATGCAGGTGCTCTTGGAGGAACTTAGTATCGCGTGCCAATGCCTACGGCGGGTGGCTGTAGCCGTCCACGATTCACTCGCTGAGCCCGCCGACGCTGAGGAGATGGGGGAAGGGAACATTCCTGAGACGGCCGAGTTCGCGATCCGCGGGGACTTGGAATGCCTGGTCGCGGACAATCTCGACCCGGCGATCGCCACGCTCCAGAAGGCGGCCCAGGCGGCGCGAGGCCTTCGCTGATGGCCGGGCACGGAAGAAGGGTCTGGCCCCTGGAGGCCACGGAGTCGATTCCGATCCGGCTCAGCCCGGGGCAGTACTTCGACGTGCTGGACGCCGCCGCCCATCTGGGCGTTCATGCGGGCTACTTCGTGGTGGCCGCGGCCGTGAAAGAGGCAGAGGCGGTGCTGGCTCGTCGGTGCTGGGAGAAGACCCGCGAGCAGGCGAACGCGGACTCTTGAGATGATGCGTTGACAGGCGTGGACGCTATGCCACGCACTCCCCCCTCCTGCCTTTCCCTTCCTGCCGGGCCATCTTGCGTCATATAGTTAACCCTTCGAATACCAAAGAGGTGTCTATAGCGCCATGAAGATCCTGTCAGCGTTTCTCTTCCTGCTGTTGTGCGGAGCCGGCTGGGCCTGGATGCAGGAGCATGACGCGGGCATCGAGACCCGCAAGGAGCTGGCGGTCGCCCGGGGGCGGCTCTCGGCCTTCGACGGCGTGGGCGAGCTGGGCCAGGCGCGGCCGACGCAGGCGACACCCTGCCCGCCCACGGTCGTGGGGCAAGACGCCAGCGCCGAGCTGGCGGCCGTGGCGCGGGAGCGCGACCAGTACAAGGCCGGCCTGGAAGAGGCCGCGGCCGAGCTCCGGCGCATGAGCAACCAACACGCGGCCGACGTGGCAAAGGCAACCTTGGATGGAGCCCTGCAGGTGGCCCGAGCGTCGGCCGCCAGCAGGGCGGCGCCTTCGCAGCCCGCCCCGCAGCGAGACTACGGCCGGGTGATCTCCATCCGAGGGCCGGACCTCACGCCGCTGGGCGACCGGATGATGGTGACAGGGACTCTCTGGAGCAACCGCGACACCCAGGCCAACGTCGAGGCGACGCTCACGTTCCTCAAGGACAACCAGCGGATCGAAAGCACCCGGCTCAACCTGGTTGTCGGGCCGAACGCGGAAGTGCCCTACACGCACTACTTCCCGTTCAACCCGGGCGGCTTCCAGGGCAACTACACGGTGGCGATCGAGATTCGGTAAAACGAAGCGTGCTTCTTTTTCTCCCTCATCTGAGGAACAAAGAGAAGCACAGTTCAATTTCTGAAGATGCTCACGCGGCCTTCCCCTGGATGGCTGCGAGCTCCTTCCGGAGTGATGCCGTGACCTCTTCACACTGCCGATGGGCGGTCTGGAGATCCTGAACACGAGCTTCCAGCCCCGCTATCCGCGCGCGCAGGTCGTCGTTCTCGGCCCTCATGTTCTTGACCACCAGATGGAAGTAATCGACCATCTCCTTCAAGCTGCCGAAGCTTTGTGCATAGGCCTCAGCCTCGAAGCGCTCGGCCTCGCGCCGGGCATTCGCCGCCGCGGACTGGGCCTCGGCCTCCTTCTGCATCGCTTCGGCCCGAGTGATGCGCCGGGCGCGGATCCCGGCCCAAAGGGCGCCGATCGCCCCGGCCAGACTCACGAGAAATCCGGGAGCGCTTTCGAGGAACTGCTTGAGACGTTCGGGCATGGTGGTGACTCCTCAAAGGGTCGAACAGATCAGGTAGGCCTCGGCCCAGGCCGGCGTGCCGCCGGTGGGGTGCTCGGCCGAGGAGAGGGTGAGGATGTCGCCCCGGCGCAGGGTGACCAGCTCGTGGATGCCGTCGCCGGCCACCAGCTCGCCGGCCGCGTCGAACGGCCAGGCCGGGCGCTGGTCGTCCGTCGCCTGGCTCGTGTAGACGGTGTCGACGCCGATCGCCAGCTCGAGCACCGTCTGGCCGGCGCTGCCGCCGCCGTTGTCGCTGAGCCGGTAGACGATCTGCTCGATGGCGAGCGGCTGGTGGACCATCAGCGAGTCGACCTCGCCCGGGGAGCCGGGCAGGGCTCCCACCAGGTGGAGCACCACGGGCGCCGCGGCGTACGGCCGCAAGTCCGCGAGGCCGGTGACGGCCGCGACGTCCGTCTCTATCTCCCAGATCGGGCCGAGCGCCGTGGTCTCCGGCGCCTCGGCCGACTGCGTCACCGCGGGCTCGCCGGTGGCCAGCTGCCAGACGCGGTTGGTGGCCTCGGCGGCGAGGGGGAGGGTCTGGCGCGATGACCAATAGCGCCACGTCCCGCCGGCGATGGCCTGGCCAGCGTGCGCGACCGCCTGGAGGCCGTCGCCGGCCGTCACCCGAAGGCGGCCATAGGTGAGGCTGCCGGCGATGTCCGCCGGTTCGATCTCGGTCGGGTCGCCGTCCCGGTAGCGGACGAGCACATGGTCGATCAGCGCCTCTCCGGCCGGAACCGCGGGCCAGGCCGGGGAGATGGCCCCGGCCCCCTTGGTGAGAGTGACGCCCAGCTCGCCGAGCGAGAGCGCCGCCCTGTAGGACAGCCCAACGCCGAGCGCCGCGCCTTCGCCGTCGACCTGGTCGAGCGTGATCTCGGCCGCGAGCGCCGTCCGGACGTCGCCGCGGACGATCCCGACGCCGCCGGCCACGTGGACCAGGTCGTCCGGGGTTGTTGGGGAAGAGGTCACTTCAAACCCCCTCCAGAGGGCGCTGTGCCCCCGGCACCCCACGTGCGTCAGGATTCCGCGGCCGGCGACGGTGAGAGCCGGCGGCAGCGGCCGGCTGTGCTCGGCCGTGATGGCGCTGAGACGCCACCGGTAGGTCACCGCGGCCGCGGCCGACGGCGGACGCATCTTCAGCTCGCCGAGGCGGACTCCGTCGACGAGAAGCGAGGGCACCAGGAGCGAGGCGTAGGCGCCGATCGGCGTCCAGTCCGTGCGGACGTCCTGCTGAGCCGGCGCCGCGCTGTTGTCCTGGCCGGTGAGGCGGATCCGTCCCCAGAGCTCGTCCTGCGGCGGGACGCCGACGCTGACGTACAGCCCGGGCTGGGACAGGCTCTCGGCCTGGAGGACCAGCAGGAGGTCCGTCAGATCCTCCGCGCCGGTGTTGCGAACGGCGAAGGCGACGACGTCCGAGTCCAGCCCGGCGTCCAGGAAGGGAAACGTCACGTCGAGCGGGCCGGTCAAGTCCGCGGTGAGGATCTCGATCAAGGCTCTTCCTCCGGAGGTGTGATCTCGATGACTTCGGGCGGCAGCGTGCCCTGCAGGCATCCGAGGATGCCGGTGGCGGTGCGGTGTAGGGGCGTCGGCAGCGGCGGGCCGAGGCTCTCGAGGAGCTGGCCGTTGTCGGCCGGGCTGAAGCGGAACGTGGCCAGCGCATCCGGGCCGGGCGCGGGATCGTAGGAGCCCGGGTCGTAGCCGACCGAGATGAACCGCGGCCCCGCCTCGTCGGCGCCGTCGAAGAGCAGGTAGCCGCCCGTGTTGGGGCCGGCGCCGGCGTCCCACGACCAGGCGTAGGGCTCGGCGCCGCCGTGGCCGAAGTCCAGGCTGTAGCCGGCGAGGAGCGCGAGCGTCGACCCGTTGAGCGCGGCCATGCCGGAACGCGTGTGCGCGGTGGGCTCGCCCGGGTCGTAGAGCGTCGTCGACAGGATGTAGAGCGTGCCGTCCTCGTTGCCCTCGGCGGGCGGATCCAGGGCGACGGAGCTGATGCGCTCCCATTCGTTGCCGGGATAGGACGGGAGCGATTCCCCGCCCGCACCGAGCACGCCGAAGGTGCGGCGCACCACGCGGCCGGTGGGGCCGTCCACGGAGCGCTCGACGGCGTAGATGACCAGGCCGTGGGCGATCACGTGCGGCACCACCCAGCGCGGGTAGTCGTCGTTCGGCTGGGGATGGCTGGCACTCCCCATCGGCCCGCCCAACGCGTCGAACGTGTGAATGTCCGTGACGTAGTAGGGCACCTCGACGCTGTCCCGGTGCGAGTAGACGACGATCGAGCCGGTGACGGGATCGACCGCGATCTGCTCGACGATCCGGTCCGGCAGCGGCTCGGGCGCCTCGGGCGAGGGAGTGGCGGCCTCGGTGGAGATGAGGGCCAACACCCGGCCCTGGGCGACGTCCGTGAGCGGACCGTCGGCCGAGCTCAGGGCGCAGAGCACGGTGTCCACCCGGCCTTGGTCGTAGATCACCGGCGGCTCGGTCCCGGCGATCACCGTGTAGTGCCAGTCCCACCGGTCGTAGACCAGGCGGTCGAGGTAGAGATCCCAGGCGACGGCGAAGGGGGCGCCCTGGAGGTGGGCAAGCCGCGGCTCGAGCACAAGGTCGATCGAGTACGCGCGCTCCTTGCGCCGCCGATAGGTCGTCCCCGGCTCGAAGTAGGCGAGCGGCGCGCCGCTGCGGCAGAGGACCGCGTCGGCCGCGACGGAGATCGCGAGCTCGAAATGCTCGTCGTCGATCCACGTTGCACCGTTGATCGAGATCCCGAGGTTGGCGTCCCAGGAGTAGGGTCGGAGGAACTGCAGCTCGGTGGTGGGGGTGAAGCCGCGGCCGGTGACGACGACGGAGTACTCCGCGCCCGGGCGGTAGCGGTTGGGCTCCAGCCGCTCCACCCAGAGCAGCCGGACGGCGCCGGCCTCGGCGGCGGGCGCGACGCCGGCCGTGCCGCGGCGGGAGAAGGTCGACCGGGCCGGCTCGACGACGTACTCCCCGGCGTAGGCGTTGGTGGCGCCGCCGCGGGAGACGCACTGGGCGTCGGCGCGCTGCACTTGCGTGGTGCCGTCCGGATTGCGGCCGACGACCCGGGCGGTGCGGACGGGCGCCTTCTCGCGCTCCCGGCGGGTGAGAACCTGTTCGAGCGCCTTGACGAGGCGTGAGCCGCGATCGGTGGCCAAGGGCTACTCCGCCCTTCCCGGGCGAACCGATCCCGCGCGGAAAGTCACAGCGCCGCAGGGCGCGGGTTTGGAGGCTGGGAGATTTGACCCCATTCCCCTCTCCCCAGCCCTCTCCCCGCGCGGCGGGGAGAGGGAGCGAGAACCCCGGCTCATAGCGGCTGCTCCAGGGTGTACGTGGCCATGACCGAGGTGGGCGAGGCGAGCTGCCAGGTCTCCCGGAGCTGGGTGACGAGGCAGCGGCCGTAGGTGCCGGAGCGCGGATCGTCGAGGAGCACGGTCTGGCCCGGGCGGGCCAGGGTGACCGGCCGGGTGACGCGGTGCTGGTGGGCCAGGGCGCGGCTGCGGAGGCGGGCGACGAGATCCCGGGCCTCGGCGAGGCTCTGGAGGTACTCGTGGTCGATGACCCGGCGGGCGAAGCCCCACCACGCCTCGACCGTGGCGTCGTCGAGGACGGTCTCGAGCGGCTGCTGGCGCAGCGCCGTCCACGCCGAGCTGGCGAACCGGGCGAGAGGCGCGCGGCCGGTGATGAGCTTCGGCGTGCGCCGGCCGTCGTCGTCCTCCACGATCTCCTCGTACGCGTCCTCGGACAGGACGTTGTACTGCGTGGACGTCCGCTTCCGCAGGGCGAACACCTCGACCGAGCGGTTGGAGCGGAAGTCGCCCCAGTCATAGGGTCCGCTGACCCGCTTCGAGACCCCGTAGCCGAATTCGGACTCGATCTTGCCGAGGAGGTGGCCGTCGACCGGGTCCAGGAGGTTCAGCGTCTCCTGTCGGCCGCGGAGGCTCCAGGGCGCCAGCTGGTGCTGCTGGCCGGTTCCGGAGTAGAGCAGGTACCAGGGCACCCCCTCGATCGCCGTCCGCGGCGAGGCCCAGCCCCAGCTCTCCTGGATCTCCCGCCGGGCCGCGCCCGTGACGGGATCATGCTCGTAGCGGACATCGTCGGCCGTGGCCAGCCCGTAGCCCTCGATCCGGTTGACGGAGCTGAGGGTGACGTCCCACACCAGGTAGGACTGATCGTCCGCCCCCACGCCGGTGCCGACGACGTTCGCCGCCTCCGACCCGACGTTGCGGACCGCCTGCGCCCGGCGGTACCAGGCGTGCTTGGTCGTGTGGATGCGTACGGGCGTGCCCGCCGCGTCGTAGGTGGGCGTCTGGCGGCGCTCGCCGATCTGCACGAAGGCCTCCCGCGCCCAGGCCCGCAGCTCGCCGTCCGGATCGATGAAGGCCTGGCAGCCGTACAGGCCCTCGATCGGCCCGGCGGACTCGCCGACGCCGGGCGTGCGCAGCCGCGCTGCGGCCGGGTTGTACCAGCCCCACTCGCGGGTGGTCTGCTGGACGGTCCGGCCGCCGGACTCGCGGACCTCGTCCTCCAGGATGGAGACGACGCGCACCGCCTCCGGCTGCTCGGCCGCGGAGGTGGGCACGACGGAGCCGTCCGGGTGGAGCATCTCGGCGCAGACCTTGGGGGCGTAGAGGCCCTCGACCACGGTGCGCGTGGTGCGCGTGGTGCCGCCGTCTTCGTCCGTCGACACCACGGCGGTGCCGCGCATCACCCAGCGGCTGGGGACGTCCCGGGGCGGCGTGGTGTCGACGCCGGCGACGTCGCCGAGCTGCCAGACGTGATCCGGAGGCTCGGGCTCCTGGCGGAGGCGGACGCTGTAGGCCTCCAGCACCCGGTCTTCTGGGCGAAACCGCCACGACCAGCCCTCCGGCTCGCCGAAGCTCCGGAGGAAGTCGAACAGGCCCTTGGAGCTCGCCACGACCGGCCGCTGATAGACGGCCCCGGGCGGGATGTCCCAGGCCGGGATGCCCGCGTCGATCGCCGCCTCGGCGCAGATCTCGCCGCGGGTGAGGCCGGCGCCGGGCGCCACCTCGTAGCAGAGCTCCCAGCGGTCGTAGAGCGCGGCATCGTCTGCGCAGGAGACCCTCACCACGGGCTCGCGCGAGTCCGGCTGCTCGCACGTTAGCACCACGCCCGCGGCGCGGCACCGCTCGCGCAGCGCGCCCGGCCGGCCGGTCGTGACCCAGACCTCGACGGGGGCGTGAGTCCAGGTGCGCGCGGTCGCGGCCACGGAGTACTCCTGTCCGGCGAGGCCGAAGCTGAACAGCGCAGTATGGCTGTCGATCCCCTCTTCCACTTCGAAGCTGCCGTGGAGATGCTCGCGGGGAATCCACTCGCCGCCGAGCTTGACGCGGTAGGAGTACTGGATCGAGATGCCGTCGACGGACGCGATCGAGCCGCGGGAGACGTCGCCCTCGAGGTGCCCTTCCTGGCCGGTCGGGTCCATGGCCGTGACCAGGGCGCCGGGGGTGACCTGGCCGGCGTAGACGGTGCCGCGCAGCGTGGCGTAGGCCGCGACGGGCATCAGGCCTCCACCAGCACGATCCGCCGCGGCTCGCGGTGGGGATCCCGATACTGGCGGGATTCGGAGTCGCCGGCCGTGAGGCAGCGGATCTCGGGCACGACGGAGACCACGACGCGCTCGTCGACGCCGGGCGCCAGGCCGAACCGGAAACGGCCGGTGGTGTCACCCGTAGTGCGCTCGAACCAGACCTCGCCCTCGGGGGTGACGTCGGATGCGTAGAGCTCCGGCGCGACGTGCGAGACCGGGACCAGGTCCAGGCTGTCCAGACCGATGCGGACCTCGGGCTCGTACCGCGCGGCCGGGAGGCCGTCCGGAGGCGTGAGCACGTGGAGCGCCAGGCGCCAGCCGGCGGGGAGGCTCATCTCGGCCGTGGTGCCGTCGCCGAGATAGCCGAGGGTCATGTGCTTCCAGAAGCAGATCCGGTGCGCGCCGGGGAAGGCCAGCCGGGCCTCGATGGCCCGCTGCAACTTCCCCACGTGCGCCCAGCCGAGCGAGAACGTGTGGCGCCACGTGACCTGCGGGAGGCCCGGGAGCGGCGCCAGGCGCTGCTCTCTGACGCTGCCGTCCGCCATGGTGACGTTGCCCTTCAGCTCGGCCGCGGCGACCTCCCACAGGTCGGCCGCGACGCCGGCCAGCGGGTAGCCGTCGAAAGTGGCGGCCGTCCTGGCGCCCTGGGTGTCGGCGGTGCTCACAGATCCCCCTTGAGCAGCGCATCCTCGATGGCTCCCGCGAGATCCGCGAGGTCGGAATCCGGGAAGAGCTTCTCGATCTGGCCGACCATGTCTTTGACCTTTTCCAGCGTGACCTTCCCCTGCCGGAAAAGATTGATGACTTCGGAGAACTGCTTGGCGAACGCGAGCTCGCTGGCGCCGAGGAACTTGATGGCCGCATCGACGGACGCCGTGCCCTCGTGGAGATCGCGGACCAGGCCCTGGATGTTGTCGCGGTAGACGGTGAGGTCGATCCGCCCCAGGTACTCGCGGAGGGTCTCCGTCCCGATCTTGGCGTCGCCGTAGAGGGTGAGCAGCTCCTGGACGCTGGTGGTGCCGATCTTCACGCCCTCGATCAGGTCGAGGATCGCCTTGTCCCAGAGGTTGGCCGAGCCCTTGAGGGTCAGCGCGAGATCGTCCAGCCGCGTGGCGGTGGCGGTGTAGCTCTTGTCGATGCTGTCCGCGGCGGCTTTGACTTCGTCGGCGGCCTGGCGGCTCGTCTCGGCCGCGCGGCGCGAGCTCGTCACCATCCGGTCCGAGGCTCCGGCGACTTCGCCGGCCGCGGCCGACATGGAGCTGATGGTCTTGCTCACGACGGCCTGGACCTCGCTCTGCTGGCGCACCACCTGCTGCATGCGGGCATCGACGGCGTCGGCCGCACCTTGGATGGCCTGGAGGTCCGCGAGGGCCAATCGGGCACGCTCGGCGACATCATCGAGCACCGTGCCCAGGGACTGCAGGTCGCGCAGGTAGCCCATCAGCCGCCTGCCTCCCCAGCCGCCACGGCGTCGAGGGCCTGCTTGGCCTCGTGTGCCTTGTTGATGATGCTCTGGAGCTCGGCGACGATCGGCCCGGCGAATGAGGGCTTCGAACCGAGCCCATCGAGCGCGTCCTGCAGGCTCTTCACGGATGTGAGCAGGGCATCGACGGGAGTCTTTGCAGCCCCGGCCCCCCGGGCCAGGCCACTCAACCCGGTCGCTGCCTCCTTTGAGCCGGCGGCGAGCTTCCCGGCCGCAGCTCCGGCCTGCTCCAAGGGAGGCGCCGCACCCGCGGCGCTCTCGCCTGCTCCCCGGAGGGCGTCGCCGCTCGCCTTGGCATCGACGCCAGCATTGGCGAGCGCCCTGGCACCATCCCCAACCCGCTTCGAGCTGCCCTGCACCTTGTCGCCAGCGTCTTGTGCCGCGCGGCCAGCCTCTCCGTACTTGGCCTTGAGATCCGCTAGGGAAATCTGGGCCTGGTCGATTACCGGGTTCATGTCGGAGATGACCGTAGTGCTAGCCGCGATTTCACCCGAAGTCTTGACCGTAGATTCCCCCAGGCGGTCGACGACCCGATAGGTGCCGTCGGCCGCTCGCTCCAGCTTGACCAGGGAGGTCGCCGCCCCGTCCACCGCGCCGGCGAAAGGCGTCACGGAGACGTTGCCGCGCTCCATCGCGGCGACGAATACACCGACCTTGTCGGCCGCGGCGAGCAGCGTGGCGGGGATCTGCTCGCCCGCCGCGTGGAAGGCGTTAACGAGCGCCTGCACCTCATCGCGCGCTCTGTTGAGCCCCTCGGGCGAGAGCTTCGCCTTGTTGATAACGGCCACAGCGTCGCTCACGACGCTGGCTTGAGCCCGTAGCTCGGCCGAGGTACGAGAGACGACGCCCGTGATGGACTGCAGGACGGCCTTCACCGCCTCGCCGTGCCTCTTGACCGCCTCTTCGTGCTTCTTTACGTCCGCTTCGGCCTTGGTCGACAAGACCCCGGACGCATCCGCCACCGCCTTGAGATGCTTCGGTACCTCAATGCCGAGCTTTGCGTACCCATCGAGGAGCGCCTGGATCGGCCCGTTGACGATGTCCGTGTAGGCCTTTGCGTCGATCTGCGGGTTGGACTTGCGGAATAGCTCAATATTCTCGGACAGCACCGCTGCTTGCTTGTCCAGCTCCTCCCGGGACAGGCCCAAGCTCTTCGCAAATTCCTCGATCTTGCTCTTGTCCTCGTGGACGGCGCGGGTGTGCCGCTCGATGATTCGTTCGTTCGCCTCGACGTCCTTCGAAAAGCCCTCGAATCCAAGCTTCTCGAAGATGCTCCTCTGATTGGCAAGGGTTTCCGCCTCGCGCCCTATCCCGGCAAGACCGTCTGCGATCTGGTTGGCGACGGCCTCCATCCGCAGGCCCTTCTGTATGAACCGATCAAAGGCACCGTCCGATAGCGAATTGAGGATGGCGCGCAATTTCTCCCCGGCAGCATAGCCAGCGGTGAAAGCGCCGACATAGGCCGTGGCAACACCGATCAGCTTGCCGAGCTTGGGCGAGGCTTTCTCGGCAATGTCGCCCAGGGAGTTGATGCTGCCGACCCCCTGATCCATCGAAGCTTTCGCGGCATCGACCTTCTTCTTGACTTCCTCCTTGGTCTTGCCGAACTTGGCGACCGCCTGGGTCGCCTGCTCGTACTCCTGTTCGAGCCGTTCGAGCTCGGAGGTCTGGTCTGAGGTGACACCCTGACCAGCCTCTTTCGCGGCTTCCAGGGCACTCTTGTATTCGTCGATTCGCCGCCGGGCCTGAACAAGCTTTCCATCGGCCCCCTCCATCGACCCTTCGATGCTCTCCTGCAGGTCTTCCACCGCAGCGCGCGCTTGGTCGACGGAGCGTACGAAGGGCTCGGCGAACCGGGCGGCCTGTGCCTCCAGCAGCGCGAGACCTTCCTCGAACTCCTTGGCGGACCTGCCCCCCTTTGCGAGGATGTCCGGGATCTCGCGGCCGAATTCCTTCCAAGCCCGCAAGGCGTCCTCGATCGCCTTCTTCTGATCGCCGATGCCCTTCGCTTTGCCGAACCGGTCGATGGCTTCCGAGACACGGCCGAACGCCTCGCCCGCCGGCCCCATGCTCCGTACGCTCGCAGCGAGCGCGTTGAGCTGGCCGGTCAAGCTTCCGAGAGGAGCGGTCGCACCGGCGGAATCGGCGGCGAGCGCCTTGACGCCGGCCGCCGCTTCCTGAAAGGCCGCCGGCTCTCCCTCCGTTTCGATGGAGAGCCGGGCCTTGACCTCCTGGGTGGATTCAGCCATTGAGCCTTAGACCGAGGGCGTCCAGTTGCGGGTGGTGACGATCTCGACAACGAGCGGCGGATCGCCTTCGTCGTTGGTCTCGCCCGTCAGCTTGAGCTTCTCGTCGATCGCCTTCTCGTTGGCCGGCGCGCGCTCGTCGCCGTCGATACGCAGCGAAGAATAGGTGAACGTGATGCCCTCCCGGTTCGCGCCGGAGGCGCCGAGCTGGCGGCCGAGGAACTGGAGCCGGCCTTCAAGCCGCTCCTGGCGCTCCCCCTTATCCGTGAAGAACGCGTCGACGAAGGATCGTGACAGCTCCAGTGAGGGGGTGAACATCCCGTCCCGAATCAAGCCGAACGGGTAGCGGCTGTTGTTGCCGCGGTCCGGGCTGACCGCCCGGTCGATGGAGAACTTGCCCGAGGTGACAGGCTTGGTGATCCACGTTGCAGCCCCCACGGCGCGGAGCTGCAGGAGCCAGTGCGCGGAGGTCAGGCGCTGGTGTCCGGACAGATAGGGCACGGCCGGATTCGACCAGGCGACGGGAAACACAAAGACGTCCCCGATCTCGAGGTCCGCGTGGTCGGCCGCGGCGCCGGGCCAGACGATCTCGAGCGGATCCTTGTTCTCGGCCCAGAGGCCGAGGTCGAGGCCGTCGTGCCCCTGGAGGTTCTGCCAGGTGCCCTCAAGCGTCTCGCCGTCGAGCAGGACGTCCACGGCCGCGCCTGCGAAGGTCGGCGAGTCGGAGGTCTGCTCGACCTTGAACTGCAGGCCGCCCACCACGCGCGTCACCCGGACGTGGACAGGGCCGGCGGCGCGGTCCTTGAGCACGCCGCGGATGTAGGGGCCGAGGGCGTAGGTGCCCGTGTTGTCGTCGTCGGGCACGGCGGCGCCCAGGCGGGTGCCGTGCCCCAGGAAGCCCTGGAGCTTCACGGGGATCTCGGTGTTGTCGCCGATCTCGCCGTCGAGGCTGCCGAACTTGATGCCGTACAGCCACCACTTCTCCACCGGCGCGGTCGAGAAGAGCGAATAGAAGGACGTGTCGACGCCGTTGATCGTCGGCGTGAAGGTGTACTTGTACACCCCGGTCTCCAGCGTGGTCTTGGCGACCGATCCGAACAGGTGCTCGAAGAATTCGAGCAGCTCGCCGGCCCGCATGGGCAGGCTCCATTCCATGGCGCCGCCCTTGGCGCCGGGGATGCCGCGCTCGATGAAACCTGACTGGTTGACGGCGCCGGACGCCGCCTCCGCGCCCGTCAGGGCGGCCTTGATCGGGAGGCGGACCCGGTACCCGGTCAAGCCTCCGCCAGGGATGCCGAATTGCTGCTCGAGCCCCAGGGCGAGCAGAGCGCCCGCGCCGGTTGCAGGGTTGGCCATCAGGCACCTCCGACGCGGACGAAGCGCCCGCCGCCGATCAAGGGAGTGAGCAGGTCCCGAGCATCCGCAGCGGGCAGGGTGCGCTCGGGCTCGGCGACGTCGAACAGGGCGGCGCGGCCGTCGCGCAAGGTGATGCGCAGCGGCTCGGTGCCCGTGTAGAGGACTCGGATCTCGGCCGGCTTCGCGGCGGCCTGGTCGTCTTCGTCGGTGGTGTGGGTCACTCGATGACCTCCTGGGTCAAAAGGTGGATGTCCGTCTTGTAGGTGATCCTGATCACGGTGAGGACGAGCCCGCTGGCGAGCGCGGCCTCGTCGAAGTTGACGCGGTCGATGCTCGTCTGGGCCGTGGCGAGAGGCTCGTCGCCGGCGCCGTACAGGGCTCCGGCCTCCTGGCGCACGACGGCGCGGATCCGGGCGACGATGCGCGAGCGCAGGTGCTGGTTGTGGTCATCCACGGCCTGGGGCGGGTTGGTCAGGAGGGCGATCTCCACGACCGTCTCCTGCTCGGCGCCGTACCCGCTGCGGAAGCGCGCCTCGCGATCGGCGTACAGGGAGAGGCCGAGGAGCGGCACCCGCGGCAGCGTCTCCTGCGTCAGCACGGCCCGCCGCTCGACGATGACGATGCCTGCGGCGCCGTCGAAGACTCCCCGGAGAGGTGCGTCGGCGAGCAGCCGGGCGCGCAGCGCCTCCAGGATGAGGGCGTCGACGCTCCAGGGCAGATCCGGGTGGATCGAGGGATGCTCAGGCAGCACCGGGGGCGCCCTCCTCGAAGTAGTAGCCGACCACGGCGTCCGCGAGGTCCGCGATCTCGGTGTCGGTCATGTACACGAACGGGAAGGCCTGGACCGTGCGCGTGCGGCCATGCTCGTCCGTGACCTCGCCGCCGTCGTGGACGATGCGGGCGTAGGAGAGCCGGGTGCCGACGTCCACCGAGGCCTCGCCCTGGCCGAGGGTCTGGATGCTGTGGAGCAGGTCTCCGGCTCTGACGAGCTTGGGAGCCTCCCCGTGGCCGTAGTGCCTGCGGATCGCCCGCGTCTGCGGCCGCAGCGCCGGCCACGGGCCGTCCGGTCCCTCCTCGGCGCGCAGGTGGCTCTGGAACCAGGTCTGCATCATGGCTGCCGCGGCCTGGAGGAGAGGCGCGGCCGGCCTGGCGAGCCGCTCCCCCATGCCCTCGAGCTTGCGGGCGGCCTCGTCGGCGCCGTGGACTTCGAGCGCGATCCTCACCAATCCTCCAGGCCGCTGAAGGTGAGGGCCGTACCGGTGTTGGACTGGGTGACCAGGATCTGGGCAGCTCCGCGGTCGACCGGAGGCTGGCTCGCCAGGCCGAGGCTGACGATGCCGCGAGCCGCCCGGCTGAGCCAGCTCCGGGCCTCGACGGCCTCCGCTTCGAGCGCGGCGGCCACCTGGACCGATCCGGCGAGCCGGCGGTGGGCCAGCACGGCCACCATGTCTTTGAGGACGTCCGGGGCAGATTCGGGCGTAGCGGGGAGCTGCTCGGCAGAGTATCTGCCGCTGAGATAGGACGTCGCCTCCGCCTCGGCCGAGCCGATGGCGGAGGTGATTTTCGGCAGGTTGGGCTCGCCGTCGACGATCCCGGCCAGGCGGAGCATCTCCGGCTGGCCACGCCTGGTGTAGAGCTCGTCGACGGTGAGGTAGCGCATGGGTTACTTCTTCGCCTTGGCCGTGCCCTTGGGGAGGGGCGCGACGCTGGTCGCCGCGGGTTCCGGGGACGGAGCGACGGCCGCGGCGGGCTCCTGGACGCGCTCGGACTTGAGGTCGATCTCCTCGCCGGGCGGCGGCTCGACGACAGCCGCGGCGGCGGCGCCGGGCAGGACGGTGAGAGTGCCGCCGGCGGCGAGCATCTCGTCCTGGGTGACCTCCCGGGTGATGAGGTGCGGATCCGCGGCGAGCTCGGCGGGCAGCTCGGCGACGTCGAGGTAGGTGGGCTCCTTGCCGAAGTCGAGGGTGAGCGTTTCGCCGCCCACGCTGAACGTGCGGCGGCGGGTGCCTGACGACGTCGCGAGGACGTCTTTGCTGGGACGGATTCTCAGGAGCATCTTGTAAACCTTTCTAATAAGGGGTCGCACCGGGGCCGGCCTACGGAACGAGCCGCACTGCCGTCTGGGGGAAGCCGGGACCGACGCCGTATTCCCCATCCATCCCGAAGGGCACGAGCTTGTTCCCGAACTCCTTCGAAAGATCGAACTGCAGGCCCTTCGGCTCGGTGGTGACCACGAAGACGACCGGACGCGGGCCACCCGGAAGGGCCTCGATGATGTCGACGGAGCTCTCGTCGCCGGCCTTCGGGTTGAAGTCCCGCAGGAGCTTGAAGGTTCCGCGGAACCGGTTGGGCTCGGTTCCGATCATCTCTTCTCTGTTGAGATCACGGTAGGCGCTCCAGACATCGAAGCTTCTGGCGATCACCACCAGGTTGGCCTCGATCTCCGCCGTGTTGACCAGAGAGTTTCGGACGAGCCTGTTCTCCATGAGCCGGGAAGCGGCGCGCTTGAGCTCGTTACGCGCCTCTACGACAGAAGGAGATGCCGCGGTGGTCCGCGTGACAGAGACCACGTTCGAAAACCCTGAACCGTCGGGGTGAATGTGGTCACTGTCAAAGAAGTCCTGCCCGTCGTAGGCAAGGGAGTTGGCCTTGAAAACGCCATACGCGAGATCCACCTTGCCCGCGGAAAACGCCCGAGCGATCTTGATGCCCAGCTGTTCCGCCTTGACGAGTCCGCTCTTCCGCTCGGCGTCGCGGGAGTCATACTCAAGGGTGATCTCGTAGGGCTCGGAAGGAACCTTGAGGGTGTCTTTGAAGGCTTTCTGGACGGTCCGATCCCCGATCCACTTCCGGAGCTCGGGGAAGACGGACGCCCATTCCAGCGTGACCGTCTTCTCCTTGTCCGGGTTGTCCGCGAACTGCGCCAGAAGGGGCAGCAACGAGAGGGGATCCTCCCTGTCGTAGATGTCCAGGGCGATAGGGGTGACCGCTACCGCAATAGACTTCAGGTCAGTAATCATCTATCGCCTTTCCACGTCGACGAACCAGCCGCCGTCGTTGCCCGGGCGCGTGAAGCGGCCGAGCTTGATTGAGTTGGTGCTGGAGGTGGCGACGGTGTTGTCGTCCACCACGTAGGCGGACTGACCGGGCTTCGGGGCCGTCCCGGAGACAGCGAATTCCCACTCGCCGACCTGGTCGACCTGGACGTATCGGACCGCGTCGAACTGATTGCCGGTGCCGAGGGCACCGTTGGCGCCCGCCGAGTTGTCGTAGCCCTTGTAGGCCACGCCATGGCACGTGAGGCCAGCCGTGTCGGCGCCTCGAACGGCCAGGCCGTTCCCGTCCGTGGCGACGATCGCGTTGGTGTAGATCACGGAGCCGGCTTTCACCGGCAGCGGAACGATCTGGGGGCTATGGACGCTGTGGTTGCGCATCGCATCCTTGGCGAGGTTGGCCATCAGTTGTTCTCCTGGTACTTCGCGCGCAGTTGCGCCGCGCGCTCGGGCGTGATGCCGTTCCGGCTGTGGAGAGCGATCTCGTCCGCGGACCGGTTGTCCGTGGGCGGTCCGTCCTCTTCTGTGGCGACCTGGCCGAGCCCGAGGGCCTCGAACTGCGGCATGGCCCTGAGTGTGCTCAAGAGCACCTCGAGCAGCGGCACGTCCTTCTCCGCGCCGTTGACGCTCAGCTTGAGCGGCGTGTCCGGCTTGTCCTGCGCGTAGAGATGGAGCAGGAGCGGGCGAAGGCTCTTGCGCATCGCCGGGGTCACGCGGGACCCCAATTGGGCGATTGTCGAATCCGCCTCCAGCTCAGCGCTCCGCGCGCGGAGCTGCCCCGCGATCGCGACACCTTCGCGCAGCTGGCGCAGCTCGTCCGCGCTGAGCTGCACCATTTCGAGAGTGGCCGGCGCGGTGGCTGGCGGTGGTGGTGCGGCCGGCGGCGCCGGCTCTTTCGTCGGATCCATGGAAGTCTCCTTCTGGGGCTGCGGCTGAGCCCCGGTAATGACGACACAGCGATGACGCAGTTTCAGGGGCGGCAGGCCCGGGATGGCCGGGCGGGTGTTGCCGAGCAGCGCGAGGCCGGTGAAGTACCAGCCCTGCGTGACGGGGTGACGCAGCAAGATCTCGGCGGAGCGACGGGTATACCGCCCGGACCGGATGCCCTCGACAGCCTCCGGCGCCAGGCGCCCGTACCGGACCCAGAGCGCGCCGTCCTGCACCCATAGCCGCTCACAGGCGCCGTAAGACGGCCCTCCCCACGCGTGGTCGAAGTTGAGCGTCGCCGTCTCCAGCTCAGGGTCGTAGCTCGCCGCGAGCTCGGCCAACCGGTCGGGAGTGATGTCGAAGCCGTGCGACAGCGTGAGGTCGATCGGCACAATCACCGCAGCCTCCAGTACGACGGGGGCATCCTCGGCCGCATCGGTCGCCGCGAGGGCTGCCAACGGCTCCGGGGGCAGAAAGAGCAGCGTCTCCTGCTCAGACATTCAAAACACCTCCGAGAAGAGCAAGCCCAAAAGCTTGAACAGCAGCGACAGCGCCTCGACCAACGGGGACGGCGCAGAGGAGCCCTGCTGGGCCTCCTCGAACAGCAGGTCGACCTGGTCCTCGACCGCTCGGGCCGAGGCGGCCAGGTCCGGCGCCGAGCGGAAGCCGGGATCGGGCTGCGCCGGGACGCCGTCCTTGAGCGGCCACGGTCCGGAGGGTTCGGCGCCGACCAGGCCGCGGCGGCGCGCCTCGGCCCCCGAGATGGTGCCGATGCCGCACCGGCAGGCGTGGCCGGCCGGGTACCACCACGTCCGCCAGATCTCGTGCCCGATCGCCGCGATATGGGCGTGCATGACGACGTGGTCATGCAGGGGGCGCTCGCGCACTTTCGGGTCGCCGACGGTCCAGAAAAAAAGGTAGGGAATCAGGCCGTGGATCTGAGGATTTCCGACCGTCTGCTGCCACTGGATCGCGCCAGCGGCTTGCCTGACGTTGTTGCCGTAGATCAGGCCGGCGTGCCAATCGCTCGTGGGAGCGAGCCCGGCGCGCGTGTAGACCGCCTCGAGGGCCTCCGCGAAGGCCCCGCGGTCCATGCCCTCGGCGAGCGCGCGGCCGACGAGTTGGTGGACGTCCGCGAGGACCGCGCCCTCTTGCAGGCCCGCCACCGCGAACGCCAGGCGGCGCGCCTGGTCGCTGAGGGCGAGAAAGATGTCCTTGGAGATCCCGAGCAACCGAACCCAGAACTCGATGGCTGTGGACGGTGTCGAGGCCTCGCGGAAGTCCCCCGGGTCCGCGAGACTGGCAGCGGCATCCAGCTCAGACCGGAGGTGCTGCAGGGCGAAGCCCATGCCGTGGATCTGAGCGGTCTGGAGAGCCTCAGCGTGCCGGATCACCGCCGAGCGATCGATCAACCGGCCCAGGAAGCTGCCATCCTTGGCCGCTCCCGCGTCCCAGAGCTCCAGGGCTCGCGCCCGGTGCGACCCGAAGTACTGGAGGGTGGCGGGCACAAACGCGGCCACGACCTCGTCGTAGTCGGCGTCCCTGCTCTCGATGAGGGCGCCGAGCGGCGCGAGATCCTCAACGGCCAGGCGCATGACCGGCGCCCGGCTGGCGGCCTTGGCCGGCGCGGGCGGCGCCTCCTCAGCTTGGACGGTGACCGGCAGGAGCCCGGTGTGCTTGATCGGGGGCAGCCCGACCGCCACCAAGGCGCCCGCAGGGTCAAATCCGGCCCGGATCAGGGCGCCCGCGGCGTCCACCGCGACCTTGAGATCCGACGCCGATTGGACGAGCTCCTCGCCGTCCAAGGCCTGCGGGAGCTGGTTGGTCATTCGGAAGTAGTGGCTGGGCACGGGCTCGCCGACCTTGAGGGCGGCGTCGATGCCGTTGCGGCGCTCCTCCCGATCGGTCGCGTCGGAGGAGTCGTAGACACTCCGAGGCACCGGCGCATCCGGCCCGTAGTTGGCCAGAACGATCCACCGGAGGAGGGTGTCCGTCTCCCAGGAGCCCAGGATCGAGGCGTCGTACTTGAGCGTCTCGATCCGGACCTCGTTCGAGACCTCAGACTTCGCGAAGCTGCCCGGCCCCTTGGCCATGCCCGAGGTGTCGATCTCGCCCAGGATGAGCAAGGCCATCGAGCGCGCGAGCCATCCCGTGATGGCGGCGTAGGACGCGTCGCCCGACCGGGACGCCTCGAGGTACGACAGGACCAGGCCTTCCGGCAGGGCGATGCCGGTGCCGGTGCGGATGTCCTCGATCGCACGCAGGAGCAGGCGCTGCTGCTCCTCGTTGTGGTTCATCGCCCCCGGGTCGCTGCCCGGACGGTGCTTGTAGTGCCCCATCGTGAGCGGCTGGGCGAAGCGCTCGACGAACACCGCCCAGTACTTCACCGAGTGCTTCTTGAGGAACCAGTACCAGTAGAGGTGATCGAGGAGCGGCGCCCCCCAGGGCGTGTCCTTGGTGCCGTGCGAATGCACGATGAACTTTGCCGGCGGGGCCACGACGGGGACTCCCGTCCGCCGGCGCACGAACAGGCGGTCGTCCTCGGCCTGGAAGCCGAACCGGCTGAGGGGCCGATCGATGACGTCCACCGGCAGCCAGGCGCCCGCCATCGGCCCTCGCTGGATCTCCTCCCACATCAGCTCGTCGACGGCGACGCCGCAGGGGATCGCCTGGAGCGCGTGGGACAGATTGATCACGCGCTGCGGGACGATGCCGAGGCCGCTGCGGACAAAAGCCGCGATCTCGCGGGCCAGCGGGCTCGAATCCCGGGGCTGGATGTACCGTGGCAGCGCCAGCACCGCCTTCGCCCGCTTCTCCAGCAGCCCGGCGAGATCGGTGTCGGAGCGAATCATGCGCTCGTAGAGCTGGCCAGGCCGCTCCCCGGGCTCCGAGTAGCGCCGCACGAGCTCCGATGGGTGCGCCCGCTCGCGGAAGACACCGCCGCCGGGCAGCATCCATTCCACCTGCTGGGGAGAGGCAAGCTCGCCGCCGACGTAGGGCTTGAGGAGCGCCTGCATCTCGGACCGGCTGCCGACGGCGATCGAGGAGCTCATAGGCCGTCGAAGTCCACCAGCACGCGGAGCTCCAAAGAGTTGTCGTTCGGCAGCGTGTGGCACTGCCCGGGGCTGTAGCAGACCGTGAACTCGCCGAGGTACCGCCCGGCAGTGGCGAGGTCGCCGGGCGCCAGGTCGTAGACCAGGGTGGCGCCCCAGGAGCCCGAAGCCATGTCTTCAACGACCTCTGCCACCTGAGCCGCGCGGCCGGCGAAGACGGCGGCGCCGGTGGCCGGGTTCCAGAGGGTGAAGGTGACCTCAGCACTCTCGATGTCAGCCGGGAGGCCGGAGAGGATCCGGAGCGCCACGGAGCCGTGGGTATCGTGGCGCTTGAAGGCCCGGGGCGAGCTCGCGGAATCGATCTGGGAGCGCCAGACGATCCGCTGCGCCGGCCTGGCGCCCCAGGAGTAGGTGGCGAGGCCCTGCGCGGGATCGCCGGCCGCGGCCAACACGAGCTCGTAGCGGTCCGAGCCCGTGGCCGTGGGCAGCCCGGTGGCCAGGTACTCACCGGTACCCAGGTCGACCGTCGTGATGCCGCTCGGCGAGGCCTGCGCCCACGCCGAGCCGTCCCACCGCCACAGGCGGGCCTGGAGACTCAACCCGGTCACCCCGAGATTGACTGGGAGCGACACCTCGGCCGCGGCTGGGCCGGCCAGCGCGACGGCGGCGCAAAGAGCCACAAGCAGACGCTTCAATCGATCGCTCCCGGCTCGTTGATTGCGGTCCTGGCAGCGTCTTGCGCCGTGCGGAGCCGCCGATCGCGGACCATGTTGCGGAGCAGCTCGCCGAGCATGCGGTTGGCAAAGGCGCCGCGGGACTCCGACGTGGTCGCGGCCTGGCCGAGCTGCCCGCTGGCGCAGCGGCCGGCCGCGACGTCGGCCGCTGAACAGACGATCAGGGGGTAGCCGTAGCGGTCGCAGACCTCGGCCTCGAGGTCCGCGGCGACGGCCGGCGGAAGGGAGAACGCGATGAGGTGCTGCGCTTGCGTCGCGCAGAGGCCTGCGGACACGAGCGGCGCGGTGCAAGACCGGGAGGCGGCCGAGACCGGTGCGGCAACGAGGAGGAGCAACAGGGCGGCGATCAGGCGCATGGTCCAACTCCTGCGACGACCACCCACGCCGTGCCGCTACACCAGCACAGGGCGGGGGCGGTGTCGTGATAGATCCGGCCAGCGGCGGTCGAATCGCAGGCCGGAGCGGTGGCAAGGGGGGTGAGCTCGAGGAGATCCGAGACCTTGACGACGCCGGCGGCATCCCGGGAGAGCTTGGTGTCGTAGCTCCCGGTGGGCGTGGCCAGAGAGGACCATTTGATCTGGACTCCCGAGCCGACAGAGATCCCGGCCTCTCCCCCGGACGGCGCCAGCGTGATCCGCCCGCTGACGCCGTCCCTCACGCTGATCGACGTCGAGAGGTACCAGGAGCCATTGCCGTCCACGTAGGCGGTCTCTCCATTGCCGGAGTCGTAGATCGACAGCGCCTTGGCGCCGCCGTTGTAGGCCGTCTGTAGCCGGAGACCGGTGTTTCCGGCGCCGGTGACGAACGGCGTGGTGATCCCTCCGGCGTTGGAGATCGTCACTCCGGCGCCGTCCTGGAGGAGCTTCCCGGTCGTGCCGCTGTACCTGGGGATCCCTTTGTCCGTGGCGGAGGCCGGGCCGACGACGTCGCCCGAGCCGGAGGGAGGCGCCGAGCACGTGAGGACACCCGCGGCGGACAAATCCGACGCGAACTGGCCGGCCGGGCAAGGCGCGGGCTCCGCGGCCAGGGCGCCGGTCGTGGCGGCAGTCAACGCGGTGTCGGCCGCGTCGGCAGTTGCCGCGTGACCGGCCTCGGCCGCGTACGCGGCGGTGCCGCCCGAGCTCGGCCTGGCGGCGATCGTCCAGGAGCCGGTCTGGGCAGCGACGGCCGGCGCGAGGAGGAGGAGGACGGCGAAAGCTCGGCGCATCAAAAGTCCTTCAGTCCGGCGGAGGAGTCAGAACGTCCCGGCAGCGCCTTGTAGGCGACCGGCGGCGAGGAGGTGGCGGCGCCGAAGGCGAGCACGTAGAGGCGCAGAGCGATGCAGCGCCAGGCGTCGACTACGTGGTCGTGGCGCTTCAAGAAGGTCCGGCCGTTGGGCGTGACCGTGTAGGTGTGGTTCTGCAGCAGGTGCAGGAGCTCCGGATCCGCCGGGATCTCCTTCGCCCGGCGGGCGAGCGCCCGCTCGAGGAGCTGAGTGGCCAGCTCCTTGTAGGAGATGTTGGGGACTCGCCCGGTCTGCGGGTCCGCTTGCGGCTCGCCGGTTTCGGGGTTGATCGCGGGGACCACCGCATTGAACACGAACCCGGAAACGCGCTCGCGGAGGGCCTCGTGCTGCCCGTGCAGGACGTCCAGCAGCGACTTGCCGACGCCGGTAGCGTCGAGCCCCCATCCCCCGGCGGGCTGGAGCGTGTCGTCGAGGACGGAGATCAGGACCGCCTGGGCGTACCAGTCCCACCCGGTGAGGTGGACGCGCAGGAGCCAGGATTCGAGGCCCCCGGGGATCCCGGCCTCGACGTTGATCTCCGTCACGGACGACGAGCCGACATCGATGCCGCCGGTCAGCATCCCCTCAGGCCTCCGCACCGCCGACCGGACCAGCTCCTCGATCCGCGCCCGCTTCGCAGACGGGTCGAGCGCGTGGTAGTCCGACATGTCGATCGAGTCCCGGTACACCTCGAGATAGGGCGACATCGGGCGCCCCTCGGCCTCGTCGTCGGCGTCCTCGCCCGTCGCCTCGCCCGTCGCGGCGACGTGCTGCGGGTTCAGCCGGCGCGCCAGGACGTCGAGGCGCTGCGCCCGGTTGTCCCAGCGCAGCTCGACGGACTGATAGTCCGTGAGGCACCGGGTGCAAGGGTCGAGCAGGCGCGCCGGGAAGACCGAGTATTCGGGGTCGCCGGGCTCGCCGAGGACGTTGTGGACATAGCCCGGGTCGTCGGGCGATCCGTACATCTCGACGAATTCCTGCCGCCGAGCCTCGCACCAGAACGGCGCGGGCATGATGGTCTTCGGCCAGTGGAAGCGGACCCACCTCCGGCCTCCGAGCTCGCGGGCGACCGTCCGGGAGGTTTCATCAGCCACGGGACGGCGGCCGAGGATGGAGGCGATCAGCGCCCGGGTGCTCGCGGGCGGAAGCACCTGCTCGGCGGGTACCGCGGCGTCGGCGATGCGCTGGAACGTGCAGAGCCGGTCCCCGGTGGGGACCGAGTAGATCCGGATCTCGGCGCCGGGCTTGGCGGCGCGCCAGAATTCCGACCAGGAGCGCGGGTTGGTGACCTTGGCGGCCTCGTCGTGCAGGAGCCACCCGCGGACGTGGACACCCCGGAAGGCGCTGCCGTCGTGGCCAGCGGGCCGGAAGAGCACCTTCAGGCCGTTTGCGAACGTGATCCGCCGATAGGGCTTCGTCGTCGTTCGTGCGACCTGTTCGGCAAGAAATGGGTTGGACGAGATCTGGAACAGGAGGTCCTCCCAGATCTCGTCCAGGTCGCCATCCAGCGAGGAGCCGACCAGGATCGAGCCCCTCGCGATGCCGACTATTCCCCAGAGGATGAGGGCAATGATCTCGCGCGTCTTGCCGACCTCGGCGCCGTCCTGGTGGACGACGTGGTGCCTCAGGCGGAGGGAGGGCCTCTGGTAGTCGAAGAAGCGCCAGAGACCGCCGCCGTCCTCGGGACGGTTGAGCAGATTGCATTCGGCCCAGAGGACGGGGTCCGCGTTGATCAGGAACCACTCGAGGTCGCGCAGCGTCACGGGCTTGCCGTCGAGCCGGGCGTCGCCGCGCTCGACCTGCTCCCAGGACCAGCTCTGGCGGCGGAGCAGCTCGTCGAGCAGCTCCGGGAGGTCGGGATGCAGCAGCTCGATGGCCTTCACTGCTCTCCCCCTTCGCCACCACCCAGGCTGTTCCGCATGCTCCGGATCCACGCCAAGTGGCCCATCTGGCCGATGCCTTCGTCGCGGGCCTTCTCGCCGCGGGCCTTGGGGGTGACGACCTGCTCGGAGGCGGTGCGGCCGAGGTGCTCGCCGAGCTTCAGGATCAACGCGGCGGCAGGGTTCTCCTTGACGCGGGTTCCGATGATCTCGGGACCGTCCGGTCCTTTGCCGACGATGGGCTCTTCGACGGTGAGGCCGTCCGTGAGGAGGGCGGCGAGGCCTTTCTGCTCGAGGAGGCTCTTGGCGGCGAGGGAGGTGGCGGCGAGCTCGGCGATACCGGCGGTGTCGCCGCGGACGATGGCATCCACGTACCTCTGGATGGTGTCCTGCTCCCCAAGGGCGAGGAGGCAGGCCGAGAGACCGCCGCCGCGGGCTTCGATCGTCTTCTTGATGTCACAGGGATAGCCCGGAGAGGCCGGGGCCGGAGCCTCGTTGAGAGGGCACGTCGAGGGCTTGCACGGCGGCAGAGCCTGAGCCAGGGCGGTCGCCGCAAACTCCCCATGCTTGAGAGGCGCAGCCCGGCGCTGGGCGCGCTCCTTCGGCGAAAGGGGCTTGCCCTTCGGTCGGCCTGGTTTGTTGCCCGTGGGCTGCTTCCGCTTGGTCATCGCTTTACTTTCGCCGCGTCACCGTCTACTACTAATCGAGGATGTCAAGGGGCGCAACTTCGCACTCCCCCGAAAGCGAGGGTAAAGCCTTGGACCAAAGCGATTTAGGGCCAATTGGCGGAGGGCAAAGTTGTAGCGCTGAGCGCTACAACTTCCGGCTGGAGGACTGGACCGAGTTCCTGGTAGCGGTGCGGGGCAAGGCGCCGTCCACCGCCAGGCGATACCGGGAGCTGGTCGAGCGCCTGCTCCAGGACTCGGGCACCAGCGACCCCCGGGAGCTAACCCGCGAGCAGATCGAGCAGCACCTCCGCCGGCTGTTCGCGGCAGGCCGGGGTGCGTCGGTGCGTCAGGGGGTGGTAGTGGCCGCGCGGTCGCTGGGAGAGTGGCTGGCCGGCCGCGGCCTGGTCGACGCCAATCCGGCGGCGGGTCTCAAGGGGCCGTCCAGTTTCCGGCGCCAGGTGCGGCCTCTCACCGTCGACGAGGTGAGCCGGCTGATCTGGGGGGCGGATCGCCGATACCTGCCGAAGGGGCACCGGGAGCTGCGGGACCGGGCCTTGATGGCGGTGATGTACATCGGGGGCCTCCGAGCCTCCGAGCCCGGGCCGATCCGCCTCAACGACGTGCAGTGGGATGAGGAGGGCGAGACCTTCCGGCTTTTGGTCACGCACGGAAAGGCAGCGAAGAGCGAGGAGTGGATCGAGCTCGACCGGCAGGCGTCCAGGGTGTTGGGGGCATACCTGGCCGTGAGACCGCGGAGCCCGTGGTTGTTCGTCTCGGGGCGACGGGGGCCGCTATCGCGAGCGGCGATCTACAAGATCTTCCAGCGCCGGCGACGCGAGGTTTCCATCGAGCCCCGGGGCCGGCGGATGTCGCCTCACATCCTTCGTCACTCGATCGCCACCCACCTGCTCGCCCGGGGAGTGGACATCCGGGCGGTGCAGGTGCATCTGCGGCATGCCTCGATCGAGACCACGGCGCTGTACCTCTTCGCGGACGGCGACCGCATCAAGCGGATGCTGCGGAAGAAGAGCCCGCTTGGACCGCAGGGCAACAGGCGGCCTGAGCTACAGCGGGCGCTCTCTGATCTGCTCGGGGAGCTCACGCCTAAAGGGTGACATTCATGTCACCCTTTCTCCCGCCGGACCCTGAGTCAACAAAAGTCCTATTCTGTTACTTCTTTCTTCTCCTCCACCGCGGCGGCCGGAGGCCGACGCCCGCGAAGCGGTAAGGCTTTGTCGGTGCCGTGACTTAGGTCGGCAGGGCGGTACCCTTCAACACCCGTGAATTCCGTCTCCCTGGCTCCCTCCCCGGCCCGCCCAAGTCGTGGAACGAAACCGGGGTTTCGTTCCAGGGCCGGTGGTGGTTGGTTTTTGCGGGTGAACGGCACGACGGAACGCGAGCGGAAAACGGCGGACGTGAAGGGGGGTTGGGGGGGAGGCGCCGCGGCTGGCGCGAACGAGCACGAGACGCCGAAGGCGGCTCGCGCGCAGCGCGACAAGACGCGGCGCCGCAGGGTGGGTGGTGGAAAAGGCTGGAGACTCGGCAGTTTGGCGGAGCGTAGCGGAGTCCAAGCTGCCGGACCAGGGAAGGCGGGGGTCGGGCCTGCGATGAACTTGGAGGCGCGTGCCGGGGGGAGGCCCGGGTTGGTGCCCGCCCCTGGTTTGACATAAAGGCGTTTATGTAAAGGCGAAGCCCGCAGGCGGGGAGTGGCGCGCAGGGCGGGTCGGGTCAAGGCCGCCTTACCGGAACCGCCCTGCGGGCGGGTGG
>JANMTS010000144.1:0-111179 GCA_031390755.1 Holophagales bacterium
GTCGAAGTAGAGGTAGACCTCCATGCGGCGCTCATGGGTGTGGGGCGGCATGGTGTTCCACACGCTGCCCGGCTCCAGCACGGTGAAGCCCAGGACCAGCTGGCAGCTCCGGGCGCCGCCCGGGTGGATGAGCTTGTAGAGGGTTCTCCGGTTGCAGGCCTCGCTGCTGCCCAGTTGCACGGCCTCGGCCTCGGACTGCCGGATGCGCACCGTCGGATGGGCGGCATGGGCGGGGAAGCTGAGCAGGTAGTATCTTGCCGTCCCGGCCGGGTCGCTGGCGAAGGTGATGGCCCTGCTGCCCCGGCCGACGTAGAGACCGTCACGCCCGGCCAGGGAGTGCTCCACGCCGTCGACCGTGACGGTTCCGGAGCCGCCGATGTTCAAGATCCCGAGCTCGCGGCGTTCGCAGAACGTCTCGGCGCGCAGCTCCGGTGCCGACCCCAGGGAGAGGGGCTTCGTCGCCGGGACCGCGGAGCCCACGATGGCGCGATCCGCATTGCTGTAGACCATGGAGATCGTGTCCTCGGCGAAGAGCGTGTCGACAAGGAAGCTCTCCCGGATCTCCTCGGTGCTCATGCGGTCGAAACGAACGGGGTCAGCCGCGTAGCGGACGTTCATGGAGGCGTCTCTCCCTGGGGCTCGACGGGCTCGACAGGGGCCGTGCTCACGGGGCGGCCGGCCACCGTCACGCCGTCGAACCTGAGATCCTGGACGTTTTCGAGGATCGTGGTCTGCTTCGCGGAGGCGACGGCGACGTTGCGCACGACCACGCCCCGCAGCGGCGCTTGCGGCGGCGCGTGGGCTTCGAACAGCGTGCCCACGTTCTCCACCTGAAAGTCCTCGAAGACGATGTCGCGATAGGTCGAAGGGAAGTTGCCTCCCAGCTCGCCGGGGTAGTTGAGCTGGAACCAGAACAGACGCTCGAAGGAACCGACCACGAAGCGCCGGACCCCCACGTGCTCGACCGTGCCGCCGCGGTCGAGATTCGCCTTGAAGCGGATGGCCGACGACCCCGAGCGCAGCACGTTGTCGGTGAAGAACACGTAGCGGATGTCCCCGGACATCTCGCTCCCCAGCGCGATGCCGTCCTCACCCCCCATGTCGTTGCGGCGCACGACCACGTACTCGCTGGGCTGGCCGACGGTGCGGCCGTCGAGATCGCGGCCGGACTTGATCACCACCGCGTCGTCGCCGGTGCGGAAGGTCGAGTCCTCGATCAGCACATAACGGCTCGAATCCACGTCCACCCCGTCGTTGTTCGGGAAGTGGCTCTCCACCTTGATCCCGCGCACCGTGACGTTCTCGCTGTAGACCAGGTGGTTGACCCAGAAAGGCGAATTCACGGCGGTAAAGCCCTCCAGGCGGACGCGGCGAGCCCGCACGAGCTGCACGAGCGGCGGGCGCAGGTGCGTGCCGGCCGCGAACACGCGCTCCTCGAGCGGCACGCCGGTGAACCCCATGCGGCGAAGGCGCTGCATGTCGGGGTCCGCCAGCGGATGCCAGGAGTGGAACCCGCTCCGGACGTTGCCGTCGATGGTCCCGGGTCCCGTGATGGCCACGTCCTCGACGTCCCGGGCGTAGAGGAGCGGCGAGTAGCTCAGCACCCGCGTGCCCTCCCAGCGGGTCTCGACCACCGGCAGGTAGTGCTCCGGCTCGGGCGAGAACAGCAGGTGCGCTCCCGGCTCAAGATGAAGCTCGATGCGGCTCTGCAGCTGAATCGGTCCGCGGCTCCGCCAGACGCCCGGGGACAGCACGACGCGCCCGCCGCCTTCGGCCGTCGCCTTGGCGATCGCCGCGAGGATGGCAGGGCGTGTATCGGTTGCGCCGTCGCCGACCCCACCAAAGTCGGCCGCCCGGTAGATCCGTGCCGGGATGCGTGGCGCCTCGATGCGGGAGACGATGGTCTCGACCATCGACCAGTCCACCCGTCCGGGCTTCGGATCATCCTGGGCTGAGAGGGGGGCCGCGAGGGGCCAGCGCCCCGCCAGCAGCAGGAGAAAGATCCCGCCGACACCCACGCGGCAGATGGTGTGACCTCTTGGCATGAGGGTCGGCATGCGGGCATTGTAGCCAACTCCGGTGAGTTTGGCCACCGGTGGCAAAGAAGGCCACAATCGAGGGCTCTTCCGTCCGACTGAACGAGAGACAAGGAAGGCCGGATTCGCTGTTAACTGGAATCATTTCAATGGCTTGGCAAAGGTCGTGGCATTGCTTCACCAATCTTGCCACCGATGGCATTTTTCTCTTGCGTCCCTGGCCCGACCTGGTCCATACTGCCCGCCAGCGCGAGCAATCCTCCGAGATCAGACTCCCTGGGTTTTGGAAGAACCGGCGGATTCGGCCGCTACGACCTGGTCACTGGGAAGGAATTTCCAAGGAAAGGAGGAAGTATGCTCAGTCCGTCCAATCGCTCACGCTGGTCAGGAAGCGCGCTTCTCGTCGCACTCCTCATGGCTCTCGGCATGGCTCTCGGCGGGTTTCGGCCCGTCCTGGCGCAGGTCGCCGGCCAGGAGACTGCGCCGCAGGAGAAGAAGGAGCCCGAGGCAGCCGAAGCCGAGGGCGAAGAGAGCGCCGCGGAAGAGCCGATCGTGGTCACGGATACCATCGATGTCACGGGCTATCGCCACGCTCTGGAGGAGTCGGTGGTTCTGAAGCGAGACGCGGTCAACGTCCGCGAAAGCATCGTGACCGAGGACATCGGCAAGATGCCCGACCTCAACCTGGCGGAAGCGATCCAGCGCCTGCCGGGCGTGGCGATCGTCCGTGAGGGCGGCGAGGGGCGCCAACTGTCGCTGCGCGGCCTGGGCGCGGATTTCACCCAGGTCACCCTCAACGGCATGGAGGTGCCGGCCTCGACCGGCGGCCTCGACAGCTCCGGCGCGATCAACCGGGGCCGTGCGTTCGACTTCAACGTCTTCCCCGCCGAGCTTTTCTCCCGCATCGACGTCAACAAGTCGAGCGTGGCCTCGATCGAAGAGGGCGGGGTGGGAGGCTCGGTCCAGATGTACACCGCGGGCGGGCTGGACAGTCCCAACTCGCAGCTGTCGGTCCAGGTCCAGACCGGCTACAACGACCTGTCGGAGGAGTCGGATCCGCGGATCACGGCCACCTACACCGCGGCGAACAAGGCGAGGACCGTGGGCTTCATGATCTCCGCGGCGCAGATGGAACGCAACTCCTGGCAGGACGGTTTCGGCACCGTCCGCTGGCAGCGGCCGGACGCGAATTTCAAGGGGAATGAGACGACACTGAGCAACCAGCAGCTCCAGTCGGCGTGGTACCCTCGCCTGCCCCGCCAGGACAGCTTCCGGCACGACCAGGAGCGCCAGGGCCTGGCGGGCTCGCTGCAGTTCCGCCCGATGGATCAGCTGGACATCAACTTGAATGTGGTCCACTCGAAGTTCGATGCGACGACGACCAGCTACAACTCCTTTGGTCAGTTCCGCCGTCTCGGCATCTGGGGTTTCAACAACATCACCCCGACCAACGTCATCCTGGAACAGGATGGGAACGGCCAGGTTGCCGTTGCCGGCACCTTCAAGGGCGTGTCGCTGCGGACGGAGAGCCGCGAGGCCGAGGACACGACGACGTTCGATCAGCTGACGGCAGACTTCGAGTACGACGTCTCCGACAGCCTGACCCTCACCGGCATGGTCGGCCGCGCCACGTCCGAGTACGAGGATCTCCTCTTCCGCGTCAACATCGAGACCACGGATCCCAACATCGGATTCTCGTACGACTTCAGGCAGAATCCCGACGTGGCCGCGATCAAGTACAACATCGACGTCACCGACCCGCGAAACTTCATCGTTCAGAGCGACGGGCTGCTGCAGAAGAACCTCGTCGACCGCACGAACGACACCGCGAAGCTCGATCTCGACTGGTTCATCCGCACCGGGCACAGCGCCCGCTTCGGCGCGATCTACAACGAACGCGAGGTGGACAGCCGGATCTTCCAGCAGACCGCGACGCCCCCGGGCGTGTCCCTCTCCTCCATCAGCAAGGTCTTCCGGTTCGAGGACGTCGGTGATTACGGCAGCGCAACCCAGCTGCGCTTCCTGGTGCTGGACATCCCCCGTGCCAAGGAGGCCTTCAACTTCGGATCGAGCTTCCTGCCCTTCCGCGGCCCGGGCCGGGCCACGTGGGTCGTCACGGAAGAGACGGCGGGCGCCTACGGGGAATACAACTGGGTGACCGAGTTGAACGAGCACGGCTTCCGCTTCAACCTGGGCGCCCGCTTCGTGGACACCAAGACCACGGGCCTGGGCTGGCTGTCGAGCACGCTCAGCAACACCGAGACGAACGACTACAGCGACCTCCTGCCATCGCTGAGCGTCGCCTACGACGTCAGGCCGGAGCTCGTGCTGCGCGCCGGTGTGAGCCGCACGATGACCCGCCCTTCCCTCGCGTCCCTGGCGCCCGTCAAGGCCTATGGGAACACGAACCTGACGGTGACCGGCGGAAACTCCCAGCTGGAGCCTCTGCGGTCGGACAACATCGACCTCGGTGCGGAGTGGTACTTCACCGGCAAGGCGGTGCTGGGCGTGGCTCTCTTCTACAAGGACATC
Source organism: Holophagales bacterium (assembly GCA_031390755.1). Taxonomy (GTDB): domain Bacteria; phylum Acidobacteriota; class Thermoanaerobaculia; order Multivoradales; family UBA5704; genus DATMER01. Next base: position 4,569 of record JANMTS010000144.1, read on the forward strand.
GACAGCTTCATCTCCTTCCCGACGACCCAGGAGCCCCTCCGTCCGGAGGACCGCGCCGCCGTGGCCGCCGTGTTCCCGACGCAGCCGCAGCTGCTCGATCCGAGCCTGCTCTGGACCTACAGCACCGCCGCCAACACCGACGGCACGAAGCTGGAGGGTTTCGAGATCTTTTACCAGCAGAGCTTCTCGGGCCTGCCCGGTTTCTGGTCCAACTTCGGCTTCAACGGCAACTACTCCTACGTCGACGCCGAGACCACCGTGCTCCGCAGCGGCCGGCAGGTCACGGTGCCGCTGCAAGGGCTGTCCAACAGCTCCTGGAACGCCACCCTTTTCTACGAAAGGCCGCGGTGGGGCTCGCGCGTGTCGGTGAACAACCGGGACGATTACATCACCAACAACCTCGGCGCCAACGGCAACGTCTCCGAGGGCACCACCGGCCCGATCCGTTGGGACCTGAGCACCTACGTGCATCTCAGCAAGCACATCTCGGTGACCCTGGAAGGCATCAATCTCACGGACGAGGCGGAGCGGCTGTACACGACCGGCGACGGGTCGATGGACCTGGTCCGCGAAATCAACTACTCAGGCCGCCAGCTCTTCCTGGGGGTGCGCTGGAACCATTGATGTGGATGTGATGTGGACGCCGATGTGAACGAGATGAACGACGAGACCAAGCAGCCATCGACGATCAGCGACATCGCCCAGCTTTCGGGCGTGTCGAACCGCACCGTCTCCCGGGTGATCAACCGGTCGTCGAAGGTGGGAGAGGCGACCCGCGAGAAGGTCCAGCGGGTCATCGATGAGATGAGCTACCGGCCGAATGCGCAGGCTCGCAGCCTCGCAGGCGGCCGGTCCTATCTGCTGGGTTTGATCTACGACAATCCGGACGCGTTCTTCATCGACGAAGCGCAGCGCGGTGTGTTGAACGTCTGCCGTGAGCTCGGGTACGAGCTCGTCATCCACCCCTGCGGCGAGATCGACACGCTGTCCAGCGAGGTGGTCGGCTCCGTCAAGCGATCGAAGCTGGACGGCGTGATCGTGCTGCCTCCGCTCTCCGAGGACCACAACCTGTTCGGCGCGCTCGCCCAGGAGAAGGTTCCCTATGTGCGGTTGGCTTCCGTCGCGCTCGACACCTCGGAGCGTGTCGTGGTCTCCAACGAGAGGTCGGCGGTGGCCGAGATGGCCGAATACCTGGTCAAGCTGGGGCACCGGAGGATCGGCTACATCACCGGGCCGGCCGGCAGACGGTCGACGCGCGAGCGGCTCGAGGGCTTCAGCGACGCGATGGAGAGGCTCGGATGCGCAGTCAGCGAGGAGATGATCGCACGGGGGGCGTATTCGTTCGAATCGGGGATCGAGTGCGCCCGGACGCTGCTGGAAAATCCCGAGCCGCCGACGGCCATCTTCGCCAGCAACGACGACATGGCCGCGGGAGTGATCCAGACCGCGACGGAGATGGGCCTCTCCGTGCCGCGGGATCTGTCCGTGGCGGGATTCGACGACAGCGCGCTGGCCACGAGGATCAGGCCGGCGCTCACCACGATCCGGCGGCCGGTGCGGGCGATGGCGCGCCTGGCGGCCAACAAGCTCATCGCGGCCATCGAAGATCGGCCCGGCGACGCCCGGATGGGTGTCTTCCTGGACCCGGACCTGATCATCCGCGCTTCAACCCGATCGATCGACCCGATCGATCGACCCGATCGATTCCCGGCGGCTCGAGGGATGGAGGGAGGCAAGCTTGTCCAGTCTTGAGCTCCGGCCCAGGGAGACCTGTGCGTTCGATGTCCTGTCCCTGGGAGAGGTCATGTTGCGCCTCGATCCGGGCGAGGGCAGGATCCGCACCGCCCGCCAGCTCCGGGTGTGGGAAGGCGGCGGCGAGTACAACGTGGCCCGGGGTCTGCGGCGCTGCTTCGGCCAGCGCGCGGCGGTGGTCACGGCCCTCGTCCGCAACGAAGTGGGCCTCCTGCTGGAGGATCTGATCCTCCAGGGAGGGGTGGATACGTCCCTGATCCGGTGGGTGCCGTCCGACGGCATCGGGCGCTCCGTGCGCAACGGGCTGAACTTTACCGAGCGGGGCTTCGGGATTCGCGGCGCCGTCGGCTGCTCCGACCGGGGTCACAGCGCCGCCTCCCAGCTGCGCGTGGGGGACGTCGACTGGGAGCATGTCTTCGGAAAGCTCGGTGTCCGCTGGTTCCACACCGGAGGCATCTTCGCGGCGCTCTCGGGAACCACCGGCGACGTGGTCACCGAGGCGGCGCGGATCGCCAAGAAGCACGGCACCGTGGTCTCCTACGACCTCAACTATCGACCCTCCCTCTGGAGTGCCTACGGCGGCCTCGACCGGTGCCGCGAGGTGAACCGCGCCATCGCTCCCTGGCTCGACGTGATCCTCGGCAACGAGGAGGACTTCACGGCGTGCCTGGGCCTCGAGGTGGAGGGAGCGGACGAGAACCTGCTCGACCTGGAGGTGAGCGGATTCGCGAGCATGATCAGGACCGCGGTGGCGGCCTGGCCGAACCTCAAGGCCGTGGCCGCGACCCTGCGCGCCGTCAAGAGCGCCACGATCAACGACTGGGGCGCCATCTGCTGGTATGACGGCGAGATCCACACCGCCACCCGACGGCCGGATCTGGAGATCCTCGACCGCGTGGGTGGCGGTGACAGCTTCGCCTCCGGCTTCATCTATGGCCTCCTGGAGCTCGGTGACGCGGGCCTGGCGGTGGAGTACGGTGCGGCCCACGGCGCCCTGGCGATGACGACGCCGGGAGATACCACCATGGCATCCCTGGCCGAAGTCGAGAAGCTCGTGCGGGGCGGCGGCGCCAGGGTGGACCGGTGATCCCGATGGGCACGGGGCGGCTCGAGACCCTCGCGAGGCTGACGCGGTGTCCGGTGATCCCGGTGATCGTGATCGACGACGAGAACGACGCCGAGCCGCTGGCCGAGGCGCTGCTCGCGGGCGGGCTGGACCGGATCGAGGTGACCTTTCGAACCGCAGCGGCGCCGGCAGCGCTCGAGCGCATCCTCCGCAGGTTCCCGGAGATGCTGGTGGGCGCCGGCACCGTGGTCACGCGGGAGCAGGCCCGGCGATGCCTGGACCTCGGCGTCTCGTTCGCCGTGGCCCCGGGCTTCAACCCGGAGACGTTGCGCCTTTTCGAGCACGGTGGCGTGCCGTTCATCCCCGGAGTGCTCTCGCCGTCCGAGATCGAGTCGGCCTACGGCCACGGCTGCACGCTGCTGAAGTTCTTCCCGGCCGAAGCGGCCGGTGGGGCGAAGATGCTGAGTGCCATGGCCGGACCGTACGAATCCCTCGGCATCCGTTTCTGTCCCACCGGAGGCGTATCCCTGGACAACATGAAGGAGTACCTCTCCCTGCCCCAGGTGTTCGCCGTGGGCGGTTCCTGGCTGGCCAGCAAGCGCCAGATCGCCGAGAAGCAGTGGTCGGTCATCACCCGGCAGACCAGGGACACCCTGTCTCGGGCGAGGGAGGTGTCTCCATGAGCCAGCTGATCCACGAGAGGTTCCTGCTGCAGAACGAGGAGGCCGTCCGCCTCTACTTCGACCATGCAGCCGGGCAGCCGATCATCGACTACCATACCCATCTGCCGCCGGCCGAGATCGCCGCCGACCGCCGCTGGGAGAACCTCAGCCAGGTCTGGCTCAACGGCGACCACTACAAGTGGCGCCAGATGCGCGCCAACGGCATCGCCGAGCGCTTCTGCACCGGAGACGCGACCGATCGGGAGAAGTTCGACGCCTTCGCGGGCATCTTGCCGTACCTCCTGCGCAACCCCCTCTACCACTGGTGCCATCTCGAGCTCGCCCGGTACTTCCAGATCGACGATCTCCTGCTCAGCGCCAAGACCGCCGACGAGGTGTGGCAGCGCAGCTCGGCGGTCTTTCGCAGCGGCCTCTCGGCCCGCTCCCTGATCGAGCAGAGCAACGTCGTCGCCGTCTGCACGTCCGACGATCCGGTCGACTCGCTGGAGCACCACCGTGCGGTCGCCGCCGACGAGACCTTCGCCGCGCGGATGCTCCCCACCTGGCGCCCCGGCCGGCTCCTGGCGGTCGCCGATCCCGCCTCCTGGAACGCCTACGTGGACGAGCTGGCCGCCGTGGCCGACGTGGAGATCACCCGCTTCGACGATCTCGTCGCGGCCCTCGCCGTGCGCCGCGACGCCTTCCACGAAGCGGGCTGCCGGCTCTCCGATCACGCCCTCGCCGCCGGTCTCTTCGCACCGGTTTCGGCGCACGGGCTCGGAGCCATCTTCGACCGGCTCCGGTCCGGAGCGGCCCTGCCGGAGGGGGAGCGCGATCAACTGATGACCGCGTTGCTCCTGGAGCTGGGCCGGCTGTACAGCGAAAAGGGATGGACCATGCAGCTGCGCTTCGGCGCCATGCGGGACAACAACAGCGCGATGTTCTCCGTCCTGGGTTCCGACACCGGGTACGACTCGATGGGGGACCGGCCGTACGCGGAGCCTCTGGCGAAGCTCCTGAACGCGCTGAGCTCCCGGGGAAACCTGCCGAGGACCATCCTCTACAACGTCAATCCGCGGGACACCGAGATGCTGGCCTCCCTGCTCGCCTGCTTCGAGGACGGCTCGGTGCCGGGCAAGATGCAGCTCGGTGCGGCCTGGTGGTTCCTCGACCAGAAGGCCGGGATCGAGCGCCAGCTCGAAGCCGTCTCCCAGATCGGCTCGCTGCGCAGGTTCGTGGGCATGGTCGCCGACAGCCGCTCGTTCCTGTCGTTCAGCCGTCACGAGTACTTCCGCCGCATCCTCTGCAACGTGCTCGGCGCCGACATGGCGGCAGGCCTCCTGCCGCGGGACTTCGATCTGGTCGGAGCCCTGGTCGAGGACGTCTGTTTCCGCAACGCGGAGAGCTTCTTCGGTTTCGAGCTTCCGGGCCGCGGCCGAGAGGACACAAGCGCGTCAGCACCGGCTTTGCATGCGCCCGCGCTGGGCTGAGCCCCACTCGCGCAGCTCTGCGTGTGGGTGTGAGGGGGCATGGTATGCGCGGGGGCCTCGGTGAACACCGGGAACGCCCCGCTCATCAAGGAGGACGCCCGGTGATGAGCTCGCGGCGGAGCGGAGCACTCGGTCGAACACTGCTCGTCGATACCAACCTCCTCGTCCTGTTCACGGTGGGTTCGTCTGATCCTGGGCTGATCAAGCGGCACAAAAGAACCCAGCAGTTCACGGCCGAGGATTACCAGCTCCTGGAAGACGTTCTCAGCCGTTTCCGGACTGTGGTCACAACGCCGAACGTCCGGTGACTTGATGATCCTGACCGATGACATTCACTTGTATCTGGCGCTCCAGAGCAGAGGGCTGAAAGCCATCAACTTCAATCATCTCCGGGAGCAGGCTTGGCAGTCATAGCGCGGGACGAGTCGCCATGCCCCGCATCCCACCCCGCTCACCTGGAAGCGTCGCAACTTCGCCGTCTTCGAGAACCTGGGAGTACGGGTTCGTCCTCATTTGTCCGAACGCATGAGCCCGTTTGGCGCGCGATTTGCACTGGATCTATCCAGCAAGTTCAAGTCCGATAATCTGATTGGAGGCTATTCGTGATTCAGAAGATCTGTGTTCGGCCGGCTGTTCTCGTTGTCTTGGTGTCGTTGCTCGCCTGGATGGCGGCGGGTTGCAGTTCGACACGAAGCTATGACAAGCCAGCCGCAACAACGACGTCGGCCAGTTCGCAGCTTGCCGAAACCGGCCCGCAGGGGCTCACCGTCGATGGCTTGGTGGAGTATGGACACTCATTTCCGCGCGGCCTTACTTCACAAGGACGAGGCCAACTGGCGATTGAGGATCGCAACTTTGTCTGGCGCAGCGACAAGAAGAAGCGCAGCTTCAGCATCCAGGTCGACGTGATCAAGAACGCGACTCTCCGGTGCGCCTCCCGCCCGGGAGGCAACATCTGTCTCGAGCTGCGGATCGAAACCGTCACGGGTCTCGACTACGCCTTCCGGGATGCCAACTGGGCTGCCGGGCACAATGAGCAGATCACCCAGGTCTACAACTATCTGAAGGTCAACTTCCCCCGGATCACCTTCGCCGAAAACTCGGTCAAGAAGATCGATTAAGCCTCCGGCGTGAAGCTCGTCTCCATCGTCGCCAACATAGCCGGTCTTGTCTCCAGCCTGGGCCTCGCTGCCGCCGTCGCGGAGGCGCAGACGGACCCCAGGCTCCTGACCGCCGTCGTCGCCAAGGACGGCAGCGGGCAGTTCGCGACCATCCAGGAGGCCATGGCCAGGATCGGAGCAGGCTCTCCCGACCGGCCCGCGACGATCTACGTGCGGCGGGGCGTGTATCGGGAGCTCGTCTACGCCCAGCGCGAGAAGCGCTACGTCCGGCTCGTCGGCGAGGATCCCGAGAGCACGGTCCTCGTCCAAGGGCTCCACGCCGGCATGAAAGGGCTCGACGGCGAAGCGATCGGAACCTTTCGGACGCCCACCCTGTACGTCGACGCCGACGACTTCACGGTCGAGGGCATGACGATCCGCAACGATGCCGGTCCGGTCGGTCAGGCCCTCGCGGTCGCGGTCCACGGCGACCGTGTGCTCTTTCGCAACTGCCGGTTCCAGGGCCACCAGGACACCGTGTTTCTCAACCGCGGGCGGCACTATTTCGCCGGCTGCTCCATCGAGGGCACGACGGACTTCGTGTTCGGCGGAGCGACGGCCTGGTTCGAGGGCTGCGACCTCCACGCGCTCGCCTCCAGCTACGTCACCGCGCCGGCCACTCCCCCCGAGGCCTCCTACGGATTCGTCTTCCACCGCTGCCGCGTCGACGTCGCGCAGGGCGAGCGGAGCTACCTCGGCCGGCCGTGGCGGGACCATGCCGCGGCGATCTTCCTGCGCAGCGAGCTGGGCGCGGGGGTCCGCCGCGAAGGCTGGCACAACTGGGACAGGCCCTGGAGCGAGAGCACCAGTCGTTTTGCCGAGCACCGGAACACCGGCCCCGGTGCCGACCGCTCCGGCCGCGTGCCGTGGTCGCGAGAGCTGCCGGCCGCGGAGGCCGACCGCATCACGCCGGTCATGGTCCTCGGCGGGTGGGATCCGACCCTTGCCGAGCCGGTGCGCTTCGACCCTCCGAAGGTCGAGGGGCCGGCACGCGGCCCGACGCTCTTCCTGGCGGGCGACTCGACGATGGCGGACAAGCCGAACCTCGCCCACCCCGAGCGCGGCTGGGGACAGCTTTTCCGCGAGCTGGTTCTCCCGCCGCTGCGGTTCGAGAACCGGGCCGTGAACGGCCGCAGCACGAAGTCCTTTCGCGACGAGGGCCGCTGGGACGCGATCGTGGAAGCGCTCCTGCCGGGCGACTGGGTGGTGATCCAGTTCGGCCACAACGACGAGAAGGCGGCCGACCCGGCACGATTCACCGAGCCCGAGGGCGAGTTTCGCGCCAACCTGGAGCGCTTCGTGCGCGAGACGCGCGCCCGAGCACCCGCAGCTGCCCGATGGACTCCATGACGACACGCACCTCTCCGAGCTCGGCGCGCGCCTGGTCGCGAAGCTGGCCGCACGCGAGATGGCGCGAGCCCACCTTCCCCTGGTGCGCTACCTGGAGGAGAACCGGTTCAGCTTGTAGTGCTTGAGCTCCGAGGCTCGCGCGGCAGAACTGTTCGGCATTCCGCAGCCCCATGTCCAGCTCCACGCCGGACGCAGGGAACGCGGCTTTCCCCGGAGTCGGCGTCTCGCCGGCTGGAGGGAAAGGGGCTTTCCCCGGAGTCGGCATCTTACCGGATGGAGGGAAAGGGGCTTTCCCCGGAGTCGGCATCTTACCGGATGGAGGGAAAGGGGCTTTCCCCGGAGTCGGCGTCTTGCCGGCTGGAGGGAAAGGAGCTTTCCCCGGAGTCGGCGTCTTGCCGGCTGGAGGGAAAGAGGCTTTCCCTGGAGTCGGCGTCTTGCCGGCTGGAGGGAAAGGAGCTTTCCCCGCTACAGGGGGGAACGGTGACCAGCCGGGTACGGACCCTTCCCCGGCCCGACCCCGCACTACACTAGACCGGATGAGCAAGACGAAGCGCGCGCCTCTCCCGGCCATCCTGCCGATCCCGGCGATCCTCGGCTCCATCGTCAGCGTGCAGGGCGGCGCGGCGCTGGCGAAGGGCCTTTTTCCCGCGCTGGGAGCGACGGGAACGGTAGGACTCCGCGTCGGCATCTCGGCGGTGATCCTGCTGGCGGCGTTCCGGCCGCGGCTGCGCCGGGCCACGGCGGCGCAGTGGCGGGCGGTGATCCCGTTCGGCGTGGTGCTGGGGGTGATGAATGTGCTGTTCTACCTGTCGCTCTCGCGGATCCCTCTGGGCCTGGCGGTGACGGTGGAGTTCATCGGGCCGCTGGGGGTGGCGGTGTTCGGATCGCGGCGCGCGGTGGACGTGGCGTGGGTGGTGCTGGCCGCGGGGGGAATCGCGCTGATCGCGCCGTGGGGGGGCGGCGGAGCGGACGCGGTGGGCGTGCTGCTGGCGCTCGCCGCGGGCGCGTGCTGGGCCGCGTACATCCTGCTGGGCGGCCGGGTGTCCCGGATGATCCCCGGCGGCGCCGCGGTGGCGACGGGGATGACGATCGCCGCGTTCGTGGCGGTCCCCGCCGCGGTGGCGACGGGCGGATTCGCGCGGCTGACGCCCGGGTTGTTCGCGGCGGGGATCGGCGTGGCGCTGCTGTCGAGCGCGATCCCCTACACGTTGGAGATGATCGCGCTGAAGGAGCTTCCCGCGCGCACCTTCGGCATCCTGATGAGCCTGGAGCCCGCCGTGGCCGCACTCGCCGGCCTGGTCTTCCTGCACGAAGTGCTGTCGCTGCGGCAGTGGCTGGCCGTTGCGCTGGTCATCGCCGCGAGCGCGGGGTCGACGCTGACCTCGCGCCGCGCGGACCAGCTCGCCGAGGGCGAATCGAAGGCGGCGGGTATAATTTGAGGTTCGAGCCGAACGGGAGATGAGCCCATGCCGCTGACCCAGTACACGGACAGCCCGCGCTACCTTCGCCTGCACGAGGCCGACAACGTGGCCGTCATCGTCAACGACGGAGGCGTTTCGGCCGGCACGGTGTTCGGCGACGGCCTGCGCACCCGGGACGCGATTCCGCAGAGCCACAAGGTGGCGCTGCGGCCGATCGCCGAAGGCGAAGCGGTGCGGCGTTACGGGCAGGTCATCGGCACGGCGCGGCGGGCCCTCGTCGAGGGGAGCTGGGTCAAGGAAGCCGACCTCGTCATGCCCGCGCCGCCGGCGCTCGACTCGCTGCCGCGATGCACCGACGTGCCGCCCGACGCTCCGCCACTCGAGGGGTACACCTTCGAGGGCTACAGGAACGCCGACGGGAGCGTCGGCACCCGCAACCTCCTCGGCATCACGACGACCGTGCAGTGCGTTACGGGTGTGCTGAACCACGCCGTCAAGAGGATCCGCGACGAGATCCTGCCTCGGTATCCGAACGTCGACGACGTGGTCGCCCTGAGCCATGACTTCGGCTGTGGGGTCGCGTTCGACACGCCCGACGTCCAGATCCCGATCCGCACGGTGCGCAACCTCGCCCGCAATCCGAACCTGGGCGGCCAGGCTCTGGTCATCGGCCTGGGATGCGAGATGCTGCAGCCCGAGCAGATCATCGCCAATATCGCCAATATCGCCGAGCGAGATGCTGGAGGGAGCGGCCTCGATCTTCAAGAACCCTGGCTCTACCGGCTGCAGGATTCACGACACGGCTTCGCCGAGATGATCGAGCGGATCCTGGCGCTGGCCGAACGGCGCCTGCATAAGCTGAACCAGCGGCGCCGCGAGACCTGCCCGGCCTCCGCCCTGGTGCTCGGCATGCAGTGCGGTGGCAGCGACGCCTTCTCCGGCATCACGGCGAACCCGGCCCTCGGCTTCGCCTCCGACCTGCTCGTGCGCGCCGGTGCGACGGTGATGTTCTCCGAGGTCACCGAGGTCCGCGACGCCGTGCACCTGCTCAGCGCCCGCGCCAAGGACGAGGAGGTGGCGGAAGCGTTGATCCGCGAGATGGACTGGTACGACCGCTATCTGGAGCGGGGCCGCAGCGACCGCAGCGCGAACACGTCGCCGGGCAACAAGCTCGGCGGCCTGTCCAACATCGTGGAGAAGGCGCTCGGCGCCACCGCCAAGTCCGGCCGATCGGCGATCAGCGGCGTGATCGGCCCGGGCGAGCGCGCACAGAGGAAAGGCCTGCTGTTCTGCGCCACCCCGGCCGGCGACTTCGTCTGCGGCACGCTGCAGCTGGCCGCCGGCATGAACCTCCATGTGTTCACCACCGGGCGTGGCACCCCCTACGGGCTGGCGATGGTGCCGGTGATCAAGGTAAGCACGCGCACCGAGCTCGCGCAGCGCTGGCCCGACCTGATCGACATCGATGCCGGACGGATCGCCAGCGGCCACAGCACCGTCGAGGAGATCGGCTGGGAGCTGTTTCACTACTACCTCGACGTCGCCAGCGGGCGGAAGAAGACCTGGACCGAAGCCCACCGGATCCACAACGACCTGGCGCTCTTCAACCCCGCGCCGCTCACCTGAGCCGCCCAGCCTCGACCGCGTCCTGGAATGGCTTCATCCCATCGGGAATGAGGGCCATACCTCTTGGGATCTGGGGAGATGGGCCCCGGATGGCCCGCCCCGCTCATGGTGTCGGCAGGTACACGCTCGGGGGCGGCGGCACGGGCACCAGGACGAAGTCGCCGCCGGCATGCCTGGAGTTGCGGATCGGCGAGAACCGCGGCACCTGCTCGACCCGGTGGCGGCCCGCAGTATTGGTGACCCGTCCGCGGACGGCCGTGTAGAGATCGTTCGCCAGCAGCGGGCCCTCGTTTGTTTCGAGGACGTGGAGGAGCTCCTTGGCGAAGACCGAGTGCCCGTCGCCGCCCTCGTCGGAAACCGTCTGCACACCGCCGGAGGTGAAGGCCAGACGGGCCGGCAGGGCGGAGAGCCTCTTGAGGGCTTCGATCTGGTCCTCCCAGGTCATCCCCTGTCGCAGTTGGCCGATGCCGCTACGCGTCAACTTGCCCGAGTAGCAGGAATCGGCGATGAGCAGAACCTGCTTGGCGGGGATCAGCTCGAGCTGGTCGGTGATCTGATCGAGGCTGATCCAGTCCGCCATGCGCTTTTTGCCGCCGTCGACGGGAATCCAGTAGGCCCGGTCGAGATCCTTTTCCAGGGTGCCGTGGCCGGCGTAGTAGACGATGAGGTTGTCCTTTTTGGTGAGCGTCTCGCGCATGTCTTCGAGCGCATTCATCAACTGGCTGCGGGTGGCGTTCTCGATCAGCCGGACGGTGAAACCGTATTTCGTGCGCAGAACCTCCGCGACGTCGCGGGCGTCGTTGACGGCGGTGACGAGCTGGTTCCAGTCCGGGTCCGTGTAGTTGTTGTTGCCGATCACCACGGCGTAATAACCGCCCCAGTCCACGTCGGAGGGGATGAGCGTGGGGACCGGCGGGGCCAGGGAGTCGCCCGAGATGAGCTCGAAGTCGAGCGACGCCCTCTGGCCTCGCCGGTCGACGGCCACCAGCGCCACCGGCGAGCGGGGCGGAGACACCGGGATGGAGATGCGGAACAGGCCGTCGGCCCCGACCTCCAGCGGCTTGTCGTTGATGAGGAAGCTGAGCAGCCCCGCGGGCGCGGTCAGGCGGCCGATCAACTCGCGCTCGGCGACGTTGCCGCGCAGCATGACGGTGCGCGTGCCCCGGACGAGGCCGGTGAGCTGCGGATCGATGAGCGTGATCGCCGGGCCGGCCACGGGGACGTCAGCAGGGATCGCGGCCGGCGCGGCCGGCGCGGTCGGAATACCGCCGGCCGAGGGCTCCTTCGAGACCGGCGGGTCGTCCTCGCCGCTCAGCGCGATCATGTCGGCGGGCAGGCCGCTCGCCTTCCGGTACCACTGGACGGCCTGCAGCAGATCCTTCGGAACGCCCAGGCCCTTCTCGTGGAGATAGCCGAGGCTCATGGCGGCGCGGCTGGAGCCCTGCCCGGCGGCCTTCCGGTACCAGGCGGCGGCAGCGGCGTAATCCGGGGCGCCGCCGACTCCTTTCTCGTAGATCTCGCCGACGAAGGTCTGGGCTTCGGCGTCGCCGCCCTTGGCCGCGGGCAGCCAGGCCTGGAGCGCGAAGGCGTGGTCGCCGCGGTTCTCGGTGTACTCGCCGCCGCGGATGCGGCAGTCGAAGGCCGTGGTCTTGATCGCCTTGCGCGGCCCCACGATCTGGGTCATGCGGCCGAGCCGGCGAACCTGAGCCGGCAGCAGGCAGTCGACCGCGAACAGATCCTCGGCGTGCCGCAGCTCGCCGGTTCCTTCCTTCTTGCCCGGCGCGGCCACGAGCAGCGGCGCGGCCAAAGCCCACAGGAAGACACCGCACAGGATGAGGGTCGCGAGCCTGCGTCGGTTCATGGCTTTACCCCTTCTCTGGGAACCGCATGGCGCCGCTTGAGCGGGAGGCGGCCCTCCGAGGACATGGAGACGATCGAGGTCGCGCAAAGTCCGTTTGCGCACTCCTCATAGACGTCGCTGGGCTCGGCGAGGAAGACGGCGACCCCGGAGCCGGCGCTGTAGACCACGGCGAACCGGCCGCCGCCGAGCGAGGCGACACGGGGCGGTGTGGAGCCGGCCGTCGCCGGGATCTCGGCCTCTTCCTCGATGAATGCGCCGGAGGCGAGCAGGCGCTGGAGCTTGATCGAGTCCGTCTCCTCGTCTCTCCAAGTCACCATCAGGTGGCCGTCGGTATCCGCCGAGACATCTGGCGCTCTCTGGTCTCCCTCGACCTGGGAGTTCATCTGAGCCTCGGGGTTGGCGGCGCCGGGCAGGCGGCGTCCGAAGATGCCGAAACCGGTGTCCGGATTCCGGCTCTCCCAGACCGCCATGTAGTTACCGCCGAGCTGGGGTGCGAGGGCTACGGCCTGCTGCACGCCGACGGTCTGCCGGTTGATCACCGCCGCCGGCTCGATCGCCCCGGCGGTGCCGTCGAAACGGAGCGCTCCGATCCCGGCGCCCCCGTACGTCCAGGCGACAGCAAACGAGCCGTCCGCGGCCATGGCCACGTCCGGCGCGGCCTCCGGAAGAACCGAGGCCGCCGCCACGAACGGCGTCAGTACGCCCGATTCGTACAGCACGCCCTCCACGTCCTGGCGCGCCATGCCGCGGGGAAGGTCGAACGACTCCCAGGCGACGGCCAACCGGTTGGCGCCGAGCCCGTTCGAGGAGATCGCCGACGCGCCGACGCCCGCGTCGTCATCCTCGGCAGTCTCCACCGGAACCTCCAGGCCGAGGATGGGTACTCCCGGGCCGAGATTCACGAAGCGGAGCCGGATCGACGAATTGAGCTTCGTGGTCCACACCACGGCGAACGAGCCCGGGCCGATCGCCGCCACCGCCGGCTCCAGGGCGGGCCCGTCGAAGTTGACCTGGAAGTCGTTGAAGAGCGCCTGGGCATGGGGACCGTAAGCGCGCGCGAACACGGCGGAGGCTCCAGAGAGGTCCACCCCTTCCCAGACCACGAGGAAGTTTCCTTCGGAGTCCGCGGCGACGGCAGGGGAGGGGTTGGCGAGATCCAGGTCGGCCGCGAAGACCTGGCCGGTCCCCAGGGAATTCCCTAGCCCGGCCGACACGAAGGCGAGATGGCGTCCGTCCGCGGAGAGGGAGGGAAAGATGTTGCCCTGCCCGGAGTTGTTGCCGGCTGGGGGCCGCCGGATCAGGTGGATGGCGTTTGCCGTCCGGTCGACGACGTAGAGGTCCAGGAAATTGTCCGTGTCCTCCGGCACGCCTGGCTCAAAGGACGTGAAGGCGACAATGCGCCCGTCGCCGGAGAGGCAGGGGTCGGTGCCTCCAAGGAAGGAGACGCCGGAGGGGGCCGGGACGGCCAGCAGCTCGATCGTGCCGGCCGCGAGATCATAGACGTAGAGGTCGCGAGTGCTGTCGGTGTCGGCCGGGGTCAGCTTCGAGGTCGACTGGAAGACGACGGTCTGGCCGTCGGCGGAGATGAACGGGTCGAAGCTGTCGCCGCTGTCTTCGCCGACCCCGCTCGGTTTGCTCAGCCGGGTCTTGAGCGCTGGCTGCGTCGCGAGGTCATACAGGTAGATGTCCGCCCTGCCCTTGTCGGGGTCGTCTTTGGCCAGATCGACGAAGGACTCGAGCACCACGAAACGTCCGTTGCCCGAGATCGAGGGATCGGCTCCACTGTCGCCGATCTGCAGGCTGGTACCGGTCTGGAGATTCTTGACCCAGACGTCGCCGCCGGTCTGAAAGGCGACGTAGCGTCCGTCCGCGGAGATCGCGGGCTCTTCCCCGCCGCTCACCGCCACGGTCGTCTGCGCCTGGCGGTCGCGGAGGAAGATGTCGCTGCCGCCGAAGTCGTTGTCCCCGGTCACCAGCGACGAGGTGGACTCGAAGGCCACGTAGCGGCCGTCACCGGAGATCGACGGGTGCCGGCTCGCTCCGGCGTCGGTCCCGCCGTTGGCGGCGACGCTGATGAGCTCGGTCGTCTTGGCCCTGCGGTCGCGCACGTAGACGCTCTCCTGGACAGCGGGATCGCCTGGCACGAGCCCGGCGCGGGAGGTGAACGCCACGAAACGGCCGTCGGCCGAGATCGAGGTGCGGAAGCTGAGGCCGTCGTTGGCGCCGCCGAGTGCCGGCACGCTCACCTGCTCGAAAGAGATCGCGGACGCCGCCGCTCCGGACAGGAGAAGGAGGGCGGATACCGTCCAGCCGCGGAAAGCTCGTCGCTCGAAGATCATCGCCATTTCCTCCTTAGAAGTCCTTGCGAATCCCGAGCGTGACGGTGCCCGTCGTCACGTCCGAGCGGCCCAGCTCCTGGTCGAACGACAGGAAGATGGAGCCGTGAAGCGTCTGGGCCATCAGGGTGAAGCCGCCGCTGAAGAAGTCGCGGTCAGGCTCGTTGGTGGGAATGCTGAAGTAATGGCTCAGGTCCGGATCGACCAGGAACCGGCCGCGGATGAGCCGTGCGTCGGCCTCGAATTCGTGGAGGTAGGAGACGCGTAGCACCGGCTGCAGAAGCCCCCAGGAGAGCTGGCCGGTGTAGGCCCACTCCAGGCCCAGCTCGCTCTGCAGCGACTCGACCTCCTGTGCCGTCACCTCGATGTCGAAGGGGTCGGCGCCGCGCTCGCTGTAGCCGTCGATCTCGGCCCGGACGTAGCTGGTGCGGACGACGCCGCTGAAGGTGTGCGCCCGCCAATGGCGGTCGCTGCCCACGTCGAAGCCGGCCGCGAGCTGCGTGCCGCGGGTGTCGGCGCGCGCGGTCTTCCTGCCGATCACCGGCAGGTCGAGGTTGCGCGTCATGTCGTAATCGCTCCTGCCGTAGGTGAGCGCGCCCTGGAGGTACAGGCTCCTGCCGGGCTGGAAGAGGCCGAAGACCGACAGGCTCCCGCCCCGGGCGTCGAGCGCGCCGCCGTCGTGGCTGAGGTCGGAGCTGGTGGACAGCAGCCCCGCGGCGGCTCCGAGGAAGACGCTGTTGGTCAGCCGGTAGTCCACGCCTGCGGTGAGGCCGCGGGTGTCGAGCTCGAACCCCGCCTCGCCGCCCAGGGCGGAGCGGTCGTCCTGCTCGCCGAAGGAGACGCGTCCGCTCAAGAACACCCCCAGGCGCGGCAGGGCCTGGATGTCCGGCTGGGCCATCTCCGTGTCTTGATCCGTTTCCTCCGGGTTCTGCGGGTTCTCCGGGTCGTCGAGCGACGCCAGCTCGCGGTCGACCGCGGCTTTCAGGGCCGCGGAGGAATCGCGGGCGGCGATCACCGCGACGATGGTCCCCGGGCTGACCGGCTTGCCCTGGATCTGGATGGCGAGGTGCTGGGCCGGCTGGCTCGAGGCACCGCCGCGCAGCGCGGCGAGGCGCGCGCCGAGGTTCTTCATCTGGTCGCCGACCCCGCCGAGCGCCAGGGTCTCGGTGCCGCCGAGCTCGTCGCCGTCCAGCTCTTCGAGCGCCTCGTCCTGCTGGGTCGGCGACAGAGCGTTGAAGTAGCCGCAAAGCTTCTCGTCAGCCTGCGCGGAGCGGCAGAGCGCACCGATCGCCTTGCCTACCGAGGCTGCGCCGGACTCGGCCGGCTGGCTGGCGTCAAGCGGCTCGACGACGAACGAGAACTCGGCCGGCTGCTGTGTGCCCTCCACGGTGGCCGTGACCTTGACGGCTTCGCGGGCGGGGGCGTTGGCATTGACGATTACGACGTTGGACGCGATGCCGTCATCGCCGGTCGTCGATTTCTTGTCGCCGTCGAGCAAGGCTGGACCAACGATATCCCACACAACCTCCACCCCTGTGAGCGGTCCGTTCGCGTTGCTCGCCTTGACCTGGAGCGTAAACTTCTGGCCCGGCCGCACTCTTCGATCCAGGTCTACCTTCGGGTCGACGTGGTTCGACGGCACCTCCGGCTCGTCGTCGTTGACGATCTTCAGCTCCGCCGACGAAGTGCTTCCCAACTCGACCAGGACGTCTCCCGAGACGACTCGGGGATTGCTCAGCTCCAGCCGGACGGTCTCGTCGACGACGATGGAATCGTTGACCGACTGGACCTGGAACGACTGCCGTCCGGAGTCTGCGGAGAACGTGACCGTGCGCGAGAGCGGCGTGACGGTGCCTGCTTCGGCGGTCAGCGTGACGTCGACCGCCACCGATCCCTCGGTGTGGTCGCGGACGACGGCGATGTCCACGGCGCCACCCTCGTCGACCGTGAGGCTGCCCCGCTCGAATTGGACCCTCTGGGTTGTCAAGGGCGGTTCGTCGTCGGCGATCGTCACCGTGGCGCCCGCGGGGTCGATCGTCAGCGGCTCCGTCTGGTTGCCGGAGCAGGTCACCTGGGAGGGAGCGGCCTCGAGGACAAGACGGAAGGTCTCGTCACCCTCGGCCTGGGAGTCGTCGCGGAGGAGATTTTCAAGAACGCGGGTGATCGGCGAGTTGCCGACGCCGCCGAGAGGCACGGTGTAGGTCCGTGCGTTGAAATCCTGCCCCGCCTGCGCCGAGGCCGGAGAGGCCTCGACGGAGCGCACGGTCACCGTCCCCTCCTCGATCTGAAGATTCCCGCAGTCCGGCGCGCTCACCACCAGGGTGACCGACACGCCCCGCTGAGTCTCTCCGACCCGATAGCTCGGGGAAGCAAATTTGAGGGTCGCCCCCCAGCCCAGGCTGGCCCACAACAGGCCGAGCCCACAGATCCATCCGGTCCGCAATACAGCTCTTCCCATGCCGATCATGAGACCTCCGCAAGCTGCCGAAATTGTTCTGTGCTTGCTGAGATTGGAAACGATCGGAAAAGGAAAGTCCCTCACCCGGCGCGAACCGGGAGAGGGCCGATGGGATCAACCGGGCGGGAGGGGCTTTGCTCCCTCCCCTCGCCGCGCGAGGGGAGGGCCGGGGCGGGGAGAATGGGATCAATCCGGGGAGAATGGGATCAAACGACCGCTTACTTCTTTTCCGGCACGAACTTCATCGACACCGAGTTCATGCAGTACCGCAGGCCGGTCGGCTTCGGGCCGTCGTTGAAGACGTGGCCGAGGTGGCCGCCGCAGCGGGCGCAGTGGACCTCGGTGCGGGACGTGAACAGGCTGTTGTCCGTCGTGGTCCCCACGTTCTGCGGCTTGATCGGCTGCCAGAAGCTCGGCCAGCCGGTCCCGGACTCGAACTTGGTGTCGGAGTCGAAGAGCGGCAGGCCGCAGGCAGCGCAGACGTAGGTTCCTTCCGCGTGGTTGTTCCAGGTCTCGCCGGTGAAGGCGCGCTCGGTGCCTTCCTTGCGCAGAACCTTGAACTGCTCCGGCGTCAGGAGCTTCTTCCACTCGTCCTCGGTCTTGACGATCTTCACGATCTCCCCGTTGGTCGTCTCGGGCACGATCCCGGCGGCGGTGGCGACGGCGGCGGTTTCGGTGGTCTTCACGGCAGATCCTTTCTCCCTCTTCGCGGCGTCGGCACGGGCGCAGGACACGATGTCCGTGCTGATGGCGGCGACGATGGTCACAAGGGCGATGGCAGGAAGGGCTTTCAAGCTCAAAATCGAACCCCTTTCAGTCCAGGTTCACTCCGTTCTCCCGTAACAACTCGACGAAGCCGTTTTCATCCAGGGTCTTGACGCCCAACCGCTGGGCATCCTCGGCCTTGGAGCCGGCATCCTCGCCGACGACCACGTAATCGGTGGACTTGCTGACCGATCCCGTGGCGCGTCCACCCAGAGATTCCACGATTTTCTGGGCCTGCGGCCGGGAGACGCGGGACAGTCCGCCGGTGAAGACGAACTTCTTGCCCGCAAAGGGTTGTACGGAGCCGACCGACGGATCGGACTGTTCCTCCTGGAGAGTGAGCTTCCGCGTCAGCTCGTCCAGGATCGCGGCGTTCGCCGGCTCGGCGAAGAACGCGGTGATCTGCTCGGCCATGCGCGGGCCGACGCCGGGGATCTCCTGGAGCGCCGCGTCGTCCGCGGCCCGCAGCTTGTCGAACGAGCCGAAATGCCGGGCCAGGTCGCGGGCCACGGCCGTGCCGACCTCCGCGATGCCGAGGCCGTAGAGGAACCGCGGCAGCTCCACTTTCGACGCCGCCTTGCGCAGCGCTTCGACCAGGTTGGCCGCCGACTTTTCGGCGAAGCCCTCCAGCAACGCGAGCCGGTCGGCCTGAAGCTCGAACAGGTCGGGCAGCTGCTTGACCAGCCCCTCGGCCAGGAGCTGCTTGGCGGTCTCGTCGCCCAGGCCCTCGATGTCCAGGGCGTTGCGGGAGGCGAAGTGGACGATCCGGCCCGCGAGTTGCGCCGGGCACTCGAAGCTGTTGGGGCAGACCGTGAACGGGCCGCGCTCGGTCAGCTCCGTGCCGCAGGACGGGCAGACCCCGGGCATCTTCCAGACCTCGGCGCGCTCCCGGTCCGGCTCCTCGATCACCTCCAGGATCTGGGGGATGACGTCGCCGGCCCGCTGGATGCGCACCCGGTCGCCCTCGCGGACATCCTTCCTCGCCACCTCCTCGCGGTTGTGGAGCGTGGCGCGGGAGACCGTCACGCCGCCGATCTCGACCGGCAGCAGCATCGCCACCGGAGTCACCACGCCGGTGCGGCCGACGCTCGGGAGGATGGAGAGAATCCGCGTCACCTCCTTGCGCGGCGGGAACTTGTGCGCGTAAGCCCAGCGCGGATGGCGGGAGGTCCAGCCGAGCATCCCCCGGGCTTCCAGGTCGTTGAGCTTAATGACGATGCCGTCGATCTCGTAGCCGAGGAAGCTCAGATCGTCGCGATGGTCCTCCAACTGCTTGTGGTAGTCGAGGATGTCTTCGACGGTCGAGGCGAGGCGGACGTGGTCGTTCACCTTGAAGCCCCAGTCGCGGAGGGCCTGGAGCACGTCCCACTGCGATTCGATGTCGAGCCCTTCGGACGCCAGGATGTCGTAGGTGTAGCAGTCGAGCGGCCGGGCGGCGGTGAGCTGCGGATCGAGCTGGCGCAGCGCTCCGGCCGCGGCGTTGCGCGGGTTCGCGAACGGCTCCTTGCCCTGGGTGATCAGCGACTCGTTGAGCTTGTCGAAGGCCTCCGAGCGCATGATCACCTCGCCGCGGATGGAGAGAAACGGCGGGATCGGCCGGCCGCCTTCCCGCAGCCGCAGCGGCACGCTGTAGATCGTCCGGACGTTGGCCGTCACCCCCTCGCCGCGGCGGCCGTCGCCCCGGGTGGAGGCCTGGAACAGGGCGCCGTCCCGATAGACCAGCTCGATGGACGCGCCGTCGAGCTTGGGCTCCAGCACGTACTCGAACGGGAAGTCGTCGCCCAGCCCCTTGCGCACGCGCTCGTCGAACCGGCGGAGGTTGGCCTCGGACTGGTCCGAGTCGAGCGACAGCATGGGCGCCGCGTGCTCGATAGTGGCGAAACCGGCCACGGGCTGACCCGCCACGCGCTGGGTGGGGGAGTCCTCGGAGATCAGGTCCGGGTGCTCTTCCTCCAGGGCGGCCAGCTCGCGGTAGAGCTTGTCGTACGCCTCGTCCGAGACCTCCGGCGCGTCCTTGGCATAGTAGAGATAGTCGTGGTGGCGGATCTCGGAGCGGAGCCGGGAGATCCGCTCCGAGGCTTTGTCTCTGTCCATCGGGTCCCCTTGATAGGATCGCCCTCCCGGGCGGGTCGTTTCGCCCGAGATGCTAGCACCGGCCGGCACGGGCCTGGAGCCGGATGGAGAGGAACTGGAGCCATGGCCTCACTTTGGACGCGCGCCGGCCTCACCTGGAAGGATCTCGGAAAGCGCATCTGGCGACAGATCTACGAGGACGAGCTTCTGGGCCGCTCGGCCGAGCTGGCCTACTTCTTTCTCTTCTCGGCGTTCCCGCTGCTGCTGTTCCTCACCACGCTGATCGGCTACCTGGCCGGCGAGAGCCTGGGCATGCGCGACACCCTTCTCCGGTATCTCGCGCGGATCTCTCCGAGCCAGGACGTGACCGAGCTGCTCCGGAATGCCCTCAACGAGGTGACGGTGGCGCGCAGCGGTTTCAAGCTCTACGCCAGCCTCTTCGCGGCCCTCTGGATCTCCTCGAACGGCATGATCGCCGTGGGCCGCACGCTCAACACCGCCTGCGGTCTCAAGGAGACCCGGCCCTGGTGGACGCGGCGGCTCATCGCCATCGGGCTCACGATCGGCTTCTCGGTGCTGATCGTCTTCGCGCTGACCGCCATCCTCTATGGAGGGGCCATCGCCGACCTGCTGGCCGAGCACCTCGGGCAGTTCGTCGCGGTCGCCTGGCAGATCGGCAAGTGGCCGTTGATCCTGGCCTTCCTGGCGCTCTCCTTCGAGATGGTCTTCAACTTCGCGCCGAACCTGGGAAGCACCGAGCACCGTACCTGGGGAACGCCCGGCGCGGTGACCGCGGTCGCCCTGTTCCTGCTCGCCTCGTTCGGTCTGCGGATCTACCTCGCCTACTTCCACGCCTACAGCGTGGCCTACGGATCGGTGGGCGCGGTGATCCTCCTCCTGACCTGGTTCTACCTGACCGGGTTCGCGATCCTCATGGGCGGCGAGGTCAACTCCGAGATCGGCAACGAGCTCGAGCGGAAGCTCGCGCTCCAGGAAGGGCGGAAGGTCAAGCGTCGGCGCCGACGGTTCCGCTCCCTTCTCCGGTCCAAGGCTTGATTTGCATACTCTTGTCTCGCGAAGGCTCTCTCGGGCACCCTTAGTTGATGAAGCTCCCATTCTTCCTGAGTGGGAGTGTTCCCCGAAGGTAAATCTTGAGTGGAGGAGACCCGATGAAGAGACAGGTATGGACTTTGATGGTAGTAGCGGTACTGCTGGCCGTGCCGGCGATGGCGCAGACGCACACGGTGCAGTCGGGCGACGACGGCTGGACGACCCCCGGCGGCGGCTTGACCTACATCAAGCTGACCGGGTGGAACCTGAGCTCGGTATTCCCGGGCGGTTCCGTGGTCGCCGGCACCGAGCTGGTCAACCTGAAGGGCAAGGCGATCAAGCCGGGCAGCCTGGGCTCGGTCGACACGATCGTGCGCCACACGGGCCCCCAGACCTTCACCTCCTTTGGTGAGATCCGGACGTTCCCGGTTCAGGTCGTGGGCCTCAGCATGGTCTCGGACAACGACACGGTGAGCATCTCGGGCTACGGCACCTACAACCTGGAGGTCTATCTCTCCAAGGCCGTGGCGAGCACCGGCTCCATGAGCGTCAAGCAGGTGAACGGCGACGGCGGCACGTTCAGCTCGTCGTTCAACGTCTACCCGGTGGCGGTCTTCGTCAACACGGTGACCGGCGCCAAGGTCCGCCTGGACTGCGGCGCGGTTTCGGGCGCCTGCGGCGCCGTCGTCCTGAACTCGACCGGCAGCGGCTGGGTCCACACCGGCGGCCCGGGCAACTTCAACCCGGCGACCTCGGGTGTCCCGAATCTGCCCGCCGGGGTGAGCTTCGACGCCAACGGCGACGGTGTCAACGACACCACCACCATCGGCCGCAGCAACACCTTCATCCCCGGCTTCGCGGCGGCGGCCGGCTTCCCCGTCGCGTTCGGCAACCATGACCATGCCGACTACTCCTCCCGGCACATCGCCAAGCCGCCGCAGGACTGCCTGCCGGCCACGGACACCGCGAGGAGCGTGACGGGCAACGCGGTTGCCGCGCCCGCGCCTCAGCCGGCTCCCTGCCCGATCATCGTCGTACCGGCTGAGCCGGTCGGCGGCGTCAACGACTGAGCTCTTCCAGGAGGGGCGGCGCCGCCGCCCCTCCTACCCTTTCCCCACCCTCCGCAGCAGCTCCGGCAGGAAGATCAGCGTCGTCCCGTAGGAGACCAGCATGGCCAGGGCGAGCAGCAGCCCGAGGCTGGCGTTGGGCTTGATCGCCGAGACGGTGAGCACCGAGAAGCCGAAGGCGAGGACGAGCGCGTTCCAGAGCAGGCCGCGGCCGCCGGTGCGCAGCGTGGCCAGCACCGCCTCGGCGTGGCTGGTTTCCTCCCCCCCCTCCCGGCGTTCCCGCCGGTACGCATGGACGAAATGGAGGGCGAAGTCCACTCCCGCTCCCAGATTGACCGCCGCGAACATGCTGGTGGCGATGCCGAGCGGGATGCCGCCGTAGCCGAGCACGGCGAACATGATCAGGGCCGCGGCGAGCACCGGCGCGAGCGCCGTGGCCGTGAGCCGGACGCTGCGCAGGACCAGGAGGAGAAGCAGGGCGATCTGGGCCATCGTCCAGCCGATGGACTGGAGCTGGTTGCGGACGATCGCCCCTACCACCTCCAGGCCGAGCGGCACGTCGCCCGAGAGGTGGGCGCGTACCCCGTAGCGGGACGAGAGGGCGGGGAGCCGCTCGGCGAGCCAGCCGCGCAGCTCGCGGCCGCGCTCGAAGTCGGCGTTGCGGACGAACAGGCGGGCGCGCACGGCGTCGTGGTCGTAGGTCAGCACCTGCCGCAGGTCGAGCCAGAACTGCGCCGCCTCCAGCATGGCCACCGCCTTGTACGCGGTTTCGGGGCCCGCTTGCGAGAGCGGGCCCCGGTGCCGGAGGGCCGTATCTGCGATCAGCTCCAGGGGCGGCAGGGGCGAGAGGATGCCGCCCACGTGCGGTGCCGTCCGCGCCTGGCGGTGGAAGTCCTCCAGCAGGGCGAGGCCGCGCGGCGTCTGGAAGAAGAGGTGCGATCCTTCGAGGACCACGTCGAAGCGGTAGCTCCCCCAGAAGGCGTGGTTGAAGTCGCGCTCGGCCGTGACCAGGTCCGAGCGCGGATCGAAGTTGTCCACCCAGGAGTCCTGGACCTTCAGGAGGAAGAGGCCGGGCACGGCCAGGACGGCGACGGCGAGGCCGGCCAGGGCGGCACCCCGCGAGCGCCGCGCCACGAGCCTCTCCCAGGCCGGCAGAGCGGCCGGAGCCTTCTCGTCCGGCTTCCCGCGGCGCACGATCCAGCTCTCCGGCAGGAGAGCGATCAGCGCCGGGACCAGGGTGAAGGTGAAGATCATGGCGATCACGAGCCCGGCGGCGGCGAAGATCCCGAACTGCCGGAGCGGCAGGATCGAGGCCGAGCCGAAGGAGAGGAAGCCGGCCGCCGTGGTCAGCGAGGAGAGGTAGAGCGGCCGGGCGAGGTCGGCGTAGGCGCCGGCCGCGGCCCGGATCAGCCGCTCCCGCTCCGCTCCCGTTTCTTCCGCCAGCCGCTGCCGGACGCGTTCCAGCAGATGGATCTCGTCCGTGATCGACAGGGCCATGAGGAGCACGGGGAGGATGGTCGTCACCAGGGTGACCGGAACGCCCGTCCAGCCCATGATTCCCAGGGTACATACGAGTGTGGCAAGCACCTCGAGCAGGGGGATGAGGACGCCGCCGATCGTCCGCAGCGAGAGCCAGAGCAGGAGGGCGACGGCGGCGATCATCAAGGGCACGAGCCGCTGCAGGTCGCGCAGGACAGCGTTGCCGAGCTCGGCTTCGGCGACGGCCGGGCCGGTCAGGCGCAGCCGGAACGGCGAGCGGGAGCGCGACTCGATCCACGTTTCGAGGCCCCGAATGAGATCCTGGCGGCCGGCACCGGCCCGCAGATGGACATAGATCGCCGCGCTCCGGCCGTCGCGGGAGAGGAACAGCTCGCGCACCATCATCGAGCGGTCGATCTCCGTGACCAGGGCGGCGAAGGCCGCGGGATCGCCCGGCACCGGGCTCTCGACGACCGGCCGGAGCTGGAGCGGTCCGCCGTCGATCTTCGGGCGCGCCATCCGTAGCGCGAGGGACCGCACACCGGCCATCGCCACGTCCGGGAGCGCCTGGATCTCGCGGTGGCTGGAAAGGAGGAACCGGAGCCCTTCGGGAGATTGGACCAGCGGCCCGCCCGGCCGCGACGTGACCAGCAGAATGACCTGTTCCGGCTCCTGGAACCGTTCGCGGTCCGCCTGGCTCTGGAGGACGACCGGGTCGTCCGACGGATAGATGGCGGCGCCATCCGTCCGCAGCTCCAGGCGGAACAGCCCGAGCGTCGCAAGCGCGGTGCCGAGGGTCAGCAGCCCGAGGACGAGCAGGGGCCGCCGCAACGCAGTCCGGACGAGGCCGAGCATGGCGGCGGCAGTTTATCTCTTGAACCTAGCGATTCAGTGAGCTTCTTTTCGGTGCAGGCACTGCCGGGCAGCTTCTGGAATCTTCGGTACGCCTGACTGGCTCAGCCTCACCGCGGAGGATAGCCCCTCCTTCTCGGACGCTCTCAAGCAGCTCTTGGAACATGTCTTTTCTCATGCCTGCTCCGAGTCTATACGGATTGACGAACCTTCAATACCGCGAGGGGCGGGTGAGGGGAGCCTATCCCTCAATCCCACGCCGCAGATGGGTCGGGTAGCGGCGCATACCCGTTTGGTAGCGACGCATATTCAGGCGGTAGCGACGCGACATGGAAAGGTAGCATCGCGAAAATGTTTGGTAAGAGCGCATAGTGATTGGATACGGACGCAGAACTGTTAGGTAGCGGCGCAGATCTTTTGGGTAGCGACGCAGGTACAGAAGGTAGGGGCGCGAAGGCAAACGGTAGCGGCGCAGGTGTAGTGGGTAACGTCGCAGATTCAGGGGGTTGCCGTCCTCGTTAACGGCCGGCGGGTCCCTGCTGGCTCGCTTGGACGAGCCGCCCCAGGTCAGGGCCACCTTCGAGCCACCGTCAGCCGCGCCGGATACCCGGGAGGTGTCCCGGTCTGGGCTTCAAAAATACCTCATCGGAGACTGGCGCCAGCCGAACCCTGAAATTCTGGTTCCTCTCTGGGCACTTCTCTCGTGACGCCTAATTCATCCCACCGATGGACTCCCCCAGGCGCAGGAGATCTGAAAGCATGCTCTTCAACATGCAAAGCGATCCGTTTCAAACCTTTGGCGACTGGCCGAGCGCGCTGCGGAATGCTCAGTCGGCACCGAACCAGACCGTCTGGGCCATCGTCAACTTCGATTCCCTTCCGATGTACTTCGTTGTTCTCAGCCGGCCAACTCCTGCCGGGTCGGTCCATGCCGAAGAGGCCGTAATCGAGAACTTCATGGCATTCCTGGGAAGAGCCACGGCTCGGAAGCGGAGCCTGCTCAAAGAATGCCACATCTTTCTTTCGGATTCTCCATGCACGGTGGCGGACCCCCGGGCGAGCCATAGCCTTAAAGGCTGGCCTCTTTCATGCTTCAAGAAGTTTTGCGCTCTCGCCAAATTGTACCGCGCATTGGAACTTCAAGTTTTCTATGCGCGCAACTATGGCGAAATGGATGGATTCACGAGTAAGCCCCATTTGGGTCGGACCATCTTCAATCTTCTGAAGCGCACCGGAATTTTCAGTCAAGTAATAGACACAATGACCCCAGGCCAGCTCGATGTCACTTGCAGGTTGACCCGAAGCGCCCTGTCGGACTTTTTCCCGGCTGCCGCTGCCGACTTCTTCTCGGACGACAGGATCGGGAAGGTGCTTCGCACGCTCAACAAACTCGGGCTTACCGATGCGGGTTTCCGCAAGCTGCTGTCCGACCCGGGCGCTGACGTCGGCGCGATCGTTGCCAAAACAGTCCTGTCGGCGCTCACCCAACCGAACAAGCCCAATGCGATGAACGATTCAAAGGTACGGGACACGTATCTGAGCGAGGTCCAGCAAGGGAACCAGAACTTAGTGAAGCTCGATGCTTCCTTGAGAACCGACCTTTCGGCCCGCATTTTCAGAAGGGCGATCGATCCACTTGTCGAAGTGAACCGTCAATGGGAGGGAGCCCCCCAGAATCTCAGCATCCTTCCCTGGAATCCAGCTGACGGGCCCGGGGGGTAGTGCTGGGGTGGTGGGGGTGATGCCTGCCTGGGGTGGCCTGGAGGAGGTGGGGCATACGCGCTAACCTACCCAATGAGGGCACCAGGTTCTAGAATCTGGTGCCCATGGACGCTCTCGTCGCCCACCCGCGGTCGAGCGGCGGAAACCTCGGCAGACAAGGAGCCCCAATGAAGACGGTGCGAACCGGATCTCCCGTTGACGTTGAGCCGTTGATCGGGCGCGGGCAGGTGCGCGGTGCTCTGGCGGCTGTCATCATCCTTGCCCTTGTCGGTGCAACATCCTGCACGCCGAAGCCGGTCGTGACGAAATCGGAGCGGAACGACAGCGCCACCAATCCGCCTCCACAACTCGGGTTCGTGACGGTGCGCTCCATCCTTGAGGACAGCAAGGGCAACTACTGGTTTGGAAGTTGGAACGAGGGTGTCGCTCGCTTCGACGGCAAGAGTCTCACCTATTTCACCATGGAAGACGGCCTGAGCGACAACCAGATCAGGTCGATCCGTGAGGATCGAAACGGCGTCGTCTGGTTCGAGGGAGGCTTCGGGATCAGCGGCTTCGACGGGGAGAAGATCATCACCCCCACCAGCAAGAACTACAGCTCCAAGGATGCATGGAAGCTGGAGGCTGGAGACCTTTGGTTCAAGGAGGATGGCGGGATGGGGGCGACCGCGGTGGAAGATCGGCCGGGCGTGTATCGGTACGACGGCAAGACCTTCACCCACCTGGCGTACCCTCTCCCCGAGGATCCGGCCAAGATCAGTGCTTACGCGACCACGGACATGGCCACGGGGAAAGGCGGGAGGGTCTGGTTCGCAACGTACTCCGCGGTGTTCGGATACGACGGCAAGTCCTTCACCGTCATCGACGACAAGAGCCTGGGAAACAACGAGCGCACCGGTTGGCTTCACGTCCGTTCCGTCTTCGAGGACAGCAAAGGAAACCTCTGGATCGGGAACAATGGAATCGGAGTCATCCTGCACGATGGACACACCGCCACCCGGTTCACCCAGGAGAAGGGGCTTGGCAAACTGGGGCCGCACGGCGGGAGGGCGACGCCTCAGCCGGGGGACGTGACGGATGGTTCCCCCACGCTGCATCGGGTGTTCTCGATCGGAGAAGACCGTGAGGGGAACATCTGGTTCGGCACCGTCGAGAGTGGCGCCTGGCGATACGACGGCAAGTCGTTGAAGAACTACACCGCCGCGGACGGGCTGACGAGCCAGGACATCATGGGGATCTACACGGATCGCCATGGCGACCTGTGGCTGACAGGGAACGGCGTGTTCAAGTTCAACGGAGCATCGTTCGACCGCATCTTCTGAAGCTCGCCGGCCGCAGGCGACCGAAGAGTACGTCGACTCTTTTCTCGTCTGCCGGGCGGTATGATCCCCCTCTGACAAGGAGGTGGACATGGCCCACGACTTCTTCACGCAGGGTTGGGCGGAGGCCTGGGGAGAGGCCATCCGGAGCAATGAGCCGTACCGCGAGGCGGCCCGGAGGTGGGAGTCGCCGATGGTTCTCCTGTCCACCGCGAGCGCGGAGCTGGGGGTTCCCGAGCGGGCGGTCTGGGCCGATCTGTATCAGGGCGAGTGCCGGGCGGCGCGGGCCGCCACCGCCGAGGATCTGGAGACCAGCCCGTACGTGCTCGCCGCCGATGTCCGGAGCTGGAAGCGGGTGCTCGACGGCGAGCTGGAGGTGGTCCCCGGCATCCTGCGGGGCAAGCTCAAGCTCACCCGGGGCGGGCTGGCCAGCCTGCTGCCGTACGTCGCCGCGGCCAAGCAGCTCGTGCTCTCCGCCACCCGGGTCGAGACCCGGTTTCCCGAAGGGATCGAGGCGAAGCCATGACCGATCCCGGCCTCTTCGCCACCACCCGTCCCAACGGCCTGCGCCGCGACCAGTTCCCGATGCGCCTGTGGGCCAAGTCCAAGCGGCACGGCGTCTGGAATCCGGATGATGTCGACTTCAGCCGCGACCGCGCCGACTGGGTTCGCCTCGCGGACGACGAGCGGGATCTCCTGCTGCGCCTCACCTCGCTCTTCGTGGCCGGCGAAGAATCGGTCACGCTCGACCTCCTGCCGCTGATCCAGGTGATCGCCCGCGAGGGGCGGATCGAGGAGGAGCTGTTCCTCTCCTCCTTCCTCTTTGAAGAGGCCAAGCACGTGGACTTCTTCCGCCGCTTCCTCGACGACGTGGCGCAGGAGACCGGCGACCTCACCCGCTACCACTCGCCGGCCTACCGGAACATCTTCTACAACGAGCTGCCGCGCTCGATGAGCGCGCTGCTCGACGACCCCTCGCCGGAGGCCCAGGCGCGGGCGTCGGTGACCTACAACATGATCGTCGAGGGTGTGATGGCGGAGACCGGCTATCACGGCTACTTCCAGGCCCTGGAGAGGAAGAACATCCTGCCGGGCCTGCGCCAGGGGTTGAAGCTGGTGCAGCGCGACGAGTCCCGCCACCTGGCCTACGGAGTCTTCCTCATCTCCCGCCTGGTGGCCGAGCACAAGGTCTGGCCGGTGGTGGAGCAGCGGATGAACGAGCTGATCGAGGCCGCGGTCAACAACGTGCTGGAGACCTTCAGCGCCTACGACGTGGTCCCCTTCGGCCTCGACACCGCCGAGTTCGTGGAGTTCGCCACCACCCAGTTCAGCCGGAGGAGCGACCGCATCGAGCTGGCGCGGACGCAGACGCTGGAGCAGATCTACGGGTTTGCGGCCGAGGAGGAGGGTTGACGCCGCACCATGTCAGCACCTCTTGCTTCCGATCACGACAACTGGCTCTTCAGTCGAGTCGAAAGCCGGAGTCTCACCGGCGTACTGCCTCCATCGGAGTAGGTATGGCTCTCGATCCATCAAGTTGACGTCGTCGGTCTGTCCAGCCTTACCCTCATCAAGGCCATGATTGAATGTCAAGCCTCCCAGGTCGGTCAAGATGTAGCGGTTGTGCAGAAGTTCTCCACCTTGCCGTTGTATCCAACGGCGAAACCGGACGCTGAGTCCGGCGGGGATGTGCTTGGCGAGTTGTTCCTGACACTGGTTCTTGAAAAACTCCGGCGTTGACTTGATGCCTGTGTGAACTTCGATTCTTACCGAGCCCGCATCCCTCCGGCCGTTGGCCAAAGTGACGAGGAAGGCCTCCAGAGTAAGGCGGTAGCGCAGGTTTTCCGGGCCGAAGTGGGGATCGATGAAGATCACCTCTCTGCAGCATCGGAGCACCGGACGGATCAGCTCCGCCATGGGACGGGCTCGGATCTCTATCGTGGCGCCGCGCGCGACTGCCCAGCGGGTGCTGCTCTGCTCATCAAGATCCCGTTCGATCAAAACCTCGTCCCGCCCTCTCGGATTGCTACGGGCCAGGATGCCGCGAAATGGATTTCGGTCGTGCTCCTGCTCGGCGTTCTCAAGCCATGAACGACTTGATTCCCACGTCGAGTCGACCCGATGCACCATACGTTCGCTCAGTTGTTGGATCAGCTCCTCTACGATCTTGCGCTGCTTGATGCTGCTGTTGGAATGGTGCCGCTCAAATTCGTCCCAGACGAGCGCTTTCCAGCGCTTTGGGTAACGCGAGACGAGCCGCGGTTGACCGAGGCCGAATTTTTCGGCGAAGTACCGAGCGGCGCTTCGTTCCATCAGGCCGGCGACCAGCTCGGGCTCGAGAGCGTACTCGTGGATCACGGATCAGAAGAGCTCCCGGGCACGTTCCGGGAAAAAGCCTTCGGGCCAGGGGTGAGCGAAGTCGCCGTCCTCAGTGATCGGAATGTGGATCACCTCTGCGCCTTCCTTCGTGGGCTGAACGTAGAGCACTGCCACTTGATCCGGCGTTACAGCCTGCGCTCCTTCCGGAAGCTCGCCATCCGTCGTCTCCCGGATGCGGCGCAGAATCCTCAGGATCAGGTGCTCGCTGTGCGTCTCGAGGAGAAAGCGGTTGCGCTGGTCTCCGAGTGCGGAGTCGAGGAACACATCTCCCAATTCCGCCTGCAACGCAGGATGGAGGTGGATCTCGGGTTGCTCGATGGCGATCCAGCGGTCCTGAGCAGCATAGGCATGGGCCAGAACCGGGAGCACCTGGCTCACTCCGATGCCGACGTCCCGATGGCTGAGCGGTGTGTGCGTCCGCTTGTCGATCAGGATCAGGTCTTGAATCGGATCGGCCCTCCGCTCCAGAATTTCCCGCGTCCATTCTTCAGTAAGGGCATCGGCGTCCGTCAAGGAGGACAGAAATCCCTCGACGTCCGGGAGCAGTATGTTTGGATCGTCTTCCCGCAAGCGGTCGAACTCCTGAGTCAACTCGCCCGCAAGGCGGATGAGCTCTTCTGACTGATCTCCCGACTCGGCGACTTTCCGGAGCAGGCCGGCCGTCAAATCATGCAGGGCTCGATTGAGGCGCGGCCCGAGCTCGTTCGGTAGCTCGGGTCCAGGCACGAGGTCGCGGACCATCAACTCGTAGGGGGTCTTGAGTCGCTCAGGCGACCCGAGCCAGGCGTTGACCTTGTCCCGGACATCCCGGCGTTGGCGCACTACGTCCCAGGCGAAGCCTCCTCCGGCGAACCAGTTGAGGTTCTGGGGCTCGGAAAAGGCCAGGTGCCGCGGGGGATAGGAGCGGAGCGGCCCGAGGTAGTCGAGTTTCCGGAGCGCCTGCCCGGCCTGCCCGGTCAACCGATCCACGAGGTCGCGCAGGGCCTTGGGAAAGAAAAGGCTCACCGCCCTCTCAAGATCCTCATGCCTCTGGCCCCGGCTGACGGTGACGAGCGGACGTTCCTCGCCATCTGTGACCCCTTCGAGATCCTCGGAGAGCTGCGGAAAGAGGCCCGTGATCCCGCCCCGGATCTCCGGCACTACTCTGTCGATGGCCTCGGCGAGCCGCGCGAAGTCCTCTTCTTGAACGGAGCGGGCCGTCGTGGAGAGAGCGAGGAGCCCGGCGAGCGTCTGCCGGAGGATCGGATGCTCGTGGTCGAGCCGGTCGAGTTGGAGACGACCATCAGGGCGGAGGCTCATCTTGAGGAAGGTGTGGCCGTCCGCCGTCAAGGTGAAAGTGTCGACCCGCACGGCAAGGTCACGGGCTTGTCCACGCGGAGCTTCCCCTTCGAGCCGGCCCCGGATCGTCAGCTCCAGCGAGATGCGCTGAGAGGACTGCAGCAGGTGGGCCGAGCGGCCGGTCATGAGAGACGTATCGAGCTCGATAGCCCATTCCACGCGCCGGTCACGGTCACGGCGATGAACGTATTGCCGGAATCCGCCGAGGTCGATCGACTCGCCGCCGACTCGCGTGTACCGGACGTCGAGGTCTCCTGTTTCGAGAGCGTGATGGGCCAGGGCGAGGCCGTGGATCACGCTCGACTTGCCGGCGCTGTTGGCGCCGAAAAGGAGGGTGATCGGCCGGATCGGGATCGTCTGCGTCCGCGCGAAGGCCTTGAAGTTCCCGAGACGGACGGCGGTGATCATCGTTTCGCCTCGAGGCTCGCCAGCACCTTCGCCTGGAGTTCCATCTCTTGAAGGAGTTCAGTCATGTGGGCTTCTCGCCAGGAGGCGGTGAGGTCGCCGGTGAAGGCCCGATGGAGCAGCTGATCAAAAAGATTGTCTATGAGTGTGCCTGTTCTTCCGCGATATCCAGCGATTTGTCCCAGCTCCAGTTTCTTCTCGGCGTACTCCTTTTGGAGGTAATATGGAGGTAGCTGGATGCGCAACTCCTTCAAGCTCTTGGATGTAATCCCTGCAACCATCTGTCCTGTTATTGATGCGCCGAGTTGAGCCCTAACTTCAGATGAGAACCTGAGAGTATCACACAGATATTCAGGGTGAATTCGTCGCCGATCTACTCGAATCCTGTAAACGTGCTTGCTGCATATGGCAGGGCTAGCCCACTCCGGAAAGACGCAAGTGCGCCCAATTGAACCCATGACTGTAATTAGGACATCCCCTGGCTCGAGAGTATATTTACGAAGTTCAGAATACTTATCTTCAGTAATCCTCCGTCGCCGGCCGAGCTCGAACCCCGAGTCCTTCACGTTGTCAATGCCCACCACGAGAATTTTCCCCTCATCTACAAAATCAGAGTTGTGGAGATGAGTTCCAAAGGGGCCGCTTTGCAGAGCGCCATTTTCGCGCTTAAGCAGGTCTGCCAGTGTTCTCGTTTCATATGCCAGCGATTCTTCGAACAGCTCATGGAACATAGCTGCAAGCGCTTGGCCGGCTTTGATGTCAGCCTCTCGGCGGAGCTGTCGGAGGCGGTCTGCCTCATCTAAAATCTCGGCAATACGTGTTTGTTCTGATTCTGTAGGAATAGGGATGTCAAGATTGATTATGACGTCTACTCCGACACCCTTGATGGTTGCGCCCTTTTGATGAGCTCGAATCTTATCCCGGCTCCGTATGAGGAAGTAAGCTAGGAAACGGCTGACCAAACCATGTACCGGAGAGAAGGAGATGAAATCTTGATTTGTGCTCAGGGGTACTTCCGCAATGCCGACCTTCCCCACGACCACTCTAGTTGAGAAAATCACAGAACCAGGAGAAACCAGCCGTGCAGAGCTATTTTTAAGTCCTAGCTCAGTGATGGCCTCGGGTGCGTGTTGGAGCGAGTTGATGACTTTTTCGCCCGAGAGATCGGCGACTGTGAACCATGGGATCCCGGGAGTCCCCCAATAGGAAAGCTCTCGCCGGCTAGGAGTCCCGCCTGCAAGACGTTCTGTAACCACCCGAAGGGGCAGTTCTCGCCATCTGCTTCTACTATGCATCATAACGAAAGAAGCCTTGCAAGGCCGGTGATTATTTTTTCTTCAAGCCCAATGATATCCCGAATTAAATCGGCAGAGTTCGCTTCTGCCATTTTCTCGGCAACAGTGGGGCTGTAGCGACGGGCGATCAAGCTGCAACCATTGGTTTTAACCTGATCAATCGTGGCCACCCAGCATTGTGGTTCTTTACTCCCCGGTGGAAGAATCTGTCCTGCCGGTATTCCCGGAGGTTTGTGGAAGCGGCTCTTCTTGTATTCACGCCAAGCCAGGAGCAGTCCGGGAATATCGTTTAGCTCTGGCGTCTCCGGCCGCCCTCCACCTTGTACTTTGTCCGGATCGTATCCATCATTTCTGACTTCGTAAAACCATACACGCTGTGTAGCCGCCTGGCCCTTCTTCGGCAGATCCTTGGGCTTCCGGAACACCAAGACAGACGTCTTGACGCCGGAGTAAGGCTTGAAGACGCCGGCGGGCAATGACACCACGGCTAGGAGCTCGTTCTCCCGAAGCAACTTTTCCCGAAGCTCGATGTGAGCCCCGGTGGAACCGAAAAGAGCCCCCTCAGGGACCACGACCGCACAGCGGCCTCCCGGGGCCAGGCACTCCAACATCAGGGCGAGAAAAAGAAGCTCACTTTTCTTCGACGAGGTGGGAAGATCCTGCCGGATCGAGTCTTGAGGCAGGACGCCCGCAAATGGCGGATTCGAGAGGATCACCTTGTACTTGCGGTGGAGATCCTCTTCCGTCAGCCCGCCCATCTCGGACAGGACATTTGCCCGCTTGAGCTTCGCCTTGCGGATTCCGTGCAGGACGAGGTTCATCATCGAGATGCGGAGCATCTGGCGCGAAACGTCCGTCCCGTAGATCGAGGCTTCGAGCAGATCCCACTTCGGAATGCTTTCGCCGATGCCCTTGCGGTAGATCTGAAGATTGGGGATCTGCTTCCGGGCCTCCGCCAGGGTCTGTCCCCGCTTCTCCAGCCACTCTTCGCCGTAGATCGGAACCTCTTGGGGAGACTCGCTGTACTTGGCCCGGAGATAGTCGACCACGTCGATCAGGAAGCCGGCCGTTCCGCAAGCGGGATCGTAGATCGTGTCACCGAGATCCGGGTCCACCATCTCGACCATGAACGTTCGGATCTGGCGCGGCGTCCGGAACTGGCCGTTCAGCGCGGACTGACCCAGGTGCGTCAGCAGATACTCGAAGATGTCCCCCTTCACGTCGGGGCCGAGCTTGCGGAAGTCGATCCCGTCGAGCTCGTCCACCACCTGCTTCAGGACGTTCGGATCGTGAATCTCGAGCACGGCGTCGCGGAAGTACTCCGCCACCTGCGGCTCATCTTTCAAGAGAGAGGTCATGTACGGGAAGACCTCATCGCGGACGAAGTCCCGAAGCGCTATTCCGCTCTTGAACTTCCACTTGGACCAGCGGAAACGCTCCGCCTGGCCGGGAAAGAGCTGGCGGCCGTCGCCGGCCTTCAGCCGTCGCCGAAGCTCGCGGCTGTTCTCTTCCTCATCCAGCAGCTTCAGATAGATGAAATAGGAGATCTGGTCGATGTAGGTCACCGGATTCGTGACCCCGCCGCCCCAGAGGATGTCCGTGATGCGGTCGAGCTTCTTGCGGATCGTCTGGTTCATGAGTGAGGGTCAGCCCCGGAATGTCTGGAAGACGCTTTCGTCGAGATCTTCGAGGATCTCCTGGAACCGGGCCTCACCGAAGAGCTGGACTCCCATTCCCGCCATGTCGAGGGCGGCGAGCGGAGGCTCGAAAAGGTCGTCGAGACGCACGTGCCCGGTGGCAATGCCGCGGTTCTTGAGGAGGATCAGGTAGTCGGCCTGGCGTGGAGTCAGATTCTGGAGGACGAGCCAGCCGCGGAACGCCTCGTCGAGCTTCTCCTCCCGGCTCTTCAGCTTCAAGCCGCCCAGAGCCGTCCGGATGAAATCGACCAGCGTGCCGCCGGGATTGCGATAGGCGCGGCGGAGGTTGTCCTCGTTGAAGTAATACTCCGGCGAATTCAGGCGGGCTGCAAGCTCGGCCTCCTCCTCGGAGGTGAGAGGCTGATCCTCCTTGAGGCGGCGGAGCAGGTGGTCCTGCCGGGACTGGGAGCGGATCGTCTTTTCCCAATGACTGATGTAGTCCGACTTCTCGAAACGCTCGCCAAGGGGGCCGACCTCCACATAGCTCACCGCTTCCAACCACTCGTCTTCCAACTCCAGCTCGATTGGAGGGACGAACGGCCTGCGTTCACCGTTTTCCCCTGGCTCTGTCGAAAGCCGGTCGCCGCCCTGCGCCAGGAGACCCCGTTCCTCGAAGTACTGACGATTACGAAAGAAGTCGTAGACCACGTATCGCCGCTTGCCGATGTGGGGAGCGGTGCGTGTACCGCGGCCGAGCATCTGCTGATAGAGGATGGGGCTGCGCACCCGGCGGCAGAGCGCGAGGTGGAGAATCTCGCGGCAGTTGAAACCGGTGTCGAGCATGCCAACGCTGACCGCGATCATGGGGTAGCGTTCGCGCTGAAATTTTCGGATCAGAGAGTCGGCGTCGGGCAGGTCCGACGTGATCGCAGCTGCGTATTGGCCCTTGAGGTCGGGGTGGAGCTCGTTGAGGTACTGGGCGAGCCGGGCCGCGTGATGCTTGGTGATGGCGAAGACGATGGTCTTGCCGGGACCGTGCTTCTGGCCGGGAGCGGACTCCTGGTAATTCTCCCAGGCG
The DNA here is from genome assembly GCA_031390755.1 of Holophagales bacterium. Taxonomy (GTDB): domain Bacteria; phylum Acidobacteriota; class Thermoanaerobaculia; order Multivoradales; family UBA5704; genus DATMER01. The sequence goes on from JANMTS010000144.1 coordinate 40,210, forward strand.
AGGCGGTCCAGCTCTTCGACCATCAGCCGGTTGGTCGCCTCGTTCGTCCACTGTCTTTCGAAGGCGAGCGGGTCGTAGTGCTCCTCCTCGACATCCGCTCCCGCAGCCAGGATCTCGGTGATGCCGGCCGCGAAGCGGGCTGGCACGAGGTAGTCATGCTCGACCGCTTCTTTCATGGAGTAGGAAAAGTCGGGCAGGCCCGGCTTGCACTGGTAGAAGCGGAAGGTGTTGCGCTCGATGAAATTGGCCGGCGTGGCGGTAAGGCCGATATGCAGCGCTTCGAAGCGGACGAGAGCGGACTGCCAGGCGCCATAGATGGAACGATGACTTTCATCCATCACGACGACATCGAAATAGCCGGCCGTATAGTCCGATACGCGGCCGATCATCGTCTGGAGAAGGCAGACCGTGATCTGCTTCTCCTGTTGGTCCATGCCCGGCTTGAGCCAATAGCTGCTGTACTCACCGAGGAGATCCTGAATCGCGTCGAGAGCCTGCTTGGCGAGCTGCTCGCGGTCGACGAGGAACAGCACCCGTTCCGCCCAACCCGCTCGGAGAAGCCGGGCGAGGTAGAGGCAGATCAAATCGGTCTTGCCGGTTCCCGTGGGAAGCTCGATCAGGAATCGCCGTTTACCAAGCTCGAAAGCCTGGTCCATGGCCCGCATGGCTTCGCGCTGATAGGAGCGAACCTCCCGGGTTTCGCCCTGGCGCACGTAATGCTCGGGGATCTCCTGGGTGGCGAGAGGCCGCCGGGACTCTCGCATCTCCAGCAAACGTTCCAGGTCGCGCCGCGAAAAGATGGACGCCACCGGCCGCGCGTCATCGTTCTGATAGTCCCAGAAGTAGATCAGGTCGCCATTGGTGAGGAAGATGAACGGCGCACCGAGCTGCTGGGCGTAGGGGAGCGCCTGGTGTTTGGCCACATACGGATGAATGGCTGTGCGCTTCGCCTCGATGACGGCCAGCGGGCGGCCGTTCCTGCCATAGAGGACGTAGTCGGCCCGTCCGGGTGACGGAGGCTCCTCATCGGCAGGAACGTCGAGAACGCTGACCAACTCTCCCACGACCCGGAGCTCCCCTTCGGAGCCACTCCGGAAGACCAGATCCCGGTAGGAGGGATCGGGGTTGAGAGGCTTCAGGCGGATTTCCTGATGCACCCAGCCGTCCTCGGCGGAAGAGGCCTTGCGGCTCTCATACTTCTTGACGGAGAACTCTCCACCGAGAGCCGGGTCCACTGTGCCCCGCTGCCAGACGAGGACCAGCTTGTCTTGCCGGCTGCCGCCCCGCTCGGTCTGGAAGAGACAATAGGAGCCGTCCGGGATGCGCGGCTCCATGGACTTGCCTTCGATCCGGACGATGAAATGGTCCCGTGTGAGGCGGATGGAAGAGGGGACCGGGAGCCAGCCAAGCTCATCCAGGCGCGTCCCCACCTCGCGATCGGGACCGAAGGCTCCCGCCGCTGCCGTAAGGTCATAGACCGGGGCATGCTGGATGAAAGGCTGAGCCGCGGAACGGTCGACGAGGCCTTGACGATGCGGGGGAACCGGCACCTCGATACCCACATCAAGCTGGTCGACCGGATCCCATCCGGCCTGCCGCAGCAGCTCATCAATGACCAGTCGGGCGTCGGCTTCGGTGTCGTAAGAAGGCATGACTTGAGAGCAGGCAGATCATACCATTGAAGCCTTCGGTCAATCTTGAGCATGGCTTGGGGTTCTAAGTTCATGGCCTCGTGTTTCGGGTTTGAGGAAGAATTATATCTCATGGCCGCGCCGCTGTGTGGACTCCCGCTGCGCGCGGTCAGCCCTATACACTGAGGCGCATGTGCCCGCCCGATCTCGCCTGCATCGTTCTCGCCGTGGGAAATCCGCCGGAGCTGATCGGCGCCGTCCGATCGATCGTGGCGCAGGGCGAGCCCGTCGAGCTGGTCGTGGTCAACTCGGGAGGAGGCGGCGCGGCGGCGGCTCTGTCCGGCCTGGATGTCCGCGTCGTGGAGACCGCGGAGCGGCTGCTTCCCGGCGCGGCACGCAACCGGGGGATCTCCGCGAGCCGGGCTCCGTTCGTGGCGTTCCTGGCGGCGGATTGCCGGGCCGAGCCGGGATGGATCGCCGCCCGGCTGCGCGCTCACCGGTCGGGCGCCGAGGCCGTGGCGAGCGCGGTGACCAATCCGTACCGGCGCAACCTGGCGGCGTGGGCGTCCTATGTGGTGCTCTTCTCGCGCCGCATGCCGGGGGCGCCTCCCGCCGAGGCCCTGCGCTACGGCGTCTCCTACTCCCGTGCGCTGTTCGACCGCTTCGGGACGTTCCGCGAAGACCTCCGCGGCGGTGAGGACACCGAATTCCATCAGCGGTTTGCAGGCGAAATCCCGATCCTCTGGGAACCGGCCGTCCGCACCGCGCACCGTCACCCTCTGAGCGTGTGGAAGCTGCTCTCCGATCAGTACCGCCGGGGCGCGCGCAGCGCCTCGATGTGGGGGCGGCTCCAGGGGCCGAGGCCGCGGGAGGTGGCGGCGAACGCGATCCGCCGGACCCCTGCCGACTTCGGGCGCGCCTGGCGCAGTGCCGAAGCCGGGGAGAGACGGTGGATCGCGGCGGCGAGCCTTCTCCTGCCCGCGGCCGTCGCGGCCTATGCGCTGGGCGCTCTGCTCGGACGAAGCGGCTTGGGAGAAACGCCTTGAAGTGGTGGCCGTTCCGCCGGACCCGAAAGAGCCCTCGGCTGCTCGCGCTGCTTGGGTTCCGCAATGAGATGGCCTGGCTGCCGGACTACTTCGAGAGCGTCCGGCCGCTGGTCGACGGCATTGTGGCGCTGGACGACGGATCGACCGACGGCTCGGGCGATTTCGTGGAGGCGCAGCCCGAGGTGCTGGAGCTGAGCCGCCTGCCGCCGCGCAAGGACCATCAGTGGGACGACGGCCTGAACCATCGCCGGCTGATCGAGGCGGCGTGGCAGCATCAGCCCGACTGGCTGCTCGGTCTCGACGCCGACGAGCGGCTCGAAGCGGGCTTCCGGGAGCGCGCCGACGAGGTGATCGCGCGGGCCGGGAAGCTCCGCGCCTTCCGGCTCCACGTGCGTGAGGTCTGGGACGATCCGCTGAGCTTCCGGGTGGACGGCGTGTGGGGCACGAAGAGCTCCGCACGGCTGTTCGAGGCGCGGCGCGACCATGAGTTCGACATGCGGCGCTTCCACGGCTACTGGGCGCCCTTGAATAGCCAGGTCGACGGCGGCTTTCCCCTGGCCGACCTCATCCTCTATCACCTGCGGATGATGAGACCCGAGGACCGGGAAGCGCGGCGGGCCCGCTACGAGGCGCTCGATCCCGAAAGCGAGTTCCAGTCGATCGGCTATGCCTACATGACCGATCCGGAAGGGCTCCGCCTCGCCCGGGCCCCCGCCGGCCGCGAGTACCGGCCGCTTCCGGGGCCTTCTAAAGAACGTCCTGGCGCCTGATCCGCCGGTAGATCGACACCAGCGGGCTCCAGGCGATCAGCTTCGCGCGCAGCCGCGAGAACGGAGAGCGCTCCAGCGTCTCCAGCGCCTGCGCCGTCTCCGTCAGCTCCCAGCGGTTCCGGTCGAGGGCATCCCGCGCATCCTGAAGCGCCGCCTCCGTCCGGTCGAACGTGGGGCCGAGCCAGGCGAGATACCGCGCTGCGGCCTCCAGGCAGGCGCGCCGATGCTCTTCGGTGCCGAGATCGGAGCCCGCGGCGATCACCCGTCGGTATTCGGAGACCAGGGCCTCGACCACCTCCCGCCGGTCGGCCTCGCGCCGCACCCGCTCCTGCACGCGCGCCGCGGCCTCGGGGCTGTAGCGGTCGATTTCCGCGCCGAGCCGGTCCGCGTCCACGGGCGGGCGCAGCGTGCCCATCCCGAAGTTGAGACCGCGCAGGGAGTCGAAGTTGTCCGGCGTCACCAGGCTGCCGCAGCCCTCGATGTCGCAGAGCACCACGGCCGCGCCGGTGGCCATGGCCTCCAGGGCGGAGCGCCCGCGCGCAAACACGAGGTCGAACCCCGGCAGCAGGCGCTCGGGATGGGCCTCTTCGCGGTCGACGGCGCGGCCGATCGCGGTCAGCTCGATCCCGCGCCGCGCGCAGGCCCGCTCGACCTCCGGCAGGAACGTGTGCCGTCCCCCATGGTTGCTGAACAGCAGCGCCCGCCGGGGCTTCGCGGGGAGCGGGTCCGGCCGGGGACGGAAGCGGTCCAGGTCCACGAAGTTGGGCAGGATCGTGACCCGGTCGTCCGGGATGCCGTGCTCCAGCACGAGGCGGTCGCGGCGCAGGGAATCGACGGCCACGTAGCGCAGGAGGGACGGGAAGCGCGGCGGCGCCTCCTGCCAGGGGAGCCAGCCGTGGCAGACGAAGAGCGCCGGCACCTGCGGGAAGCGGAGCATGGCCTCCATCGCCTCGCGGTGATGCTGGCCGTGGATCACGTCCGGAGCGCTGCCGAGGCGGTCGAGGTCGTCGATCACCGCCACGCCGCGCGAGCGCATCTCCTCGGCCACGACCCCGGGCCGGGGAGAGAACACGACCGGAGAATGGCCGAGCTCCCGCAGCGTCTCGGCGACGTCGCGCGTGTAGAGCTGACTGCCGGATCGAAGGCCGAGCTCGTAACAGGTGAGGAGGACGCGGAGCGGCTGCATCGTGCTTCGGCGCGGAGCTTATACCAGCGCCGAGGCCAGGGCTCCTCCGTCGAGCCTCTCCGAGGCCCAAGCTGCAACAAACAAGCTCAAGTCGCAACAAACAAGCCTTCCCGGCCGTCCGGAGAACCTACCGTGTCGCGAAGTCAGTCTTCCCTGTTGCAAGGCAAGGTTGAATTGCAACAAACAAGCCCAACCTGCAACGAATAAGTTTTCCCGATAAGCGGGAGAGCTTATTTGTTGCAGGTCAACCGTTCCTGTTGCGAAGGAGAGTTTCCCTATTGCAGCTGAAACCTTCCCTGTTGCAAGTCAACCTTGAAAGTTGCAAGTGAAGGTCACTTTGCAACAAGGGATGGTTTCCCGGAGCTGCGGAAAGCTTTTTTGTTGCAGGTTGAAGGCGATGCGGGTCTCGAAAACCCGCCGAGGGGCCGATTCCGGGAGAATGTTGCAACTTGAACCCGCCGCTCTAACTCTCCGTCACCACGAAACCTGAATCCTCGGCGCGCCGCCGGGAAGGCGCCGCCCCCCTCCGGGGACTTGAGGAGGATTGGGTGGTGTAGACCCGGGGTCGCCGCGCCTCCGGCGCTCTGGCCCCGGGCTACACTCTGCCGCCTCCTCCGGAGGCTCGGTATCGGGGTGACGGCGCCCCGCCGACGGTTTTCAGGAATCCAACAAACCGTCGGTCGGCGGTAGCTTCTAGGACCGGGCTTTGGCTGGAGGCTTTGACCGCTTGGCCTGCCGTTCGAGATCGGCAATGGATCCGGCAGCGAGGAGCTGGTTCCCGAGTGTCTTGAGCGCCGCGAAATCGCGGGTCGTCTCCACCTGCCGGCGAACCTTGGCGGGCACGGAGCCGAAGCGCATCCTGACCTGGGAGAGAAGGAAATCTTGAAATTCGCTGACACCCTCCTGAAGACCTTCCTTCTTCCACTCCCGGGTCCATTCCATGACTCGTTCTGCGAGCATCGTCCGTACCTCCTCAAGACTGCTGGCTTCGGCCAGATCCATTCCCGGGAACTTCGCGGGTAGCAGCACCCGGGTCAACCAGGTGTAGACCGACGCCTGGAGCCCTTCGTCCATCTCCGGACCGGCCGCCATTCGGCCAACCTGCTGCCTGAAGTCTTCCAGATCGCGGCTCTTTTCCAACCGGAAGAGGGCCGCCGCGACATTGCGCTCCGCCTCCAGCTCCATGTCCGGGATCTGGGTCTCGTCCAGGAGGGCGTAGCGCAGGCGAGGCCGATAGGAATCCAGGCCTCCGGGGACGGTCTCGATCAGATCGGCCACGTCCAGGGCGGCCTTCCAGGGCCTGCGACCATTGTACAGAACCAGGAGGAAGACCGGAGGCAGCTTGCCGGAGGGCGCGAAGGCCTTCTGCTTGACCAGATCCTGGTAGAGCAGTCCAAGGTAGGTCATGACGCGGACCGCCATGAAGGGCTCCACCTTCGACTGGAACTCCATCAGAATGTAGACGTAGAGGGACCGGCCCTGCCAGCGGACCTTCCAGAGCATGTCGCTCTCCCGCTGCCTCAGGTCGTCGGTGACGTACGAGCCCTCGACGCGTTCGAGGGAATCGAAGTCGATCTCCCGGACCCAGTCCTCCTTGACGAAGCCGCGCAGGACATCCGCCACGACCGAGGCGTGGGAAAAGAGAAGCTTGTAGCCGGTGTCGTGCTTCGCCATCCGCTCTCCCGCATCGACGACATGTCAGGGAGGGTGGAGGATATCACTGGACGCGACAGGCTGGGCGGCGGCACGGCGGGTTCCCATGCAGGCCGTTCTATGGATCTCCTCGCGCGTGCTAGCATTTTGCCCGCCCGGATGCTTGAAGCGGCAGCTCTCCGTTTGGACGAATCTGTTCGCGATGGCTTTTGTTGTCTTGGTTGACGTCCGAGGGGGAATGCGCCATGTCCGACCTGTCTCAAGCTCTCGGCAACCTGTCGGCCGAGCAACTGGCTCTCGTTCACGCGCGCCTTCAGCAGCTGCGCCGGAAGGATGGCGAGGGGAGCTCGCGCAGGATTCCCCGCCGGGAGACCGGCAGCGGCGACGCGCCTCTCTCCTTTCAGCAGGAACAGCTCTGGTTCCTCGATCAGCTCGATCCCGGCAGCTCCGCCTACAACCAGCCTTCGGCGATCCGCCTCTCCGGCGACCTCGACGCTCGGGCTCTGACGCTCGCGCTGGAGGAGATCGTCGGCCGTCACGAGGCGCTGCGGACCACGTTCCATGGGGAGGAGGGCCGGCCGGTGCAGCGCGTGGAGGCGGCGGGCGCCTTCTTCGTGCCGCGGGTCGACCTCTCGAACGTGCCGGCCGGCGAGCGCGCGGCGCTGCTGACCCGCCTGGTGCGCGAGCGGACGGGCCGGCCCATGGATCTCGGGCACGGTCCTCTGATTCGCGCGACGCTGTTCCGCCTCGGGCCCGCCGAGCACGTGCTCGAAATCACCCTGCATCACATCGTCTCGGACGGCTGGTCGGCGGGCGTCCTGGTCCACGAGCTGGCGGCGCTCTACACGGCGTTTCGGAACGGGAAGACCTCGCCGCTCCCGCCGCTCGCCGTGCAATATCCCGACTACGCGGCGTGGCAGCGGCAGACGCTGACGGGCGAGGCGCTGGAGACGCAAATCGGCTGGTGGCGGACGCAGCTCGCGGGCGCTCCGACCATCCTGGAGCTGCCGGTCGACCGGCCCCGGCCCGCGGTGCAGACCGACCGCGGCGCGGTGCGGCCGATGAGCTACCCGCAGCCGCTCGCCGAGTCGCTCAAGGGGCTGGCGGAGCGGTCCGGGTCGACGCTCTTCATGGTCTTTCTCGCGGTGTTCCAGACGCTCATCCAGCGCTACACCGGCCGGCTGGACGTGGTGCTCGGCACGGACGTGGCAAATCGCATCCGGCCGGAGATCGAGCCGCTGATCGGCTTCTTCGGCAGCCAGGTCGTGCTGCGCACCGATCTCTCCGGCGATCCCACTCTGCTGGAGCTGCTGGAGCGGGTGCGCCGCATGGTGCTCGACACGTTTGCGCACCAGGAGGTTCCGTTCCCGGCCGTGGTCGAGGCGCTCCAGCCCGAGCGCGATCTTGGCCGAACGCCGCTGTTCCAGGTGATGCTGTCGCTCCAGAAGGCGCCGGGCGAGGTCGGGCTGCCCGGGCTGACGCTGAGCGGGCTGACGGTCGAGACCGGCACGTCCAAGTTCGAGCTGGTGGTGGTGCCGGTCGAGTCGCCGACCAGCCTGGGCGGATGGGCGGAGTACAACTCGGACCTGTTCGACGCCACGACCATCGAGCGGCTGCTGCATCACTTCGAGATCCTGCTCGGCCAGGCTGCGACGGATCCGACGCGGAAGATTTCGACGATGGAGTTGATCGCGCCCGCCGAGCGCCACCAGCTGCTGCTGGAATGGAACGACAGCGCGGTTGAATTCAATGACGGCCAGACCCTTCCGGCGCTGCTCGCGGAGCAGGCGGCGCGGACGCCGGACGCCGTGGTCGCCACCTGTCTCGGCGAGAGCCTGACCTGGAGCGGATTGATGGGCCGGGCGGCGGCGGTCGCTTCCGAGGTGGAGCCGGGGACGGTCGTGGCGCTGCTCGCGGAGCGCGGGCTCGACTTCCTCGCGGCGGTCGTCGGCGTGTTCGCGGCCGGCGCGGCCTACCTGCCGCTCGACCCCGAGCATCCGTCGCATCGAGTCGCGCGGGTGATTGGAAATGCAGGGACGCGGCTGGCTCTTGCCGGCGAAGGGCTGCGCGATCAGCTCGACGCGGCTCTCGCGCTCGTCCCGGAGGAAGTCCGTCCGGCGGCGCGCGATCTTGCGGAGCTGATTCGCGGTGGAGGCGGGGACCTTCCGAGCCTTGCCAGTCCGGACGACCTCGCCTACGTCCTCTACACGTCGGGTTCGACTGGCATGCCCAAGGGGGCGATGATCACGCACCGCGGCATGCTCAACCATCTGCGCGCCAAGATCCACGACCTCGGTCTGGACGCGGGCGACACGGTGGCGCAGACCGCGTCGCCGTGCTTCGACATCTCGGTCTGGCAGCTCCTGGCGGGGCCGCTCGCGGGCGGCCGGGTGGATCTGGTGCCGGACGACATCGCGGCCGATCCGGCGCGGCTGCTCGATCACTCCGAAGCGGCGGGCGTCACCGTGATCGAGACCGTGCCGTCGCTGATGCGCCTGCTGCTCGACGAGGTCGAGCGGCACGCCCCTGGAAGCGCCGGCCGGCCGCGGCTCTCGGGCCTGCGCTGGATGATCCCGACCGGCGAGGCGCTGCCTCCCGACCTCTGCCGCCGCTGGCTGGCGGCCTACCCGCGCATCCCGCTGCTCAACGCGTACGGGCCGACCGAGTGCTCGGACGACGTCACTCATCATCCGATCCGTCCGGATGGCCCCCTTTCCGCGGACGCGGCGAGCGTTCCCATCGGCCGCTCGGTGCCGAACCTGCGCCTCTACGCGCTGGAGCCCGGTCTCGATCCGGGCGCCTCGCCGGTGCCGGCGGGCGTTACCGGCGAGCTGTGGGTCGGCGGCGCGGGCGTCGGCCGCGGCTATCTCGGCGATCCGGCGCGGACCGCGGAGGTGTTCCTCCCCGATCCGTTCGCCGGCGAGCCGGGCTCGCGCCTGTACCGGACCGGCGACCTCGGCCGGCGCCGGGCGGACGGCACGCTGGAGTTCCTCGGCCGCGTCGACCAGCAGGTCAAGGTCCGCGGCGTGCGCATCGAGCTGGGCGAGATCGAGGCCGCGCTGCGTGGCCATCCCGCCGTCCTGGACGCTGCCGTGGTCGTGCTCGAATCCGGCGGGCAATCGGGTGGCCACACGAGTGGCCATGCGCGGCTCGCGGCCTACGTGGTCGAGAACCTCGAAGCGCAGACCGAGGAGGCCGGCCCGGGCGAGCTCGAAGGCGACAAGCTGGACCAGTGGCGGACCGTTTTCGACGAGGTCTACCGCCGCCGCGACGCGGTCTCCGACAGCGACGAGGGCGTGAACCTGCGGGTCTGGGTGGACAGCTACACCGGCCGCGCCATGCCGCAGGAAGACATCGTCGAGTGCTTCGAGGACTCGGTGGAGCGGCTGCTGGCGCTCAAGCCGCGCCGGGTGCTGGAGCTGGGCTGCGGCACCGGCCTGCTGCTCTTCCGCATCGCGCCGCACTGCGAGGCCTACTGGGGCACCGACCTCTCGCCCGAGGTGGTGCGCGACCTGGAGGAGCGGGTGGCGCTCCAGGCGGACCTGCCCGAGGTACGGGTTTCGGCGCGCGGTGCGGACGAGCTGGACGGCATCCCGGAGCGCGCGTTCGACGTGGTCGTCGTCAACGAGGTCGTGCAGTACTTCCCGAGCGCCGACTATCTGGTGCGGGTGATCGAGCGCGCGGCCGAGCGGGTGGCGCCGGGCGGATACCTGTTCGTCGGCGGCGTGCGCAATCACGATCTCCTTGACGCGTTCCACGCCTCGGTGCAGCTCTTCCAGGCGCCGGACGCGCTCACCGTGGACGAGCTGGCGCAGCGCGTCCGCGGCCACGTGGTGCGCGAGAAGGAGCTGCTCGTCTCGCCCGACCTGTTCCCGGCCTTGCGCGAGCGCCTGCCGCGCCTGCGGTCGGTCGGCATCCAATTGAAGGGCGGTCGCTGCCTCAACGAGTTGACCCGCTTCCGCTACGACGTGGTCCTGCGCTTCGACGAGCCGGCTCCCGGCGGGGCGGAGACCTGGATCGACTGGCGGCGCGACGGCCTGACGCTCGACGGATTGAGGCGGAAGCTCTCGGAGGCGCCCGACGCGATCGGAATTATTGGGGTCGGCGGGCTGCCCAACGCCCGGCTCCAGTTGGAGCGGCGGCTGCTCGAACGGCTCCGGGGAGCGGGGACCGGCAGTGGGGAAGCCGTCACGGCGCTGCGCCGCGACCTCGCGGCGGCGGTCAAGACCGAGCCGGGGATCGAGCCGTCGGACGTGTGGGCGCTCGCGGGCGAACTGGGGTACGAGGTCGATCTCACCTGGTCCGCCTCGGGGCTGGACCGCTTCGACGCCGTGTTTCGGCGTCCCGGAGCGGCTCAGACGGCAAGCCCGCCGCAGCGCCCGGCGCGCGTCCTGCCGTGGAGCCGCTATGCGAACAACCCTCTGCGCGGCCTCTTCGCGGAGCGGATGGTGCCGCGGCTGCGCGCCTTCCTCGTCGACCGGCTGCCGGAGGCCATGGTGCCGGCCTACTTCGTGCCGCTCGACGCGCTGCCGCTGACCGCGAACGGCAAGCTCGACCGCCGCGCGCTGCCCGCTCCGGAAGAGGAGCGCCCGGATCTCGGCCAGGCTTTCGTGGCGCCGCGCACCCGCGTCGAGGAGACGCTCGCGGCGCTCTGGGCGCAGGCGTTGCGGCTCGACCACGTGGGCGTCCACGACAACTTCTTCGAGCTGGGCGGCGACTCGATCCTGAGCCTCCAGATCATCGCCCGCGCGGCGCAGGACGGCATCCAGATCACGCCGCGGCAGATGTTCCAGTACCAGACCATCGCCGAGCTGGCCACCGCCGCGGTCGCCGCGGTCGCGGCGGGCGGCTCCAGCCTGGTGCGGGCGGAGCAGGGGCCGGTCATCGGCGAGGCGCCGCTCACTCCGATCCAGCGCTGGTTCTTCGACCTCGACCTGCCCAACCCGCACCACTGGAACTGGAACGTCGCGTCGTTCTTCGAGGTCGGCCGGCCGCTCGACCCCGCGCGGCTCCACGGCACCGTGCGCGGGCTGCTGCGCCACCACGACGCGCTGCGCACCCGCTTCCTGCCGGACGCCGGGGCGCCGCACGGCTGGCGGCAGGTGTTCGCCGGAGTCGATGATCTCGATGAAGCGGTCCCGTACATCCACCTCGATCTCTCCGGCGTTCCGGAGCCGCTGCGGAAGGAGGCGATCGAGGCCGCGGCGGTGGCGGTCCAGACCAGCCTGAACCTCACCGAGGGGCCGGCGCTGCGGATGGCGTCGTTCTGGCTCGACCCCGAGAAGGGGGGCACCGGGGAGAGCGGGCGCCTGCTGCTGGCCGTCCACCACGCGGTGCTCGACGGCATTTCCTGGCGCCTGCTGCTGGAGGACTTCGAAACCCTCTACTCCGGCGGGCCGCTGCCGGCGAAGACCACCTCCTTCAAGGAGTGGTCCGCGCGCCGGGTCGAGTACGCGAGCTCGCCCGAGGCCGCGGCGGAAGTCGGCTGGTGGCTCGACGAGCGCAATCGGGAGACGGCGCCGCTGCCGGTCGACTTCGCGGGGCCGCGCGACCCCGGCCGCGAGGGCTCGTCGCGCAGCGTCGTCCGCGAGCTGACCGCCGAGGAGACGCGCGCGCTGCTCCAGGAGATCCACGGCACCTACCAGACCCGCATCGACGACGTGCTGCGCACCGCGCTCGTCGAGGCCTTCGCGGGCTGGACCGGCCGGCGCCGGCTGCTCGTCGATTTCGAGAGCCACGGCCGCGAGCATCCGTTCGACGATGTCGACCTGTCGCGGACGATCGGCTGGTTCACGTCCATGTACCCCGTGATGCTCGATCTGGACTCCGAGATCGGACCGGGCGAGGCCCTCTGCGCGATGAAGGAGCAGCTGCGCCGCCTGCCTCCCGGTGGCGGGCTCGGTTACGGCGCCCTGCGCTACCTCTTAGATGAGGGCGGGCTCGATGAGGGCGGGGAGGGGATCGTGAACAAACTGCGAGCCATGCCGAAGGCCGAGATCCTGTTCAACTATCTCGGCCAGATGGGCGCCGCGGACTCCGATTCGTCTGGAGCGGAGGGTCTGGCCCTCTCCCAGGCGCCCGAATCGGGCGGCCCCGCCCTCGATCCGCTCGGCATGCGCAGCCACCTGCTGGAGATCAACGCCGTGGTGCTCGACGGAACCCTGCGGATGGAGTGGACCTACAGCGCCGACCGCCACCGCGGCGGGACGGTCGAGCGCCTCGCCGACGCCTACAATGAATCGCTGCGCGCCCTGATCGCGCACTGCCGGAACCCCGAGGCCGGCGCCTACACCCCGTCCGACTTCCCGGAAGCCGACCTGAACGCCGACGACTTCTCCGCGCTCATGACGAAACTGGGCAAGAGGTGACCCGTGTACAAGATCACTCTGATCAACATGCCGTTCGCGAATCTCCGGCTGCCGTCCATCGCGCTCACCCAGCTCAAGTCCGTGGTGGAGAGCGAGCTCGCCGGCCAGGCGCGGGTGCGCATCCTGTACTTGAACCATGAGATCGCCCACTTCCTGGGCCTCGATCTCTACCAGGGGATCGCGGGCGCGCTGGAGGCGAACAACTCGGGGATCGGCGACTGGTTCTTCCGCCAGGCCGCGTTCCCGAAGATCGCGGACAACGCCGAGACCTACTTCCAGCGCTATTTCCCCTCGCTCACGGCGGAGCGCGAGCAGCTGCGCAGCCAGGTGCTCGCCAAGCGATCGAGCCTCGAGCGCTTCCTGCAAAAGCTCGTGATGCAGCACAAGCTCGACCAGGAGGACATGGTCGGTTTCACCTCGATGTTCGCGCAGAACACCGCCTGCTTCGCCCTGGCGCGGCTCGTCAAGGAGCGCCGCAAACAGGTGGTGACGGTGATGGGCGGCGCCAACTGCGAGGCGCCGATGGGGCGCGAGCTGGCGATCCACGCCGAGGCGATCGACTTCGTGTTCTCGGGGCCGGCGCTGGTGAGCTTCCCAGAGCTGGTGCGCTGCCGCATCGAGGGGCGCGACGCCGACGCCCAGCGCATCCAGGGCGTGTTCTCGCGCGAGAACGCGGACTCCGAGGCGGTCCAGGGGCACGGAGCGATCGGCCAGGAGCTGCCGCTCGACGTGCCGGTGCGGCTCGACTACGACTCGTTCCTCAACGATCTGGACAAGAGCTTTCCCGGCGGAAGGATCGCGCCCTACCTGCTGTTCGAGACCTCGCGCGGCTGCTGGTGGGGCGAGCGCTCGCACTGCACGTTCTGCGGCTTGAACGGCGGCACCATGGCGTACCGTTCGATGCCGCCGCAGCAGGCTCTGGAGATGTTCCGCGACCTGTTCGAGCGCTACGGCGACCGCTGCAAGCGCTTCGAGTCGGTGGACAACATCCTGCCGCGCGAGTACTTGACCGACGTGTTCCCGAACATCACGGCGCCGCCGGGCGTGTCGATGTTCTACGAGGTCAAGGCCGATCTCAAGGAGCGTGAGATGGAGGTGCTGAGCAAGGCCGGCGTCACCGAGATCCAGCCGGGCATCGAGGCGCTGTCGACCTCCACGCTGCGGCTGATGGGCAAGGGGACGACGTCGTTCCAGAACCTCGCGTTCCTCAAGAACTGCCTGCGCTACGGCATCTCGCCGTCGTGGAACCTGCTGATCGGCTTCCCGGGCGAGACCGAGGAGGTCTACCGCAAGTACCTCCAGGACATGCCGCTGCTGGTCCACCTGCCGCCTCCGGCCGGCGCGTTCCCGGTGCGCTTCGACCGCTACAGCCCGTACTTCACGCGGGCCGCGCAGTACAAGCTCGACCTGGTGCCGTACGACTTCTACGGCGCGATCTATCCGTTCGGCGATGAGGCGCTGGCCAACATGGCCTACTACTTCCAGGACCGCAACTACGGCGACTACATGGACCAGCTCATCACCTGGCAGGGCCGGCTCGCCGCCGCGGTGGCGGACTGGAACCAGCGCTGGCGCCGGACCGACGGCGGGCCGCCGCCCGAGCTGACCCTGGTTCGGACCCCGGGCGGCGCGTTCGTGCGCGACACGCGCTCAGGCCAGCCGGGAACAACGATCGAGCATCCGCTGGACGAGCTGGGCGTCCGCATCGTCGAGTTTTTGAACGAGAAGGGCTGGAAGCCGGCGGATGTCGCCAAACAGGTCGGAAGCGATGGCGAGACGGTCGCCGCCGAGATGGAGCGCCTCGCCGGTCTCGGTCTGCTGTTCGAGGAGAACGAGCGCTGGAGCAGCCTCGTGATCCTGGAGCTGGACCGCGACGCCGTCGCCGACGTGCCCGGGGCCGTGCTCGCGGCCCGATCGGGAAGCTCGAGTCCGTCCGCGGAGAGGGCATGAAGCCGGAGGGACTCGAATCGGTCTACCGGCTGTCGCCGAGCCAGGAAGGGATCCTCTTCCACACGCTCTACGAGCCGGCGTCGAGCCTGTACTTCCTGCAGCTCGCCGTGACCGTGCGCGGCCGGATCGACGCGGGCGTGCTGCGCGCCGCCTGGGAGGATCTGGTCGCCCGCCACTCCGCGCTGCGCACGGAGATCCACTGGCAGGGGATGGAGAAGCCGGTCCAGGTGGTGATGCGGCAGGTGGCGCTCACTTGGGAGGAGGAGGACTGGCGCAGGGTTCCAGAGTCCGAGCGCAAGGAGCGCCTGGAGCGCTTCCGGGCGGCGGACCGCGAGCGCGGCTTCGACCTCTCGCAGGCGCCGCTGCTGCGCCTGACGCTGATCCGCGCGGCGGACGACCTGGGCTACTTCGTGTGGAGCTTCCACCACATCGTGATCGACGGCTGGTGCCTGCCGATCCTGTTCCGGGAGGTCTTCGAGCTCTACATGGCCAGGCTGCGCGGCGAGCCCGCGCACCTGCCGTCCACCCGGCCCTACAAGGACTACATCGCCTGGCTGCAACGGCAGCCGGCGCAGGCGACGGAAGCCTTCTGGCGGGAGTATCTCGCCGGTTTCCCGGCTCCGACGCCGATTCCCATCGGCCAGGCGGCGGGACTGGCGGTGGTGTCCGGGGGCTCCGGGGGTCGCACGTTCAGTCAGCTCGAACGGGAGCTGTCGCCGGAGCTTTCCGCCGCGCTCGCGGGCCTCGCCCGGCGCCGGCGGCTGACTCCGAGCGCGCTCCTCCAGGGCGCGTGGGGTCTGCTGCTCGGCCGGTATGCCGGCGGGGGTGACACGGACGACGTCGTCTTCGGCGCCATCTTCTCCGGCCGTTCCGCGCCGGTGCCCGGGATCGAGACGATCGTCGGGCTGTTCGTCAACACGCTGCCGGTGCGGGTGCGGCTGGCGGGCCATGCGCGGGTCGGCCCGTGGCTCCAGGAGATCGGCGACCGTCACGCCGGGCTCGTTCAGCGGGAGCACGCTCCGCTCGTCGAGATCCAGGGCTGGAGCGACGTGCCGCGCGGCGTGCCCCTGTTCGAGAGCCTGCTGGTGCTGGAGAACTATCCGGTGGACCGCGCGGCCGCCGACCTTTCCCTCTCCGTGCCCTTCACCATCGAGATGGAGTCGATGGCGAGCGTGAACAACTATCCGCTCACCCTGCTGGTCTTCGCGGAAGAGCGCTTCCTGCTGCGGCTCAAGTACGAGACGCGCCGGTTTGACTCCGATGCCGCCGCGCGGATGGTCGCCCACATGGAGAGCCTGCTCGAAGCCATCGCGTCGGCTCCCGAGGATCTCCCGCTCCGCGACCTGCCGATGCTGCGCGAAGCCGAGCGCCGCCAGCTCCTCCGCGAGTGGCAGGAGCCCGCGCCGGAGCCGGCGGGCGCCCGGTCGCTGCCGACGCTGTTCGCCGGGCAGGTGGAGCGGACGCCCGAGCGGATTGCATTGACGCACGAGGGCGTCTCGTGGACCTACCGTCAGCTCGACGAGCGCGCCGGCCGGATCGCCCGGGCGCTGCTCGGCAAGGGCGTGAGAGTGGGGGATCGCGTGGCGCTCTGTCTGGAGCGCTCGCCCGATCTGGCCGCGGTGATCCTCGGAGTGCTCAAGACCGGCGCCGCGTTCGTGCCGATCGATCCGATGCACCCGGAGTCGCGGCGGCGGCATGTGCTGGTCGACAGCGGCGCGGTGGGCCTTGTCACGGATGCGGAGACGGCCGCGCTCTGGCAGGAAAGCGACGTGCCGACAGGCGTGTGGAGCGTCTCTCTCGATGGGCTGCCGGAAGAGACGGAGGAGCCGCTACAGATCGATCTCTCTCCCGATCTGCCGGCCTACGTCATCTACACCTCCGGCTCGACCGGCCAGCCCAAGGGCGTGCTCGTCACGCACCGCAACGTGACGCGGCTGTTCGCCTCGGCCGCGCTGCGCTTCGACTTCGGCCCGGACG
Source organism: Holophagales bacterium (assembly GCA_031390755.1). Taxonomy (GTDB): domain Bacteria; phylum Acidobacteriota; class Thermoanaerobaculia; order Multivoradales; family UBA5704; genus DATMER01. Next base: position 56,791 of record JANMTS010000144.1, read on the forward strand.
ACGTGTGGACGCTCTTCCACTCCTACGCCTTCGACTTCTCGGTCTGGGAGATGTGGGGCGCGCTGCTGCACGGCGGCCGTCTCGTGGTGGTGCCGTACTGGACCAGCCGCTCGCCGCGGGACTTCGACGCGCTGCTGCGCCGCGAGCGGGTGACGGTGCTGAATCAGACGCCCTCGGCGTTCCTGGCGTGGATGGCGGAGGAGGGATCGACTGGCGGAGAAGCGCTAGCGCTGCGCTGGGTGATCTTCGGCGGCGAGGCTTTGGAGCCGGCGGCGCTCGCTCCGTGGTTCGATAGGCATGGAGACCGAACGCCGCGGCTGGTCAACATGTACGGCATCACCGAGACGACCGTGCATGTCACCTGGCAGGCGCTCGCCGCGGGGGAGACCGACGGCAGTGTCGGCAGCGTGATCGGCCTCCCGCTCCCGGGCTGGCGGGTCCACCTGCTGAGCCGCGGGCTGGAGCCGATGCCGGTCGGCGTTCCCGGAGAGATCTGCGTCGGCGGCGACGGCGTGGCCACCGGCTATCTGGGCCAGCCGGAGCGGACCGCCGAGCGCTTCGTGCCGGATCCGTTCAACGGACCGGGCGCGGAGCCCGGTGCGCGGCTCTACCGCTCCGGCGACCTCGCGCGGCGGCGGGCGGACGGCGCGCTGGAGTACCTCGGGCGGATCGACCGCCAGGTCAAGATCCGCGGCTTCCGCATCGAGCTGGGCGAGATCGAGGCCGCGCTCGCGCGCCATCCGGCCGTGCGCGAAGGCGTCGTGGAGGTCCGCCGCGACCGGGCCGGCGAATCGGTGCTGGTCGCCTACGCCGTGGCCGCCGCGGGCCGGGAGCTGCCGGAGACCTCCGAGCTGCGCGCCTTCCTCGCGCCGTTCATCCCCGAGTACATGCTGCCCGGAGCGCTGGTGGCGCTGCCGGCGCTGCCGCTGACGGCGAACGGCAAGGTCGACCGCCGCGCCCTGCCCGAGCCGGAGGCGCCGCGAGCCGAGTCCGACGTGGCGCCCCGGAACCCGCTCGAAGCCTTCCTCGCCGGCCTGTTCGCGGAGACGCTGGGAGTCGAGCGGGTGGGCGTCCACGACGACTTCTTCGCGCTCGGCGGCAGCTCGATCAGCGGCGCCCGCCTCATCAACCGGCTCCAGAAGCACATCGGCGACATCGTCCACGTCGTGACCATCTTCGACGCGCCGACGGTCGCGCAGCTCGCCGCCTACCTCGCCGCGGAGCACCGCGACGCTGTGGCGCGCGTCTGGGGCGACGACTCACTGGGTGAGGGGACGGGCTCGGAGGCGGGACCGGTTGCCCGAGTGGGAGAGGAGACTCTGGCGCTCTTCGAGCGGCGGCTCCGGCCGCTCCCGGTGGAGACCACCTACACCCGGAATCCCTCGGCCGTCTTCGTGCTCTCGCCGCCGCGCTCGGGCACCACGCTCCTGCGCGTCATGCTCGCCGGGCATCCGCGGCTCTTCGCGCCGCCGGAGCTGGAGCTGCTGTCCTACTCGACGCTGGCCGAGCGGCGCGGCGCCTTCTCCGGCCGCGACGCGTTCTGGCTGGAGGGGCTGATCCGCGCCGTGATGGAGGCCCTCGGCTGCGACGCCGCGGAGGCCGAGCAGCGGGTCGCCGGCTGGGAATCCGAAGGCCTCGGCACGCTCGAAGCCTATGGCTGCCTCCAGGCCCTGCTCGGCGAGCGGCGGCTGGTGGACAAGACGCCGTCGTACACGCTTCTTCCCGGCGCGCTGGAGCGGGCCGAAGCCGGGTTCGACGCGCCCTTCTACATCCACCTGGTGCGGCATCCGTCCGGCATGATCCGCTCGTTCGAGGAGGCGAAGCTCGACCAGATCTTCTTCCGGCAGGAGCACCCCTACTCCCGCCGCGAGCTGGCCGAGCTGATCTGGGTCGCGAGCCACCGCCGCATCCTCGACCACCTGGCGACCGTGCCGCCGGAGCGCCAGGCGCGGGTCCGTTTCGAGGATCTGGTGGCGGCGCCGGAGCGCACGCTCCGCGATCTCTGCGCGCGGATGGGGCTGGAGTTTCAGCCCGCCATGGCGCGCCCTTACGACGACCTCGGCAACCGCATGGCGGACGGCATCCACGCCGAGTCGCGCATGCTGGGCGACGTCAAGCTGCGCGACCACCGCGGCGTGGACGCGGCCGTTGCCGACCGCTGGCGCGAGGATCTGTCCGAGGCCGGGCTGGGCGGCCCGGCGCGGGAGCTGATCTCCCGGTTCGGCTATGACTCGGACTCCGCGCCGCTCTCCTTCTCCCAGGAGCGGCTCTGGTTCCTCGACCGCCTGACGCCCGGCAGCCCGGCCTACAACATCCCGGTCGCGGTGAAGCTGACCGGCCAGCTCGACGTTCACGCCATGACGGCGAGCCTGCGCGAGATCGTCCGCCGCCACGCCGTGCTCCGCACCCGGTTCGACGAGGAGGACGGCCGTCCTGTGCAGCGCGTCGGCAATGAGGTTGAAATTCCTCTGCCGGTCGTCGATCTCACCGCGCTGCCGTCTTCGCGCCGTCAGGCCGAGGCCGGGTTGCTGGTGACGGCGGAGGCGTCCCGCGGCTTCGACCTCGCGCATGGGCCGCTGCTGCGGGCACGGCTGGTCCGCCTCGACGACCGCGAGCACGCGGCGCTGTTCACGATGCACCACATCGCGAGCGACGGCTGGTCGATGGGCGTGCTGATCCGGGAGCTGGGAGCGCTCTATGCGGCGTTCACGGCGGGACGGCCCTCCCCGCTCGAACCGCTCGCGCTCCAGTACGCCGACTTCGCCCGGTGGCAGCGGGCGCAGTCGTCTTTCGAAGAAGATCTCGGATACTGGCGTCGGCGCCTGGACGGAGCGCCCGCGGTATTGGAGCTGCCCACGGACCGGCCGCGCCCCGCGGTCCCGACCGGGATCGGCGGCGAGGTCTCGGCCGAGCTTCCGTCCTCGGCCCTGGCAGCCCTCGCCCAGGGCGCGACCCCCTTCATGGCGCTGCTCGCCGGCTGGACCGCGCTGCTGCACCGGCTCACCGGCGAGACCGACGTGCTCGTCGGCACGCCGGTCGCGAACCGCAACCGGCCGGAGCTGGAAGCGCTGATCGGCTTCTTCGTCAACACGCTCGTCCTGCGCACGGACGCCGATGCGGTCTCGTTCCGCGGGCTCGTCGAGCGGGTCCGGGAGACGGCCATCGGCGCCTTCGCGCATCAGGAGCTGCCGTTCGAGAAGCTGGTCGAGGCCCTGGCGCCGGAGCGCAGCCTGGCCCGGACGCCGTTTTTCCAGACGATGTTCTCGGCGCAGGACGCGCCGTTCGAGGCGCTCTCGCTGCCCGGCCTCGCGCTCGGCCAGTTCCCGATGGCGAGCCCGGCGGCCAAATTCGACCTCGCGCTGCTCGCGGCTCCGCGCGGCGAGTCGGTGCCGCTGTTCCTGACCTTCAGCCGCGACCTCTACGACGACGCCACCGCCGAGCGCCTGCTGCGCACCTACGCCACGCTCGTGGAGGCCGCAGCGGCGCAACCGGAGGCGCGGGTCTCGGATCTTCCTCTTCTCGGCGAGAACGAGCGCGCCCAGCTCCTGCGGGAGTGGACCGACTCGACGCCGTCTCCTGGAGCCCTGGTCCCCGAGCTGTTCCGTCGTCAGGCCGAGCGAGCTCCGGACGCCGTGGCCGTGCGGCAGGAGGAGACGACGGTCACCTATCGCGAGCTGGCGCGGCGGGTCGAAAGGCTCGCGGGAACGCTGACCGCGCTCGGCGTCGGCCCCGAGGTTCGGGTCGGCCTGCATCTCGACCGCTCACCCGAGGCCGTGGTCTCTATCCTGGGAGTCCTCGCGGCCGGAGGCGCCTTCGTGCCGCTCGATCCGGAATTGCCTGCGGAACGGCTGGCCTTCCTGATGGAGGACGCGGGGGCGTCGCGGATCGTCACCGCGGAACGTCTCCGCGGCGCTTTGCCGGAGACGGCGTTGCCGGTCCATACGGTCGAAGACCTGGTCGCCGAGGAAAACCCGCCTGCTGCGGTTTCCATCCCTGCCATCCCTGCGAACGCCGCAGCCTACGTCCTCTATACCTCCGGCTCGACCGGTCGCCCCAAAGGGGTGGTGATCGAGCACCGAAGTATCGCGTCCTACCTCGACTGGAGCAGCGGCTTCCTGGAGGACCAGGGCATCAAGGCGTTGCCGGTGGTCGCGCGCCTGAGCTTCGACGCGTTCCTCAAGCAGCTCCTCGCGCCGCTGATGCGGGGCGGCGAGGTCTGGCTCACCGGCGCGGCCACCGATCCGGACAAGCTTCTGTCCCTGCTGGGCAGCCGAGAGGGGGCGGCCTTCAACGGCGTGCCGGCGCTCTGGCGGACGCTGCTCGAACGCGTCGAGGCCGGCACTACCGCGCCCGACACCGCGCCCGACACCGCGCCCGGTACTGCGCCCAATACTGCGCCCAATACTGCGCCCGACACCGTCCGGGCCGTGCTGCTCGGCGGCGACCGCGTTACTCCGGATCTCATCGCCCGCACCGCGGCTGCGTTTCCGGGAGCCACGATCTGGAACCTCTACGGTCCCACCGAGGCTACGGCGAACGCCACGGCCGGCCGCCTCGATCCGAGCCGCGAGCCGGGGCTCGGCCGTCCGATGGCGGGCGCCCGCCTCCACGTTCTGGACGGCGGTCTCCAACTGCTGCCGGTCGGTGTGCCGGGCGAGCTGTGCATTGGCGGAGGCGGGCTGGCGCGCGGCTATCACGGCCTGCCTGCGCTCACGGCGGAGCGGTTCGTTCCGGACCCGTTCGGCGTCGAGCCGGGCGGCCGGCTCTACCGGACGGGTGACCGGGCGCGGCTGCGGGCCGATGGCGAGCTCGAGTTCCTCGGACGCCTCGACGACCAGCTCAAGGTGCGCGGCGTGCGGATCGAGCCAGGCGAGGTCGAGGCGGCCCTCGCCGCCCATTCCGCGGTGCGCGAGGCGGTTGTTGCGGCCCGCCTCGGCCCGGATGGCGACGAGGTGCTGGCGGCCTGGTTCGTGCCGCGCGACGGCGCCGAGCCCGCGCTCGCCGATCTGAAGGACTACCTGCGGCAACGGCTGCCCGAGGCCTTCGTGCCGACGTGGCTGCTGCCGGTGGCCGCGTTGCCTCGCACGTCGAGCGGCAAGGTCGACCGCGCCGCGCTGCCGGACCCGGAGCAGACCCTTGGAGAGGCTGGTTTTGTGGCTCCGGCCAGCCCCGCCGAGGAGATCCTCGCCGGCATCTGGGAAGACCTGTTCCAGCGCACCAGCGTCTCGGCGGCGGACGACTTCTTCGACCTCGGCGGCCACTCGCTGCTCGCGGTCCGGCTGGCCTCGCGCATTCGCCATTCGTTCGGGTTCGAGCTGCCGCTGCGGACGATCTTCGAGCATCCGACGATCGCTGGTCTGGCCGCGGCGCTCGACGCCCGGGCGCGTGGAGCTGTGGATATCGAGCCGCCGATCGCGCGGGCGGACCGCAGCGGTTTCTTGCCGCCAGCGCTGCCGCTCTCCTTCCCGCAACAGCGGCTCTGGATCCTCGACCGGATCGAGCCCGGTTCGCCGGTCTACAACATGCCGCTGCCGCTCCTCCTGGAAGGGGATCTGGATGAGGACGCCCTGGCTCGCGCTCTCCTGGAGATCCTGCGGCGGCACGAGGTGCTGCGTACGCGCTTTGCGGCGGGCGGCAGCGGCGAGCCGGAGCAGATCGTGGAGCCGGCCGCTCTCGACCTGCCGCGGGTGGATCTGCGCGGACTCGTGGAGGCGGATCGCGAAACCGAGCTGCGGCGGCTGGCCGCGGACGAGGCGTTGCGCCCGTTCGACCTGAGCCGGGCGCCGATGATGCGCGCCACGCTCGTCGACCTCGAAGAGCGGCGCCATCTCCTTCTTCTGACCCTCCACCACATCGCGGCGGACGGCGCCTCGCTGGAGATCCTCCTGGCCGAGGCCTCCGCGCTCTACGCCGCCTTTTCCGCCGGCGCCGCGAGCCCGCTGCCGGAGCTGGAGATCCAGTACGCCGACTTCGCCGTCTGGCAGCGCCGGCATCTCCAGGGCGAGCGGCTCGACGCCATGACCTCCTGGTGGCGGGAGCGCCTGGGCGGGTCCGCCGCGTTCGAGCTGCCGGCGGACCGGCCGCGCCCCGCGGTGGTGAGCCACCGCGGCGGCACCGTGCCGCTCCGGCTCTCGCCCGGGCTGGCCGCGTCGCTCCGGGAGATCGGCCGCCGCGAGGGCGCGACCCTCTTCATGGTCGGCCTCGCCGCGTTCCAGGCGCTGCTCGCGCGGCGGACTGGTCGCCGCGAGGGTGTGCTCGGCTCGCCGACCGCGAACCGCGACCGGCGCGAGATCGAGGGGCTGATCGGCTTCTTCGTCAACATGCTCGTGCTCCGGGGCGGGCTTCTGGATGGCGACACGTTCGCCAGCCTCCTGGCCAGGACGCGAGAGTCCGCTCTCGGTGCCTACGCCCACCGCGACCTGCCCTTCGAGCGCCTGGTCGAAGCGCTGCATCCGGAGCGCGATCCCGGCCGCAACCCGCTGTTCCAGATCGTGTTCCAGCTCCTGCCCGCGGCCCGGCCTCCGCGCCAGGACGGGCTTGCCCTGCGTCCGCTGGATGTGCCGCGCGGCACCACTCAGTTCGATATCGGCCTCACTTTGGCCGACGACGGCCAGGGGCTCGCCGGATCGATCGAGTACGCGGCGGATCTCTACGACCGGCCGACGATCCTCCGTCTCGCGGAGAGCCTCGTCCGTCTCCTCGAAGGCATCGCAGTTGACCCGGGCGCGAGATTGGATCGGATCGCCCTGATGTCGCCGGTCGAAGCTCACCAGGTGCTCCATGAGTGGAACGACCTGCCGGGCAGCGCCGACAGCGCGGGCCTGCTCGTGCATCCGCTCTTCGAGCAGCGCGCGGCGGCGGCCCCCGATGCGGTGGCGCTCCTGTGCAGTGACGAGAGCGGTGAGTCGGTCACCTACGGCGAGCTGAACCGGCGCGCCAACCGCCTCGCCCATCATCTAAGAAGGCGCGGCGCGGGTCCGGAGACGCCGGTGGCCGTCCTTCTCGAACGGTCCATCGAGCAGATCGTGGCGTTCCTGGCGATCCTCAAGGCCGGCGGCGCCTATGTGCCGGTCGATCCGGGCTATCCGCAGGAGCGCATCGATCTGCTGATCGCGGACACCGGCGCGCGGATCGTCCTCACCGCGGCCGACCTGGCCGATCCTCATTCCGGCGAGAGCGAGCAGAACCCGGAACCCGGTCCGCTCTTCGGATCGAGCCTCGCCTACGTCGTCTTCACCTCGGGCTCGACCGGCCGGCCCAAGGGAGTCGCCGCGGTGCACGAGGCGGTGGTCCGGCTGGTGCGCGGCCGGTTCGCCGACCTGGGACCGGACGAGGTCTTCCTGCACATCTCGCCGCCCTCGTTCGACGCCTCCACGCTGGAGATCTGGGCGCCGCTCGTCAACGGCGGACGGCTGGCGATCCTCCCATCCCGTACTCCGTCGCTGGAGGAGCTGGAGGAGGCCATCGCCCGCCACGGTGTGACCACGGTCTGGCTCACGACCGGCCTGTTCCGCCTGATCGTGGACCGGAATCCCGAGTCGCTGCGGCCGGCGCGCCAGATCCTCACCGGCGGCGAGGTGATGCCGCTGCCGCAGGCCTTGCGCGTCCTGGGCGAGCTGCCGGGCCGGCTGGTCAACTTCTACGGCCCGACCGAGAACACCACGTTCACGACGTCCCACCCGGTGACCGCCACCGACGCCCGGCGAGGCGCCGTGCCCATCGGACGGCCGATCGACGAGGGGCGGGTCGCGATCCTGGACTCGTCGCTCGACCCGGTGCCGGCGGGCGTTCCGGGCGAGCTGTACACCGGCGGGCTGGGTCTTGCCCGCGGCTACTTCGGCCGGCCGGACCTGACCGCCGAGCGCTTCGTCCCCGATCCGTATGCCCCCCAGGGGATGGGCGAGCGGCTCTACCGCTCCGGCGACCTCGCCCGCTGGCTGCCGGACGGGAGCATCGAATTCCTCGGCCGGATCGACGCCCAGGTGAAGCTCCGCGGCTTCCGCATCGAGCCGGCGGAGATCGAGACGGCGCTCGCGGCCCACCCCGGCGTCGAGGCCGCGGCGGTCGCCGTGCGCGGTGTGGATGGGGACCGGCGGCTGGTCGCCTGGTTCGTGCCGGCCGGCGGGGACGAGACTGCCGCCGCAGACCTGCGCGCCTGGCTCAAGCGGTCCCTGCCCGACTTCATGGTGCCGGCGGCCTTCGTGCCCGTGGGCTCCCTGCCCCTGATGCCCAGCGGCAAGGTGGACCGCGCCGCGCTCCCGGAGCCGAGTCACCGGGAAGACGGCGACGCGGCCGGCGGCGAGCCGCGCACGGCAACCGAGGCGACGCTCGCGTCGATCTGGAGAGAGCTGCTCGGCGTTCCTACGGTCGGGGTGGACTCCGACTTCTTTGAGCTGGGCGGCCACTCGCTGCTCGCCATCCAGCTCGTCTCCCGGATCCGCGAGACGTTCGGCGTGGAGATTCCGCTGCGATCCCTCTTCGAGCGGCCGACCCTCGCCGCGGTGGCCGGGGAGATCGACGGAGCTGTGCTGGGCAGCCTCGGTGCGCCGCCGATCGTCCCGATCGTTCCGGTCGGTCGGGACGAGCCGCTGCCGCTCTCCTACGCGCAGCAGCGCCTCTGGATGCTCGACCAGATGGAAATCGGCCTCACCGCCTACAACCTGCCGCTGGCCATGCGCCTCCTGGGAGCGCTGGATGTCGAGGCTCTCCGGGCCAGCCTGGGCGAGATCGTCCGGCGGCACGAGGCGTTGCGGACCGGCTTCGGCTGGCGCGACGGCAATCCGGTGCAGGAGATCCGGGAGTGGGATGCCTGGGAGGGCGTCGCGTTGCCTGTCGCCGATCTCGGCGGCCTGCCGGCGGAGTTGCGCGAGGCCGAGACGATGCGCCTGGCGCGCGCCGAGGCCGCGCGGCCGTTCGAGCTGGAGTGGGATCCGCTGATGCGGCTCGCCCTGCTGAGGCTCGGCGCGGAGGAGCACGCGCTGCTCTCGACGCTCCACCACATCATCGCCGACGGCTGGTCGCTGGGCGTGCTGGTGCGCGAAATGAGCGCGCTCTATCCGGCCGTCCTCGCGCAGCAACCCTCGCCGCTGCCGGAGCTGACCGTGCAGTACGCCGACTACTCGGTCTGGCAGCGCCGGTGGCTCTCGGGCGAGGGGCTCGACCGCGAGATCGCCTGGTGGCGGCACTATCTAGAGGCCGCGCCGGTCCTCGACCTGCCCACCGACCGGCCGCACCGCTCGGTCGCGAGCTTCGAGGGCGGCAGCCGCGGCACCGTAATGCCGCGCGAGGTCTCGGACGGCCTCGCCGCCCTCTGCCGCGCCGAGAGGGTCACGCCGTTCATGGCGCTGCTGGCTGCCTGGACCGCGCTCCTTGTCCGCCACTCCGGCCAGTCCGACATCGTGGTCGGCTCGCCGGTCGCCAACCGCGACCGTTTGGAAATCGAGGGGCTGATCGGCTTCTTCGTCAACACCCTGGTGCTCCGCAACCGGGCGGAGGGAGACCCGGATGCGCGCGGGCTGCTCGGCCGGGTGCGCGAGTCGGTGCTCGGCGCCTTCGCCCACCAGGAGATGCCGTTCCAGAAGCTCGTCGAGGTGCTGCAGCCGGATCGCAGTCTCCAGCGGTCGCCGTTCTTCCAGGTCTTTTTCTCCCTGCAGAACGCGCCGATCCCGGCCGCCGAGCTGCCCGGCCTGACCCTGGAGTCCCTGGCGGTCGAAAGCGGCACCTCGAAGTTCGAGTTGGCGCTGTCGGCGGCCGAGACCCCGGACGGCTGGTTCGCGTCGATCGAGCACAACCGGCATCTGTTCGACTCGACGACCGCCGAGCGGATGCTGCGGCACTTCGGAGCCCTGCTCGCGGCGTTCGTGGAGAGGCCGGCGCTCGCTCTCTCGGAGCTGCCGCTGTTCTCGGAATCGGAGCGGCATCAATTCGTCCATGAGTGGAACGACACCCGCTGGGGAGATTGGGAAGGCAGCCTCGTCCACCGCGTGTTCGAGGCCCGGGCCGCGGAACGGCCGGACGCCGTCGCGCTCGTCGACGCCAGCCGGAGCGTTACCTATGGCGAGCTGGACCGCCAGGCCAACCGGCTCGCCCGCGCCCTGCGGCGTCTCGGGGTCGGCCCGGAGGTCGCGGTCGGCGCGTTCCTCGACTCCTCGCCGGAGCTGGTGCTCGCCTACCTCGCGGTGCTCAAGGCCGGCGGCGCGTACGTGCCGCTGAGCCCGGCCTACCCGAAGGAGCGCCTCGAAGGGATGGTGGAGGAGACCGCGGCGCCCGTGGTGCTGACCCGCGACGCCCTGCGCGAAGCCTGCCCTGCCGGTGCCCGAATTCTGGCGCTCGACGATATCGACGGCGATGCCAGTCTCTGGGCGGACGAGGAGGATGGCGCCCTCTCTGGTGAGGTTACCGGGGAAGGCCTGGCCTATGTGATGTACACGTCCGGCTCGACCGGCCGGCCCAAGGGCGTCGCCGTGGTCCACGAGGCCATCGTCCGCCTCGCCCGCGACTCCGGGTTCGCGTCGATGACGCCGGACGACGTCTTCCTCCAGATCACCGCGGTCTCGTTCGACGTCTCCACCTTCGAGATCTGGGGCGCCCTGCTCAACGGCGCCCGCCTCGCGTTCCTGTCGACGCCCGCGCTGTCGCTCGATGACATCGGCGACGCGGTGACCCGCCACGGCGTAACCATCCTCTGGCTCACCACCGGCCTGTTCGGTCTTCTCGTCGACCGCCGGCTGGAGGATCTCAAACCGGTGCGCCAGCTCCTGGCCGGCGGCGACGTGCTGCCCGTGCCGCAGGTGCGCCGCGTGGTCGAGGAGCTACCTGGCACGCAGATGATCAATGGCTACGGCCCGACCGAGAACACCACGTTCACCACCTGGCGCACGGTCTCCGCGGCGGACGCCGCGCGGCCGTCGATTCCCATCGGCGGTCCGATCGGCAACACGATCGTCCACGTGCTCGACGCCGACCTGCGTCCCGTGCCGATCGGCGTGCGCGGCGAGCTCTACACCGGCGGGCTCGGCCTGGCGCGCGGTTACTACGGCCGTCCGGACCTGACCGCCGAGCGCTTCGTGCCCGATCCTCTCGCTGACCCTTCAGGGGGACAATTCGGCGAGCGGCTCTACCGCACCGGCGACTTCGCGCGCTGGCTGCCGGACGGCGGGCTGGAGTTCCTGGGCCGGCGCGACGTGCAGGTGAAGATCCGCGGCTTCCGCATCGAGCTGGGCGAGATCGAGACCGTGCTCGGCCGCCATCCCGCCGTGGCCGAGGCCGTGGTCCTGGCGCGTGAGGATCGCCCGGGAGACCGGCGCCTGGTCGGCTATGTGGTGCCCGCTCCAATCAAGACGGGCGATCCCATTCCCTCCGTGGCCGACCTCCAGGCGTTCCTGCGCCAGACCCTGCCGGACTACATGGTGCCGGCCGCGTTCGTCGTCCTTCCCGCGCTGCCGCTGACCGCCAACGCCAAGGTGGACCGGGCCGCGCTGCCGGCCCCCGAGGATGCGGCACGGGAGTCGCAGGCCTCGTACGTGCCGCCGCGCAATGAGCTGGAGCGCACGATCGTCGGCATCTGGCAGGAGGTGCTCGGGCGTGAGCGGATCGGCGTCAACGACAACTTCTTCGACCTCGGCGGCCACTCGCTGCTCCTCCTCCAGGCAGTGAGCCGGCTCAACGAGGCGCTGGGGCGCGAGCTGCCGCGCGGGCTCCTGTTCGAGCATCCGACCGTCGCGGCGCTCGCCCGGGCGCTCGGCGGCGACTCGGAGACGGGCGAGGAGCCTGAAGCGACGTTGGAGCTGAGCCAGGAGCGCGCGACCGCGCGGCGCGAATCGATCCAGCGGCGCGGACGGGCTCCTCTCCGGCCGGCGGCGCCGGCCAGGGAGGAAGACGATGAAGATGATGAGGATCTGGAGGACGATGAATGAGCGAGGGTGAGGGTCACGAGCCCGCCGCGCAGATGTCCCACATCGCGATCGTCGGCATGGCCGGCCGCTTCCCCGGCGCCGCCGACACCGCACAGCTCTGGGACAACCTGCGCGGCGGCGTCGACTCGATTACCCGGTTCACCGCCGAGGAGCTGGAGCGCGCCGGGGTTTCGCGCGAGCTGCGCGAGCAGCCCGGCTTCATGGCCGCGCGCGGCGTGCTGCGCGACGCCGACCTCTTCGACGCCTCGTTCTTCGGATTCAGTCCGCGCGAGGCCCGGCTCCTCGACCCGCAGCAAAGGATCTTCCTGGAATGCTCCTGGGAAGCGCTGGAGAACGCCGGCTGCGATCCGGGCCGCGTGAACGGCGCCGTCGGCGTCTACGCCGGGGCGAGCCAGAGCAGCTACTTCCTGCGTAACCTCGCCAGCAGCCACGAGATCGCGGCTACGGTCAGCCCGCTGGAGATCAAGCTCGCGAACGACCGCGACTTCCTCGGGCCGCTCGTCTCCTACCGGCTCAACCTGCGCGGCCCGAGCGTCAACGTCTCCACCGCCTGCTCGACCTCGCTGGTCGCCGTCCACCTGGCCTGCCAGGGGCTGCTCAACCGCGAGTGCGACGTGGCGCTCGCGGGCGGCGTCTCGGTCAGCTTTCCGCAGGTCTCCGGCTACGTCTACCAGGAAGGCGGCATCCTCTCGAAGGACGGCCGCTGCCGCGCCTTCGACGCGGCCGCCACCGGCAGCCTCGGTGGCGACGGCGCGGGTATCGTGGTGCTCAAGCGGCTGGAGGACGCGGAGCGGGATGGGGACTCGATCCGCGCGGTGATCCTGGCGTCGGCCATCAACAACGACGGCTCGATGAAGATCGGCTTCACCGCGCCGAGCGTCGACGGCCAGGCCGCGGTGATCGCCGAGGCCCAGGCGCTGGCGGGCGTCGATCCTGGCACGATCACCTACCAGGAGGCGCACGGCAGCGGCACGCCGATGGGCGATCCGGTGGAGATCCGGGCGTTGACCCGGGCCTTCCGCGCGGGCGGTTCTGTCGAGAATGGAACGGGGGGCATCGGCTTCTGCGCCGTGGGCTCGATCAAGACCAACCTCGGCCATCTCGACGCCGCCGCCGGGGTCGCGGGGCTGATCAAGACCGTGCTCGCGCTGGAGAACCGGCTGATCCCGCCGAGCCTCCACTTCACCGAGCCGAACCCGGAGATCCCCTTCGCTGAGACGCCGTTCCGCGTCGCCGCGAAGCTCGCCGACTGGAACCCGCCCGCGGGCGCGCCGCGCCGGGCCGGCGTCAACTCGTTCGGCATGGGCGGCACCAACGCGCATGTCGTCCTCGAAGAGGCGCCGCCGGCCGTATCGGCGGCGATCCAGTCGACCGCGGGCCGCCCCTGGCAGCTGCTCGTGCTCTCGGCCGCCGCGCCCGCCGCGCTGGACAGCGCGACCGACCGCCTGGCCGTGCATCTCAAGGCTCACCCGGAGCAGGAGCTGGCCGACGTGGCGTTCACCCTCCAGGCCGGCCGCAAGGCGCTGCGCCACCGCCGGATGCTGATCGCGAGCGACCGCGCGGACGCCCTCTCCGCCCTGTCCGGCCGCGACCCCCGCCGCCTGCTGACCGGCGGCCGCAGCGTGGACGGCCGTCCCGTGGCGTTCCTCTTCCCCGGCGTCGGCGACCACTACGCGGGGATGGCGAAGGGCCTCTACGCCACCGAGCCGGTGTTCCGGAAGGAGATCGACCGCGGCGCCGCGATCCTTCGGCCGCTGATCGGGATCGATCCGCTCCAGTTCCTCGAAGACCAGGAAGCGGCCGGAGAGAGCGCTCCGGACCTACGTCGCATGCTCGGCCGCACGTCGACCGGGACGGCCGAGCCCGCTGCGCTCGACCGCACCTTGCTCGCGCAGCCAGCGGTCTTCCTGGTGGAGATGGCGCTCGTCCGCCTCTGGCGCTCCTGGGGCGTGCGGCCGACGGCGCTGCTCGGCTACAGCGTCGGCGAGTACGCGGCGGCCTGCGCGGCCGGCGTCTTCTCCCTGGAGGACGGCCTGCGGATCGTCGCCGAGCGCGCGCGCCTGATCGAGGAGCTGCCCGCGGGGGCGATGCTCGCCGTGCCGCTTGCCGAGGCGGCCCTCGCCGACCTGCCGCTCGACAGTTTCTTGCTTGACGGCTTGTCGCTCGCGGCGGTCAACGCCCCCGGGCTCTGCGTCCTCTCCGGTTCACCGGAAGCGGTGGCGGCGCTCGAAGCGGGGCTCGCGGAGCGCGGCGTCTCCAGCCGTCGCCTGCCCACGACCCACGCCTTCCACTCCGCCGGAATGGAGCCGATCGCCGAGCGCTTCGCCGCCTTCCTCCGCACGGTGAAGCTGAATTCGCCGAAGCGCCCGTACATCACGGCCGTGACCGGCGAGCGGGTGACGGCCGAGCAGGCGACCGATCCAGCCCACTGGGTTCGGCATCTCCTGGGAACCGTGCGCTTCGCCGACGCCCTGCGCACCCTTGGCGGCGAGCCGTCGCTGGCCCTGCTGGAGGTCGGCCCCGGACACGGCCTGACCACGCTCGCATTGCAGCAGGGGGCCGGAGGCCCGGACCGCGTCGTCCTGCCGTCGATGCGCCCGGCCTACGACGGCACGCCGGACGACGCCTTCGCGCTCGCCACGATCGGGAAGCTCTGGCTGTCCGGCGTGGAAATCGACTGGGCCAGTTTCTACAAGGGGGGGCACAAGGGCGAGCGGCGGCGCAAGGTGGCGCTGCCGACCTATCCCTTCCAGCGGCAGCGGTATTGGGTGGAGCCGGGAGTCGAGCCGCGTGGAGAGATCACGACTGCGGCTCCGGCTGAGACGATCGCTCCGGTGGAGTCCCACGATCGGCCCGGCCTGCGCACCGAGTACGCGCCGCCGGTCAGCCCCGAGGAGACGACCCTCGCGGGCATCTGGGAGGAGATCCTCGGCCTGCGCCCGGTCGGCATCCACGACAGCTTCTTCGAGCTCGGCGGCCACTCGCTGCTCGCGCCGCGAGTCCTGCGCCGGGTCCGCGACGCGTTCGGCGTGGACGTGCCGCTGGTGCGGCTGCTCTCCGAGCCGACCGTGGCGCAGCTCTCGGCCATCGTTCTGGAGATGAAGGAGGAAGGGAGCGGGAGCGCTCAGGAGATGCCGGCCGCAGTTCCGCCTGACGTGCCCGACCTGCGCGCCCTGGCCGTCCTCGATCCCGATATCCAGGGCAACGGAGAGCCTGCCGATCGGGCTCCCGCCGAGGTCTTCCTCACCGGCGCCACCGGCTTCCTGGGCGCCTGGCTGCTGCGCGACCTGCTCTCGGACGGCGCCGTCGTCCACTGCCTGGTCCGCGCCGCGGACGCGGGCGAAGGCCGTCGGCGCCTGCTGCGCAATCTGAAGAACCAGAGGCTCGATGTCCGGGGGATGGAGGAGAGAATCGTCGCGGTTCCCGGCGACCTCGCCGAGCCGCGGTGGGGGCTGGGCGAGGATGGCTTCCACGCGCTGGCCGACCGGGTCGGCGCCGTCTACCACGCGGGCGCCTGGGTCAACTTCACCTATCCCTACGAGGTGCTCGCTCCGGCCAACGTGCGCGGCACCGAAGAGGCGCTGCGCCTCGCCTCGATCGGCCGGCCCAAGACCGTCCACTTCATCTCCTCGCTCTCCGTGTTCGCGCCGGGCTCGTTCACGCCGGAGGGCCTGGGCCTGGAAGACTCGGACCTGCCGGACACCGAGGGCCACGGCGGCGGCTATCCGCAGACCAAGTGGGTCGCGGAGCAGCTCGTGCGGCAGGCGGGGGAGCGCGGTATCCGGGCCGTCATCTATAGGCCTGGGCTGATCTCGGGCGACACGGTCGCTGGCGTCAACAACCCGCGCGACCTCATGTGGAGCTTCCTCAAGTCCTGCCTCCAGCTCAAGGCGGCGCCGGACCTCTCCATGACGTTCGACCCCGCGCCGGTCGACTTCGTCAGCCGCGCGATCGTCCGCCTCTCCCGGCAGCCGGAGAGCGCGGGCCGCGCCTTCCACTTCTTCAATCCCCGGCCGGTGTCCTGGGGCGAGGTCTTCGCCTTCGCCCGCGACCTCGGATACCCTCTGGAGATCCTGCCGGCCGGCGAGTGGGACCGGCGGCTCGCCGCCACGGTCCGGTCGTCCGACGACAATGCCCTGAGCCCGTTCCTGCCGCTGTTCGCCGGCCGTCTCGAAGCGTCCGGCGAGGAGCCGGGAGAGACCGGCATAGCGGAAACCGCGTCGGAGTCGCAGCCGCGCACGCTCCGCTTCGACGCCCGGGAGACTAACGCCGCGCTCGCCGGAGCCCTGGAGTGCCCTCCCATCGGCCCGTCCCTTCTCCATCTCTACTTCGCGGCCTTCGTCCGCGACGGCTTCCTGCCCGCGCCGCGGGCGGGAGAGGAAGTCACCCGATGAAGATCAAGTTCTACGCCCACGCCTGCTTCCGCCTCGAAGGCGAGACCCGGACCATCGTCACCGATCCCTACGAGCCCAAGGTCGCCTGGTTCGATCCGATCGACGAGCCGGCCGACCTCGTGCTCATGAGCTCCGACACCGACCGCT
Organism: Holophagales bacterium; assembly: GCA_031390755.1. Classification (GTDB taxonomy): domain Bacteria; phylum Acidobacteriota; class Thermoanaerobaculia; order Multivoradales; family UBA5704; genus DATMER01. The sequence goes on from JANMTS010000144.1 coordinate 73,247, forward strand.
TCCACTGCGATCCCAGCCACGTGCTCGGCGAGCCGACGGTGGTGAACGCGCTGGAGATCCCGGCCGGCGGCGCGACGTTCGCGGGCGTGGCCGTGCGCGCCTTCCGCGCCCGCGAGCGCTTCCAGCGCCGGCTGCTGATGCGCCTCATTCTGCCGCGCTCCTGCGCCATGTACGCTTTCACCCTCGACGGCGTGCGCTTCCTGCACACGGGCGACATCGGCCGGAAGTTCAAACGGAGCGAGATCGAGGAGCTGCGCGGCAAGGTGGACGTGATGTTCGCCCTGAGCGGCGGCGTCCACAACATCGAGGTCGACGACATGAAGAGGGCGATCGACGCCATCGGCCCGAAGATCGCCATCCCCATGCACTACTTCAGCCCCAAGGGACGGTTGAAGATCCTGCCCGTCGACGAGATCGCCGGCCGCTTCCCGGCCGACCGAGTGGTGCGGGTGGGGAAGCCGGAGATCGAGGTCACCCCCGCGAGCCTGCCGGCCGAGACCCGGCTCACCATCCTGGAGCAGGCCCGCTGATGGAAGCGCTGCTCCGAGACCTGCGCCTCGGTCTCCGCAACCTCGCCCGCCGGCCCGGCTTCACGGCCGTGGCCGTGCTCTCCCTGGCGCTCGGCATCGGCGCGAACACGGCCGTGTTCACCGCGGTCAAGGCCGTGTTCCTTCAGCCGCTGCCGCTGAAAGACCCGCAGTCCCTGGTCGCGGTCTACACCTCGATCGAAGGCGTGCCGGCCCACCTTCCGGTCTCCTACCCGAACTTCCTCGATCTCAAAGAGCGGGGCGCCTCGGTGTTTTCGTCGCTGTTCACGGCCACGGGTGTGAGCCTGAGCCTGACAGGAGAGGGAGGAGAGCCGGAGCAGGTGGACGGCGAGATGGTCTCCGGCGACTACTTCGAAACCCTCGGCGTGAGCGCGGCGCTCGGCCGCACCTTCCGGCCCGAGGAGGACGGAGCTCCCGGCGCCCATCCGGTCGTGGTGCTCTCGGACGGCCTGTGGCGCGGGCGCTTCGGCGGCGACCGTGCGATTCTCGGCCGCACGATCCTCCTGAATGGCCAGCCATTCACCGCAATCGGCGTGGCGCCGCGCGGCTTTCCCGGCACGGACGGCCTGGCCCCCTCGGCGTTCTGGGTGCCGCTCGCCATGCACGAGCAGGTGTTGCGGCGTCAGATTCGGCCGTTCTTCGAGCAGCGCCGGGTCACGCTCCTCGGTGTGATCGGCCGGCTACGGCCGGGCGTTGCGCCCGGGCAGGCCGAGTCGGTCCTCAAGGGAATCGGGACGAGCCTCGCCGCCGAGTACCCGGACACCAACGAGGGCCGCACCTTCACCCAGGTCTCGCTCGCCAAGGCGCTGATCGGCGTGGACCAGCGCGACGACTACACCAAGGCCGGCGCGCTCCTCGCGGCCATGGTCGCCGCGGTGTTGCTGATCGCCTGCGGCAACGTCGCCAACATGCTGCTCGCCCGCGCCTCGGGCCGGCGGCGCGAGGTCGCGATCCGCCTGGCGCTGGGCGCCGCGCGCGGTCAGCTCGTCCGCCAGCTCCTGATCGAGAGCCTGCTGCTCGCGCTGATGGCCGGCGGCCTGGGCCTGCTCATCGCGGCCTGGTCGCGAGGCCTGCTGGTGGCGCTGCGGTCGCCCTACCTGCCGCCCGGCCTGGACTTCGGGCTGGATCCGCGGGTGCTGCTGTTCACGCTCGGCTTGTCGCTGCTCACCGGCCTGGTCTTCGGCCTGGTGCCGGCGCTCCAGGCGACGCGTCCGGAGCTGGTCGGCGCGATCAAGGGGAGCGAGTCGACGGCGTACCGCAAGCGTCCGCTCGGCCTGCGCAATCTGCTGGTCGTCGCCCAGATCGGCCTCTCGCTGGTGGCGCTGGCGGGCGCGGCGCTGTTCCTGCTCAGCCTGCGCAGCGCGCTGAAGATCGACACCGGATTCGAGCGCGATCACCTGTTGACCGTCTCCTTCGACCTCGACAGCCGGGGCTACGACGAGGCGCGCGGCCAGCAGCTCCTGGAGCGGATGGTGGATCAGGCCCGCGCCCTGCCGGGCGTGCGCTCGGCCGCGGTCTCGGAGTCGCTGGTGCTCGCCGGCCAGAGCCTGCGCCGCACCATCGCGCCGGAGGGCGAGGAGCCGGACCCCGCCAACCCGCTGATCGTGCAGCCGAACTCCGTCGGGCCGGGCTACTTCGACACGATGGGCATCCCCATCCTGCGCGGCCGGGCGATCACCGGGGAGGACCGCGCCGACGGCCGTGCGGTCACGGTGATCAACCGCACCATGGCGGAGCGGATGTGGCCTAACGCCGATCCGCTCGGCCGGCGGTTCCTGGTGATGCCGAACCGCGACATCCTGGAGGTGGTCGGCGTCGCCGAGGACGTGAAGTACAACAGCCTGGGCGAGCCGCCGCAGATGTCGATCTACCGCTCGATCCAGCAGGCCTACTCCTCGGCCGCGACGCTGCACGTCCGCACCGAGCGGGACCCCGCGTCCCTGGCCGGCGCGGTGCGGCGGGAGATCTCGGATCTGGACTCCCAGCTTCTCCTGCGCGACGTCCGCACCATGTCCGACGTGATCGACGAGCTGCTCTGGGCGCCGCGCGCCGGAGCCGGCCTGCTGGCGCTCTTCGGCGGACTGGCGGTGCTCCTCTCGGTGATCGGGATCTACGGAGTCCTGTCCTACGCGGTCAGCCGGCGGCAGCGGGAGATCGGCATCCGCATGGCCCTGGGAGCGGACCGCGGGCACGTCACCCGTCTCTTCCTGAAGGAGGGGATGGCCATGGTCGCCGCCGGCCTCGTGGCCGGCCTGGCCGCCGCCTTTTCCGGCAGCGCCCTGATCGCCACTCTCCTCTACGACGTGGAGCCGCGCAACGCCCTGGCCTTCGGAGGCGCGGCCCTCCTCCTCGCCCTGATCTCAACCGTGGCCACCTGGTTCCCCGCCCGCCGCGCCGCCTCGGTATCGCCGCTGATCGTCATCCGCCAGGACTAGGAAGCTCTGCGAGTGCGTTGCGGCGTCGCGTCCCCCGGGATTTGGGACACGACACCGGCGGCGCGCACGGTCTCCCAGCCGGCGGGAGTCATTCGGGAGCCGGGTGCAGTCGTCTCCCAGCTCAGGGAAGCCGTCTCCCAGGCTTGGGAGGTCATCTCCCAGCCGGGTGCGGAGACTTCCATCGCGGGTTTTGTGACTCGGGAGCCGAGGGACGCCGGTTTACCCGCGGGTACAATGAACCAAGACGCCGGGAAAATGACACCGCAGCCGAGGGAAATGTACCAACCGGCGGGTTGGTACATTTCCTCTCCTCTGGAGACCTCATGAGGTCAGCTGTAGTGTCTCAGATGCGAGCATTGTGTTGCTCATCAGGAGCGTAGCTTGGCGGGAGGCCGCTGACGTTGGAAGCGGCGCTCGAAGTCTTCCAGGGACGAGGAGGCGAGGAGTTGATTTCCAAGCTCCGTGATCTCGTCAAGATTACGCACCGCCCTGACGCGGCGGCGAAGTGTGGCAGGTAGCGGGCCGAAGCGCTTCGCCATTGATGAGAGGAGGAAGCTCTGGAAGGCGGTGACAGCCTTCTGGTTAGCCTCGTCGCGGCCTCTCTGAAGGCCCTCCTGAATGCCCTCCTGAATGCCCTCCTGAATGCCTTCCTGAAGACCTTCTTCGCGCCCTTCCTTCTTCCACTCCCGGGTCCACTGCATGACTCGCTCGGCTAGCATCGTCTGTACCTCCTCCAGGCTCTGAGCTTCCGTCACTTCCAACCCTGGGAACCTCGCCGGCAACAGCACCCGGGTCAGCCAAGTGTACACCGACGCCCGAAGTCCTTCGTCCAGCTCCGGGCCGGCGGCCATCCAGCCGACCTGCTGCCGGAGGTCTTCCAGATCGCGGCTCTTCTCCAGCCGGAAGAGCGCCGCGGCCACGTTGCGCTCCGAGTCCAGCTCCATCTCCGGGATCCGCGCCTCGTCCAGGAGGGCGTAGCGCAGATGGGGACGGTAGGCTTCGAGCCCGCCGGGCACCGGCTCGATCAGGTCGGCCACGTCCAGGGCGGCCTTCCAGGGCCTGCGTCCGTTGTACAGAACCAGAAGGAAGACCGGCGGCAGCTTGCCGGAGGGCGCGAAGGCCTTCTGCTTGATCAGATCCTGGTAGAGCAGACCCAGGTAGGTCATGACCCGGACCGCCATGAAGGGCTCCACCTTCGACTGGAACTCCAGCAGGATGTAGACGTAGAGAGAGCGGTCCCGCCACCGGACCTTCCAGAGCATGTCGCTCTCCCTCTGGCGCAGATCTTCGGTGACGTAGGAGCCCTCGACCCGCTCCAGGGAGTCGAAGTCGATCTCCCGGACCCAGTCCTCCTTGACGAAGCCGCGGAGCACATCCGCCACCACGGTGGCATGGGAGAACAGCAGCTTGTAGCCGGTATCGTGCTTCGCCATCCCGTCCTCCCGGTACCCACGACACGTCAGGGAGAGCGAAGGATATCACTGGAAGGAAAGAAACCCCGCCCGGGTGTTGCTCCGGGCGGGCTTGATTTCGACCTGTCGGGCCTCGCCTACTTCAGGTACGTCTCGAACAGCTTGAAGATCCGCCGGTACTCGTCGAGCCAGCTCGACGGCTGCACGAAGGCGTGGTTCTCGACCGGGTAGATGGCGGTCTCGAAGTTCTCCTTGCCCAGCTCCATCAGGCGCTGCGCCATGCGGACGGTGTCCTGGAAGAAGACGTTCGAGTCCTGCATGCCCGAGCACATCAGGAGCGGATGCTTGAGGCCGGCGGCGAATTCGATGGGGGAGCTGCGCTCGTAGGCCTCGGGGTCGACCTCCGGGGTGTTCAGGATGTTCGAGGTGTACTCGTGGTTGTAGTGCGCCCAGTCGCTCACCGGCCGGAGCGCCGCTCCCGCGGCGAACAGATCCGGCTCGTTGAACATCGCCATGAACGTGAGGAAGCCGCCGTACGAGCCGCCGTAGTGGCCGACGCGCTTGGGATCGACGCCGCGGTTCTTCACCAGCCAGGCCACGCCGTCCTTCAGATCCTCGACTTCCGGGTAGCCCATCTTGCGGTAGATGGCGGTGCGCCAGTCGCGGCCGTAGCCGGCCGAGGCGCGATAGTCCATGTCCAGCACCACATAGCCATGGTTGGTCAGGAGGGTGTGGAACATGAGCTCGCGGAAGTAGTTGGACCAGCCCTCGTGGACGTTCTGGAGGTAGCCGGCGCCGTGGCTGAAGACCACGGCCGGGTACTTGCGCGACGGATCGAAGCCCTTCGGCACGTAGACCCGCGAGTAGACCGGCGCCTTCACGTGGCTGGAGGGGATCGCCACGGTCTCCGGCTGCGCCCAGTCGACGGCGAGGAACTCCGCGCTGTGAGTCTGGGTGAGCTGCCGGGCCTCGGCGTCTGTTGAAGGTTTCGCTGGCTGCACGTAGACCTCGCCGTGGCGGGTGGCGGTGGAGTGGAGGAGCAGGAGCTGCTTCGCGTCCGGCGACAGCTCGAAGGCGGTGTCGCCTCCGACCCGCGAGAGCTGCTCGGGCTTGCCGCCCGCGGCCGCGACCCGCCAGATGTCGTAGGCCGTCGGCCTCTCGGCGTTGGCGCGGTAGTAGAAGGTCTTGCCCTCGCGGTCGAGCTTGACGTTGGAGACCTCGTACGCCCCCTCGGTCAGGCGGCGGGGCTTGCTGCCGTCCTTCATGGAGACCGTGTAGAGGTTGGAGTAGCCCGTCTCCTCGGAGGTGTACCAGAGGACGTCGCTGTCGGGCAGCCAGCCGAGCTCGTTGAACTCCCAGTTGATCCAGGCGGGATCGGTGAGGCGGTGGCGGACGATGGGCTCGGGCTTGTCGCGCTCGAGGGTGACGATCCAGCGGTCCTTGTTGTCGGAGGCGCGCAGGAGGAGGGCGCCGTAGCGGCCGTCGTCCGACCAGATCACGCCCTGGATCTCGACGGGCCGCGGCTTCTTCTCGTCGTCCTTCTTGGCGTCTTTCTTCTTGTCCGTCTTGTCGTCCCTCTTCTTGTCCTGAGCCTTGTCCGCGGCCTTCTCCTTGGCCTCGGCGGCCTTCTTCCTGGCGGCCTCGGCCTTCTCGCGCAGCTCCTTGAGAGGGTCGTCGTTGATGCCGGGGAGCTTCGAGAGGTCGATCTCGCGGGTCTCGCGGGTCTTCAGGTCGAGGAGGACGAGCTTCTGGTCGGTCGGCGGCTCGGTGCCGACCTTGGAGTGGGCCTCTTCGGTCTTGATGTAGCCGTCCTCGGTCACGAAGCGCGCCATCAGGGAGGGCTTCTTCGGCACGTCCTTGCCCTGGGTGACGACGACCATCCAGTCGCCGGCCGGGGAGAGACCGGCGTGGACGACGGCCACGTCGGCGCCGAGATACCAGGGGAGCGGCGCGCGGGTCGGATCGAGCAGGCGCGAGGCGCGGTCGTGCTCGCGGGCCTCGTCGCGCTTGCGTTTGGCGTCCCGGACCACGTCGAAGAGGCGCTCCTGCTGCTCGTCGAGGTAGCCCTTCTCCTCGTCCTCCGCCGGGTCCTTCGCCGCCTGCACGTCCGCGGGCTGAGAGAGCGTGCCCGCCACGAGGTCGAAGACGAAGACCTGGTCGCCGCGATGGAAGGCGATGCGGTTGTCGCCGGTCATGAAGTACGGATCGACCTCGGCCTCCTCGGTGCGGGTGAGCTGCCGCACCGTGCCGGTCTGGAGATCCTTGAGGAAGACGTCGCCCTTCCGGGCGTAGGTCTTCCAGCGCCGGTCGCGGCTGAAGTCGCCGCCGGGAGCGTCGGCCCTGCCCTGGTCGCCGAGCGCGACGAGCGTCGAATCGCCGCTCTCCACGTCGATCCGCACCAGGTCGCGCTGCTCCTCGCCGACGCGCTTGCGCTCGTAGTAGATGGACCGGCCGTCGTCGGACCAGTAGGGCTCCTCGGGAGGATTCCCGAGCCAGTCCGGGTGGGCCATGATCGTCGTGAGCGTCGGTCCGGGCTCGGTTTCCGGGGAGCCGGCGGCCCGCAGCGGGCCTGGGACCGGAAGGAGCAGCAGGGCGGCCAGGGCCGCGGCGGAGAGGCGGGGACGAAGGTCGAGCATGTCGGTTTCCTCGATAGGTCAAAGACAGAGAGACGGGAGAAGGGTATCGCACCCGGGCCTGCCTGGATTCTCAGGGCTGTATTCTTACGAAAGATGGAGACGACGTTTCAGGTCGAGGCCGCGGGGGCCGGGGAGCGCCTCGACGTGGCGGTCGTCCGCCGCTTCGCCAGGGTGCCGGGCCTCACCCGAGCCCGGGTCCGGCGATGGGTGGAGTCCGGGCTGGTGCGGGTGAACGGCAAGGACGTGCGGCCGGCCCGGCGGCTGGCCGCGGGCGACGAGGTCGAGGTGCTGGTGCCCGCGCCGCCGCCCCGGCCCGCGCCGGTGCCGCTCGACCGGCCGATCTCCGTGGTCTATGAAGACGACTGGCTGCTCGCCCTGGACAAGCCGCCCGGCGTCGTCGTCCACCCGGCCGCCGGCAACTGGGACGACACCCTCCTGCACGCGCTGCTCTGGAAGGCGAAGGACTGGAGCGAGGGCCGCAAGCCCCACCTCGCCAGCCGGCTGGACAAGGGAACCTCCGGCCTGCTGCTGGTGGCCAAGGCGCCGGAGATCCACGCCGCGCTCCAGGCGCGGCCGGCGGTCAAGGACTATCTCGCCCTGGTCTATGGCCGGACCGCCGGCGCCAAGGGCAGGATCGACCTCGGAGTGATGCGCGACCCGGACGATCCGAAGCGGATGACCGCCTCCCGGTCCGAGGGCAACCCGAGCACCACCCTCTGGGAGCGGCTGGCCGAGCCCGCCGATCCGGACATCCCGCTCAGCCTGCTGCGCTGCCGCCTCCTCACCGGCCGCATGCACCAGATCCGGGTCCACCTGCGGGCGGTCCGCCTGCCCATCGTGGGCGACCCCGCCTACGGCGCTCCGGGGTGGAAGGGGATCTCCGACCCCGGGCTCGCGGCGCTCTGCCGGGACCTCCCGCGGCAGGCCCTCCACGCCTGGCGCCTGACCCTGAAGCACCCTGCCACCGGGGAGCCGCTGATCCTTACCGCTCCGCTTCCGCCCGACCTGGAGAGGGTGGCGGGGGCGGCCGGCCTGGCCGATCGGCTTCCTGTCTGAATCTCTGAAAATTTTCTTTCGCATCCGTTGTCCCGGTTTGTCCGGGTCGCCGCACTATTCGGACGTACTTCCAATTTCGAGGCCGTACATCGGGGTTGGAGGGCTAACGGTTGGTTCCTTTTCCTTTTCTCCTTCTCGACTCCACCTGGGACGCGGGAAGGTATATGACGCTGGTTTTTTTGGAGGGAGACGCACATGGCCAAGAGCATTGTCATTGTCGGTGGCGGATCGTCAGGCTGGATGACGGCCTCTTATCTCCGGAAGGCGTTGAAGGGGGTGGACATCACCCTCGTGGAAGCCCCCCATATCAAGACCATCGGGGTGGGCGAAGCGACCTTCAGCACCATCAAGCTCTTCTTCGACTACCTTGGCCTCGAAGAGCACGAGTGGATGCCCCGTTGCAACGCGGCCTACAAGCTCGCAATCAAATTCGTCAATTGGCGCAAGCAGGGCGGGCACTTCTATCACCCGTTCCAGCGCTATGACATGGTGGACGGCTACAGCTCCGCCGAATGGTGGCTGAAGCTCAAGCGGAACCAGGAGGCGTTCGACTACTCCTGCTTCACGATCCCGGCGCTCTGCGACGCCAAGCGCTCCCCCCGTTACCTCGACGGCCGGGTCTTCGACGAGAAGGTCCAGAACTACTTCGCCGACGGCGATCGCGTCCCGAACGCCTTCCTGGCCGAGCATGCGGTCCAGTATCCCTACGCCTATCATTTCGACGCCGGCCTGCTTGCCAACTTCCTGGAGGAGCACTCCACCCAGCGCGGCGTCCGGAAGGTTGCGGACGAGGTGATGGAGGTCGCCCTCAAGGAAGACGGCTCGATCTCCCACATCGTCACCAAGAACAACGGCCCGATCTCCGGCGACCTGTTCGTCGACTGCACCGGCTTCCGCGGCCTGCTGATCAACCAGGCCCTGAAGGAGCCCTTCATCTCCTTCAGCGATGTCCTGCTCAACGACAGCGCGGTGGCCCTGCAGGTTCCGGTCGACGTCCGCTCGCGGGGCATGGAGCCGTTCACCACGGCCACGGCCCTCAGCGCCGGCTGGTGCTGGAACATTCCTCTCTATGGCCGTCTCGGAACGGGCTACGTCTACAGCAGCCAGTTCCTCTCCAAGGACGAGGCCGAGGCGGAGTTCCGGGCCTACCTCGGACCGATGGCCGACGAGTGCAAGGCCAACCACATCAAGATGCGGATCGGCCGCACCCGCAACTCCTGGGTCAAGAACTGCGTCGCGATCGGCCTGTCGAGCGGCTTCGTGGAGCCCCTGGAGTCGACCGGGATCTTCTTCATCCAGCACGGCATCGAGGAGCTGGTCAACCACTTCCCGGGTGCCGAGATCGACGAGGCCGTGGTCCGCAGCTACAACCAGACCGTGGCCCATGCCATCGACGGCGTCAAGGACTTCCTGACCCTCCACTACTGCGTGACCGACCGCGACGACACGCCGTTCTGGCAGGCGGTCCGCAACATCAAGGTTCCGGATCACGTCGCCGAGAGCGTCGAGCTGTGGAACCGGCGTCTGCCGAACGCCAAGAACACCAACCCCGCGTATCACGGTTTCGAGTCCTACTCCTACTCCGTGATGATGCTCGGCCTCGGCCACGAGCCGGCCACGAGCCTGCCCGCCCTCGACGGCATGGACGACACCAACGCGCTGGAGATGTTCCGTAACGTCAAGAAGCGGTCCGAGTACCTGGTGTCCACCCTGCCCTCCCAGTTCGAGTACCTGACCCACGTGCGGCAGCGCGCGCGCCGCGAGCCGGTCGCGCCCGAGCCGTACCTCTATGACGACGCCAGTCAGCTCTGGCGCGAGCTGGTTGCCTTGAACCAGCCCGCCTGACCTGCCTGCGCCTGTGCCCCCCGTCGATACCGCCGGTGTACCGGTGGGGGGCCGGTCGTCCACTCTCCGTTGCCATCCTCCTTCTTCCAGAACCGGTAGCGAAAGGCAGGCGTAATGCGCTAGAGTCGGGGTGTGGAAAACACCCAGTCTCCCCGTGGCCGCGGTGCGCCGTCCAACCCCCTCAACCGCTTCGAGCGCATCGCCGTCGAGAGTGAGGTCCCGGGTCCGGAACGGGTCGAGACCCGCCTCCTGCGCGACGAGTCCCGCTCGGTGATCTCGCGCAACGACAGCCCGGATGTCGGGTTCGACGCGTCGATCAACCCGTACCGCGGGTGCGAGCACGGCTGTATCTATTGCTACGCCCGGCCCACCCACGAGTACCTGGGGTTCTCCGCCGGCATCGATTTCGAGAGCCGCATCCTGGTCAAGGAGGACGCGCCCGAGCTGCTGCGCAAGGAGCTCTCCTCGCCGCGCTGGAAGCCGGAGGTGCTGGTCATGAGCGGCGTGACCGATCCGTATCAGCCGGTGGAGCGGAAACTGGAGATCACCCGCCGCTGTCTGGCCGTGCTGGCGGACTTCCGCAATCCGGTGTCGATCATCACGAAGAACGAGCTGGTGACCCGCGACATCGACCACCTCGCGGAGCTGGCCTCGCACGGCGCCGCCTCGGCGTTCATCTCGATCACCACGCTCGATCCCGAGGTGGCGAGGAAGATGGAGCCGCGGGCGTCGCACCCCCGCGACCGGCTGAAGGCCATCGAGCGCCTCGCCGCCGCGGGCATCCCCACGGGAGTCATGGTGGCGCCGGTGGTGCCGGCGATCACCGACCACGAGGTGCCGGCGATCCTTAAGGCGGCGGCCGAGGCCGGAGCCAGCTCGGCGGGCTGGGTGATGATGCGCCTCCCCGGCGCCGTGGCCGGTCTGTTCGAGGAGTGGCTGAAGGAGCACTTCCCGGACCGCAAGGACAAGGTGCTCAACCGCGTCCGCGAGCTGCGAGGGGGCAAGCTCAACGACCCCCGCTTCGGCAACCGCATGCGCGGCGAGGGCATCTTCGCCGAGCAGGTCAAAGCCGTCTTCGAGACCTCCCGCCGCCGCTACGGCTTGGATCAGAAGCGGATCGAGCTGTCCACGGCGGCGTTCCGGCGGCCGGGGCAGGCGCAGCAGCTCGGGCTGTTCTGAGGAAAGCCATGAGGCATTCTCTCTACGAGCGTCGATCCTCTGCCGGTAGCTACGCCCGCTCGAGAATGACGTCGGTCGACTGGCCGTCTGTCATGGGGTGCCCGGGCGGACTTCGACGAGGCCGTCCAGCCCCATGAAGTCCTCGGGATTACGGGTGTAGAGGGGCAGGTCATGAGCCAGAGCCGTGGCGGCGATCCAGAGATCCATGGTTCGGCGGCCTCGCGGTTGCCGCCCGGCCAGTTTGACGGCATGGGACACGGTTGCGAAGGCGCGTGCCACGGCAACATCGATTCCCAGTGGCTGAAAGGCCGACTCGATGGCACCCAGTCGACGGAGCCGATACTGCCGTGCCGACTCGTCCTTGGCGGCGAGGACGCCATAGTGAAGCTCGGCCAGCGTGACGATCGAGATGGCCGCTTCCTCTGGAAGGGAGGGGGGAATGGAGTCCGCCTGAGCGATCACGACGGACGTATCCAGAAGACCGCGGCTCAGGGCTCTCTCTCCCAGTCGTCCTGAAGCTCCTCGATCGTGCCACCCAGCTCTTCGATGTCTTCAAAAAAGGTCGGGTCGCCCGGGCCAGGCTCGAAGAGCTTCAGATACTCCACCTTGGGCACCCACTGGCGCCGGGGGAACGGCACCAGGCGGGCGACCGGCCGGCCGTCCACGGTGATGGTGAACTGCTCTCCGGTCTCCGCCCGGCGCAGGATGTCGCCGCTGTGGTTCCGGAGCTCGCGTTGAGGAATCGTTGCCATGAATCCAGGGTAGCATAAGTGCTACACACCATCATCCGAGCCCCCAAGGATACCCGTCCGCGATAGGATGGGCCACCATCAAGGAGATAGACGTTGGCCATTCGTGAAGGTGCCTGGGACTGTCCGCATTGCGGCCGCAAGAGAAATCGTGGTCCGGAGAAGTTCTGCGGAGGCTGCGGCGCTCCCCGGGGCGAGGACGTCAAGTTCTATCTCCCGGACGACGCCCGCGAGGTCGTCGAGGCGGACGAGCTGCGGCGCGCCCAGGCCGGCCCGGACTGGAACTGCTCCTTCTGCGAGGCGGACAATCGTGCCGACCAGGCTTTCTGTTCCAGCTGCGGTGCGGCCCATGACGCCGACGCCCTGGCCCGGCCGGTTGCGGTGCAGCCCCTCGTCCCGCCTCCTCCTCCGGTCGCAGCTCCGGCGGGGTTGGTCTCCGCCGTTCCCGCGGCTGGCGAGACACCTCCCGCCGGCAAGTCCCGGTGGAAGCGCGGCTGCCAGATCGGCTGCCTTGGTCTGCTTGCCCTCGGCTTCCTGGTCTGGCTGCTCGGCCGTCCGACGGAGGCCACGCTCACCGTCTCCGGTTTCCGCTGGGAGCGCACGATCGCCGTCGAGGAGCTGCGCACGGTCACCGAGCAGGGCTGGGAAGGCGAGCTGCCGGCCGGGGCGCGCTCCCTCTCCACCAGCCGCGAGATCCACCACCACAACCAGGTCCAGATCGGCACGGAGACCCGCACCCGCACCGTCTCCGAACGGGTGCAGACCGGCACCGAGCGGGTCAAGGTGGGGCAGCGCGACCTCGGCAACGGCTACTTCGAGGATGTCTACGAAGACCAGCCGGTCTACGAGGACCGCGACCGGCAGGAGACCTACCGGGAGCCCATCTATCGCCAGGACCCGGTCTACCGCATCCGCCACCGCTACGAGATCGACAAGTGGGTGGCGTCCCGCGAGGCCAAGGCCGGAGCGGCCGACCACACCGCGGTCTGGCCCGATCCAGACCTCGGAGAGAAGGAGCGCGAGGGCGAGCGCAAGGAGGCCTACGAGGTGCTCTTCGTGGACAAGGACGGCGCCGGAAGCGTCTACAAGGCGCGCGACGAGGTCGACTGGCGCGGCTTCGAGGAGGGCGCCAAGGTCCGGGCCAAGGTTCGTGGGGGAGAGGTCGTGGAGGTCATGGGTCCATCCTGAGCCGCACTTTTATTTCGCGATCCGGAAACATGCGCTCACCTTCCGAGCGATCTTCGGGCTCCGGGTTCCCGGCAGAAGTGACATCTTGCAGCAAGTTTCCCGGAGGCCCGGCCCGCGCCGCGCTGAGATTCCTGACGATGACCTCATCTCGAAATCCGGTTCGTCAGAGGCCTTCTTCCTTTCTGATCAATTCCACAGGGGCTGGTGTTCCGTTACCGCGGAAAGGAAAGATGGTGCTGCCAAGCGGTGATGGCGTCTCGTTTAGCGGGGAGCGAAAAACGTTGAGCCACTGCTATTTAGAGGATCAATCCGCTACCATACACACCCGTTGAACAGGGGTTCAGCCGACCGGGTGCACACACCGCCCGATTCTTCGATCTCAGCGAGGCACTGCCGTATGAGCGACATCGTCCAGAAACTCTGGGGGTTTTGTCACACCCTGCGCCACGACGGGATCGATTACGGCGACTACATCGAGCAGATCACCTATCTTCTCTTTCTGAAGATGGCCGACGAGCGCGGACTGGACCTGAGCCGCACCCGCAGTGCCGCGGATGACCACGTCGTCGACTGCTCCTGGCCGGCGTTCGCGTCGAAGTCCGGCGTTGAGCTGACAGAGCACTACCTGGAGGTGCTGTCCGCGCTCGAAGCCCAGAAGGGGCTGCTCGGCGACATCTTCAAGGAAGCCACGCCGCGCTTCAAGAACCCGGACAACCTCAAGCATCTGCTCGGTCTGATCGACGAGACCGCCTGGACCCGCCTGGAGGTCGACGTCAAGGCCGCGGCCTTCGAGGGGCTGCTGGAGAAGGCGGCGAGCGAAGGCAAGAAGGGCGCGGGCCAGTACTTCACGCCGCGCCTGCTCATCCAGTCGATCGTCCGCTGCATGCGTCCCGACCCCCGGCCGTGGAAGGACTTCGCGATCTGCGATCCGGCGTGCGGCACGGGCGGCTTCCTGGTCGTCGCCTACGAATGGCTGCTCGACCAGATGCGCGAGCCGCTCAGCCCCGAGCTCGCGGCCCGGGTGCGCGAGTCCACCTACTTCGGCCAGGAGCTGGTCACCCGGCCGCGCCGGCTGGCGCTCATGAACCTGTGCCTGCACGGCCTGGAGCCGGAGATCACGGACGGCGACTCGATCTACACCGAGCCCGGCCCGCGGCGCTTCGACGTGGTGTTCACCAACCCGCCGTTCGGCACCCGCGGCGCGAACCAGATTCCGCCGCGCGACGACCTGGCGATCAAGACCTCGAACAAGCAGCTCAACTTCCTGCAGCACGTCCTGACCATCCTCAAGCCGGGCGGGCGCGCCGCGGTGGTGGTGCCGGACAACTGCCTGTTCGCCGACCAGGCCGGCGAGGTCTTCCGCATCCTCACCCAGGTGTGCGACCTGCACACCGTGCTGCGCCTGCCGAACGGCACGTTCACGCCGTACAGCCCCGGCACCAAGACGAACGTCGTGTTCTTCACCAAGGGCACGCCGACCGAGACGGTCTGGGTCTACGACGCCCGCACCAACGTGGCGCGGGTCACGAAAAAGGACCGTCCGCTCTCGCCCGCCCACCTCGCCGCATTCGAGACCTGTTTCGGGTCCGATCCGAACGGCCGATTGCGGCGCGACGCGCGCGACTCCTTCGATGGGCGATGGCGCTCGTTCCCCATCGGCGAGGTCCAGGCGCGCGACTTCAAGATCGACGGTCTCAAGTGGCTCAAGGACGAGACCCTCGACGACGAGCAGCTGCACTACCCCGAGGAGATCGCGGCCGAGGTCATCGCGGAGCTCGAGCAGGCGGTCGGAGACCTGAACACCATCCTGAAGATGCTCGAAGGCGAGATGGAGATCGAAACCCCGGTTGGCCTGCGGAGGGCTGAATGACGAGCGCGATCCACGATCCGGCGGACGAGATCGGCAGTCTCTGCGAAGGTTGGACGGAAGTGGTGCTGGAGGATCTGGTGGTCCACGCCCTGGGCGGCGACTGGGGAGTCCCGGGAGACGGCCATCCCGACGCTCTGCCGCCTGACTTCGTGCGCGTGAGCGTCCTGCGCGGCACCGAGTTCAAGAGCTGGGACGAGGACAAGGGGAGCACCGCCGCCGAGCGCGCCGTGTCGCTCGGCAGCCTCGAACGCCGCGAGCTGAGGGCCGGCGACCTCGTCGTCGAGATCTCCGGCGGCGGCCCCGACCAGCCGGTCGGCCGCAGCCTGCTGATCGACGAGGAGGCGCTGCGCCAGGCCAGGAATCCGCTCATCTGCGCCAACTTCTGCCGCCAGATCCGGCTCCATCCGGATGTCGATCCGGCCTACGTCGCCCTGGTGCTCCGCCATCGCTACGACCGCGGAGACCTGAACGTCTGGCAGTCGCAGACCACGAACATCCGCAACCTCGACTTCCGCGCGTTCCTGGCCGGCCTCACCATTCCGGTGGCCCCCATCGTCGAGCAGCGCCGCATTGTGGCCCGGGCCACCGAGCTGCTGGAGCAGGCCCGCCAGGTGCGGGCGCGGGTCTCCCGGCTGCCGAACCAGCTCCGCCGCTTCCGGCAGTCGGTGCTGGCCGACGCCTTCTCGGGCCGGATCACCGAGGACTGGCGGATCCGCCGCCGCGAGAGCGAGCCCGCCCGGTTCAGCGACGAGACCGAGTGGCAGGTGCCCGAGCCGCTGGAGATTCCCGAGATTCCGGAGAGCTGGACGCTCGTGGCGCTCAACGACCTGGTCCAGCGCATCCAGTACGGCTCCTCGCACAAGGCGGACGGCGATGTCCGCGACGGCGTCGAGGTGCTGCGCATGTCGAACATCCAGGAAGGCCGGATCGACAGGACCAACGTCAAGCACGTGGATCGCGGCGTGCGCGGCCTGGACGCGTTCCTCCTGAAGCGCGGCGACATCCTCTTCAACCGCACCAACAGCCCGGGTCTGGTCGGCAAGGCCGCGGTGTGGGATCTGGACCGCGAGGCCGTGTTCGCCTCCTACCTGGTCCGTCTCTCCTGCGACACCGAGCGGGTGCTGAGCACCTTCCTGTGCTCCTGGATCAACTCGCCTTGGGGCCGGCAGTGGGCGCGCACCGTGCGGCGGGACTGCGTCAGCCAGTCGAACATCAACTCCTCGAAGCTGCGCCGGATGCCCGTGCCCACGCCGCCGCTCGCCGAGCAGAAGGAGATCGTGCGCTGGGTCGACAATCTCTTCCGCTTCGCGGACGCGGTGGACGGCCGGGTCGCCGCCGCGCTGACCCAGGCCGACCGGCTCTCCCAGGCGGTGCTCGACAAGGCCTTCCGCGGCGAGCTGGTGCCGACCGAGGTCGAGCTGGCGAGCCGGGAGGGGCGTTCGTACGAGCCGGCCTGGGCGCTCCTCAACCGCATCCGCGACGACCGCAGACGGCACCCGCCGCGCATCAGCCGGCGGACGGAGACGGTGGCGAGCCTCGGGGAGGCCGACCGCCGCGGCGCGCGCGGCTCCCGCAGCAAGACCGTTCCGGTCTGGGATCCCGACCCGGTGCTGATCGCCTTCCGGCAGGCGTGCTGGGGAGCGGGCAAGATGACCGAGGACGATCTGATCCGCGACGTGGCCGGACGGCTCGGCGTCACGCGCCTCGGCCGGAAGGTCCGCGCCCGGCTCGTCGAGCATTTGGCGACGGCGGTCGAGCGGCGCATCGTCGCCCGCCGCGGCGAGGTTCTGGAAGGGGCGACCCCGACGTTTGCCCGCTACGACGACGACTTCCTGCTCCAGGTGACGCGCTCGCTTCTGCGTCCCGGCGCCGAGCACGACATCGCAACGGTGGTGCGCAGCGTGGCGAGCCACCTCGGCTACGGCCAGGTGACGACGGCGGTGCGCAACCGGATGGAAGGGCTGTTCCGGACGGGCGTGCGCCGCGCGCTGCTCGGGCTGCACGAAGGCCGGGTCTGGAAGAGGGGCTGACCGGGCGCCTACTTCATCCACTCGAACATCTCATAGTGCTCGCGGCTCATCCCCAGCCGCTCGTAGATCTGCTGGGCGGACAGGTTGCGCCGGTCCACGTAGAGCCGGATGCC
The DNA here is from genome assembly GCA_031390755.1 of Holophagales bacterium. GTDB lineage: Bacteria > Acidobacteriota > Thermoanaerobaculia > Multivoradales > UBA5704 > DATMER01. Next base: position 90,308 of record JANMTS010000144.1, read on the forward strand.
GCGCAGGTCCGGCGAGGCCAGAACCTGGGCGCGCAGGTGCTCGTACATCTTGCGATAGATGCCCCTGCCGCGCCGCTCGGACGGCACATAGACCGACTGGACCCAGAGCACCGTGCCGTTGCGCCAGTCGCTCCACTCGTAGGTGGTCATCAGCGATCCCAGGAGATGCAGGCCGTCGTCGGCGACCCAGTACTGCCCCTTGGCGGGATCGCCGAGCACCGCCTGCACGCCGCGGGTGACGGTGGGCGGATCGAGCTCGAGCTCCTCGGTCTCCCGCGCCATGCGGATCTGGAACTCGACGAGCGCCGGAGCGTCCTCAAGGACCGCCGGCCGGATGGTGATGCCGGGGTTGCCGTCGCCGTCTCCGGAGGAGCCTGACGAACCGGGGGTGATGGGCGTGATGATGGGGATCATTCCCCGATTCTAGGACGGAGCGCCCGGGACGGAGTAGACTTTCGGAAACGAACGCCGGGAGGCCCACCCATGATTCACCGCCGGTTCCGCGGCTCGATCCGATCGACCGCTCCGATCCTGCTCCTGCTCACCGCCGCCTTCCTGTCGGGCGGCTGCTCCGTCAATCCGGCCACGGGCAGGAATCAGCTCAACTTCTTCGGCGAGGAGTCGGAGATCGAGATGGGCCGCGAGGCCGACGCCGAGATCGTCGGCTCCGTCGGGCTCTATGACGATCCGCTGCTGCAGGACTACGTCCACGATCTCGGCATGGAGATCGCCGCGCAGTCCGAGCGCCCGAACCTGCCCTGGAGCTTCAAGATCCTCGACGACTCGGCGGTCAACGCGTTCGCGCTGCCGGGCGGCTTCGTCTACGTCACCCGCGGGCTCCTGAGCCACCTGGGCTCCGAGGCCGAGCTCGTCTCCGTCCTCGGCCACGAGGCCGGGCACGTCACCGCCCGGCACGGCGTCAATCAGGTGAGCAAGCAGATCCTCGCCACGGTCGGCGTGGGTGTGGCCGTGCTCGCGAACCCCGATCTGCACGATTGGGCCTTCCTCGGGGAGGTCGGCCTCGGTCTCGTCTTCCTCAAGTACAGCCGCGACGACGAGCGGCAGGCCGACGACCTCGGGCTGCGCTACTCGATCCGCACCGGCTACGACCCGAACCAGATGCCGGAGGTCTTCCGCGTCCTCGACGCGGTGTCCCAAGTGGAGGGGGCAGCCGAGGGGGCCGGCCGGCTGCCGAACTGGCTGTCGACCCATCCGAACCCCGAGGCCCGGGCCGTGCGCATCGCCGAGGAGGTCGCGGCGCTGGACGGCGACTTCTCGCAGGCCAGGGTCGAGCGCGACTCCTACCTCCAGCGTCTGGACGGCATGGTCTTCGGCGACGACCCGCAGGAGGGCTACTTCAAGGGCAGGGCCTTCATGCATCCCGGCCTGCGTTTCCGCATCGAGTTCCCCGAAGGCTGGGAGACCGCCAATCAGAAGGACGCGGTCACGGCGAACGATCCCTCCGAGACGGCGATGGTCCAGGTCTCCATGTCGGAGCAGGGGACCCGCCGCGACGCCGAGGAGGCCTTCTACGGCGAGGCCGGCGTGGTCCGCGACGAGTCCTGGGACAGGAAGGTCCACGGCCTGCCGGCCTCCTGGAGCCGCTTCGAGTTCCAGGATGAGACGAACGACCTGCGCGGTACGGTCGCCTTCGTGGAGCACGGCGGCAGCATCTTCCAGGTGATGGCCCTGTCCGGCGCCGACGATTGGGACGGCCAGCAGGAGACCCTGGAGGAGACGATCTCGTCGTTCGGCCGGCTGGACGACCCCAAGGCCTTGAGTGTCAAGCCCCAGCGGATCAAGGTGGTGCGCCTCGACCGCGACATGACGATCGAGGAGTTCGCGAAGCGGTATCCCTCGGACGTCCCGCTGGAGACCGTGGCGCTGATCAATCACGTGGCGCCCGGCGGAACGCTCGCGAAGGGCCGGTATGCCAAGCGGGTGTTGACCCGGCTTTAAGCCCCCGATTTCAAACCTCCCTGCACGCCGTGAAGCATTCCCACTCTCAAGGAAGGTTTCCCGGGCTTCGGGAAAGCTTCTTTGCGGCGGGAGAAGCTTATCGGCCGCGGAATAAGGTTATCCCGGGCCCGCGAACCTTTCCCGTTGATCGGGAGAGCTTATTGACGGCGGGATAACCTTATCGGCGGCGGGATAAGGTTATTAGCGGCGGGATAAGGTTGTCGGTGGAGGGATAAGCTTATCTGCGGCGGGAGAAGGTTATCCGCGGCGGGAGAAGCTTATCGGTGGCGGGAGAAGCTTATCCGCGGCCGGATAACCTTTCCCGTTGATCGGGAAAGGTTCTTTGCGGGCCCTCACCCCCGGCCCCCCGGCCCCGGGGGGGGTGAGGGTCGAAGGCCTCGGACGCCTGGGAAGGGCTTTCCAGGCACCCTGCTCCCAACTAACGCCGATACAACCCACCCGCCGCCCGCCGCACCAGCCCGCTGAGCTCCAGCTCCAGAAGAAGACCGAGCACCTGATCCACCGCGAGGCCCGAGGCCTCGGCCAGCTCCTCCGGTGCCAGGGAGGCGCCGACGGGCAAGACGCTGAGAAGGTCTCCGGCCGGGCCGTCTGGCAACGGAGCCGCTTCGGTCTCCGGGACCGGTCCGGAGGAGAAGGGAAGAGCGGGCTGCCCGTCTGACGCGGGCCGGCCGGGCCTGAGGCGCAGCGCCTCCAGGATCTCGTTCGGATGCTGGACGAGGGCGGCGCCGTCCCGGATCAGCAGGTTCGGCCCGAGCGAGCGCTCGTCGAAGATCCGGCCGGGCACGGCCCAGATCTCCCGCCCCAGGTCGAGAGCGTGGCGGGCCGTGACCAGGGAGCCCGAACGCGGCGCGGCCTGGACGACGAGCGTGCCCGCGGCGAGCGCGGCGATGACCCGGTTGCGCACCGGAAAGTGCCAGGAGCGGGGACCGGCGCCGCACGGGAACTCGGAGATGAGAGCGCCCGCGGCGGCGATCTCCCCTCCCAGGGCGGTGTGACCGGTCGGGTAGTCGGCTTCCAGGCCGCAGCCCAGCACGGCGATCGTTCGGCCTCCGGGCGCCGAGAGGGCGCCCCGGTGCGCGGCGGCGTCGATCCCTCGGGCAAAGCCGGAGACCACGGTCACCCCGGCGTCGGCCAGGGCGCGGGAGAACAGCTCGGCCACCTCCTTGCCGTAGGGGTCGGCGCGGCGGGAGCCCACCACCGCCACCGCCGGACCGTCCGGCAGCTCGCCGCGGACGGCGAGGACCGGCGGCGGCATGGGGAGCTGGCGGAGAGCCGCGGGGTAGCCGGGCTCGCCGGCCAGCACGAGACGGGCGCCGAGCTTTTCGGCGGCGTCCCGCTCCCGTCCGGCGGCGGCGGCCACCTCCGCGGGCCGTGCGGCCAGGGCGAGGGCCTTCTCCATCTGGGCTTCGGGGACGCCCACGGCCAGGGCCAGAGCGCGGGCCGGGGCGCGGGAGCCGAGCCAGCGGTCCAGCTCCTGGGCGAGCCGGTACATGGCCGGCCGCGACAGGCGGGGCAGGGAGTTCAGGGCGACGAGCAAATCTCTGGAGTCGATGGAACGGGTCAAGGCACACCTCCGTCTAAAAAATCAGATGTGCCCTTATAAAGAACGGAAAACGGCCCGCGAATGTCATCGCCCGAGTCGCATGTATACTAGGCGCCTCGGTGCCTGGGCGATGATGCTCACCCCGTCGTAGTGGAGGCGGAGCGTTCCGATGCGTATCCGGATCGTGAAGCGCGCAGCCATCTTCGTACCCGTTTTTCTGGCGGTCTTCCTGACCGCCGGGGCCAGCTTCGCCGCCAAGGCCAACCAGCCGGCGGCCCAGATCTCGTTCGGCGTCGACATGGCGCGGCGCGGGCTCTGGAGCGAAGCCCTCTTCCGTTTCCACCAGGCGGAAACGCTCGACCCGCGCAACCCGCGGGTTCTCAACAACCTCGCCGTCGCCTACGAGGCCACCGGCGAGTACGACAAGGCGCTCGGCTACTACAAGCAGGCCTTGCAGGTCGATCCGAACAATCGGGAGCTCCGGGCCAACTACGGCCGGTTCGTTGAATTTTATCAAGCATTCCAGGGCAAAGAGGGCAAGGACAAGAGGACCGGCGAGAGTCAGCCGGGCACGCCGGGATCTCCGGCGGCGCCTGGAGCGGCGACGCCCCCAGCATCACCGGTGGCGCCCCCGATGATCGGCGCGGCGCCGGAGACCGTTCCCCAGGCGCCGGAATCGGCGCCCGAGGTTCCGCCTCCAGGCCTCGAGCCGCCGCCACCGGGAACCGTGGCGCCCGTCTGAGGCCAGGGCGTCCGGCTCATCGCTCGGTCCGAATCTTTTGGAGGTTCGAAGATGAAGCATTTCCGCGCCTGGCCTTTGGCGGCCCTTCTGTTGCTGGCCGCCCTGCCCGTGCCCCCGCCGGCCTACGCCGGCAGCGTCGAGGTGAAGCTGACGCTCCCTCAGCGCGCCCGCCTCAATCTTCAGGGACGCAAGTCCGTGGCCGTCGCCCCCTTCCTGGTCGTGACCCAGGAAGGCGAAGGGGCCGACCGGCTGCAGGGCCGCGACATCGACGTCCGCAAGGAGTTCGAGCGCTACCTGCTCAAGATCCTGCGCCGGGAGACCGAGCTCAAGATCATCGAGCCCGGCCCGATCGACTTTCCCGTGTACGACTTCACCCAGCTCGCCAAGCAGCAGGACTTCTGGCGCGCCCTCGGGGAGCGGACCCAGGCCGACCTCATCCTGGCCGGCGGTCTCGACTTCGACATCCAGGACCGCTCCGGCTACCAGATGCAGGAATACATCTCGCCGTTCAACGGGCGGACTTACTACCGGCAGGTTCTGGTCGAGCAGACGGGCTTCGACTACGACATCCTGATGCAGGTCTACGACGGCCGCACCGGCGATCTGATGTACCAGGACAATTTCAAGGATTTCCAGAGCTTCGAGGGGGAAGGCACCGATCCCCTGGCCGGCATGTTCGAGAACCTGATGTCGCTCGAGGATCGCATCCTCAACGTGTTCACCCAAAAAGAAGTGGAGGCCACGCGCCTCCTGTTCACCCAATAGGGCCGCAAAGGAGCTCTCCTTGACGCGTTCATTGAGCCGTCTCTCCGTGGCCGGGCTGGTACTGCTCGGGGCGATGCTGCCGCTGGCCCCCGCCGCCGGTCAGGCTTCCCCGCAGTGGTATGGGCAGGGCTTTGGCAAGAACAAGATCCAGTACCGGGATTTCAACTGGCAGATCTACCGGTCCCCCCACTTCAACGTCTACTTCTATCCGGAAGAGGAGGCGTCCCTCCAGAGGGTGGTCTCCTTCGCGGAGAGCGCCTACGACGAGCTGTCGCGGGGCTTCAACTTCCAGATCAAGGAACCGATCCCGCTCATCTTCTACGCCACGCATTCGGCGTTCGAGCAGAACAACATCATCCTCAACTTCATCCCCGAGGGCGTCGGCGCGTTCGCGTCGCCGGTCCGCTTCCGGATGGTGCTGCCGATCGACATGCCCGACTCCGAGCTCATGGAGCTGATCCTCCACGAGTTGACCCACATCTTCGAGTACCACATGCTGTTCCAGGGCAGCCTGGCCAAGGCCGTGACCGCCGGTCCTCCGACGTGGTTCATGGAAGGCCTGGCCTCCTACATGGCCAAGGACGAGACCGCGCGCGACCAGATGTTCCTGCGCGACGCGGTGGTCAACGACCGGATTCCGCCGATCAGCCGCAGCGACTTCGGCGGCTTCTTCGCCTACCGCTTCGGCCACGCGGTGTTCGACTTCATCGAGGATCGGTGGGGCCGCGACGGCTTCCTCGACTTCCTCTATGAGATCCGCAACACCGTGGGCGGCCGGCCGGACAGGGCCGTCGAGCGGGCCTTCAAGCTGGAGCCGGAGGAGTTCGACATCGAGTTCCGCCGCTGGCTGCGCCGGAAGTACCTGCCGCAGCTCGTCGAGACCGGAGAGCCGAGCGACTTCGGCCGCCTCTTCCGGGTCGAGAACCAGGCGCAGACCCGCGAGACCTCGCCGGCGGCGTCGCCGTCCGGCGACCTGGTGGCGGCGATCAGCGTCACCGCCGGCGACGTGGACGTGGTGCTCTTCGACGCCCGCAAGCGGGTGATGATCCGCAACCTGACCAAGGGCTACACGAATGAATACCAGTACCTGGCCGCGCAGGAGACCTACCTCGGCCGGCTGATGGGGCGCGACATCGCCTTCTCTCCGGACGGCAACACCATCGCGGTCTTCGCCAAGCGCGAGCGGGCGCGCAGTCTGATCCTGCTCGACGTGCTCAAGGGCGGCATCAAGGAGGTCATCGACCTGCCGGAGATCGAGCAGTCGCTCGCCCCGGCCTGGTCGGCGGACGGCCGGAAGATCGCCTTCTCCGGCTGGCGCGGCAACCAGTTCGACATCTTCTCCCTCGATCTCGAGACCCGGGAGATCACCAACCTCACCAACGACGCGGTCTTCGACGGCGCGCCGGTCTACTCGCCGGACGGCCGCTCCCTCGTCATGGTCTCCGTGGTGGGCGACGGCTACGGCAAGCTCTTCCGCGTCGATCTCGGTAATCCGACGAATCCGACGAATCCGGCGAATCCGACGAAGCGCTTCCAGCTCACCTCGGGCGACTCCAACGAGAACGACCCGGTCTTCTCGCCGGACGGCAAGCGGGTCTACTTCACCTCCGACCGCGACGGCCGCGACAACGTCTACAGCCTCGACCTCGCGGGCGGCGAGGTTCTCCAGCACACCAACGTGGTGACCGGCGCCTTCATGCCGACCGTCCTGCGCGACCTTGAAGAAGGCGAGCGCCTGGTCTTCACCGGCTACTGGAAGGGGACGTTCAACCTCTACGTCACCAACGTGGACGAGCCCGTCAAGGAGCCGACCCGCGAGGCGGTACCGGTCGAGCCCGCCCAGGCCCAGGATCTGCCGGTCTTCGAGCCGGACATCCAGGTCACTCTGGACGACGCCAACCGGGACACCTACGGCGGGTTCAAGTTCTTCCTGGAGGACGCCCAGGCCTACGCGGGCGTCGAGAACCAACTCTACACCGGCCGCGTGCTGCTGACCTTCTCCGACTACCTGGGAGACCGGCGGATCCTGGCCGACATCAGCTCCGTGTCGAGCTTCCAGAACTTCAACTTCGTCTACGCCGACTTCACCAACCGTCTGCAGTGGAGCGTCAACGTCTTCGACGAGCGGCAGTACTACCTCGCCGAGGACTTCGTGCGCGGCCGGCTGGACCGCGGCGAGACCGCCCTCCAGCAGACGGGCGCCATCGGCTCGCTCAACTTCCCCTTCACCTTCTACACCCGGGCCGAGGTCGGGGCGGGCTACCTCTACCGCCAGTTCCGGTATCCGATCTTCTCCGAGGATCCCACCACCGGAGAGACCAACACCGAGTTCATTCCGATCGAGGACGATTTCCCGCTGCTGACCGGAGCCCTGGTCGGCGACTCGGCGGGCTTCGCCAACTACGGACCGATCAGCGGGCGGCGCTGGCGGATGGACCTCTTCTACGCCCCGGACCTCGACGAGAGCGGCACCCTGATGTCCAGCATCGACATCGACGTCCGCCAGTACTTCGCCGTGACCCAGCGCAGCAACCTGGCCTTCCGCGCCTTCGCCGGGATCAACGAAGGGAACCGGGCGAGCCCGATCTATATCGGCGGTCTCGACACCCTGCGCGGCATCGACTACCGCTCGCTGACCGGCGACCGGGCGTTCTTCGCCAACGCGGAGTACCGATTCCCGCTCCTGGACCTGGTGGCGACGCCGATCATCAACTTCCAGGGCGTCCGCGGCGTGGTCTTCCTCGACGTGGGCGGTGCCTGGTACAAGGACCGCGACGACTTCAAGTTCTACGATTCGGAGACCAAGCGGCTCCGGGACGGCATCGCTGCCTACGGCTTCGGCGTCACCGTGCAGTTCCTCGGTTTCAACCTCAACTGGGACTTCGCGAAGCGGTGGGATCTGAAGGACCGGCTGGACAGCCAGACGGCCTTCTGGATCGGCACCCGATTCTAGGGCAGAGATCTCCTGGAAGGACGGGAGGGGCGCCCGCGCGCCCCTCCTCTTCCCTCCGCGCCGTCTCCTGAATACAATCCTTTCAAATATGCGGATCGAGATCCTCGGCGGCTATGGCGGCGAAAGCCGGGATTGCAGGATGACATGCCTGCTGATCAACGGCCGCATTGCGCTCGACGCGGGCTCTCTCTCCCAGGTGCTGTCCATCGAGCAGCTGGTCGACGTCCACACGATCCTGCTCAGCCACTCCCACATGGACCACACCAACTCGCTGCCGTTCTTCATCGAGAACGTCTACGGCAAGAGCGAGAAGGGGGCGATCGACATCCACGCCTCCGGAGCCACGATCTACGCCATCCGCAAGTACCTGTTCAACAACGCGACCTGGCCCGACTTCACCCGCCTGCCCAATCACCTGCTGCCGGCGGTCCGCTTCCATGAGATCGAGAGCGAGACTCCGCTGATGATCGACGGCGTGTCGTTCACGCCGATCCCGGTCAGCCACCTGGTCCCGACCCACGGCTTCCTGATCGAGCAGAACGGCTCGGCGGTCCTCTGGTCGAGCGACACCGGGCCGACGCAGCGCCTCTGGGAAATTGCGAGCCGGACCCCGAACCTGAAGGCGGTCTGCATCGAGACCAGCTTCGACAACACTCTGCAGCCGATCGCGGACGTCTCCTACCACCTGACGCCGCAGACCCTGGAGGCCGAGCTGCGCAAGCTCGAACGGCGGGTTCCGATCCTGGTCCACCACCTCAAGCCCCCCTGCGTGGACCGCATCAAGGAGGAGATCCGGGCGCTCCACAACCCGGACATCGACTTCCTGGAGCAAGGCAAGGAGTACCGCTTCTGACGTCATACCGCTTCTAGTAGGCGGCTGACAGGCGCCCCCCAAGGGTGGTACCCTCGACCCGTGTTGCCCCTAGTGTCCCCGGTGTCCCCCAAGCCCTCCCGGTCGGCCCCAATCGCCCAGACGGCGGCGAACGAGCCCGCCTGGCAGCAGGCGAGCCTCGACTTCGGCGTGCCGAGCGCCGCGGTTTCGACCGCCGTGAAGGCAGCTCAGGCGCACCAGCCGGCGTCCGGCCCACTCGCCGGACCACCGTTGCGGGTCGGCGTCCTGGGCTCCGGCAGCGGCGGCAACGCCGTGGTGATCGAGTCCGGTCCGCACCGCCTGCTGATCGACGCCGGCTTCTCCTGCCGCGAGCTGATCCGGCGGATGAAGCGCCTCGACTTCGATGCGGCGACCCTCGGCGGGCTGATCCTGACCCACGAGCACATCGACCACTGCCGCGGGGCGGACCGCCTCGCCCGGAAGCTCGGGCTGTCCGTCTTCGCCACCCAGGGCACCCTCGCGGGCGCCGGACTGGGCGAGGAGGCGTCGCGCTCGGCCGAGGTGCTGCGCTCCGGGGAGCCGCGCGAGGTCGCGGGCTTCCTCGTCGAGCCGTTTCTCATCCCCCACGACGCGCGCGAGCCGGTCGGGTTCCTGATCCAGGACCCGCAGGGCCGCCGCATCGGCCTGGCCGCCGACCTCGGCTGCCGCACGAGCCTCGCCTGGGGACGACTTTCGGATCTGGACGTTCTGCTCCTCGAGACCAACCACGATCTCGACATGCTGCGCAACGGGCCGTATCCTTGGAGCCTCAAGCAACGGATCGCCGGCCGGCACGGTCACCTGTCGAACCGTGACGCCGCCGACGGCCTTCCCGAGCTGATGACCGACCGTCTGCACAGCGTGGTTCTGTACCACCTCTCCGAGACCAACAACCTTCCCGCTCTCGCCGCCGCTGCGGTGGGGGAGGTTCTCGATCGGGAGCGGTGCGCCGCGCGCCTGGTGGTCGCCGAGCAGGACAATCCCTCTCCCTGGCTGGAGGTGTCGTTTTGAAGGCAAGAGTGACCGTCTATCCGCGCCGCGAGATCCTCGACCCTCAGGGCAAGGCGATCCGCGATGCGCTTACCCGGGTGGGCTTCGCGGGCGTCGAGGACGTCCGCGCCGGCAAGAGCTTCGAGATCGTGCTCGCCACCGACGACCGCGAGCAGGCCGACCGCGAGCTGCGCGCGATGTGCGAGAAGCTGCTCGCCAACACCGTGGTCGAGGACTACGCCGTGGAGCTGCTGCCATGAAGGCCGGCGTCGTCGTCTTTCCGGGCAGCAACTGCGACCACGACGTCTACCACGTCCTCAAGCACGTGCTGCAGCAGGAAGCGGCCTTCCTCTGGCACCAGGACGAGGATCTCAAGGGGTGCGATCTGGTCGTCCTCCCCGGCGGCTTCTCCTACGGCGACTACCTGCGGGCCGGCGCCCTGGCCGCGCTTTCGCCCGTGATGGCCGCGGTCAAGCGCCACGCCGAGGCCGGCGGTCTCGTTCTGGGCATCTGCAACGGCTTCCAGATCCTCCTGGAGACGGGTCTCCTGCCCGGTGCCATGCGGCGCAACCAGAACCTCCGCTTCCAGTGCCGCGACGTCTACCTCAAGGTCGAGCGCAACGACCTCCCCTTCACCCGGGGCTATCAGGTCGGCCAGGTGCTGCGCATGCCGATCGCCCACGCCGAGGGCAATTACGAGGACGCGCACGAGAAGCTCGACCGGCTGGAAGCCGCCGACCAGGTGGTGTTCCGCTATGTGACTCCGGAAGGCGCCCCCGCGGAGTCTCAATGGAACCCGAACGGCTCGGCGCGCGCCATCGCCGGGATCTGCAACGAGCGCGGAAACGTGCTCGGCATGATGCCGCACCCCGAGCGCTGCACCGAGAACGTGCTGGGCAACACCGACGGCATGGGCCTGTTCGCCAGCCTCGTCGAGGCGTCCGTGGGAGCGTCCCGATGACGGCCGTCCAATTTTCGGAAACCCCGGTCACCCTCGAAACCGCCCGCGCCCACGGCATGACCGCCGAGGAGCTGGAGCGGCTGACGCGGATCCTGGGTCGCAACCCGAACATCACCGAGCTGGGCATCACCTCGGCCCTGTGGTCCGAGCACTGCTCGTACAAGTCCTCCAAGGTCTACCTCAAGGAGCTCCCCACCGAGGGACCGCACGTCCTCCAGGGGCCGGGCGAGAACGCGGGCGTGGTGGACGTGGGGCACGGCTGGGTCGCGGTCTTCAAGATGGAGTCGCACAACCATCCGAGCTTCATCGAGCCCTACCAGGGGTCGATGACCGGCGTCGGCGGCATCCTGCGCGACATCTTCACCATGGGAGCGCGGCCGATCGCCTGCATGGACTCGCTGCGCTTCGGCGAGATCGACGCGCCGCGCATGCGGTTCCTCATCGACGGCGTGGTGCGCGGCGTCGGCGACTACGGCAACTGCGTCGGCATCCCCACGGTCGGCGGCGAGACCGGCTTTCACCGCTGCTACAACGGCAACATCCTGGTCAACGCCTTCGCGCTCGGCGTCGCCCGCCGCGACCGCATCTTCAAGGCGCGGGCGAGCGGCTCCGGCAATCCGCTCCTCTACGTCGGCAGCCGCACGGGCCGCGACGGCATCCATGGCGCGTCCATGGCCTCGGAGTCGTTTGATGCAGAGAGCGAAAAGAAGCGGCCGACCGTCCAGGTGGGCGATCCGTTCACCGAGAAGATCCTCCTGGAAGCCTGCCTGGAAGCCATGCGCACCGGCGCCATCGTAGCCATCCAGGACATGGGTGCTGCCGGCCTCACCAGCTCGGCCTTCGAGATGGCCGGCCGCGGCGGCACGGGCATCCGGCTCAAGCTCGACAACGTCCCCCTGCGCCAGCCCGGCCTGACCCCCTACGAGATGATGCTCTCCGAGTCCCAGGAGCGCATGGTCCTCGTGGCCCGCAAGGGCCAGGAAGAGGTGCTGGAGAAGGTCTTCCGCCGCTGGGGGCTCGAAGTCGCCGAGATCGGCGAGGTCACCGAGACCGGCCGCGCCGTCCTGGAGTGGCAGGGCAACATCGTGGCGGACATGCCGGTGCTCCCTCTCACCGAGGAGGCGCCGATGTACACCCGGCCCGCCGAGCCGCCGGCCGATCTCGCCGAGCGCCAGCGCGCGCCGGAAGTTCCGCAGCCGGAGAACCTCCGCGGCAGCCTCGAACGGCTCCTCGCCACGCCGGAGCTGGCCAGCAAGGAGTGGATCTGGAGCCAGTACGACTACTCCGTCCGCACCAACACCGTGCAGGGGCCGGGCGGCGACGCCGCGGTGCTGATCCTCAAGGGGACGCCGTCGGGCCTCGCCATGACCTCGGACGTGAACCCGGTCTACTGCTATCTCGACCCCCGGCGCGGCGGCATGCAGGCCGTGGCCGAGGCGGTGCGCAACCTGGCCTGCGTGGGCGCCGAGCCCGTGGGGCTGACCGACTGCCTGAACTTCGGCAACCCGGAGCGCCCCGAGATCTCCTGGCAGTTCCGCGAGGCGATCCGCGGCATGTCCGAGGCCTGCCTGGCGCTGAGCGTGCCGGTCATCTCGGGCAACGTCTCCTTCTACAACGAGACCGAGGGCAATTCGATCTATCCGACCCCGACCGTGGGCATGGTGGGCGTCATTCCCATGCTTCCCAACCTGCCGGCGCCGTCCTTCGTGCGCCGCGGCGACCGGGTCGTCCTGCTCGGCAAGGACCGCTCGGAGCACGGCGGCGCCGCGTACCTGAGACTGCTCTACGGCATCGAGCAGGGCCGGCCGCCCGAGGTCGATCTCGACGCCGAGCTCCGGCTCGCGAAGCTCCTGCGGGGGCTGATCCAGCCGGGCCTGGTCCACACCGCCCACGATCTGTCCGAGGGCGGCTTCCTGCTCGCGCTGACCGAAGCCTGCCTGGGCAGGAAGATGGGCGTCACCGTCGACGTTCCGATGGTGGGGGCCGATCTCTACTCGGAGACTCAGGCCCGCGCGATCGTGGCCTGTCCGCCGGCGAACCTGGACCGCGTGCTGGAAGCCGCCGAGCTGGCGGGCGTTCCGGCCGCCGAGATCGGCGAGGTCGGCGGCGAGGATCTGGTGATGAAGTCCGGAGGAGAGACCCTGCGCGCCCCGGTGGCGGACCTGCACGCGATCTGGACCACCGCGCTTCCGAAGGCGCTGGGCCTGTAGATGTCAGCAGCTTGAGTTGACCCTGACTCTCCAGTCTCCGAGGTCCAGCGTCACGTCCTGCAAGGAAAAGAAGCTGCCGGTCAGGATGAGCATTCCCCGGAAGACGTCGTCCTCTCCCGGGGAGAAGCTGGGGTTCTGACAGCGGAGAAGGCCAGCGGGGACGGCGGGGTCGTTCACCCGGGTACAAAAGAAGCCGTTCCAGAAGGACGAGGAAGCATAGAAGGTTCCAGTCACCTGATCGTCCTCCACGAGGAGAATGCCGACTCCCATTCCGGTGATCGAGATGGGAGGATTCAACGTGTACCACTTCCCGGTGTCGTTGATGTCGGGTTTGGTGCCCTGCTTGCCGCCGACCAGGTAGCCGCCGTTGAAGATGGCGAGAGCCCTGCGGTCTCCCTTGAGAGAGTCGAAGCTCGGAGAGAGCCCCTGTGCCTGGAAGACCTCGATTTCGGGTTGGGTCAGAAAGCCGCCCGGCTCGTGGTCGTCTTCAAGGTAGATCCCCGTGATCTTGAGGCACTGTGCCGCGGCCGGGGCCAGGCCGACGACGAGCATTCCGAGGGCGAAGAAACATCCGAGCGTACGGTTCATGGCATCCCTCCTGGCGAGTGGGCACCGACGTGGGCCGGCGCGATGTCCAAGGCTGAAGAGCAAGTATAGAATGGCCGGAGCAAACAGGCCCGAAGCGGTTAGAATCGCTCCCCTATGTGTGGCATCTTCGGCATCGACGGCTGTGACGACGCGGCGAACCTGACCTACCTGGGGCTGTATGCGCTCCAGCATCGCGGCCAGGAGAGCACCGGCATGGTGTCCTGGAACGGCGAGAAGCTCCGTCTCGAGCGGGGGATGGGCCACGTCTCCGACATCTTCACGGAGGACGCGCTGGACCACCTGAAGGGATTCCGCGCCATCGGGCACACCCGCTACTCGACCGCGGGCTCCAGCGTGGTGGAGAACGCCCAGCCCATCGTGGTGAAGACCTCGATGGGCCCCATCGGCATCGTCCACAACGGCAACCTCACCAACCCGGTCGAGATCCGCGAGCGCCTGGAGCAGCAGGGCTCGATCTTCCAGACGACCAGCGACACCGAGGTCATCCTTCACCTGATGGCCCGCGCGCCGCGCAAGGACATCGTGGAGTCCTTCATGATCGCCCTGGAAGAGGTCCGCGGCGCCTACTCGCTGCTTCTCAACACCGACACCTGCCTGATCGCGGCCCGCGACCCCAACGGCTTCCGGCCGTTGATCCTGGGCGACCTGAACGGCCTTCCCTGCTTCGCTTCGGAGAGCTGCGCCTTCGACCTGCTGGGTGCGAAGGCGGTGCGGGAGCTGGAGCCGGGAGAGGTGGTGGTCTCCCGCAACGGCCAGGTGGAGAGCTTCCATCTGACCCGCAAGGAGCCGCCGGCCCGATGCATCTTCGAGCACGTCTACTTCGCCCGGCCGGACAGCCGCGTCTTCGGCGACGCGGTCTCGCAGTCGCGGCTCCGCCTGGGAGCGCGCCTGGCCCGCGAGGCGCCCGCGGCCGCGGACATCGTGGTCCCGGTGCCGGACAGCGGACTCTTCGCGGCGATGGGCTACAGCCGGGAGTCCGCTCTGCCGCTGGAGTTCGGGCTGGTCCGCAACCACTACGTGGGCCGCACCTTCATCGAGCCCAGGCAGTCGATCCGGAACTTCGGCGTGAAGATCAAGCTCAACCCGGTGCGCGAGCTGCTGACCGGGAAGCGGGTGGTGCTGGTAGACGACTCGATCGTGCGCGGCACGACCTCGCGCAAGATCGTCCGCATGATCCGCGACGGCGGCGCCGCGGAGGTCCACCTGCGGATCTCGGCGCCGCCGACCCAGTGGCCCTGCCACTACGGCATCGACACGCCGACCCGCGAGGAGCTGATCGCCTCGCACCACACGATCGAAGAGATCCGCCAGTTCATCGAGGCCGACAGCCTCGCCTACATCTCGCTCGAAGGCATGCTCGCCTCGGTGAGCGGTCCGCCCGAGAGCTACTGCACCGCCTGCTGGACCGGCGAGTACCGCGTCCCCAACGGCGACCGCAGCCAGGCGGAGCTGTTTCCCTCGCCCGTCGACCAGCGCTGAGAGCTCGGAGGGCCGAGCGTTGAGCGTGGTCGACACCGCTGCCGTCAAGACCTATCTCCTGGGACTCCAGGATCGGATCTGCGCGGCCATCGAGTCTGAAGACGGCGGTGCCGTCTTTGCTGAGGAGACCTGGGAGCGGCCCGAGGGGGGAGGCGGCCGGTCCAGGGTTCTCGCCGAGGGGAACGTCTTCGAGCAGGCCGGCGTCGGGTTCTCCCACGTCCATGGTCCCGGGCTGCCGCCGTCGGCGACGGCCCAGCGTCCCGAGTTGGCGGGCCGGAGCTTCGAAGCTCTCGGCGTCTCGCTGGTCTTCCATCCCCGCAACCCGTACGTGCCGACCACCCACATGAACGTCCGCTTCTTCCTCGCGGAGAAGCCTGGCAGCGAGCCGGTCTGGTGGTTCGGCGGTGGCTTCGACCTCACGCCCTACTATGGATTCGAAGAGGACGCCGTCCACTGGCACACCGTGGCCCGGGATGCCTGCGAGCCCTTCGGGCCAGAGACCTACCCGCGCTACAAGCGCTGGTGCGACGAGTACTTCTTCCTCAAGCACCGCAACGAGCCGCGCGGCATCGGGGGCCTTTTCTTCGACGACCTGAACGAGTTGGGTTTCGAGCGCTCCTTCGATCTCCTGCGCAGTGTTGGCGACCGTTTCCTCGCCGCCTATCTGCCGATCCTCCAGCGCCGCCGGGATCTCCCCTACGGCGAGCGCGAGCGCGACTTCCAACTCTATCGCCGGGGCCGTTACGTCGAGTTCAACCTCGTCTGGGACCGCGGCACCCTTTTCGGTCTCCAGTCCGGAGGCCGGACCGAGTCGATCCTCATGTCGCTGCCGCCGCTGGTGCGCTGGCGCTACAACTGGAAGCCGGAGCCCGGCACGCCCGAGGCGCGGCTCTATGAGGAGTTCCTCAAAGCGCGCGATTGGTTGGCAGATTCCGACCTCTGCTAAGCTCAAACCCACATTTCGTTGTCTTCCAGCTTGACGCAGCTTGTTCGAAAGGAGATTCCATGGCGGGGAAATTCGCGCTCAAGAAGTCGGCCAGTGGGCAGTTCCATTTCAACCTGCACGCCGGCAACGGCCAGGTGATCCTCAGCAGCGAGATGTACAAGGAGAAGCGTGGGGCGTCGTCCGGAATCGAATCGGTGCGGAACAACGCTCCGGAGGATGGCCGTTACGAGCGCAAGAAGGCCACCGACGGGCAGCACTTCTTCGTCCTCAAGGCCTCCAACGGCCAGACGGTGGGCCGCAGCGAGCTCTACAAGACGGCGGCGTCCATGGAGAACGGCATCGAGTCCGTCAAGAAGAACGCCCCGGACGCGAAGGTCGAGGATCTGACGGTCGCCGCTTCCTAGGAGGCCAGGAAGGTCAGCCCGTCCTCGGAAACCTCCCGCGTCTCCAACTCGAGCGGCTCCTCCTGCACGAAGTCCAGCCGGGTGAGCCGCCGGCTCATCTCCAGAATCCCGGGCGGCACGCCCTCGATCGTGCCGCTCGCCTTGAAGACGTAGTCGTGGACCGGCGTGAAGAGCTCGATGCCCCTGGCTTCCGGGTCGTTCTCCTCTTTGAGGAAGTCCAGGCAGGAGATGCCAGCCGGCAGGTTGACGGTCAGCGCGTCGCGAATCGCCTTCGCCACATCCCGGTTGTAGGCCTCGGCCTTGAAGCGGAAGCGGCCTCCGACGACCTCCCGGATCCACTCCAGGTTCAGGTCTGAATCGTCCTCCCGGAGCGACCGGACGAGCGCGCCCGCCCGCGGAGCGGAGACGAACAGGATGTGGTGGCTCTGGGCGTGCAGGAACTCCAGAACCCGGTCGGTGAAGGACGACTCCGCGAGCCGCAGATCCCTGCCGTAGATCTCGTCGCCAGGGCTGGCGGCGAGGAGAGCCTCCAGAGCCTCGCCATCCCCCTCGATCATCAGCTCGTACCAGCGCATCGAGGCCTCCTAGAAGAAGAAGATCCAGGTCGCGAGGAGGAACGTGGGAATCAGGAAGGGCACCACGTACCGGAAGATGTAGCCGAAGAACGAGGGCATCTCCACTCCGGCCTCCTCGGCGATGGACTTGACCATGAAGTTCGGCGCGTTGCCCAGGTAGGTGTTGGCTCCCATGAACACGGCGCCGGTCGAGATCGCCATCAGGAAATGGTCGTGCTCCGCAATGAGGTGCTGGATCGCCTCGCGCTCCGGCATGCCGGGGTAGAGGCGGCCGAGCGCCGTCGTCAGGAAGGTCAGGTAGGTCGGCGCGTTGTCCAGGAAGGAAGAAAGCACGCCGGTCGCCCAGAAGAACTGCGCGGGGGTTTGCACCGACCGGATCAGGCCGGCCATCGCGCCGGCCTCGCCGGCCCGCAGCATGGCGAGCACTGGGATGATCGTGGCGAAGATCGCCGCGAACAGGATCGCGACCTCCTGGATCGGTCCCCAGGAGTAGCCGTTCTTCGTGTGGGTCTCCCGGTTGGTGGTGAGCCACGAGCCGAGAAGCAGCCCGATCAGCACCACGTCCCGCACCAGATTCTGGATTCCGAGATGAACGCCGAAGAACGTCACCTCGCCCGGATGCCAGACGCCCGAGACGATCACGGCCGCCAGCACGCCGGCCAGGAACAGCAGATTGTGCGCGCCTTCGATCCCGAGCCGTTCGGGATTCTCGGGCGTCCAGGCCCGGACCGTCTTCTCCTCCCGGCGCCAGAGCACCGAGTCGACCGCCAGGTAGGACGCGAGCACGAGGCCCGCCACGACGATCATTTCGAACGCCAGGCTGAAGGTCCAGAAGAAAGGCACTCCGCGGAGGAACCCCAGGAAGAGCGGCGGATCGCCCAGCGGGGTCAGCGAGCCGCCGATGTTCGCGACCAGGAACATGAAGAAGACCACGGTGTGGGTCTTGTACCGCCGGTGGGCGTTGGCCCGGAGCAGGGGCCGGATGAGCACCATGGCGGCGCCGGTCGTGCCGATCCACGAGGCCAGGAACGTGCCCACGGCCAGGATGGCCAGGTTCACCCAGGGGGTGCCGCGCAGCGACCCGCGGATGTAGATGCCGCCGCCGATCGTGAACAGGGTTCCCAGCAGGACGAGGAACGGCAGATAGTCCGCGAGCGCCACGTGGAGGATCTCGTAGACGGCCTCGCGACGGTAGACCGTCAGGAAGGGGATCGCCAGCAGCAGCCCCCATCCGAGGGAGATCTTCGGATAGTGGTGGTGCCAGAACCTCGGCGCCAGAAGCGGGAAGAGCGCAATGGACAGCAGGATTCCCGCGAACGGGACCGCGCTCCAGACGGGAAGTTGACTACCCAGGTCGGCCATCGACTCGGAAGTCTATCTCTTTCAGGCGGCGTTCAGGCCGCCGATGCCTCCGCGCGGTCCCCACGCTCGCCAGGACTGCTCTCGGGCATCTCCCAGTCGGTGTGGGCCTCCTTGTTGAGCACGAACCAGCCCCAGAGCATCTCCGCGTAGGTTCGGCTGCGCAGCCCGGTGCGGCTGTAGAACGGCTGCAGCGACCGGTTGAGCCGTTTCAGGTTGTAGAACGGCACGCGCTGGTAGTAGTGGTGCTCGATGTGGAAGTTCGACCACAGGAACAGGAAGTGCCACGCCGGGTTGCCGTCGACGAGCGTCGACCACTTGGCCGGGTCGTTCGGGTCGATGTCGTAGTGCTGCCCGAGCCGGTTGAGCACGAAGACCGGCGGGAAGCAGAAGAACACCGGCACGACCCACACCCGGAACAGCACCCACCCGCCGCCGAACGCCAGCAGCGTGACGGCGAGGCTCAGGTGGAAGGTGAGGTTGAGCAGGCGCTCGCGCTGGATGATCCGCTGTTTGTCCGCGGGGTAGGTCTTCACCTCTCGTCCGGCTCCGCGCATGTAGATGGCGAACAGCGCGGGCGTCATGTAGAGAACCTTGAGCCACCGCGAGCGCTTCTTCGGGCTCAGGTGCGCGCGCTTGGGGTCGTCCTCGGCGTGGCCGAGCTCGTTGTGGTGGTCGAGGTGCCAGATCGAGAACTGGGTGGCCGAGATGTTGGCCGGCATGGCGTAGAGGATGCCCAGCAGGCGCTCCAGCCGCGGCCGGCTCTTCGCGAAGATGATCTTGTGGACCTGCTCGTGCAGCAGGATGATGAAGCCCAGGACGTTGAAGCCCTGGACGATCGCCGCGGGAATCCACAGCCATCGGTACTGATCCTGCCAGAGAGCCCAGCCGCACAGCAGAACCATGAGGACGTGCCGGCCGACCGTCAGGAAGTGACGGACGGGGCGCACCCGGTGGAGGTCCCGCAGCTCTTCGCGCGGGACGGACTCGGCCAACCGCTGCTTCAGGTCGCCGATGTGCTTGTAGTAGTAGTGGCCCTTCGTGCGGCCGCCAGGGGCCGCGAGCATCGTCGTCTCAGACATGGCAGCAAGTATACGTGTCCGGCGTCCCGGAAGGCCCCGCCCCGGGAGGCGGGGCGCCATCCGGTATCATCCGACTCCATGGAGCCAAGCGTCGAGATCGTCAACGTCCGCCGGGAGTTCGGGGCGGCCCCGGTGGTGATCGCCGTGGACGGCGTGAGCCTGACCATCCGGAAGGGGGAGATTTTCTCTCTCCTGGGTCCGAGCGGCTGCGGCAAGACCACGCTACTGCGGCTGATCGCCGGCCTGGAGTCGCCGACCTCAGGGACGATCCGCATCCACGGCGAGGACGTGACCCGGGTTCCGGCCCACCGCCGGCCGGTGAACCTGGTCTTCCAGCATTACGCTCTGTTCCCCCACCTCACCGTCGAGGAGAACGTCGCCTTCGGGCTCGGCTACAAGGGCGTTTCGCGCTCCAAGCACCGGGAGCGGGTCGCGGAGGCTCTGGAACTGGTCCGCCTGACCGGGATGGAGCGCCGCAGGCCGAGCCAGCTGAGCGGCGGACAGCGTCAGAGGGTGGCCCTGGCGCGCGCCCTGGTGCTCAAGCCCGAGGTTCTCCTGCTGGACGAGCCGCTGGCGGCGCTCGATCCGAACCTTCGCAAGGAGGTCCAGGTGGAGCTGAAGGCGCTCCAGCGCCGGCTCGGCATCTCCTTTCTCTTCGTCACCCACGACCAGGACGAGGCCCTGGCCCTCTCCGACCGTCTCGCCGTCATGAGCCAGGGCAAGGTGGAGCAGGTGGGCACACCGGTCGAGGTCTTCGAGGCCCCGGAGACGGAGTTCGTGGCCCGCTTCACCGGCGCCGCGAACGTCTTCGAAGGCGACACCGGCCGCTTCGTGGTCCGGCCGGAGAAGTTGGAGCTTCGCAGGCCAAGGGAAGGGGAATACGAGGGCCTGCCGGTCGTGATCGAGGAACGCCTCTACCAGGGAGCAATCACCCTCTGGACCGTCCGGGACGCCGCCGGCCGGCAATTCACGGTCTACGAGCAGAACCGGACCCGCGAGGAGACCACAGGCTTCAAGATCGGAGACCCGGCCGTCCTGGCCTGGGATCCGCGGCACGCGGTGGTGGTGCGGAGGAGCTAGCTAGTGTAGTGCGTCACAAAGATCGGTCCTTATGCAGTCCACGAATCTGGAGCCGAATGTGTGGCGCCGGCTCCGGGACGGGGGAAGATCCCCTCGCGACGCAGTAACGTTACCCGGCAACAGGCAGGCTTCCCCAGCGGTCCGATCAAGTGCCGCGCCGCGAGGTGAGATCACCCGGGTGCCGGGTGCCGTCACCTCGCCACCGGGTCGGCTTCCCTGCGGCTGGGCAACGTTACCGCGTTGCGAGGCAAAGCTCCCCCGTGTTGCGCTACGTCACCTCGCCACGAGTCAAGCTCGCTTCACATCAGGGAAGTTGCCCTCGC